>OZ251997.1:3765000-4617209 GCA_965247095.1 Candidatus Multivorans sp. | reverse complement strand
TGTCAGCGCAGCCGAGACCCCCACCTTCAGCCGCGACGTGGCGCCCATCCTGTTCGAGAAATGCGTCCAGTGCCACCGCCCGAACCAAGCCGCGCCGATGTCCCTGCTCAGCTACCGCCATGCGCGGCCCTGGGCGCGCGGCATGGCGCGCGCGGTCGAGAACCGCGACATGCCGCCCTGGAGCGGCGAATCGGAGCGCGCCGTGTTCCGCAACGACCTCTCCCTCTCCGCCAAGCAGATCGCGACGATCACCGCCTGGGCTGCTGGCGGCGCGCCCGAAGGCGATCCCACGGACCTGCCGCCGACCCCCACCTTCTCCGAGGGCTGGACGCTGGGTGAACCGGACTACGTGCTCACCCTCGACCGGGTCGAGGTGCCGGCCGAAGGCGAGGACATCTTCCCCAAGCAGCGGATCGTGCTTGATCTTCCCGAGCAGCGCTGGGTGCGGGCGATCGAGTTCATGCCCGGCGACCGGCGCGCCACGCACCACGTTCAGACCACCTACACCACGCCGAGGCGGCAGAGCGGCGGCCAGATCGGCTCCGGCGACCGGGTGAGCCACGGCGCGGGCGGCAGCGGCGTGTTCGGCATCTGGACCGCGGGCATGCCGCCCTTCGTCTTTCCCGAGGGCACCGGCCGCGTCCTCGGCCCGAACACGACGATCACGGTCGACTCCCACTACCACCCGTTCGGCGAGGCGACATCGGACCAGACCCGAATCGGCATCTACTTCGGAGAAGGCGAGCTCGAGCGCGAAGTGGCGACTGTCTCGGTAGCCAACACCGGCATCCGGATTCCGCCCGGCGCCGACCACCACGCGGAGGAGGGCTTCTTCGTACCGGACGAGGACATGCAGATCCTCGCCTTCAGCCCCCACATGCACGTTCGCGGCAAGGCGATGACCTACCGCCTCGTTTATCCCGACGGCTCCACCGAGACCCTGCTCGACGTGCCGAAGTACAACTACAACTGGCAGTGGCTCTACTACCCGACTGAGCCGATCGATCTGCCGGCCGGCAGCCGGGTCGAGGTCACCGCCGTGTGGGACAACTCGAAGGAGAACCCCGCCAACCCCGATCCGACCCGAGAGATCATCTACCGGGGCAACGTGTTCAACGAGATGTTCGTCGGCTTCATGGAGATCGTCCGCAAGGAGGGCGGCTATCATCGGCCGAAGAAGAACCTCGACAAGCTGGCTGATCTGATTGCGCCGCACCCCAGGGGCACATCCTTCCTGGTCGATAGCTTTATGCCGATCGCTTTCCACGCACCGCACGAAGGCGAAGGCATCCTCTACTTCGTCAGCGGCCTGCAGATGTTCACGATCACCCTGGACGATTTCGCCTGGTCCGGCAATCGCCTCCGCGTGAACACTCAGTTCCCGACCCCGGAGGCATCGGCGATCACCACCGTGATCGAAGGCCAGCTCGACGCCGAGGGGCGGCTTGAAGGAACGATCGCCATCGGCGCCGACCGGGAACGGCCGTTCGAGATCAAGATGCTGGCAACGCCGGCGGGAACAGCCACGGCCAGCGAAGCCACCGGCGCCGGCGGCGGCGAGTGACGACAGCGCGCGCATCCAGGAACCGAGCCCGGCTCGCTGCATCGCTGGTCGCCGCGATGCTCGCGGCAGCCTGCGGCGGGCCAAGCATGTCCCAACTCAGGGCCCTGGTCCGCGCCAGTTTCCCCGGCGTGCCCCAGATGAGCGTCGAGGAACTCGACCGAAGGCTCGACGACGAGCCCCCGCCCCTCGTGATCGACGTCCGCGAGCCGTTCGAGTACGACGTCAGCCATCTCCCCGGCGCAATCCATGCCCAGGGCGCCGACATCGCCGAACTCGTAGCGGCTTCAGAGCCCGACCGCCCGATCATCCTCTACTGCTCCGTGGGCTACCGTTCGTCGGCCGCCGTCGCCGACCTGATCCAGTTGAATGACCCGGAGATCGGCGGCCGGGTCTGGAACCTCGAAGGCTCGATCTTCGAGTGGGCCAACTCGGGCAGGCCCGTCTACCGCGGCGAGGTCGAGGTCGACCGCGTACACCCATACGCCGACCAGTGGGGCAACCTGCTAGAACCGCACCTGCGGTCGTCTGGCGGAGAGGGTCAATAGGGTTCTGGTCAGCGGAACCGTGGGCGCGGGCACCGGACGCTCGCACTCTCCGTTGTCGCTGAAGGACCCGATTCTGTCCTCGCTGCTGTAGCCCGATGAGTCTGGCGGAGGCGTTCCCGCAGGGGCGCGCGTAGACAGCACGAACTGCAGTTGGCCGATCGGCGTCCTTTCAATCGGACGGCGCCAACATTTCAATTGGACGACACCTGACCTTGCAATTAGACGCCCTTGCCTGCGCGCTCCTGGGCGTCGACGCCGCAGCGCTGGCCGGCAGCCGGCCGTTGTTGCGCCAACTCCTTAAGACGTTCGTGTTTCAGGAACTGAGGCGACAGGCGAGCAGGGACGATGCCCCCTGGAGCTCTTCCACTACCGCGACAAGGAAAAGGTGGAGCTGGATATCGTCATTGAGCGGGGAGCACTGCAAGTCGCAGGAGAGGAAGTCGAGGCAGGACCCAGGGTGAACAAGGCGGACTTCCGCGGCCTGCGCAAGCTGAGGGCAGCGACCGGTAGTCGGTTTGCCAGCGGCGTCGTGCTGAACGACGGTGACACTTCTATGAGTTTCGGCGACGGTCTCTACGCGGTGCCCCCTCGCCTGCTCTGGGCAACCCCGAAGATGACCGTCTGACTGCTCCAGCGAATCGACGGTGGACTACGGCGCCAGGCCACCCCTAAAGGCGATCGACTCGACGTTCGCACGGTCCGGCTGCGCAAGCGCATCACCAAGGGCGCCGGCTCCACAAACCAAGGCCTTCCTGAAGGCGTTCAAGCTGCCCGACATGGCGCAACAAGGATGGCCACGGGTCAACGCGCCACCCGCCGTCGCTCCGGTCAGAGAAGGAGTACGATTCAACAACGGAAATCCGATCAAGGACGCTGCCTGATCAGACCGCCGACCTCATACTTTCGGCAAGACCTCTCGGCACAGTAGCGCCCCTGGCTGCTCTCTCCTCCTAGTGTACTGTCTCCAACATGGCTTTACCACGTGTAACCTTTGCGATGATGCTGTCGGCGGTGGCCGTCCAGACGAACGGCCGGGAGTTTTCGTTGCTGTGCTCCACGTAGTCGTAGATGGTCTTTACGAGGTCGTTGACGCTCTGGAATGCACCGCGCCGGATCGCCTTCGTGGTCAGACCGCCCAGCCAGCGTTCGACCAGGTTGAGCCAGGGCGACGAAGTGGGAATGAAATGGAAGTGGAAGCGAGGCTTTCGCTCCAGCCATGCGCGCACGGCGGCGTGTTTGTGGGTCTGGTAGTTGTCCAGGATCAGGTGCAGGTCGAGATGCTTCGGGATCTCACGGTCGAGACGCTTGAGGAAACGGAGAAACTCCTGGTGGCGCTGCCGGCCCATGCACTCCGCGATCACCGTGCCCTCCAACACGTTCAGCGCAGCGAACAACGTCGTCGTCCCGTTGCGCTTGTAGTCGTGGGTCATCGTTCCCGCGCGGCCGCGCTTGAGCGGCAAGCCCGGCTGGGTCCGGTCCAGAGCCTGGATCTGGCTCTTCTCGTCCACGCACAGCACAAGCGCGTTCTCGGGCGGATTCCGGTACAGGCCCACAACGTCCCGCAGCTTTTCCACGAACCTGGGGTCGTTGCTCAGCTTGAACGTCTTGACCAGATGGGGCTTCAGCCCGTGCGCCACCCAGATGCGCTGGACCGCCGCCGGACTGATGCCCTGGGCCCGAGCCATCGAACGCACGCTCCAGTGGGTCTGACCGGGCGGCTTCTCGTGCAGCGTCGCTTCGATCACTTTACGCACGACCGACTCCGAGAGCGGCGGCTTTCCGCAACCGCGGGGACGATCCCTGGTCAGCCCCGAAGGTCCGTCCTCCGCGAACCGACGACGCCACAGCAGCACCGTGGGCCGCGAAACGCCGAGTTTCGCCGCAATCGCCCGATTGGCCGTGCCCTCCGCCGCAGCGAGCACGATCCGGCTACGCCGGACCGTGCGTTGCGTCGTCGTCGGCGCCTCTACCCATTTCTTGAGAAGCGCTCGATCCCTCTCTTCGATGTGAAGTCGTTCCGCTGGTTCCCACATGAACGGAATACTGACGAACTTGCCCGAGACTGTCAACCCATGTCGGAGACACTACACTAGGTGACCGTTATCTTCCGGCGTCAGCGCCACTACGACAACACCGCACCTACACAATCATCCATCGTTACAAACTCCAAACGCTTCTCTATTAACCTAATGACGCCCCTCCTGTTCCATTCCTCCCAGCCATTCCTTATCGCGCCGCGCGCACTGGCAACGAGGCTACTTGGATCTGGGTGAATAACTACTAGCAGCCTTCCTTTCCCGCCCTCGATCCACCCGACAATCTCTTCGTTAATGCCCTTGTCCCCGAAACTATATCCACAAACAACGAGCTTGCTAGATTCTCGGAGGGTTGCACGAAATCGATAGTGCAGTTCGAGGAAGACACCCGAGCTGTAATCTGCCATCTTGTTGAACGTGCCGATCAGCAACAGCGGACGACCGTCTTCAGCATAGTGGCTCTCCGCGTCAGCTAGACGCTGTGGGTAACAAAGGGGCGGAACACGCCTGATACTCCTGTCGGTATAGCGGAACCAGTTGACGGAGCCGTGAAGCTTCAGGAAAGGCGTCTTAACATCCGACGAGAAGCCGCCGGTCCAATGTGGGACGCTACGGTCGGAATCTGAAAACCCGTCGACTAACTCAACGCCCTCTGATTCGAGGAACTCTTCTAGGTGGGTGTCGTGACAAACCGTCGATATGCTGCTCACGTCAGCGGACTTGCAGACGGATGCGATGACACTCGGCTTAGACTCTGACGCAGAGCGGTGAGAGATTAGGCTCTGCGAGACTATGCCTGCAATGTAGAGGCATACCTCCTTGAGGAGACCCTCTAGATCGACCGGCATGTGCTGTTCCCATCGCCCATCTTCCACTCTTGCACTCGCATCTGCCACCAATGGGGACATATCGGCTCTCAGCTCGCTTACGAACCCACGAATGGCCGGGTTCTCCAGATCGCCTGACAGCTCGTCCCGCACCTGAGAGGCCAAGTAGTATATGTCCTCGTAGTTGGTGGGTCTTCCGGCGGTTCCCGAGTAGTAGCGAACCGCCTCTGCATGAAGTCGTCTCACCATGCTCGTGACAAGCCGCAGTACACCGTTTGGGGGTCCATCGTCTTCACCGACGTAGTAGGAGCCGTCGCCATTTCGTGAAACTCCGCGGCCGGAAACAGTCTTTTCAGTTAGATTCTTCGTAGACGGGAATCCAGCGGCCTGCGACGATCCGGCGCCCAGCAAGAAGGTGATTTTATGACCCATTTGACTTCGGCTCTGCTCTGTTAGTAATGACTCTTAGCGACTCGAAGATACCGTTAGCACTCTCTAGCCAATTGCATTGCTGTCCCACAAACTTCAACGTAGAGCGAGTTGAGTTTGTGTGTTTCTCGGGTCGGGCGGTCCGCCCCCGGGTTCGAACAGGTCCAACAGCGGTCTTCGGTCGAACAGGTTGAGTTGCAGGAGGCGCAGGATCTGGCTCATGGTCCACGACATCTTGTTGGCGAATTTCAGGTAGGCGAGCAGCAGATGGACGCACACGGCGATCCAGATCTGCGTCATGACCGCGTTGGGCGAGGCGCCGACGAAACTCTTGATGCGCAGATTCTGTTTGATCCACTTGAAGAACAGCTCGATCTGCCAGCGGGCCTTGTAGATGTCCGCGATGGTCTTCGCCGCCAGACTGAAGTTGTTGGTCAGGAAGGCGTAGTGCCGACCTGTCTTCGGGTCGCGGTAACCGACCCGACGCAGGGGAATGGGGCATCGCCTGCGCCCCTTGGCGCTGGTCAGCACGATGGTCTGGTCCGACGTCACGCCGCGTTTGGGCGCAAACGAGCGTCGCTCCCGAACCGCGTATCGGACTCCCCGCTTCAGGCGGGCGACCAGGAAAACCCCTTGTGCATCAAGGTCGTTCAGCCACCCGAAGTCGAGGTACAGCCGGTCCGCCGCGACGATGCTCCCCTTCGGCAGCCGAAGCGACCGGGCCACTTCAAGGTCCGATCCCTTGCCGTCGGTGACGTGCAGGAACGACGGCAGACAGCCCTCGTGGTCAAGACCCACGTGCAGCTTCAACGCACCCTTGGTCTTGCGGTACTGCGCCCAGGGAAACACCGCCAGGCACAGGTCCACGTACGTCGCGTCCAGCGACACCAACTTGTTCCGGAACCGGAACCCATGCCCCGGCGCCGACGCCTGACAACGCCTCAGAAGGCGCCCGAACAGCGCCTCGTACAGTTCGTGAGGCTGCTCCCTGTTCACCCGCGCCAGCGAAGATCGGGCCACTCGGCCAACGCCGAGATGGTACAGCTTGTGAGTCTGAGCTTCCAGGTTCGACACGATGTCTCGCAGACTGCGCCGCCCGGAAAGCTGCGCCGTCGCCATCGCCACGAACTGGCCCCAGCGACTCATCGAGCGCAGCTTGCGTCCCCTGTGATGCCGTCGGGCCTCCCGCTCGAACTCATGTCTCGACACCAGCTTGAGGAACTGACCGAGTACGGTACTATTGTGCGCCATGGGTCTGGATCTCCTTGCCGTCATTGGCATTTCGTGAAAACCAATCATACGACAAGGCACGGTTCAGACCCATACCTTCTCCCCGTTTGTGGGACAGCAGTGAGCCAATTGAGTCTACAGCAGCCACACCGCTTTCAAACGTTTCCGGGCCATGGGCCCTGCGCGTCGTTCGGCTGCAACCGGGATTATCAGGTGGAATAGTCCAGGAGCCAGGCTTTCGACGTGGGAACGCCGCACGAGCCACCTAGTCGTGACCTTCCGCCATCGCGACGCCCTCGGTCATTCCGATTCCTTTCGGCGATCCCGTCGGCGACTGCCCGATCGAATCTGGTTCACAGTGACAGCGGGGCCGTTATGTGGCAGGGCGCGGAGGCGTCGGCTGATGGCGCGCCGGCGGAATCGACCCTTCGCGGGTCACCAATAGGGGACACCCGGCTTCATCAGAGCGTATGCCCGCCGGCGCCGTACCCGCGAGCACGCCGGTGGCTGCAGGCAGGCACTGACAGGGTTGAGAGACCGTGGGCTGGTAGCGTCCACGGGCCCCGGACCTGCGGCGCGATGGAAGCGCGTGGGCCACAAGGGGGTCAGAATTCTCGCTCGATCCAGTCGCCACACACAGAGAAAGGACCTGGAACTCGTGGTGCTGACTCCGTCTCAGACGCGAGCGCTCTATCGCCGACGCGCCCGTCACTACGACCGCCTCGTCGGGCTGTTTGGGCTCTCCGGTGCGCGGGTGAGCACGTACCGTCGCCGTGCCGTGGAGGCGTTAGGTGTTTCACCAGGCGACACCGTGTTGGACCTCGGATGTGGCACGGGGCGGAACTTTCTGTGGTTGGAACGCGCCGTCACCGACTCGGGGCGCATCGTCGGCGTCGACCTTACCGATGCCATGCTGCGAGAAGCTCGGCATCGCGTGGAGAGCGCGGGATGGGCGAATGTCGACCTGGTGGAGTCCGCCGCGGGCGACTACGAGCTTCCGGGCAACATCGGAGGCGTGCTGTCCACCTTCGCCATGACCATGTTCGACGATTACGACGGTGTCATCCAGCGGGCGGCGGAGGCGCTGCGCCCCGGGGGACGCCTAGCCATCTTGGAAATGAAGCGACCGGAAGGGCGGCCGGAGTGGATGGTTCGTTTCGGAACCTGGCTCCTCCGGCCCTTTGGAGTAAGCCCTGGCTACGCCGAGCGAACGCCCTGGGAGTCAGTCAGGCGGCACCTGGACGAGGTCCGGTACCAGGAGTTCTACGCCGGCGCCATCTACCTCTGGGTCGGACAGCGACGTTTGTGACCAGGGTGGGTCTCCCCTCCGAGCGGCACGCTGTCAGCACCAGGGTGAACAGCCTCCAGAGCGACCAAGCTCAGTGACACTCTGACGAGGACCATGTGGTCGTACGGGTCGGTCCAAACCGTCTTCCAAGTCGGCGTTTCAACTGCAACGCATTCGCGCTGCTCTCGCAGGCCGAGCGACACGCTTCGCATCGCGAGCCGTCCGCGTCCCCGGAAGCACCCAAGGGCGCCTGGGACGGCCTGCCCATGGACCTGCCCTACGTCATGGAGTGCCTGTGGCGACCGCCGCCTCATCTGGAGGCCGTGGTGGCACGGGAACGCGAGACATCGCGCGCGGCCTAGCTTGGCTCGCCGTTCGAGTTCTCAACAAGACGCAGTGCGTGCCGGCCGGTAGGCCGATCAAGTGATTCGTCTACTCTGCGTCCATCAGTGGCCATGCGGCTGCGCCGTGCCTGTGAGCACGCCGGTGGCTGCAAGCACAAGCGGCGAAGACGACTTCTAAGGTCACGGTGGCGGGTAGCGGATCCGTGTCCCGGTCGGGGCGGAATCGGAGCCCCAAGTAGTTCGCAACGCCGAGCCCCACAACGACCAGGCAAGGGGATTGCCGTACGCTCGAGCGGCACCGGCGGCCCTGACAGGGCAACCGGCGACGACCGCCCGAGCTCGAGAACCCAACGGGCTCTGAACGTAGATAGCAACTGCACGAGCTCGCCAAATCCCCAGCACCTGGAGGCTGCCATGACTCGGACCCGCTTCGCGCAACTCTTCCTGACCTGCACGCTGGCCCTCCTGTGGTCCGGCCTCGGAAGTCCGGCGGCTGGGCAAGATGCGGAACCGGAAGAAGCCGAGGCGGCGCCCGGCCAGACGTTCTCCGAGGAAATCACCGTGACCGCCCGAAAACGGGAGGAGAACCTCCAGGAGGTTCCCTTCTCGATCGTCGCTCCGAGCGAGGACGTGCTGCGCAACCGCGGCGTCTCCAACCTGGAGGAGATCTCGGCCAACGTGGCCGGGTTCACCGTGCAGAACCTCGGCCCCGGCCAGAGCCAGGTCGCCATGCGCGGCGTCGCCGCCGGGCAGATCGTCCGCGACCAGCCCGGGGTCAAGGAGCAGGTGGGCATCTACCTCGACGAGTCGGTGATCTCCCTTTCGCTGTTCACGCCGGACATTGACCTCTTCGACATGTCGCGCGTGGAGGTCCTGCGGGGACCGCAGGGCACCCTGTTCGGGTCCGGTTCGCTGGCCGGAACCGTCCGCTACATCACGAACCAGCCTGAGGTCGGTGTCTCGGAGGGCTTCGGCGAGTTCTCGCTCAACTCGATAGGCGACGGCGGCACCGGCGGCAACGCGAAGGTCGCGGTCAACGTTCCCGTGGGCGACACCTCGGCGATGCGGATCACCGCCTACCACACGGCCTTCGGCGGTTTCATGGACGCGGTGCAGCCCGATCTGAGCGTCAACGAGGACGTGAACTCCGGCGAGCGGACCGGCGCCCGTTGGGCCCTCCGCTTCGAGCCCAACGACAACGTCACCGTGACTCCCCGCGTGATCTACCAGGAAGTCAACATGGACGGCTGGAACCGGATCGACGATTTCAACATCCTGGCCAACCCCTACACGACGACGCGCCCCGCGGTGAACCTCGGCGAGCGCGAGCTCTTCACCCAGTTCGAGGAGCCCTACACCGACGAGTTCCTGCTCGCCGACCTGAAGATCGAGATCGACCTCGACGACGGATACTCCTTCACCTCGATCACGACGACGACGGACCGCGACGTGCTCGTCGTGCGCGACTCGACCGCCCTCTACGCAAGCGTCGCCGGCGCAACGATCGGCCTTCCCGAGCAGATCTACACCCTGGACGCTCCCCTGATCGACGCGACGACCGCCACCGGCCTGACCCAGGAGTTGCGGCTGTCCAGTGGGGACGAGTACACCCACTGGGTTCTCGGCCTGTTCTACAGCAGCAGCGAACGGAACTACGGCCAGAGCCTGCCGGTCACCGGCTTCGAAGCCATGAGCGAGATTCCCACCGCGGGCGCCTTCGGCGCGGCCACCGACGAGCTCTTCTACTCCGACCTGAACTACGAGTTCGACCAAACGGCGGCGTTCTTCGAGATCACCTGGACCGCCAGCGAACGGGTCGATCTGACGGCGGGCGCCCGCTGGTACGACTACGAGGAGAGCCGCAGCCAGGTCTTCGACGGCCTGTTCGCCGATCCGGGACCGACCGAAGGGGAGACCAGCGCGGACGGCATCGCGCCGCGCTTCATCGCCAGTTTCGAGGTCAGCGAGAACACGCGGCTCAACGCGCAGGTCGCCAAGGGCTTCCGGCTCGGCGGCATCAACGATCCGCTCAACAAACCGGTGTGCACGCCCGAGGATCTCGAAACCTTCAGCGGCCGCGACAGTTGGAACGACGAGGAGCTCTGGAACTACGAGGTCGGCTCGAAGTCGACGATCCTGGGCGGCCGCGGCACCTTCAACATCGCCGCGTTCACCATGGACATCTCGGACCTGCAGACGACCGTCACCGCCGGGTCCTGTTCGTCCCGGCTGATCTTCAACGTGCCGAGCGCGCGCAGCACGGGATTGGAACTCGAGATCACCGGGCAGCCCAACGGCGCGTTCGACTACGCGATCTCGGCCAGCTACGCGGACTCCGAGATCGGCTCGACCCTGACCTCGACCGCCGCCGACGGCACCACGACCGTGGTCTCCGGCATCGAGAAGGGCAACCGCCTGCCGACGGTGCCGAAGTTCCAGGCCGCGGTCGCCGCGACCTACCGCTGGGAGGCCGGCAACTGGGCCGGCTACCTTTCCTCTGCCTTCCAGCACGTCGGTTCCCGCTTCACCCAGATCGGCGACCATGCCCCCGGCTTCGGCACCGTGGATCTTCTGGCTCTCTCCGCCACCAACCCGATCGGCGGTCCGCTGACCCAGAGTGTGTTTCGGTTCGATCCGGAGATGCCGGCCTACGACCTCCTGAACCTGCGGCTGGGCTTTTTGGGTGAGCGCTGGGACATCGCACTCTTCGTCAACAACGCAACGGACGAACGGGCCTTTCTGGCCCTCGACCAGGAGCGCGGTACGCGGGCCCGGGTCGGCTACCTGACGAACCAGCCGCGGACGTTCGGGATAACGAGCCGGATCAACTTCTAGCCGGAAGGCGCCCGCTCAGTGCATGTCGGGCTGCGCCGTGCTCGTCAGCACGCCCGTGGCAGCCAGCACCAGCAGGGCAAAGCCGACCTCGAGGAAGACGGTCTTCGGCAGCGGATCCGTGTACTGGTCGGGTCGGAAGTGCATCTGTACGTAGTTCCTGACCCCGAAAGAAAGGACCAGCACGCTCAGCGCCACCTTGATCAGGAGGATCTGACCGTACCGATCGGTCCACAGTGCGTCCCAGGCCGGCAGGTAGCGATAGGCCAGCAGCCCGCCGCTGGCAACAAGCAGCGTCGCGCCAGTCACCGCCAGAGGCGCGAAAGCCTGTAGCCAGAAACGTCGAATCGAAGCCGCCTCAGGCTTCGAGATTCCCGACAAACCCAGAGGGACAGCGAGCAGCACGATCAAGGTGCCGATCCAGAACCCGGCGCCCACGATATGAACACTCTGCGCAGTCCAAGCCAGGGAATCGCCGTAGGCGTGACCGGTCATCGGCAGCGCCGCACCCACACCGAACGCGCCGATCCAGGCGAGGGCGCCGCCGAGGGCCGGGAGCCGGAGCAGCACGAGGGATCCGAACGCCGCCAGCGCGGCGGCGCCCGCCTGCCACTGCCAGCGATTGCCCCATCGGCTCTCAAGCGCCACCGCCCGAAGGTTCTCGAGAGACAGTCCGCCGCCGGTCCCCCAGACCTCGATTGACTGAAACACGGCCCGCAGCAGCAACGCGGCAACAAGCAGCAGCGCCGACATCCATCCGAGACGCCAGAGCGCCAACTGCGGGTCGCGAACCGAGAACGAGGACCCGCGGGCAGCTACCAGCACCCGCATGCCCAGAACACCGTAAACCAGCAGCAGGGGCAGGTAGACCGACCAGCGGCCGGCCATCTCCCAGCTCACTGCCGGTACCGGGTCAGCAGGTCAGCGACCGCCGCGGTCAATGCGTGCGAACTCACGCGGCGCAAGGGCAGGCTCGACAGCTCGAACCTCCCTGGCAATCGTGAACGTCCACTCGCCCTTGAGGACGTGCCCGTCGTCGCCGGTCGTCTGCCAGCGGGCGGTGTAGGCGCCGTCGGGCATGCGACCCGAAACCCTGGCCATCAGGTCCTTCTCGCCCATCGTGTGCAGACCCTCGACTCTCAGCGGGCCCTGCGGCCCTTCGAGTTCGAGCTTGCTCAGCGGCACGTCCGGTTCCTGGTTGAAGAAGACCCGGAGCGTGCGTACAGGACCGCTCAGGGTTGCACCATCCTCCGGACTGGTGTTGAGCGCCTTGAGGTGCGCGAAGGCCGCGGCCGCGAGCGTCAAGGCCAGTACGGCAAAGCCGAGTCCTACGGTCCCACGAAAGCGATGTCCATCCCTCATCATTCTCGTCTCCGGGCCTGCGCTCCGTTCCTGCAGAATGCCGGCGCCAGTGCCGGCTCGGACGCTGAGAGTACCAGTCAGCCGGCCGCCGGCCGCCAGCCGCGCCGGTGTAGAGTCCCGGTTCCCTCCGACATCTCGATGAGCGACTCCCCCATTCCGCGGAGCGACCCATACACCGTCCGCGAGGGCGGTGCCGTTCCGCCGCCGACCAACTGGCGCAGCCGACTGCGCTACCTCGGTCCCAGCGTCGTCATTTCCGGCTCGATCGTCGGCTCGGGCGAGATCATCCTCACCTCAGGCCTGGGCGCCTCCGCCGGCTTCGTCCTGTTGTGGTGGGTCCTCCTTTCCTGCTGGATCAAGTCGCTGATCCAGGCGGAACTCGCCCGCTACACCCTGGTTTCCGGCGACACGTACGTGCGGGCGATGAACCGGCTTCCCGGCCGCATCCCGATCGGACGCGGCCATATCAGCTTCCCGGTGGCGATCGCCCTGATCGCCCTGGCGCCGGGACTTCTGGGTCTCGGAGGGATCATCGGCGGCGCCGGCCAGGCGCTCACTCTGCTGGCGCCGCAGATACCGTCCACCTGGGCCGCCGGTGTGCTCGCCGTCGGCACGGTAGCCCTGCTGGTGACCGGCTCGTACAAGCTGCTGGAAGGCGTGATGCTGGTGCTGGTGATGACCTTCACCGGCGCCACTCTGGTGTGCGCCATCCTGATGCAGTTCACCGAGTTCGCCGTCACGCGCGCGGACCTCGCCTCGGGCTTCACCTTCGATTTCCCGGCCGAGTACTTCATCGCCGCTCTCGCCGTCTACGGCTACACCGGAGTGAACTCTTCGGAGACTTCGGCCTACCAGTACTGGTGTGTCGAGAAGGGCTATCCGAACTTCGTCGGACGCCCCGACGCTCCGGGATGGGAGGCGCGCGCCAAAGGGTGGATCAAGGTCATGCAGACCGATGTCTGGGTCACCCTCGTGATTCTGACCTGCGCCACGCTGCCCTTCTACATCCTCGGCGCCGGCGTTCTGCGCGCTAGGGGCATGGAGCCGGAGGGCCTCGAGACGATCTCTGTGCTGTCCGAGATGTTCACCCAGACCCTGGGACCCTGGTCCCTGTGGCTGTTCGGTGTCGGCGCCTTCTGCATCCTGTTCTCGACCATGCTCTCGGCCATCGCCGGCGGCGCCCGCTACATCCCCGACTACATCATGGAGCTGGGCTACCTGCGGCGGCGGAACCTGACCGCCCGCACGTCCTGGATCCGCGCCTACTGCACGGGGATCCCGGTCTTCGCGTTCGCCGTCTACGTGGCGATACCGAACCCGGTGCTGCTGGTCACGATCAGTTCGCTGGTCATCGGGATGCTGCTGCCGATCCAGAGCGGCGCCGTGCTCTGGTTCCAGAAACACCGGATGGACCCGCGCATTCGCCCGGGCATGGGAATACGTACCGCCGTCTGGGCCATCTTCCTGTTCGAACTGGTCATGGCGGGGTTCGTGATCCGGTACGTGGTCCTTGCGCGACTACTTGACTGAGGAGCGACGATGTTCGAAGCGATGAATCACCCGCCGGCTGCCGGCGGAGTACCACGAGTGGCCTTCGCTACGAAGGAACGACGCGCCGCGCTGTGCTGCGCCACCCTCTGCCTCACCGTTCTGACCGCGGCCTGCAGCTCTCCGGACGCAGACGTTCCGGAAGCGGACATGGGAGGAGTCCGAACCATCGGTGAGAGCGCCAGTTTCCGCGGCATCAACGGCATCCTCTTCGGCCCCGACGGCGATCTGTACCTGGCCTCCGTCGTGACCCCGGCCGTGGCGCGTCTCGATCCGGAAAGCGGCGAGATCCTCGATAACTGGGGCCTCGGCGACGGCCCCAAGTCGCCCGACGACCTTGCCTTCGGCCCCGACGGCTCGCTGTATTGGACGGACATCAGCAACGGCGAGGTCGCCATGCGCACCCCCGACGGCGAAACCCGGGTGATCGCCGCCCCGGGGGCCGGCGTCAACCCGATCACCTTCTCGGACGACGGCAGGCTATTCGTCTCCCAGTGCTTCATGGACACCCGTCTGTTCGAGCTCGACCCGGCGGGCGAAGCGGCGCCACGACTCATCCGCGACGACCTCGGCCCCGGCTGCGGCCTGAACGGCATGGACTGGGGCGCCGCCGACGGCAAGCTCTACGGCCCGCGCTGGTTCCGCGGCGAGGTCGTGCGCGTCGACGTCGACAGCGGCGAGATGGAAACCGTGGCCAGCGGCTTCGGCGTGCCGGCGGCGGTCAAGTTCAACGGCGCCGGCGTGCTCCACGTGCTCGACGCGCTCCGCGGCGAGGTGGTCCGCGTCGGTGAGGACGGCAGCAAGGACGTCGTCGCGCGTGTCCAGCCCGGGCTCGACAACTTCGCTTTCGACGCCTCGGACCGGCTGTTCATCTCCAGCTTCGCCGACGGCTTCATCGTCGAGGCGCTGTCGCCGGAGGAAAACCGGGTCGTGCTCGAGGGCGGGCTGAACATGCCCGGCGGCTTGGCGCTGATCGGGAGCGGCGACGCGACCCGCCTGGTTGTCGCCGATTTCTTCGCATTGCGGCAGCTTGACCCGCAGACCGGTGAGGAGCTTGACGTGGTGCGCGACGTGATCGGTTTCTCAGCCATCGGCACGTCGATGTCGGTCCATGCCATGGACGACGGCCGCCTCGTGCTCTCGAGCTGGTTCGACAACGCGGTGCGGCTCTGGGACGCGGCCGGCGGCGCGCTAATCCAGACCTTCCCCGGTCTGTCCGCGCCCGTCGACGCGTTGCAGTTCCAAGGCGACATCGTCGCCAGCCAGTGGGGCACCGGCAACGTGATCGCGTTCTCGCCCGAAAGCCCGGACGAACAGCGGGTTCTCGCAGACGGTCTTGAGGGGCCGGCCGGTCTGACGGAGTTGGACGGCAGCCTCTACGTCACCGACAACCTCGCCGGCACCCTGCTACGCATCGGCGACGGCGGCGCCGAGGAAGTGGCGAGCGGGCTCGTGCAGCCGGAGGGGCTGGCGGCGGCCAACGGCTCGATCTACGTCGTCGAAGCCGGCGCGGGGCGAGTTACTGCAATCGATCCGGCAAGCGGCGCGGCGCAGGTCGTCGTCGAGGGGCTCGAATTGCACGTGCCGCCGAGCGGCGCCTTCCCCAACACGATGCTGTTCAACGGCATCGCGACGGACGGCGAGAGCGCCTGGGTCGCCGGCGACGCCGCGAACACGATCTACGTGGTCGATCTCGACGGCTGAAGAGCCAAGCGGCCAGGAAGTCAGCCACAGACCAGATGCGGGCGAGACGCCCGCGTTCCCAGGGGACCAGATGCGGGCGTCTCGCCCGTCAGGCGTCGCCCAGCCCGTGATCGCCGTAGGTACTGGCGGGACCGGTCCCACCGGGTCCCAGACGCCCGCCGTCTCCGAAGTGCCCCTTGCCCGGAACGTGGTTCACTTCGACCCGGATGCCGTCCGGATCCTCAACCAGGATCGAGTAGTAGCCTGGTGCGAAGCGACTGCCTTCCTTAGGGCCGTGGACGATCGTGGCGTCGAGTTCGGACACGATGAAGCGATAGATCGCGTCGACATCGGCGCGGCTCCTGGCCCGGAAGCAGAAGTGGTGGAGCCCAGGCCGGTCCTGATCGAACCCGCGGCCCCGTTTGTCCGCCGGCGCGGCCCGCACCAGGATGCCGGTGCGACTGCCGATGCAGTACAGCACGTCCTCGCCGCGGATCAGCGTGCGCATGTCGAGGAAGTTGCATAGCCGCTCCCAGAACGGCAGGCAACGCTCCGGGTCACGGACCGTCAACTGGATGTGCGCGATCCCGTTGACGCCGACGGTCTCGCCGCCGCTGCTCACTCAGCGTCCGCCGCGGCTGACTCCGCCGTGGCGACCTCGGTCAAGTTCAAAGATGCCGAACTTGGTTCCATCGGATCGGCGGAGACCTCGACGAGACGCCCGCCGGAGGCCGGACACTCCTCCCAACCCTCGTCGGCCAAGTGTCCGCTGTTCAATTCGTCGAGACGTTGACGCCAGCCGGGCAGTACGCGGTCCAGAATGGCCCGGAAACGCTCGTTGTGGGACCGTTCGACCAGATGGACCATCTCGTGGACGACAACGTATTCCAGACAACGAATGGGCTTTTTGGCCAGTTCGGTATTGAGCCAAATGCGACGGGCTTCACAGTTGCACGTGCCCCACCGCGTCTTCATGCGCCGGAGACGCCACTCCGCCACACGGACGCCGAGCCTGGTCTCCCACTCGGCGACCAGCGACGGGCTGCGCCTTCGCAGTTGGAGCCGGTACCACCTGTAGAGCATCGCTTCGCGGGCGTCACGGCCCGTGCCGGGGCCTACGCGCATTTCCAACCAGGCCTTGTCGCGTAGTCGAATCCCGTTCCGGCCGCCCGAGACGACCACGTCCAGACGGTAGCGGCACCCTTCGAAGTAGTGGCTCTCGCCGGTCACATACTCGCGCCGGGACTGGCGATCCTGCCGCTCGAACTCCGCCCGCTTCCGGCGAATCCAGGCCAACCGGGAGATCACCGCCAACCGTACCGCGTCGTCGTCGAGGTGTAGAGGAGCGGCGACCCGGACCCTTCCCTCCGGGGGATAGACGCCGAGGTGCAGGTGCTTGATGTCCTTGCGGACGACCTCCACCTCGACGCCGCGGATCTCAATGCAGGTACCGCTAGTACTCACTCTGATTCCTCACGACCTGGAACAGCGTGTTGACCTGCTCGCGGAAGGGGCCGAGTGCGTCCCGGATTGCCCTCCGGATTCGCTTCTCCTTGATGGGGCTGTCGCGCCAACCGTCCATTCGAGCCTCCCGGACCGCATTGTCGACATCCAATGCCACGGCCTCACGCGGGTCGGCGTCGCCCTCAGAACTTCCGTCCGGGCCAGACTCAGCCAACGTCGTCGCCGGCACCTCCTCCCACAGGTTGTCGTAGATGGCGCGGAGCGCCTTTGTCTTGATGCTCTCGGGATACGACGCGCCACCCTCACCGCTCTTCACCTTCTCAGCGAGCTCGATCACCTTCCTGAGATAGGCCTCGTACTCGATCGCCTCTTCCTTGCGCTGCTTGATCAACGCATCGAGCACCGCCGACATCTTCTCGTAGTACTTCGGATTGACGGCCATCTCGTCGACGATCAGGCGGCGGACGTTGTTTTCGATGGTCTCGGCGACGGCGCCCTGGCTACTCCGAATCCCCTCGGGAAGCTCGCCGATGGCTCCCACCCCGTCCCGCACGAGCAGGTCCACGAGCGTCATGTCGTTGAACGCGGACACGACCTCGCTGTCCTCGGCCCGGATGTAGGTATCGAGCAGGTGCCGCATGGCGGGCTCGAACACCTTCAGATCCACATAGTCGCCGCTGGCCAGCTTGACCTCCTGGCGGACCTTCTCGTAGTGGCTGACTTCGTCCCTGATGACGAGCCGCTCGGACTCCGTGTAACCGGCCTCGGTCATCTCGTTGGCCAGGTTGGCGTAGGCGCGCAGGAATGCCGCCACCATTCTGTACAGCGTAAGACGTTTTCGTTCATTCCGGCCGGACTGGTTGGCAGCGCCGCCCTCTCCGCCGTGGCAAAAGTAGCGCAGATACGCGTCCGTGTCGTACGGTGGCTCGACGGGTTCGCACAGCGCCTTGACCGCTTCCCGGGTCTCCTCCAGGCGCTCTCGCCCCTGCTCCAGCCGGTCCTTCAGCAGCCCCTCCACGTCCTCGCGGTCATATCCCTCGAACGCTTCGCCCGTGTAGTCCTTGATCGCGCCCTCCAGCGACCGGAACAGGTCCTTGTAGTCGATGATGTAGCCGTACTCCTTGTCGTCGCGGTCCAACCGGTTGACGCGGCAGATCGCCTGGAAGAGACCGTGATCCTGCATTCTCTTGTCGATGTAGAGATAGGTCGCGGGCGGTGCGTCGAAGCCGGTCAGCAGCTTGTCGACGACGATGAGCAGCTTCATCTGGCCGGGCTCGTTCACGAACCGGCGCTTGACCTCCTGCTCGAACTGCTCGGCCTTGTGCATGGCCCTGTCCTCGGGCTCGCCGAAGTGGTCCGCGAGCATCTTCCGGTAGACGTCGTACTTGAGCAGCTTTTCGGTCAGGCCCTCGCCCGTCTCTTCTCCCTTGATGTCGCTTGACGCCGGAACGTAGGAAGTGACGATGGCGCACCTGCCCTTCAGGCCGGTCCCACTGAACGCCTCGAAGAACCGGCAGGCGGCGTAAACGCTGCCGGACACGAGCATGGCGTTGCCGCGGCCGCTCTGCAGGCGGTCCTTCATCTCCATGTCCATCAGCATGTCGGCCACGATCTTCCGGATCCGGTCGAGCGAGCTCGTGACCTTGCGCATGGTGCCCCATTTCTGCCTGAGCTGCGCTCGGGCCAGGTCGCTGAGGCCCTTGGTCTTGCCGTCGAACCACTGGTCGATCTTCGCCTCCGACGTGATGTCCTGGTCAATGTCCCGCGCTTCGTAGCGGAGGTCGAGCACCACCTTGTCGCCAACCGCCTCGTCGTACTTGTAGGTGTGGATGTACGGGCCGAAGGTCTCGATGCTCCGCTGCTTGTCGGCCCTGAGGAGCGGGGTTCCCGTGAAGCCGATGAGCGTAGCGCCGGGGAGGATGGCCTTCATGGCCCGGTGGAGCTTGCCCGATTGGGTGCGGTGACACTCGTCCACGAAGACGAAGATCTCGCCGGCGGGCTGGAAACCACCTGACATGTTGGACTGCAGGTCTCTCACGTACCGGTCGACGCTGCCGTCCTCGGAGCTACCGAACTTGTGGACGAGCGAACAGATCAGCGACTTGGCCGGGTCGCGAAGGACTTCCGCGAGGTCGGCCCCACTTTTCGTCCTGTAGATGTCCTCGTCCACGCCCTTGAAGACCTTCTCGATCTGTTCGTCGAGTTCCGTGCGGTCGGTGACGATCAGCACGCGGCCGTCCACGCCCTTGAGCTCACGGATCCACTTCGCCAGCCACACCATCGTGAGGCTCTTGCCGCTGCCCTGGGTGTGCCAGATGATCCCGCCCTCGCGCCGCTGGACAAAAGCCCGTGCCGACTTCACGCCGAAGTACTGGTTGTGCCGGCAGATCTTCTTGACGCCCGCGTCGAAGACCACGAAGTCGTGCAGGAGTTCGAGCAAGCGGGCGGGTGTGCAGAGGTATCCGAGCTCGGCTTGGAGCGGAGCGTCGGTGTCTGGGGCGTCGGCCTCCTTCCAGCGGAGCCAGTACTTCTCCGCTGTCTCGATCACGCCGTAACGCAATCCTTCGGTCTCGTTGCCCGCCATGACGAGCTGCACCGTGGTGAAGAACGGCTGGATGAAGTCCTTCTTCTGGTTGTCCAGGTTCTGGCGGATGCCCTGGGCCACGGAGACGGTCGAGCGCTTGAGTTCAAGGACGCCGATGGCGATCCCGTTGACGTAGAGCACGATGTCGGGCCGCTTGGTGTGGTGCCCCTCGACCGTGACCTCTTCGGCGATGGCGAAGTCGTTCGAGCCCGGGTTCTCCCAATCGATCAGGTTGACGGTGACCGTGTGCTCGCCGAGCCCCGGGCTGAGGTTCGCTCCGTAGCGCAGGAGGCCGTACACCTCGCGGTTGGCGTCGTAGAGGGTCTTGCTTCCGCCGAGAGCAGCGGCCTTGCCGAGTTTCTCCAGCGCTTTGGCGATGATGGCCGGCTCGTGTTCCTGGCGGGTGAGGAACTGCCGGAGGAGGTCCTCCTCGATGTTCCGATTGTGCGGTCGCTCGTGCCAGTTGCCCAGATACCTGTAGCCGAGCTGCTCCCGGAAGAAGTCGATGACCCGGCGCTGGGTACGGGCTTCGAGTTCGCCGACGGCGCTCATTGGCGGGCCCTGCCGCGGTCGTTCCGCCCGATCTCGAGAACGCCGGCGCGGCCGTTCGCGAGTCCGCAGACGCAGTGCAGGTGATCCTTGCGCCAGGCCGACTTCCGTTCGACGCTTGGTGACTCAGGCGGCATGGGCGTCGTCATCTTCCGCTTCGTAATCGGGAATGGGCAAGCGAATGGAACCGGTGAGGAGTTGCTGCATCACACCTTGCTTGATCGCGCGGGTCTTGTCGAGGCGGTGCTCCAGCGCGGCGATCTCAGCGTCCATGTCGGAGAGGACGGTGGCGATGGCCTGTTGTTCTTCCTCATGTCGAGGGAGAAGTACGACAATCTTGTCCATCTCGCCGCGATTGAGCTTGGCACGGGTTCCACTGGCCAGAAATCGAAGGATATTCTTGTGCGCCAACGCACAAAGAAGAAACCCCTGGCTGAATCCGCGCTTTGCCTTGAGTACATGGGCATGGTTGTTTACCCAGATCTTCCCCTTCATACGATAGGCGATGGCCCGATCCTCATACTCATCAAAGTAACCGCCGTCCTCGGCGATGAGGATCACGTCATCGTCAATCAGATAATCGGCAATGTGATCGACGACACCGTTGGCGCCGCAATAGGGAAACGGTCCCGGCATGTCTCGCCGTTGACTCTCATTCAACGGCACACGCAGATGATCGAGACAGTCCACAAGGTCTTCCAGCCGCCTCCTCTCCCACTCCCCCCCGAACCCCGGCAGCCGCGTCCTCCCGGTGAGCAGCTCCTGCATCGCGGCCTGCTTGATGGCCCGCTTCTTGGCGATCAGCGCCTCCAGCGATCCGATCAGTTCGTCCACGTCGGCCAGAACGGCGGCGATGGCGCGTTGTTCGGGGACGGGAGGGAGGCGTAGCTCTGCGCTCGCAATGTGCGCGCGGTTAGTTGCATAGACCTTGGTGCCTGCCGCGAGCCGTCGAAGGTGACGAAGAAACTCTGGGCAGTACTGTAGGTATGCCTTGAAGTCATCAGCGAGCACGGACCTGTTGAATCTGATTGCAATGGTGTGCAACCCGGAAACAACGTGCCGATCTCGCAATCCCTTGATCTCGACGGATTTCCCCACGCCTTCGATATCTTCTGATGCGTCGACGAACACTAGGTCCCCGTCGTCAAGCAGGTCCAACGATCTGGCACGTTCAATCGGGAGACACGGCATCGAACTGACGTCCAGGTCGAGATAGGCGCTGGCGTGGGTGTGAATATCCCCATAGTGCAGGTACTGCACAGCGCCGTCGGCCGTGAGCTCGGAGCGAGAGTTGGTCCCGTGCCGAAGGAACCTGAGATGATCGCCCAGCCGCCTCACCTCCCACTCGACACCGAGCCGTTCAGTCGCAGTCATCCGCTGCCCCTCACCTATCAAGTCCACCCGCACTCCCTCGAATCTCCCGCCGAACCCTCGCGACCTGGTCCGCAAGTTCCTCCCGCGACGGCAGGTACAACTGGTACTTCGACGCGTAGATGTTGGCGTCTTCGGGCAGCGTCAGCTCGACCACGGCTTCGTTCTTCTGGTCGCAGAGGAGGATTCCGATGGTCGGCAGTTCGTCGTCGGTCCTCACATGGCGGTCGAAGTAGTTCACGTACATCTGCATCTGGCCGAGGTCCTGATGGGCCAGTTCGCCGCGTTTCAGGTCGATCAGCACGTAGCAGCGCAGCAGTCGGTTGTAGAAGACAAGGTCGACGAAGAAGTGGCGGCCGTCGAAGCTGAAGCGCTTCTGGCGCGCCTCGAACAGGAAACCCTTGCCGAGTTCCAGCAGGAACTGCTGAAGCCGGTCGATGATCGCGGTCTCCAGGTCGTTCTCGGAGTAGGCCGGCTTCTCCTCGAGACCCAGGAACTCGAGCACCACCGGGTCCTTGATCAGGTCCGAGGCCTTCTCGACCACCTGTCCCTCGCGGGCGAGGCGGCGGACTTCGTGCTTGTCACGGCTGAGGGCGAGCCGCTCGTAGAGCGAGCTGTCCAGTTGTCGCTTGAGCTCGCGGACGCTCCAGGCGTTCCCCGCAGCCTCAATCTCGTAGAAGCGGCGGGCTTCGGGGTTGGTTACCGACAGCAGGGTGACGTAGTGGGACCAGCCGAGGGAGAGGCGCTCAAGCAGCGCGGTGGACGCCGACCGCAGCACCCGGGACAGTTCCTCTCCTGATGCCGCAGATTTCGTAGACGGTGTCTGCGGAATCTGTGCAGCGGCGGAAACCGCAGACACTGTCTGCGGTGTTCCAGCCTGCGGCAGGGTCTCTTCGAACTGCACGTAGAAGCGTCGAAACTGCTCAAGGGATCGCACGGAGAAGCCCCGCCCGATCCTCTCCCTCAGAGCCGTCGACAACTTCTCGATGGTCTGCGCGCCATACTCGGCCCGGTCCGCGCCGCTCTGCTCGTACTCCACGATGTACCACCCGAACAGCCAGTTCCGCACGACCAGCGAGCGGTCGACGAAGCGGGCGGCCGAGTGTCGTGTTTCCTCGTGGGTCCGCCGGCACAGCTCGACGAGGCGCTCGAAATCGAACGGCTGGTTCACGCCGGAAGGCCCATCCGCCTCAGATGGCCCTCGACCTTCGCGCTGTGGTCCTCAACACGTTGCTCCAACTGCGGCAGCGCGTCGGCATACCGCCCCTCCAGCTCCCTGACCCGGTCCACCAGTCCACCGGTCAGACGCTCGACCTCCTTCCCGATGGCGCCCTCGATGCTTGCCATCCACTTGTCGTCGACGACCATCTCGGCGACTTCCACCGCGGTCAGCGTCTTGTACCGCGCAAGCACTTTCGCGTCCAGTTCCGTCTGCGCCGCCTTCGTCGATTTCTTGGCAGAGGCGTGGGCCGTCATCAACTCCAGGCAGACGTCCAACGCGTCACGTTCCTCACGTGCCTCGGGATCATGGAGCACCTCTTTCAGCCGCGCCTTCACCGCGGTCTGTGTCACCTTCCCAGTATCCGAGGTCGCGCCGTCAAGCAGCCCATCCTCTCCGGAACTCTCCTCGATGTGTTCTTCCAACTCCAGGGCGATCCCCTCCTCCTCGGTCCGCAGGCCATCGACGGCGGCGCGTTCCGCCGCGAAGTACCGGGCAACGACCAGACCGGGAGAGAGCAGGTCCATCCTGTACTTCTTGCGTTTCACGGTCAGGTCGGCCGTTTCAGCGGCCACCTTGCCCCGGGCCGGCACCAGCACCCGGGGCCGCGCCGCCTCCGCCCACCCCTCAGTCACAACCAGGTAGACATCGTCCTGCATCACCTCATCCCAGTAGTCCATCAGGCACTGGTAGACGGCGTAGCGGTCGAGTAGCGGAAGACCGGAGAAGCGGCGTAGCAGGTCCTCCGACAATTCCCGAATCAGCGCCTTGGGCAAGGCGCCCACTTCGAGTCGGCGAAGGCGGGGGGCATGCTCCTGCCGCCAGGCGTCCAACACCTGGCGGATCCGGCCCGCGTAAGTCTTGAACTCCTCGTGTTCGAGAATCAGCGACCGCACCTCGTCCGCTTCAACCAGCGCGTCGCCGTACCCCTCCCGCCCATTCGGCGAGAACAGCCGCGACCGAATCGCCGGAAAGACCTCCCAGTAGTCGCCGAGGGCGTCGATGTCCTGGTTTGGGATACCGCCTTGCAGGTGCGCTCTCAGGTCGTGCAGATCCTCGGGGTCGCCGGAGGCAATGTAGCGCGGAATGTTGAGGTTGTAGTCGTTCGTCTCGTTGGCGATCTTGGCCAGCGGCACCGGGCGCGCGTATCCGCGGATCTCCTTCTGCTCGTTGAACACGTCCACAATGCGGTGGATGTCGCGTTCCCGGAGCCGGTTCTTGGCGCCGTCCTTCTGGAAGCCCTTGCTGGCGTCAATCATGAAGACGCCGTCGCGCGTGACCGCATTCTCCTTGTCGATCACCACGAGGCACGCCGGGATTCCGGTGCCGTAGAAGAGGTTGGCCGGGAGCCCGATGACGCCCTTGATCCAGCCGCGCCGGACGAGGTTGCGGCGGATGCCGGCCTCGCGGTTGCCGCGGAACAGGACGCCGTGCGGCATGACGATCGCGCCCCTGCCAGTGCTCTTGAGGGACGCGAGCAGGTGCAGCAGATAGGCATAGTCCCCGTTCTTCGCTGGAGGCTCGCCGTAGTCGAAGCGGCTGTATTCGTCGTGGCCCGGGTTCAGGCCGTTCGTCCAGGCCTTGTCGGAGAACGGAGGATTGGCGACGGCGAAGTCGAACCGCTTGAGGCGCCCCGGCCCGTCCGTGAACTGCGGACTTGTCAGCGTGTTGTCGCTCTTGATCTCGGCCGCCTCACGCCCGTGAAGGATCAGGTTCATGCGGGCCATCGTCCAGGTCGCGACATCCTTCTCCTGCCCGTAGATGGTCAGACCGTTCGGGGCCGCGTCGGCGGCCTTGATGAGGAGCGATCCTGAACCACACGTCGGATCGTAGACGGTGTGGTCTTTCCTGGTAGCCGGGCCGATCCCAATCACCTGGGCCATGATGCGGGAGACTTCCGCCGGGGTGTAGAATTGCCCCTTGCTCTTGCCTGACTGGGTGGCGAAGTGCCGCATGAGGTACTCGTACGCGTCGCCCAGGAGGTCGTCCCCATGGGCACGGTTGGCGCGAAAGTCGAGTCCCTCGAAGATCCCGACGAGCTTCGTGAGACGCTCCTGCATCTCCTTGCCCTTGCCGAGCTTCGCCTCGTCGTTGAAGTCCGCCTGGTCGATCACGCCCTTGAGCAGGTAGTTGTTGGCATCGGCGAGCTTGCCGATGACCTTGTTGATCCCCTCGCCGATCTCCTTGGTCCCCTTGAGCGCCACCATGTCGGCGAAGCTCCCTCCCGGCGGCACCGTGATGTCGGCGAAGTCGTCGCTCCCCGCGTACTTGTCCGAGACGTACTTCATGAAGAGCAGCGTGAGGATGTAGTCCTTGTATTGGGACGCGTCCATTCCGCCGCGCAGCTCGTCGCAGCTCTTCCAAAGTGAGGAGTAGAGGTGGGATTTGCGGAGAGGCATGTCGTCAGGTGCTGGGCCAGGCAAAGCGGCTGTTGATCGCGAACGACCACCCAACCACCGAATGTCCGGGAATCTCGAGCGGGCTGCCCGCGTCCTGGAACCGCGAACCGGTATTGTCGCACGGCGGGCTCGTGAACCGTAGAGGCCCGCGCATCCGCATGTTGTCGCTACCAGAGTAGTAGCCGGGCGCAAACCGTGAGCCCTCCTCCGGACCGTGGATGGCCGTGGCGTCCAGTTCGGACACCAGGAAGCGGTAGATCGCGTCGACATCGGCGCGGCTTCGGCCCGGAAGCAGAAGTGGTGGAGCCCAGGCCGGTCCTGGTCGAACCCGCGGTCCCGCTGACTCCTTAGCTGCTAGAGTCCGCCTTCACGATTTCGAGCCCTCCCATACCCCCCCAGGAGATCAACAGAGAATGCACCGACACACTACTTGCCGCCTGCTCGTGCTCAGCCTGTGCCTCGCGGTCATCGGCTTCGCCCCCGCCGTCGCTCAGGACCGCCCCGCCAGCCCTGAGGGCGCCGCCTCGACCCAAATCGGTGACGCCTGGATCGACATCACCTACTCCCGGCCCATCCTGCGCGGACGCAGCGGCTACTTCGGCGCCGGCGACTCCTACGGCCAGGCGCTGTACGCGGGCGGCCCCCTGTGGCGCGCCGGCGCGAACGTGACGACCCGGATCAAGACCGAAGCCGACCTGATGATCGGTGAAACAACGGTGCCGGCGGGCGAGTACAGCCTGTTCGTCGAGCTGAAGGAAGGCGCCTGGACTGCGATCCTCTCCAAGCAGGGCTACATGGAGACGTTCGACCGCGACAAGATGGCCGACGGCCTCACCTGGGGCGCCTACGGCTACAACGCCGAGCACGATGTGGCGCGGGCGCCGATGACGGTCGAAACGACGGAGTACTCGATCGACCAGATGACGATCCTGTTCGCCGACGTCTCGGACGGCGGCGGCGCGATCGTCGTGATGTGGGACAACCAGACGGGCGTGCTGCCGTTCGGCGTCGCCCAGTAATCCTCAGCGCTCTCTGACGCGCACGGAGCGTCGGTGCAGCCAGGGCCGTCAAAGGTGGCCCGGCCACCGACGTCTTGCGTGGAAGATGCGAAGGATCTCAACCACGCCGTCGCGGACCCTGTACGGAATCAAATAGGGCGTCCGTCCCACGACGAGCTCCCGGGTACCTGGGACTCGTCCGGGACGGCCGATGCCGGGGTGTTCCGAAAGCCGGTCCACAGCGTTGACGATGGCAGAGGCCACCCGACGCGCCGCTCCTGGATCGTCTCTCGCGATGTACGCCCGCGCCTCTTCGAGATCGGCGATGGCGCTGCGAAACCAGACGACCTTCAACGAGGCGGATCTCCCTCGTTCTCGCTACCCCAGGACTCGAGCCACGAAGTGACCCGGCTGTGCTCCACGAACTGCGACGCCGCCGCGCTGTCTGAAACTTCCAGGGTTCTCGTGATCTGCTCTACCTGCCACTCGTTCATCTCGAGATAGTCGTTCAACGCCTGGGAGGCCAGAAAGGACTTCGAGCGGGTGGTCGACTTCGCGAGGCGATCGAGCCGTCGGTGGGTCTCGTCGTCGAGCCGAAGCGTCATCGTAGGCAAGGCAGCCTCCTGCATGCAGTTTCGTTCACCTGCATTCAGTATACGGGAACCGACACGAGGTCGGAGCCTCCGCCCTCAGACGTCGCACGCCCGGTAGGCGTCGATCACGGCGCGCTCGCCCTCGCGGCCCGGCTTGGAGTTGCCGTGCTCCATGCCCACGACGCCGTCGAAGCCCTTCTGCTTCAAGTGCCGGAACACGTTGAGATAGTTGATCTCGCCCGTGGTCGGCTCCTTGCGGCTCGGGTTGTCGCCGACCTGGATGTAGGCGATCTCGTCCCAGGCGCGGTCGAGATTCGGAATCAGGTTCCCCTCGGTGATCTGCTGGTGGTAGAGGTCGTCGAGAATCTTGACCGAAGGAGAGCCGACCGACCTGCAGATCTGGTACGCCTGCGGAATCCCGGTCAGGAACACGCCGGGGTGGTTCGTCCAGTGATTGAGCGGCTCGAGCACCGCGACCAGGTCCGCCGGCTCTAGGATCGCCGCGGCCCGCTTCAGGTTCTCCACCACGTTCGCGGTCTGGTACTCCCACTCCAGGCCCGGGTCGAGTTGACCGGGGACCACGGTGCACCACTTCGCGTTCACCCGCGCGGCGACCTCGACCGCCTTCATCATGTCCGCCTCGATCGCCTCCCTCGCCGCGGAATCGGCCGAGACGAAGCTCTTGCCGCCCCAGGAGGTGTGGGCGACGAAGACACCCATCTCCATGCCCAGTCGATCCAGCTCGGCGGCGATCTTCTCCTGGAGCGACACCTCCCGCCCGCCCATGCCGTTGTCCTCGAGGGCGCGGAAGCCCTCGTCGTGCATGAACTTGAGCTGGTCGATGTGGTCGTCGCCGGCATGGTGCCGGAACATCCCGAAGTGGGGCGCGTACTTGAGCTGGAATGCACCTGATACCGCAGGCTGCGCGGCCCGGGCTCTGGCCGCGGCCGGCACGGCGGCCTCTACCGTAAGCGCCGCCACGGCCGCCGCGCCTCCGGCAAGAAGCTCCCGCCGGCCGATCGGTCGCGCACTCTCGCCTTCTGAGTGTCTTCTCCCGATTCCCGTTGCGGAGTCTCCATTTGAATGATGCATCGTGGCAGAGTAGCAGCCCCTATGAGGACCCCGAAGGAACCGATATGACCAGAACACCGCTCGCCCTGCGCACCCTCGGCCACGTTCTAATCGCCGCCACGTCGACCGCCGCATCGGCGGTCGACGTCTCGGACACCCGCCTCCTGTCCCAACCCGCGGTCAGCGCCGAACATGTGGTCTTTGCCTACGCCGGAGACCTCTGGATCACCGGTCGCGACGGCGGCGGTGGGCGCCGGCTGACCTCCCACCCGGGCAACGAGACCAGCCCCCGGTTCTCGCCCGACGGTTCGCTGGTCGCGTTCAGCGGCGAGTACGACGGCAACGTCGACGTGTTCGTCATGCCGGCCGCGGGCGGCGAGCCGAAGCGGCTGACCTGGCACCCCGGCGCCGACCTCGTCCAGGGCTTCACCGTCGACGGCGCCGCGGTCCTGTTCGCGTCCCAGCGCAGCATGTTCACGAACCGTCACTTCCAGCTCTTTGTCGTGCCCCTTGTGGGCGGAATGCCCACGAAGCTGCCGATCCCGCACGGGCTGCGGGCCAGCTATTCGCCCGACGGCAGTCGCATCGCCTACATCCCCACACCCGAGCGCTTCGAGCAGTGGAAGAACTACCGTGGCGGCACGACGTCGCGGATCTGGATCTACGACACCGGGGACCACTCCGTGCAGACGATCCCCCAGCCCGAGGGCCGCTCGAACGACACCGACCCGACCTGGATCGGCAACCGGGTCTTCTTCCGTTCCGACCGCGCGGGCGAGTTCAACCTCTTCTCGTTCGACGCCGGCAGCGGGGAGATCGTTCAGCATTCCGAGTTCGAGGACTTCCACCTCGAGGCTCTCGCGGGATCCGCGGACACGGTGATCTACGAGCAGGCCGGCTACCTGCACCTCTACGACCCGGGCTCGGACCGCCATGAACGGCTCCGGATCGGCGTCGCGGCGGACCTTACCGAGACCCGGCCGCGCTGGATCGAGGGCCCGGACTACATTCGCAGCGCCTCGATCTCACCCTCCGGCGCGCGCGCGGCCTTCGGCTACCGCGGCGAAGTCCTCACGCTGCCCGCCAAGAAGGGTGACGCTCGCAACCTGACGCGGACTCCGGGCATTCACGAGCGCTTCCCGACCTGGTCGCCCGACGGCGGGAGCATGGCCTACTTCTCGGACGAAGGCGGCGAGTACCGGCTCCACGTCCGCACTCAGGACAGCGGTGAGGTCCGCCGCTACGAACTCGGCGGCGAGCGCGGCGGCAACGGCTTCTACCAGAACCCCGAGTGGTCGCCCGACGGCAAGCGGATCAGCTACGTCGACAACTCGATGACCCTGTTCACGATCGACACGGACAGCGGCGACGTGGCGAGGATCGGGAGCGAGTACTACTACGGCCCCGCCAGTCCGCGTCCCGATCACTCCTGGTCGCCCGATTCCCGGTACATCGCCTACACCCTGAACACCCGCTCCTACATGCAGCAGGTGTTCGTCTACGACGTGGAGGCAGGCAGCTCCCACCCCGTCACCGACGGCCTGAGCGAGGTCGGCGAACCGGTGTTCGACCGGAGTGGCGACTACCTCTACTTCGCCGCCTCCACCGACGCCGGTCCGGTGAAGCACTGGTTCGCGATGTCGAACGCGGACATGGAGGTCTCGAGTTCCATCTACGTCGCCGTGCTGCGCGCGGACGGCGAATCGCCCCTGGCCCCGGAGAGCGACGAGCAGGCCGTGGAGGCCGACGAAGAGGGCGCCGACGGCGAAGGCAGCGATGAGGACGCGGAAGCCGACGGCGAAGGCGAGGCCGACGACGGTGAGAACGAGCCCCTGGTCGAGATCGACTTCGACGGGCTCAACCAGCGGATCCTGGCGCTTCCGATCGAGACCGGCGGCTACAGCAACGTCGAAGCCGGCGCCGAGGGCAAGCTCTACTACCTGCGCTCCCAACCGGCATCCCGCTTCGGCGGCGGCGGCGGCGACCTCATCCGCTTCGACCTCGAAGCGCGCGAGGAAACGGTTCTGCTCTCAGGCGTGGGCGGCTTCTCCCTCAGCGCCGACGGCAAGAAGGTGCTCTACGCGGGCCAGGACGACTGGGGCATCGCCGACACTTCCAGCAAGATCGACCGCACCAAGAGCGCGATCCCGGTCGACAAGCTGACGGTGCGCATCGATCCCCGCGCCGAATGGCAGCAGATCTACGACGAGGTCTGGCGGATCAACCGCGACTACTTCTACGACCCCGGCATGCACGGCGCCGACTGGCCGGCGATGGGAGAGAAGTACAGCGGTTTCCTCACCGATGTGACCAACCGGGCCGACCTGAACAAGGTGCTGCGCTGGATGTGCAGCGAGATCGCGGTCGGCCACCACCGGGTCGGCGGCGGCGACCAGCGGAACGATCCAGAGCGGGTCGGCGGCGGACTCCTCGGCGCCGACTTCGAACTCGCCGACGGGCGCTACCGCTTCGCCCACGTGCTGGGCGGCCTGAACTGGAATCCCGAACTGCGGGCGCCGTTGACCGAGCCGGGCGTCTCGGTGAACGCCGGCGAGTACCTGCTGGCCGTCGACGGGATCGATCTCGACGCCACGGACAACGTGTTCGCCCGGTTCGAGAACACCGCCGGCAAGATCGTCGAGTTGACCGTCGGCCCGAACGCCGACGGCTCGGACTCGCGCACCGTTTCCGTGGTCCCGGTCCCAAACGAGTCGGCGCTGCGCAACCGGGAGTGGGTCGAGCGCAACCTGGCCAAGGTCGAGGAAGCGACCGACGGCCGGGTCGCCTACGTCTACGTCCCGAACACGACCACGCTCGGCCACACCTACTTCAAGCGCTACTTCTTCCCCCAGGTCCACAAGCAGGCCCTGATCGTCGACGAGCGCTTCAACGGCGGCGGCCAGGTCGCGGACTACTACATCGACCACCTGCGGCGGCCGTACATCAGCCACTGGGCAACCCGCTACGGCGCAGACTTCCGCACCCCGAGCGCGGCGATCCTGGGGCCGAAGGTCATGATCATCGACGAAACCGCCGGCTCCGGCGGCGACCTGCTGCCCTGGATGTTCAACAAGCTGGGTCTCGGCACCCTGGTCGGCAAGCGCACCTGGGGCGGCCTGGTCGGCACCCTCGGCTTCCCCATCCTGATGGACGGCGGTTTCGTCACCGCACCGAACCTGGCGATCTGGACCGAGGACGGCTTCGTGGTCGAGAACGTGGGCGTGCCGCCCGACGTCGATGTCGAGCAATGGCCGGCGGAGGTCATCGCCGGCCGCGATCCGCAGCTCGAGAAAGCGATCGAGATCGTCCTCGAACAGTTGGAAGAGAACCCTCCGAGCGAGCCGACCAAGCCGCCCTTCCCGGTCCGGGTCCGGCGCTAACAGCGTGCCTACGATCCGTCCTGGGAACGCGGGCGTCTCGCCCGCATCCGGCTAGGGGTTCTTCGGCCATGAACGTCAGCTACCTGCTGCCCCGCCTGCGCGCCGAGTGGCGCAAGCGCACAGGTCGCGAACTCTCCGAAGCCGACATCCACCCGCATTTCCGGTTGCGGGCGCGGCACTTCCGCTCGCCGCCGATGACGGCGGAGATGGTGGCGGCGATCGCCCGCCTGTCGCCCCAGTTTCACCTCGAGCCCGGGGAGACCTCGCGGTCGTTCTGGGAATTGACCCAGAACGGGTCCTGCTGGGGCGAGTTCGATGCCGCGGCGCCCGTTCTCCGAGCCATGCCCCAGCCGAACAAGGCACTGGACATCGGCTGCGGCCTCGGCCGCTCGACCGCCTTCTTCCGGCACGCCCTCGGCTGGGCGGAAACGGAGTTCCATCTCTACGACGGCGACGGCCCGCGGATCGACTATCCCCGTAGCGCGGAGCGCACGGACCGATCGTTCTGCGGCGACCTGAGCACTCTCAGAGAGGTGCTGGAGTACAACGAAGTCCCGCACTTCCGGATCTTCGACGCCCACGACCTGGATCACCGACTCGACGCCCTGCCCGGCCCGTACGACCTCGTCTACTCCTTCTACGCAGCCGGCTTCCACTGGTCGCTTGCCGACTTCTGGAGCGAGTTCGAGTCGATCTCACACGAGGACACCGTCGGCGTGTTCACGATCCACCGCAACTTCGAGGAGTTTCCCGCGCTCCGGAACTGGGCATTCCGGATCGTCCCCTTCGAGCGCAGCCTGATCAAGGACCGCCCGCACCGCCTGCTGTTCGCCAGCCGCAACGAAGAACTCCTGGCTCCACTGGAGCGCTCACTCAGACGCTAGGCTAGAACCCACAACAGCCCAGGGAGGGACGCGATGCTCGACTCGTTCAGGAACTGCCAGCCCCAGACCTACGCCGCGATGCGGATCTTCGCCGGCTTCCTGTTCCTCTGGCACGGCGCGCAGAAGCTGCTCGGCTTCCCGCTGGACACTCCCGACGCCCCGGCCTTCATCCTCTACATCGCCGGACCGATCGAACTGATCGGCGGCGCCATGATCATGCTCGGCCTCTACACCCGCTACGCGGCCTTTCTCGCCAGCGGCCTGATGGCCTTCGCCTACGTCCTCGGCCACGCCACCCGGCTCGGCGACGACCAGCCGATCTGGCACGCTCTGATGCCGCTCGCGAACCGCGGCGAAACTGCCGTTCTCTTCTGCTTCGTGTTCCTCTACATCGCCGCCAAGGGCAACGGCATCTGCAGCCTCAGCGGCGACGAGGACTGAGCGCTACTCCTCGCCCGCTGCCGCCAACACCTCCGCAACGAGCTGCGTAGACAGCCGATAGCCGGCTCCCGGGCACTCCGCTCATCCGGCCGCGGCGGTCTCCTCCTTCAACTCTTCGGGCGGATAGTCAACCGCGGGGATGCCTGCCTCGCCCAGGAGAGCGATGAAGTCCTCCGGAACCATCGCGGCGACCTTGGCGGCCTGGGACAGCGAAAGACCGTTCTCGAATCTCAACTCACCGCGAAGATGCCGCCGTCGACCGGGATGGCGGCGCCGGTGACGTACGCCGCGGCGCGGGAAGCCAGGTAGATCGCGACACCGGCCATGTCTTCCGGCGTGCCGATCCTTTTTCTCGGGTTCCGCGCCCGGATCTCGTCGCCGAACTTCTTCAGGTTGTACTCCATCATCTTGCTCTCGAACGGCCCGGGGCAGACCGCGTTAACCGTGATGTCCTCGGGCGCGAGCCGGCGGGCCAGGGCGCGCGTGAGGTGGATCATCCCGGCCTTGCTGGCGCTGTACGGGTAGTGCTCCGCCGGGTTGAGGTGCAGGCCATCGATCGAGGCGATGTTGATCACCCGCGCCGGGTCGTCGGTGGTCGCCGCCGCGCGCAGCTCCGGCAGCAACCGCACCGTCAGGAAGAAGGGTCCCTTCAGGTTGATGTCCATCACCTTGTCCCAACCCGACTCGGGGAACTCTTCGAGCGGCGCGCCCCAGGCTGCGCCGGCGTTGTTGACCAGGATGTCGAGCTTCTCCTCGCGCTCCCGGAACTCGGCGCAGAAGCGTTCAACGCCCTCGACCGAAGCGAGGTCGTTCGGCAGCGAGATGCACTCGCCGTAGGCGCTCAGTTCGTCGGCCATCGCGTCGCAGACGGCGGCCTTGCGCGAGCTGATGTAGGTGCGCACGCCGTTCTCCACGTAGCCGCGGGCGATCATCGCGCCGATGCCGCGGGAGCCGCCGGTGACCACCGCCACCTTGCCGGAAACGTCGAACAGGTTCTTCATCATTTTCACTCCACGGTCAGTGCGTCGGTCAGCACGGAACCCGCCCGTGCCGTCTGGTCCCAGAGTCCCAGGGCGATCCGCTGCCGGCCCTCCGGCAGCCGCAGGGTCAAGCCGGCGCGGTAGTGGCTCTCCAGGGCATCCGCCAGCGTTTCGGACGGCACCTGCAGCGGCACGTCGAGGTGCTGCGCCGCCGTCAACTGGTCGTCGTCGTCCATTGCCACGACGACCAGGCGGGCGGAGGCGCTGTGCATACCGTCTAGTTCGACGAGTTCTATGTTGCCGATCGGAAACTCGACCCACATCGAGACCTCGAACAGATCGAGCTCCTCGACGGGAACGATCGCGTCGACGTGGACCTCCAGCCGGTGGGGGTTGTCGCTTTCGCCGATGACCACGGCAGCCAGCGCCCGCTCCGAGATGCGGGACCGGATGCCCTTCTTGATGTAGCTCTGCCGGTAGTTCGCGTTGACGCCCCGGCCCCCCTTGACCTTGATCTCGATGGCGGTGAACTCGCCTTCGACCTTGTCCGCCGAGGACAGACCGAGCGAGTAGTACGACTGCATGCCGCCGACGGCCCGGGGCAGGAAGCCGCCGAGCCTCCCGCCGCCGGTGCGGGCGAATCCGCCCGTGCCCTCGGCCAGGCCGTGCAGCGCCTCCCGGTAGTCCGAGATCTCGAGCAACGAGCCCCGACCCTTGGAACGCCGGGCACTCGTCGCTGCGTCGCCCGGCGGCGGCTTGGCCGCGAACAGCGTCACGCCGTAGGTGTTCGCCTCCGCGACGATGGCGCGGATGGTCGCCGTCGCCCGGTACTGCTCCACCTCCTGCTGGAGGCGGCCGGCCTCCATGCTCGTGTCCCGGTCGAAGACGCCGCCGGTACCCGGGGTGCCTCCGGCCTGGCCGCCGAGCCGGGTTTCGACCAGGGCGCCGGAGGTGCTGGCGCTACCCGTCAGCAGATCCTGGAGATGCTCCATCAGGGAACCCAGCGGCCGCTCCGCTACGCCGTCCGACACGTAGATCAAGGCCTTGCGGCCCTCGAGCCAGGACAGCGTGCGCACGAAGTTGCCCAGCGCCTCGAAGCTGCTCTCCGAGTCGGCATAGATCTCGCGCGCGTAGTTCCGCATCTGCGCCAGCAAAGCGTCGATGGCCAGAGCCGCGTTCTGGCGGTCCAGGCGGTCGGAACCACGCATTTTTTGGAACGCATCGGTCACCGAGAGCTGAGCGCTCTGACGCAGGCCGTCCCGCAAATCGCCGACCGTCTCCTGCCCCTTCAGACTGGCCAGCGCGCTCCGGATCGATCCCCAATTGCGGGTGAAGCTCTGGAGCACCCGCGGCGCCTGGTCGTGCGCGGCGACCATCACCCGCACCCGGCCATCTTCCAGCACCGCCGGCAGGTCGACCTCTAGTTCCGCCAGCGCCCGGTCACGGTTCGCGGACAGCATGTTGTGCTGATCGAAGTACAGGATGAGCCAGATCGGCGTCGTGGCGTCCGGATCATCGCCCACGACCTCGTAGAAGTTCACCGGGTCGACCCGGCGGCCGTGTTCGAAGACCTGGAAGTCGGCCACGGCCAGGCCCGTGATGGGCGCCCCCTGCCGATCGGTGACATGCACGTCGATGTTCACGACTTCGACGTCGACGGACTCCTGGATGACCCTGGCCGCCGGCTCGGGCTGCTGGGCGCTCAGAGGCGCCGCTCCGAGGACAAGGAGTGAAGAAAGGAAGACGAGGCCGGTTCTCTTGCTCATGACAGTTCGAACCCCTCATAGCCGTTGGCCGCTACCGCGTTGCATTTCTTCAGGTACGGAGGAAAGCCAAGGTAGGGCATGAATACGCGCGGCTTGCCGGGCACGTTGGCGCCCAGGTACCACGAATTGCAAGTCGGGTAGAGCGTGTGGTCGGCCACTTCGCGGACGTGGGCCACCCACTCCTCCTCCGCCTGCGGCGATGCTTCGATCTCCGAATAGCCGCGACCCCGCAAATAGTCCATGCAGTCCGCGATCCACTCGACGTGCTGCTCGATTGACGGCAGCATGTTCGAGAGCACGGAAGGACTCCCCGGACCGGTGATGATGAACAGGTTGGGGAAACCGGCGATGCCCAGTCCCAGGTAGGCGCGCGGCCCTTCCGCCCACTTGGCCCGCAGCGTCCGGCCGCCGCGGCCGCGGATGTCGATCCGCGTAAGCGCGCCGGTCATCGCATCGAAGCCGGTGGCGAAGACGATCGCGTCGACTTCGATGTCGCGGCCGCCGACGCGGACGCCCGACCGGGTGATCTTCTCGATCGGCGCCTGGCTTATATCGACCAGCGACACGTTGCGCCGGTTGTAGGTCTCGAAATAGCCGCTGTCGAGGCAGATGCGCTTGCAACCGATCACGTTGTGCGGACTGAGCAGGTCCGCGGTGTCCGGGTCGCGCACGATGCCGCGGATCTGCTCGCGCACGAACGAGGCCGCGGCGTCGTTTGCCTCCTGCGTCCGCAGCAGGTCGGCAAAGGAATCCATGAAGGAAAAGCCACCGGTCTGCCAGCGCTCTTCGAAGCGCCGCCGGCGTTCCGCGTCGGCCGCAAGCACCGCCTCGTCGTGCATCGGATTCATGTCCGCCCCGAGGCCGGCGGGCATCAGCTTGTTCCGCGCCCGGAACGCCGGGTACTCGGCCTTGACCTCCGCCTCGCGCTCCCGGTCCATGGCCCGGTTGCGGGCCGGAATCGAGAAGTTCGGCGTGCGCTGGAAGACAGTCAGGTGACCTGCCTGCTCCGCGATCAGCGGAATCGCCTGGATCGCCGAGGACCCGGTGCCGATGATGCCGACCCGGAGACCCGTGAAGTCGACTTCCTCGTGCGGCCAGGCGCCGGTGTGGTACTTCGCGCCCTCGTAGTCGTCGAGCCCAACGAAGGCCGGGAGGTTCGCCGCCGACAGACAGCCCGTGGCCATGATGACGAACCGGGTACGGATCGTCTCGCTACCGGCGCCGTCGCCAAGGCGATCGCCGTTGCCATTGCCGTTGCTCCAGAGCCCTTTCTCGGCCGTCTCGGCGGCCCCCACCTCGACCTGCCAGTCGGAGGTTTCCGGGTGGAAATGGGCCGACGCCACGCGGGTGCTGAACTCGACGTCGCGGCGGAGGTCGAAGCGGTCGGCGACGTGGTTCGCGTAGCGGAGGATCTCCGGCTGACCGGCATAGCGTTCGCTCCAGGACCACTCCCGCTGCAGCTCTTCCGAGAACTGGTACGAGTACTCCAGGCTCTCGACGTCGCAGCGGGCGCCCGGATAGCGGTTCCAGTACCAGGTGCCGCCGACGCCGTCACCGGCCTCGAACGCCCGCACCGAGAACCCCAGACCGCGCAGACGGTGCACCATGTAGAGGCCGGCGAATCCCGCACCGACCACGACCGCGTCGAACTTGCGCATTGCGCGGAATCGTATGCTACGAAACATGCCAGCGCTCGACGGTCTCCGCATCCTCGACCTGACCCGCATCCTCGCGGGTCCGACATGCACCCAGTTGCTCGGCGACCTCGGCGCGGACGTGATCAAGATCGAACGGCCCGGCCGCGGCGACGACACGCGAACCTGGGGGCCACCCTTCGTGCGCGGCGCGGACGGCGAGGACACGAGCGAGAGCGCCTACTATCTCTGCGCCAACCGGAACAAGCGCTCCGTCGCGGTCGACCTCGCCACCACCGAAGGCGCGGACCTGGTGCGACGCCTCGCCGCCCGCTCGGACGTGCTGATCGAGAACTTCAAGGTCGGCGCCCTCCACCGCTACGGCCTCGGCTACGCCGACCTGAAGGACGATCTGCCCGGGCTCGTCTACTGCTCGATCACCGGCTTCGGCCAGACCGGCCCGAACGCTCACCGCGCCGGCTACGACCTCCTCGCCCAGGGCTACGGCGGCATCATGAGCCTGACCGGCGAACCGGACGGCGAACCGATGAAGGTCGGCGTCGGCATCGCCGACATCGTGTGCGGCATGTACGCCGCGACCGCGATCCTGGCGGCGCTGCGGCACCGCGACCGCACCGGCAGCGGCCAGTACATCGACCTCGCCCTGGTCGACACGCAGATGGCCTGGCTGGTCAACGAGGGCACGAACTACCTGACCTCCGGAGAGGTGCCCCGCCGGCGCGGCAACGAGCACCCGAACATCGTCCCCTACGGCGTCTTCGAGACCGCCGACGGCCACGTCATCGTCGCGGTCGGCAACGACGCGCAGTACGAGCGGTTCTGCGATCTCCTCGACGCCCCCGAACTCGCGTCCGACGAGCGCTACCGCACGAACGCCGGCCGGCTCGCCCATCGGGACGAGTTGGTAGCCGAGCTGTCCCGCCGCGTGCGCAAGCTGACCAGCGCTGAGGTACTGGACGGCCTGGAAGCCCGCGGCGTGCCCGGCGGCCCGATCCACAACCTGGAAGAGGCGCTCGCCTCCGACCAGGCACAGGCCCGCGGCATGACGATCGACATGCCGCACCCGCTGGCCGGAAGCGGCAGCGTCAAGATGGTCGCCAACCCGATCAGGATGTCCGAGACGCCGGTGACCTACCGGAAGTCGCCGCCCACATGCGGGGCCGACACCGACGAAGTGCTCGCCGAGCTCTTGGACGACGACTAGCGGAACTCGCCGTCGAACGACTGCTCGCCAGGGGGTGGTACCGTGAGAAGAACCCCGGCCACTCCCGGCCCCCAGGAGACCATTTGACGAACAACACAGTGGGAATCAGCGGCTTCGGCGGCTACGTGCCGGAGCGCGTGATGACGAACGAGGACTGGACCGAACACGTAGACACCTCCGACGAGTGGATCGTCGCGCGGACCGGCATTCACCGGCGCCGCTTCGCCGCCGAGGGCGAATCGACCGCGGATCTCGCCACCGCCGCCGCGAACTCGGCGCTTGAGAGCCGCGGCATCGGCGCCGAGGAGCTCGACGAGATCATCGTCGCGACCGACACGCCCGAGGTCTACACGCCGGACACCGCCTCCTTCGTCCAGCGCATGATCGGCGCGCGTGAGATTCCCACCTACGACCTCGGCGGAAGCGGCTGCGCCGGGTGGGTCCAAGCGGTCGACATCGCCCGCTCGCGCGTACTCACCGGCACCCAACGGGTCCTGGTGATCGGTGTCGAACTCATTTCGCGGCTCGTGAGTTGGAAGATCCGCGAAACGTGCGTCCTGTTCGGCGACGCCGCCGCCTGCGTGATCGTCGAGAAAGGGCAGCAGATGGCCGAGATCCTCGGCTCCAGCACCGGCACCGACAACAGCCAGTGGAAGATCCTGACCCTCCAGATCGGCGGCACCCGCAAGCCGTTTTCGCTCGAGCGAGCACAAAGGGAAGAGCATATGAAGCTCGAAATGGACGGCCCGGCCCTGTTCCGCCACGCCGTCCACCGCATGTCTGAGGTCAGCCGCGAAGTGCTCGACAAGGTGGGCGTCAAGCTCGATGACATCGCGATGGTCATACCCCACCAGGCGAACCTGCGGATCATCCAGGCGGTCGCCAAGAACCTCTCCGCTCCGATGGACAAGGTCTACACGAATCTCCAGGAGTACGGCAACACCGGCTCCGCCTCCGTGCCCCTGGCCCTGTGGGAAGCCCACCGCAACGGCCGCATCTCCCCCGGCGACCTGGTGCTGCTGACCTCCTTCGGCGCCGGCTTCCACTGGGGCGCCATGCTGCTCCGGTTCAACGGCTGAACGGTCCGACAACCCCCGGCCCGATCTGCCCCTGGGAACGCGGGCGTCTCGCCCGCATCCGGCATCATGGCGGGACCAACTACCGCGACGGCTCCCTGATCGACTCCGACCAAGGGAACCGCCATGTCCGCAATGTGCGACCCCGCGCACCCAGGCGAGATCATCCGCGACTCGCTTGAGGCCGAGGGATGGACGGTGTCGGACGCCGCCGCCCGACTGGGGGTGACCCGTAACACCCTCTCGCGTGTCGTCAACGGGAGAGCGGGCATATCCCCGCGTCTGGCGCTGGCGCTGGAGCGCCTCGGCTGGAGCGACGCCGGGCATTGGGTGCGGATGCAGGGCGCCTACAATCTGGCGAGGGCTCGCCGAGCCGAGTCGCTCTAGACGCGGCTGAAGCGAGGACGAGCGCTGCCCGCGTCCGGAAGCCTTCCTGGTCCAAGGCCCGGAGTGCCAGGTCCAACCCGCTGACGCAGAGGAGACGATAGTGAGATTCACGCTTCACTACAGAGGCCCGCTGAAGTCCAACGCAGGGGCGAGAGAGAAACACAAACTGCGGATGAAGTTTCACGAACAGTTGCACGACCTCTGGGAACGAGCACCGCTCAAACACCACCGCGAGTGGCTTTGCTGGACGCGCTACTTGGAGAACAAAGAGTTGGAAGAGGAAAGCGGCAAGCGCTGGTGCGCGGTTCAAGAAAGAGGGGGGCTAAGGTTCTCCGCTGTCGTCTACGAGATGAGTCACTTGGTCGCCGACCTCGACATCCTGCTTCTCCGCCCTGGCGGCCCTGGCGACATCGTGAAGGACGGTGGCGACATTGACAACAGGTTGAAAACACTATTCGATGCGCTAACCGTCCCCGACGAGAACCAGGCGCGGAGGCTCGAGCCGCCCAGCGACAGGAGCCTCTTGCACCACTGCGTGTTCGAGGACGACAAGCTGATTACCGGCTTTCGCGTAAGCACCGACCGGCTCCTGGACTACAAGTGCGAGAAGGAGGTCCTGCTCACCGTCCACGTCAACGTTTCCTGCACCACGGCGACTATGGGCAATCTCGCGCTCGTCCAGTAGAGCTCGCGATCCGTTCTAATTCCCGGAGAGGAGGGGGACGATGGTGACGAACACACCGCGGGTGAGGTGGTCCCGCAAGACTGCACAGGCGGCCGACGTGTACGCCTCGAGGCGAACGAGGCCCGAGAGAGGCTCACTGGGTTTCTCCGGTGAGGTGCATCAGCCGGCTCACCCGGTGAGCCCGATCACCTGACAAGCTACTGGAGCACGCTCCAAGCTGTCTCTACGGCACTTCAGCACGCCTGCACAACGCCTTGAAGCTCCCCCCAGTCAGGACCCGAGCCACCGCCCCCGCTATCGCTTGACTCGCCATCACAATCCTACCTGTCTCGCTACGATCGGGTTGCATCGCGAATACCGGTTCGGCACAAAATTGGGCAGGGTCTGCAAATGTCCGACCACTGGCAACAGCTCAAACACATCGTAGGCGTCCGCAACAGCTTCGGCTAGGACCTTGAGGTCATGTCCCAGCTCCTTCAGCCTGGTCTCCTCGGCACCGGTTCCCACCAAGACCGCTTTCATCGACAACTCCGCCGCCAGCAACGAACTCTGTATCGCCCCTCGTTCATCGAAAGCAGCGCAGAGCGTCGCGCCGGCACTCTGCGCTTGAAACGCAGCCAACCGCAGCAAGGGCAAAGCTGTGTCCGTTACTTCGCGATGTCCAGCAACCGGTCTGAGACATGAGGCAAAGTCAAAGAGGTTGCAGAAGTTCTCGAAGTAACTTCTCTCGGTCGTTTCGTCAGACCTCAGCCATTCCACCTGTCGTCGCGACAAGTCATTGAATTCAAACGGGTCGAGCTTGACCTTTCCGTAGATCAAAGGTACGTAGACTTGGGCAGCAATACCCCGGAACATGAACGCGCCCCCATGTACGCCGCCGATCTCAACGTCCCTGGTCCGATAGAACTCACCCTGGATCTGACGGACACGAGCCAGCAGCGGGGGTGTTCCGGACCCCGCGACAACGAAACTCCGATAACCCAGCTCTTCCATCGCCCTGATAGGCAGATGGAAGTGGCGTTCCTTAGGGCCCATCCCTTGCGCCCATAGTTCATCCTCCAACTCCATGATCAACCTCAACAGCCGTTCGTCATCCACGGTCGGTTCCCTCGCTCCGCAAGCACGTCGCATCGTCTTTCCAGAAGCCGGAATGCTCCCTGACGACGGCTTCGCGGACGGCACGACCGGCGTCAACAAGTTCGCGAGCGGTACGTAGCTCGGTTGCCCCGCCCGATGCCCGTAGGCGCCGGAGATCGGAGAGGACGTCTCGACTGCCGCCGTGAGTTTCTGGGCCGGGATCACGCCGGAACCCTACTTGTCCGAGCCAATGAGGATCAACTTCGTGGATTCACTCGGCTCCACCCCCTGCCGCCGAAGGCGAGATCAACCGTCGCGGCCACCGGGAACTCCTCTCTCGTCACCGCCTCAGCACCTTGAGATTCGTAAGCAATGATGCTAGAATGGCTCCTTCGGCCTGGGCGCACGAAGCTGCCCCCTGGCCTTCCGATACCGTACCAAACGATCGCGACATAGGCTTTGAAATGATTGATAAACACACCGACACGAATCCCAAGGAACGACTGCGCGAGAAGATTGCAACTCTAGCCGCGCGCATTGACGCCGCGACCTATGAGTTGCTCGTACTGATTCGCAAGTTCGACGAACAGGAAGGCTGGAGCAACGGCTTCCTGAGTTGCGCCCACTGGCTCACCTGGCGCATCGGGCTCGCGCCCAGCGCGGCTCGGGAGCGGGTGCGGGTGGCCCGGGCGCTCGGCGAACTGCCACTGATGAGCGAGGCGATGCAGCGGGGCAAGCTCTCCTACTCGAAGGTCAGAGCGCTCACGCGGATCGCCAGGCCCGACACGGAGAAGTCACTGGTGGAGCTCGGGAGGGCCAGCACCGCGACGCACATCGAACGAGTAGTCAGAGCGTGGCGGCGGGCCGACCGCACCATTGAAACCCGCCACGACGAACTGCGCGACGCCGCAAGCCACTTCTCCACCCACATCGACGAGAACGGCATGTTCGTTATCCGCGGACGGCTGGCGCCCGAGGTCGGCGAGGTGCTGACGAAGGCGCTCGACGCGGCGAGCGAGAAGCTGTACGACGAGAACCGCGGTGCGAGGGACAAAGACGGACCGTCCCCCGGCAGGCAAGCTGCGGGCCGATGCTCTCGCACTGGTGGCCGAGAGCGCGCTCGCGGGCGGGCTCGATCCGGGTTCAAGCGGCGGGCGCTACCAAGTCGTCGTCCATGTGAACGAAGAGGAATTGAGGCGTCGCGAGGACGGATCGATGGTGGACGGTGTACCGGTTCATGTTTCCGCGGAAGCAGCCAACGCCCGCGTTTCCGCGGAAGCGGCCGAGGGCGCAGTTTCCGCGGAAGCAGTTGACGCCGGTGTTTCCGCGGAAACGCCGCAGGTCAACGGCGCTTGGCTTGGTGACTCTCACGTCCCTGTTTCCGCGGAAACAGCCCGGCGGATCGCCTGCGACGCGGGCAAGTTACGAATGAGCCACCGCAACGGCGAGATCCTGAGCGTCGGCCGCAAGACCCGCACCATTCCACCTCCGATCCGCCGGGCTCTGGAGTTCAGGGATCGCGGATGCCGGTTCCCGGGCTGCACTTCCCGGCACTGCGACGCGCACCATGTCCATCACTGGGCGGATGGCGGCGAAACGAAGCTCTCGAACCTGGTGCTTCTGTGTCGCCGGCACCACCGTCTGCTGCACGAAGGCGGCTTCGAGGTGCGGATGGGGGCTGATGGCGCCGTGCAGTTCTTCCATCCTCGCGGACGGCCACTCCAAGAAAGTCCCGCGCCCTCACCCGTCGGTCCGTACCCATGCGAGGATCTCGTTCGAGACCTGGAAGACGCCGGCCTTCTCGTCACCGGCCGAGAGTCGATGCCGGCCTGGGACGGAAGACCGATGGACCTGCGCTACGTGATGGAATGCCTGTGGAAGCCGCCACCCCATCTGCAGGCTGTAGTCGACCGGGAGCGGCACGGACCAGGCTTCCGAGAGCAACCAAAGCCGCAGGCGGCGTAGCCAGAGTTGCCCGAAGCCTTGAGCCGCCTGCAGCGCGTGCTGCGCGCCTATCGCTACGGGATGGCGGTTGCGACATCCCCCGAAGAATCGGGCGGGCTGCCCTCCGCCAACGATCTGACCTCGAAGTCAAGGACGGCCTCGACGCTTGCCGCTCCCACTCCTGGAAACCAGTCCAGGAACTGCTCCACGGACGCTCCATCCCTGATGTTCTCGAACAGCGTGGCTACGGGAACACGCGTGCCCCGAAAAACCCAAGCGCCGCTTAGCTTCTCCGGGTGCCGCTCTACCTCAGAGCATTTCTGCCAGTCCGTCATTCGGTTCCCCGCCATTTGGCTCGATCCTCGCTGACAAGACGATACCAGTCCAGCGGCAGCCGATCAGCCGAAGATCAGGGTCCAGATCGTGAACAGGGTGAAGGACACGTAGACGCCGGAGGCGATGACCATCATCACGATGTTCAGCGCCTTCGGCCGGGCTGACTTCGGCAGCTTCGTGAGGTTCACCCACAGCGTCAGCGGTACGTATATCGCCATCGCGAAGCCGCCCAGCAGTGCGGCGTTGAAGATGAAGCCGAGCGCCGACACGCCGCTGAGTTCGAAGAACGCGGTCGAGGCGGTGCCGGCGACCATGAACATGATCGCGAAGGTCAGGTACCACTGGCTCTGGGTGCGCTTCCTGCCAAACTTGAACATGGAGCCGAGCAGGTAGGACCAGGTGCGGGCGCCGCCGTCGACGGCGCCGAGCTGGGAACTGAACAGCGCCGCCATACCGATGAGCAGGAACACGTAGCGGCCGGGGGTGCCGAGGCTCGATTCCAGGATGATCGACATGTCCCAGACGATCTGACCTTCGGCCGGAACGATTCCGGCCGGACGGAGAACGGCCAGCGCCCCGAACATGAACAGGAACATGGTGAAGGTGTTCCCGATCCAGAAGAAGACGACCTGGTCCTGGATCACGTAGCGCATCCAGCGCTTGAACCGGCTCGCGTTCTCGGGGCTCTCCCGGTACGTGTAGCCGGACTGGACCGTTGCTGTCCCGTGCTGACGGAGCGGGTTGGCCAGCACCGGGATGCGCTTCCCCATGCCGATGTTCTTGTCCCGCAGGTAGAAGGCGTAGAAGAGGTTGCCGGTGCCGCCGATGCCGGCAAAGACGACCGCGCCGAAGAAGCGGGCGAAGGTGAACTCGTCGTCCAGCTCGATGTGGCCGAAGTTGACGAGACCCCGCCCCATCTCCTTGACCGCGTCCCAGGTGCCGACCGAGAAGGCGACGTAGATCAGGCCGACCGTGATCACCAGCACCATGATCCCGATCGCCCGCTCGACCGCCTTGTACATCTGCTTGGGCCCGAACAGGATGAGCGCGATGAACCCGAACGTGACCGCGGTCCAGAACCACTCGGGCCCCGGACCGTCGGGGCCGAAGATCAGGGCCTTGAGCGCCGCGCCCGACATCCTCGCCCACCCCGGCAGGAACAGGCCGACGAAGCCCAGAGTGAGGAAGGCGTAGATGACGGTCATCGACATCCGGGCGTACGAGGTGTACGGGTGCTCGCCCGTGACCACCGCCCAGCGGCCGATCTCGATGTTGATCCAGAGCTGGAGGAAGACGCCCAGGGCCGCCGCCCACAACATGACCGTGCCGAACTTCGCGGTCACCCACGGCCACACCGCGAGTTCGCCGGCGCCGATCGCGAGGCCGACCATGATCGCGCCCGGCCCGGCGAGCTGCCAGAAGGACAGCTTTCGTTCCGGGAGGTTCTCCTCGCGCAGCGGTGGGATCGGTACCGGCATCTGAACGACCTCCTCTATGCCGGTACGGGCCGAAGCCGCCCATCCAGCTTCTCGCGATTCAAGGGAACGTGGAGCGCGAAACACTGTAGCAGCGCGCGCATCGCGCGCACACACCGTGGGACGCAGCAGGTACCATGTCGCCGCCACCCGTAATCGACACGACCGTTCCCGCAGGAGACACGCCGATGACTCGACGCCTGATCCCGACCTGCCGCTCGATCGCGGCCCTGCTACTTACGCTGACCCTCGGCGCCGCTCCGGCGCTAGCTGCCGCCGACGCGACCGTCACGGTCACGAAGCCGGAACAGGTCGGTCTCTCGGCCGAACGCCTCGCCCGCATCGACGCAGTGATGAACGGCTACATCGAGGCGGGGAAGATCGCCGGCGCCACGGGCCTGATCGCCCGCCGCGGCGAGATCGCGTACTTCAACACCTACGGCTACCGCGACCTCGAGTCCAAGGCGCCGATGCCCAAGGACGCGCTCTTTCGCATCTACTCGATGAGCAAGGCGGTTACCGGCGTCGCCGTCATGATCCTGCACGAGAAGTACGGCTTCTCCCTCCGCACCCCGGCCTCGAAGTGGATCCCCGCTCTCGGCGATCAGAAGGTCGCCGAATGGAGCGTCGACCCGGGAACCGGGGACCCGAGCCTGGAGCTCGTGCCCTCGAACCGCGACATGACGGTCCAGGATCTGCTGACCCACACCGCCGGAATCAGCTACGGCGGGCCGCGCAATGCCCAAGGCGGTTCGTACTACGCCGAACTCGGAGTCCGCAACCGCGACCAGACCCTGGAGGAGTTCGTGGAGAAGCTGGGTCAGGCGCCCGTCCACGATCACCCCGGCACGGTCTGGCGCTACGGCCTCAGCATGGATGTCCTGGGACGCCTGGTCGAGGTGATCTCGGGCAAGACGTTCGACGTCTTCCTGGAGGAGGAGATCTTCAAGCCGCTGGGCATGAACGACACCGCGTTCTACGTGCGCCCGGGCACTGAGGACCGGCTGGCCGTGCTCTACACGCTCGACCGCGAGGCGGGCGACGGGAAGATCACCCGCTCGAACGCACCGCCGCAGAACTCCTACCTGACCAAGCCGAAGATCTTCTACGGCGGCGCCGGCCTGGTTTCGACCACGACCGACTACTTCCGGATGATCCAGATGCTGCTCGACGGCGGGGAGTACGAAGGCGGCCGGATGCTGAGCCCGAAGTCGGTCGAACTGCTCGGCAGCGACCACATCGGCGACATGCCGCGCGCAGGCCAGCTCCTGGGGCCCGGCGACGGCTTCGGCCTCACCTTCCGGGTCAACGAGAGCCCGGGCATGAACGGCGCCTACGGCTCCGTCGGCGAGTACAGTTGGGGCGGCGCCGCCGGCACCCGGTTCTGGATCGACCCCGAAGAGGAGATGGTCGGCGTGTTCATGATCCAGATCCTCCCCCACACCGGCCTGCCGTACGGCACTGAGTTCCGCAACCTGGCCTACCAGGCGATCGTCGACTGACCAGTTCGGAGGAAAGAGAGAAGGTGAGCAACCGCAGTCTGGAAGTCCGTCTCGCCTCGCGCCCCGCCGGCGAGCCGGAATCCGCGAACTTCGAACTGGCCGAAACCGGCATGCCAAGCGCCGGCCCCGGCCAAGCGTTGGTGCGCAACGTCTACATGTCGGTCGATCCCTACATGCGAGGCCGCATGCGGGACATCCAGTCCTACACGCCGCCGTTCCAGATCGGCGCCGCGCTCGACGGCGGCGCGGTGGGGGTCGTCGAGGAGTCGAACTCGGACGCCCTGGCGCCCGGCGACCTGGTGTCGAGCCGCTTCGGCTGGCGCAGCCACTTCGCCGCTCCCGCAGCGGAGCTGCAGAAGATCGACACCCACGGCGCTCCCCTCTCCGCGTTCCTCGGAGTGCTCGGCATGCCGGGCATGACCGCCTACGTCGGTCTGCTCGACATCGGCGAACCGAAGGATGGCGAAACGGTGTTCGTCTCGGCCGCGGCGGGCGCCGTCGGCAGTCTTGTGGGCCAGATCGCCAAGATCAAGGGTTGCCGGGCCGTCGGCAGCGCCGGCTCGGCGGACAAGGTCGCCCACCTCGTCTCGGACCTCGGCTACGACGCCGCGTTCGACTACCACAGCGACCTGAACCGATCCTTGAGCGAGACCTGCCCGGACGGCATCGACGTCTACTTCGAGAACGTCGGCGGCCCGACGCTCGAAGCCGTGTTCCTGCACATGAACATGTTCGGCCGCATTCCGGTCTGCGGGATGATCTCGCAGTACAACGACAAGGAACCCAGGCCCGGCCCCAGGACGCTCATCTCGATCATCCCCAAGCGTCTCAAGATGCAGGGCTTCATCGTCTCGGACCACCTGGACCGCCGCGCCGACTTCGTACGCGACGTCTCAACCTGGATCGCCGAGGGCAAGGTCACCTACCGCGAAACCATCGTCTCCGGCCTCGAAAACGCCCCCGAAGCGTTCATGGGCCTCTTCCGCGGCGACAACACCGGCAAGATGGTGGTTCAGATCAGCGCCGATCCAACGCAGTAGCACGGGAACAGAGCCTGGGTCCCGCGAAAGCGGCGCGAGAGGAGAGGGCCAGGCCCACCGCGACGAAGCAGACCTAGGGCATAATGTCCTTCGCGCGGCCGAGCGGCAACCGGGAGGGGGCATGGACCATAGCTACTTCGCTGAGATTTCCTGGGACGAAGAAGCAGGCGTCTGGTACGTCTCGGACACGGATTTCCCCGGCCTAGCCGCCGAGGCGCCGTCGGAGCGCGACCTGGTGAAGAGGATCCGCGCGCTGGTGCCTGAGCTGTACGAGCTGAACCGGCATCTCTTCGGTGAACCGGCCCTGGAAGTGATTCCGCTCCGGATGACGTCGAGCAGACTGGAGACGATCCGCCTCGCCGGATAGTGGCCAGCTTCACGAGAGCGCTGAAGCGGAAACTGCGGGAACCCGCCTGCGCGAGCACGCCTTTTCGTCCCTTTATGGCGGTCATTTGGGCCCTGCTAAATTTGGACAGGTGACTGCCCCCCCCGCATCACGCCCGCGTAGTCCGCGACGACCGAGACTGCGGCACCTGCCCGACCCCGAAGTGCGGCGGCAAGCTGGGCGTCGCCTGCCGCAGATGCGGCGCTGAGCCGGATCCGAGGTGGCGGCAACGCCTGAGCAGCAATGACCGTAACCTGGTGGACAACGCCGGATGGACGCCCTACCGTCTCGCTGACGGCCGCTGGACAGCCGACGAACCTCCGGAGGATGGAAGCGACGCCCCGGACGACCGGACGCTCAGAGACGACCGGACGCTCAGAGAGGTGATCGAGGACGAGTTGGAGGAGCATACGGGACAGCGCGCCTGCCGCAACTGCGAGAAGATGTTCGACGTGCCCGCAAGGACCCGGCCAGGCGAGCGGTTCCTGTACTGCTCCCGGGAGTGTCGGCGCGAAGCGTCCCGGAAGCGCCGGTAGCCGGTGCGGGAAACCTCCGCGAGCGCGGGGCCTCTTTAGTGCGCACTACCGGCAAGTGTTCCAGTAGACGCACAGCCGCGCCTTGGGAACCTCCGCGGCCTTCCCCGGGGCGAAATCGCCTCGCCGTCGCCCTGGTCGCGGTTGTCGCGCATGTCGCGACGTCCCTGCTGCTCGCGGCGGGCTGCGCAAGCGAACCTGCGCAGATTTACCCGGAGGCTATATCGGGCGAGGCGCCGCCGCCGCCGTGCCGCCGACTCAGGGGTAAGGGTAGTCGAGGTCCAGGAACGGCAGGGCGCTGAGGACGCCGGGGGGATCGACCGGGAGGGCGCGGTGGAGGTAGGAGGCGTCGAGTTGGTCCCAATTGCGGACGCCGAGCAGGCCGAGGCAGGTGACGATCTCGTGTTCGAGGATGCGGAGCATCCGCACGACGCCCTCGCGGCCGCCGGCGGCCATGGCGATGCACTCGAGGCGGCCGATGCCAACGGCGTCGGCGCCGAGGATCTTTGCCTTGACCACGTCGGTGCCGCGCAGGAAGCCTCCGTCGACGACGACCTGGGTACGGCCGTCGACTTCCTTCACGACCTCGGGGAGGGTCTCGAGGGCGCCGCGGCCGTGGTCGAGTTGCCGGCCGCCGTGGTTCGAGACGTAGACCACGTCGACACCGTGCTCGCAGGCCAACCCCGCGTCCTCCGCGGTGGCGATGCCCTTGAGGATCAGGGGGATGTCGAACTCGTCCTTGATCCGCTTGACCAGGTCCCAGGTCATCCGGGCCTGGTAGTTCAGCGGCGCGACCCGGACCGTCGACTCGCCCACCGATGGCGGGCGCCACCGCTTCAGAATGTCCCGTTCGCGCCGGCTGTAAACCTGGGTATCGACCGTGAGACAGAAACCGTCGTAGCCCGCGCTCTGCACCCGGCGGATCAGTCCCCGCATCCAGTCTTCGTCGTCGGCGAGATAGAGCTGGTACACCTTGGCTGAATCGGAGGCCTCCGCGGAGCCCTCGAGTCCGGGAAGACACACCGAACTGACGAAGTTCATGATCCCGAAGTCCTCGGCCGCCTTCGCGGCCGTGGCGCCGCCGCCGGCCTCGAACAACTGCAACGAGCCGATGGGCGCCAGGATCACGGGAATCCGAAGGTCGTTGCCGAGCAGCGAGCCGCCGGCATCGACCTCGGACACATCGGTCAGCACGCGCGGCCGGAACGCCACCGAGTCCAGCGCCTGCCGGTTGCGCTTGACCGACGTTTCCGTCTCGGCGCCGCCGACCAGGTAGTCCCAGACTTCCCGGTTCAGCTTCCGGCGGGCCGCCACGACCAGTTCGTGGAAGGTCAGGGCGCTCTTTGCGGCGGCCCCGGGTTCGAACGGGTCGTCGGTCAAGTATCGTCGCGGGTCGGTCACGGAATCGCTCAGTTCGCGGTTCGGCGGACCCTAACAGCACCCCGGTCGGCCGCAGCGACACATGGAAACTACGCACCGCCCATGATCAAGGTCGACCTGCCGCGGTTCGAGCGGCTGCTGAGCCGAGCCCTGGACACGTTGCCGCGGGCCTTCGCCGACCTGCTCGACAACATCGCGGTCGTGGTCGAGGAGGAACCGAGCGAGGAGGATCTGCGCCTCGTCGGCCTGGACCCGGAAGAGGACGACCTGCTGGGGCTCTACCACGGCGTACCGCTCGACGAGCGAGGCAGCGGCTACAGCTCCCTGCCCGACCGCGTCGTGATCTACCGTCTGCCGATCCTGTGGATCTGCGACACCGAAGACGACGTAGTGCGCGAGGTGCGCGACACCCTGGTCCACGAGTTGGGGCACCACTTCGGGCTGGGCGACGACGATATGCCGTACTGAGGGTCCGGATGCCGGCCAGAAGGCCGGCGCTTCGCGCCGGATGCGGGCAGGATGCCCGCGTTCCATCCGTGTGTCCGATGACGGGCACACGGAGTGGTTCGCGGGTGGCGCGGATCGCGCCACCCGGGTTCCCAGGAGCGGCTGCTAGGTTCGCCCCATGCCGAAAGCCCTTCCCTTCCTTGGCATCGCAGCCGGCCTGCCCGCAGGCGCCCTCTTCGCCCGAGCGAACCGCCGCTGGCGCGACGATCCCGGCTATCAGGACTACGTCCGGCGCACGAACTCCCTGCTGCTCTGGCCGCCGCACCGGACTTGACGCTCTCGCGCCACCTGACGGCCGCGACCTGCCTCGCCGCCATCACGCTGAACGTGGCCTTCTGTGCCCTTCTGCTGCTGCTCCTGCTGCCGGCCAAGGCGCCGCGGCGCACGCGATCCTGGTTCCGCCGCCTGTCCAACCGCATCTACCGGAGAACGGTGCGCATCGACAACGCGCTGCTCCGGCACATCTCGGGCGCTTCGTGGAACTTCGAGGAGCTGACTCTCGACCCGGCCCGACCGCACATCGTCCTTGCCAACCACCGATCCTGGGCTGACATCCTGATCGTCCAGAGTGTCGTCGCAACGAACGGTCCGATCGTCAAGTTCCTCGGCAAGCGCGAGCTCCTCTACGTACCGATCTTCGGCGTCATCATCCTTGCCTTCGACTTCCCGGTCCTCCGGCGCCGCGCGCGCCGGGGAGGCAACCCGGCGAACCGCCGGGACGACGACCGCCGCCGGGTCAGCGAAGCCTCCGCTGCCCTGATCGACTCGCCTGCCGCGATCCTCTCCTTCGCCGAGGGGACGCGGTTCACGGAGGCCAAGCGCGAAGCCGGAAGCGGACCGTATGACCACGTGCTTCCGCCCAGGGCCGGCGGCCTCGCCGCCATGATCGAGGCGCTGGCCCCAGCCGGCGGCACGATCGTCGACCTGACCCTCGCCTACCCGCGGACGGTTTCGTTCTGGGAGTTCCTCGGCGGCGCGGCGGGGCCGGTGAGCGTCGCGTGGGAGACCGTCCCGATCACGGAGGTGGCGCCCGAGCGCGTCCAGGAATGGCTCAATGACCGCTGGCAGCGCAAGGACGAGCTACTCCGAAGCGCGATCCTTATGTAAGACGACTCAGATCTAGCCAACTTAAGCGAAATGGAATAAGATCTCCCGCCAGCCCCGTTCCAAAGGCGAAACGACCGACAAACCGACGCGGACAGCGAGGCGACAACGACATGACCGAGCACGACCACCGCCACGATCCCCAAGAGCCCGACCAGAAGGCCCTGGCCGCCGAGCCGACCGCCTCCGGGGCGCCCCTGGCGCCGCGGACAACGGGCCCCAAGCCCGAGTTGCCTGTCGTCGTCCTCCGGGACATGGTGATCTACCCGGGCGTCACGGTGCCGATGTCCGTCGGACGGGCGGACACCCTGAGCGCCATCCAGGCCGCGATTGAGAGTCCGGACCGCAGGTTCTTCGCCCTCCTGCAACGGGAGAAGAGCGACGAGGTCGACCCGCTTGGCCTGCACACGATCGGTGTCACGGCGCGCGTGGTCCAGCTCCACCAGGGTCTCGGCGGCACACAGGCCCTGGTCCAGGGTCTGCATCGCGGCATCGCGCTGCGCGTCGACAGCACCGAAGAGCATCTGGTCGCCACCGTCTCGCCGGCAGAGGAACTCATGCCGGTGGACCCGGATGACCTCGCCTTCGTCGCCCTCGACGAGGAACTGCGCAACCGGGCCGCCGAGCTCGGCGCCCGCGCCGGCATCCCGAGCGAGGTGCTGACCAAGACCCTGCGCGCGGTGAATGACCCGGGCCGGCTCGCCGACCTGGTGGCCGGCCACCTCGAACTCCCAGCCGGCGACCACCAGTCCCTGCTCGAGACGCTCGCGGTCGAAGAGCGGATGCGGCGGGTGCTGATGCTGGTCCAACGGCGCATCAAGCTCCTCGACGCCCAGCAGGACATCAACACCCAGGTCGAGGAGGAGATCGGCGGCCGGCAGCGCGAAATGTACCTGCGCGAGCAGTTGAAGGCGATCCGCAAGGAACTCGGCGACGACGACGGCGCCGATGACCTGGAAGAGTTGAAGGAGCGGGTCGCCGGGCTGGAGTTGCCGCGCGCGGCGAGGAAGGAAGTCGACCGCGAACTGAGGCGACTCGAGCGGATGGGCCGCGAGTCGATGGAGTCCCAGGTCATCCGCACCTACATCGAGACGGTGTGCGAACTGCCGTGGAGCGAGCTCAGCGACGAACGGCTGGACCTCGCGGACGCGGCGCGCATCCTGGACGAGGACCACTACGGCCTCGAGGACACGAAGGACCGGATCCTGGAGTTCCTCGCGGTGCGGGTCATGCACGACCGCCAGGCCCGGCGGCAGCAACTCCATACGGATACCGCGGACGAAGCCGCCGCCGACTCACCCGAGGCCGCAGAGACGCGCGACAGAGACGGGGAAGCGGAGCGCAGTCCGATCCTCCTGTTCACCGGACCTCCCGGCGTCGGCAAGACATCGATCGCCAAGTCGATCGCCCGCGCCATGGGCCGCGAGTACGTACGGGTCTCCCTGGGCGGCGCCCGGGACGAGGCGGACATCCGCGGACACCGGCGCACCTACGTCGGCGCGATGCCGGGGCGCATCCTCCACGGCATGAAGCAGGCGGGCGTCAAGAACCCGGTGTTCCTGCTCGACGAAGTCGACAAGCTCGGCGCCTCGCATCAGGGCGATCCGTCGGCCGCGCTGCTCGAGGTTCTGGACGCGGCACAGAACGACGCCTTCATCGACCACTACCTCGGAGTCCCCTACGACCTGAGCCAGGTGCTGTTCATCGCCACCGCGAACTTCATCCAGAACATCCCGGCACCGCTCCGCGACCGGATGGAGACGGTCGAGTTCTCGGGCTACACCGAGCACGAGAAGGAGAACATCGCCCGCCAGTTCCTGTTGCCGCGGGCCGTTCGCTCCGGCGGCCTGCTACCCGAGCAGATCGAGGTCGGCGACGAGGGGCTCCGCGAAGTGATCTCCCACTACACCCACGAAGCCGGCGTCCGGCAACTCGAGCGGGAGCTCGGCCGGATGGTGCGCAAGGTGGCCCGCCGGCTTGCCGTGACGCCCGAGAAAGCAGAGGCTGAAGACGACGGCGCAACGACTCAGGTCGGCGCCGGTGAAGTCCGGGAGTTCCTGGGCCGCCCGCGGGTCCGGCCCGAGCGCGCACTGGAACGCGACGCCGTCGGTGTCGCCACCGGCATGTACTACACGCCGATGGGCGGCGACATCATGTTCGTCGAGGTCGAGACCACGAAGGGCAAGGGCCGGTTGGAACTCACCGGCCAGCTCGGCGACGTGATGAAGGAATCCGCTCGCGCGGCCTGGACATACGCCAAGTCCCACGCCGAGGCGCTTCAGATCCCGCTTGCCGCCTTCGAGACGGACGTTCACATCCACGTCCCGGCCGGCGCCATCCCCAAGGACGGCCCCTCGGCCGGCGTGACGATGGCCGCGGCGCTGGTCTCGGCGCTCTCCGGCCGGCCCGCGAAGGCGGGCCTCGCGATGACCGGCGAGATCACCCTCTCCGGCCGCGTCCTGCCGATCGGCGGGGTCAAGGAAAAGGTGCTGGGCGCGGTGCGCGCCGGCATCCGCGAGATCGTGCTGCCGAAGCAGAACGAGGCCGATCTCGAGGACCTACCGGCCGAGGTGCGGGAATCGCTGATCGTCCACGCCGTCGAGGAATTGGGCGAAGTACTGGCGGTGGCGCTGCCCGACGCCCGGTTCGTCGACGGCCGTCTGCTGTTCGAGGGCGACGACCCTGAACAGGTCCGGCGCCTGTCCTACAACTAGCTGGCTGCTAGCCCAGAACCTCGTTCAGCGCCTCTTCGTGGTAGCCGACGATCAGCGTGCTGCCGACCCGGACCACCGGTGCCCGCAGGTTGCCGGTCGGCCCCAGCATCAGGTCAGCCGCGCCCGGTTCCGAAGCCGGCAGTTCCGTCTGCTTGCGCCCCCTGGCGACGTAGATCGTCTCCGCCTCGGCGACCAGAGCTTCCGCCTCGGCTCGCCCCAGCTTCCGGCTCGCTGAAGTCCTGTCCGCAATCACCGCGCCACGTGCATCCAGCAACTTGGACGCTTTCTTGCAGCTCGTTCAGCCGTTGCGGTGGTAGTACCAGTCGACTTTGTTCATGTTGCCTCCCTTTCCGTTGGTGGAGGGGACAGTCTACGAAACTGCACCGCCAGATCGGCGCATAACCGACGCCGGGCTCCGCCTTCAGGCCGGCTCGTGGACTCATTTGATGGAATCCAGAGCCCACGGCCGCTCTGCGCCTCCAGCCGCCTGTGGCATCCTCCCCTCTCATGCCACCAGAAAGTCCCGAAAGCGTCCGTCGCGAGCCCGAGAAACCGGCCCAGCGCTACCTGGTGCCCCAGGGCACGAAGCGCTTCGACCCGCGGCAGTGGAGCACGGGGCCGCCGCCGGACGCGCCCAGCCACCAGAAGCTGAACAAACTGCGCCGAACCGCCGTGCGCGACATCAGCCGGCTGCAGCGACTGCTCTACGCAGACAACCGCCACGCCGTGCTGCTCGTCTTCCAGGCGATGGACGCGGCCGGCAAGGACAGCACGATCAACGCGCTGCTCACAGGCGTCAACCCTGCCGGCTGCCAGGTGTTCAGCTTCAAACAGCCGTCGACCGAGGAGCTCGATCACGACTTCCTGTGGCGCACCGCTCGCAACCTGCCGGAGCGCGGCCGCATCGGCGTCTTCAACCGCAGCTACTACGAGGAAGTCCTCGTGGTGCGGGTCCATCCCGAGCTGCTGGAGAAGCAACAACTGCCGTACCGGGATCCCAACGGCCTTTGGCAGCAGCGCATGGAGTCCATCGTCGAACACGAGCGGCACCTGGCGCGCAACGGCACATTGATTCTCAAGTTCTTCCTCAACGTCTCCCGCGACGAGCAGAAGGTCCGCTTCCTGCGCCGCCTCGACCGCGCCGACAAGCACTGGAAGTTCGCGATCAGCGACGTCCGTGAGCGGGGGTTCTGGAACGAGTACATGAGCGCGTACGGCGAAACGATCAGGTCCACCACGAAGAGCCACGCGCCGTGGTACGCGATTCCAGCCGACAACAAGCCGTACATGCGCTGGGCGGTGGCCGACATCGTGCGCGACGCCCTGGCCCGTCTCGACCTGCACAACCCTGAGCCGTCGCTGGCCGACCTGGCCATGTTCGACGACATGCGCCGGCAGTTGGAGAACGACTGACACCGATAAGGGCTGAGGCCGCTCGGCTATCATTCGCCGCCTACACGATCTTGACTCCGGGGCCGGTTGACGCTCCGAACCACACGGGTCCCAACGAGGACCGGAAAGGCCGAAATGACCCTCTCAACTGGGAAACTCCGCAACTACCTCCTGCTCGCACTGGCCGCGGCCCTGCTCACCGTCGGCTGCAGTGCCTACGGTGCGCCGGCTCTCCCCGCCGCCGTCGGCTCCTGGAACATGTCGATCGAGACGCCGCTCGGCACCCAGACGCCGACCATCAACGTGAGCGGCGACGCCAGCGGCCTGATGGTCGCGATGGCCTCGCCCGACGGCGAAGTGGAAGCGACCGACGTCACCTTTGCCGAAGACGGCGCCTTGGGTTTCACGGTTGAAATCGACGCCGGTGGCCAGCAGCTCACGCTGGTCTTCAGCGGCATGGTCGATGGCGACTCGCTCAACGGCACGTTCGCCACCGACTTCGGCGACATGACCGCGACCGCCACGCGCGCCGTCGAGTAGCTCCACTCCTTTCCTGTTCTGCCGGTTGACCTAGGGCCGGCTCAGCAGATCCGGCTCAGGGATCGGACAGCGGCGGGCCTAGCCGCTTCCCGTATCGCCGTCCTCAACGGCGGTCGTGTGCTCGCCGTGGCCGCCGCCCGGCGGCCCGGGGTGCGGCGTGTTCATCGTAATGAGGACCACCGAGACCAACATGCCAACAATGCCCACCCAGAGCAGCGGGCTCACTTCGATCTGGCCCTTGGCGCGCGCCAGCGTGTACAGAGCGGTGACCGTGACCGCGCCGCCGAACACGACCGGCATCACGGCGTAGGGAATCCGCGCGCCGCCGCTGAACATGGCGAGGGTCAGCGAGAGCGCACCGAGGGCGCCCAGGATGCCCGCGTAGAGGCCCCAGATGCCGGACGGTCCGGTGGGTTCGAAGCTGTCGCCCATGATTCTCATGCCGATCAGACCGCCGACGATCGCGATCGCCAGGTAGGCGATGCCGATGCCGACGTAGGGCTTGAAGGGCGACATCGTCTCGTCCACCAGGCGTGCCCTGCCCAACACCGGGCCGTAGAGCCCCCAGCACAGCGCGGTGCCGAGAGCGAACAGGAAGGGGAGGAAGTTCTTCATCGATGGTCTCCAGGTGCGCTGTCAGGCCGAGAACGCCATTGCAGGCGCCAGCGCGAACGCCGCTTGAAAGGTCGTCTGATCGTAGGCTCCAGTCGCCGGAGGTTATCCCCTGAGCAGGGACACCGCGGCCGTCCGGCCCGGCAGGCCGGTCACGCCGCCGCCCGGATGGCAACCCGCGCCGCCGAGCCACAACCCCTCCACCGGCAACGGCTCACCTGCCCAGGCGGCCGCCGAAGGCCGCAGCCACAGGCTCTGACCGGGGTTCATCTCGCCGTGGTGAAGTCCGCCCTCCGTGGCGCTGTACTCGGACTCGTAGTCCGCGGGAAGCAGCAGAGCGTGTTCCCGGGTCAGACCGTCGATCCCCGGCGCCCAGCGATCGAGTTCGGCCAGCATGCGGTCCCGCAGCTCCGGGCCGCCGGAGCTCCAGCCACCCTCGAGGCCGAAAGGCAAGTGGTGCGCCGTCGCCAGCAGCAGGTGCCGCCCCGCGGGCGCCAGCGACGGATCGAGAGCCGTCGGCAGCGACGCTTCGATCCAGGGCCGCGCCGGCAAGCGGCCGTACTTCGCCGCGTCGGCCGCGCGCTCGATGTCGTCCGGATCCTGGGCGAGCACGATCCGTCCGGTGAGAGCCGGACGTTCCAGACCCTGGAACCGAGGCAGATCGTCGAGGGACAGCGCCAACCGGGCCGCGGCGCCGCGGTACTTCACCTTGAGCAGCCGGCGGACGAAGCGAGGTTCGAGGTCGGGCGCGCCGACCAGGTCGAGGAAGGTGGCGGTGGGCGTCGCGGTCGAGATCACCGCCCCGGCTTCGATCCGCTCACCGTCCGCCAGTTGCACACCCGCGACACGGCCCTCCTCCACCAGGATCCGCGAGACGACGGCGCCGGTCCTGAACACCGCGCCGGAGGCCCTGGCCGAAGCCGAGAGCGCCCCTGCCAGCCCGGCCGCGCCGCCCCGCGCCCGCACGACGGACGCCAGACGGTCGGATCCACCGAGAGCGCAGTGGTAGAGCAGCGGCCAGCCGGTGCCGTTCGCCCGCGGTCCCATCCCGGTCGCCGGAAGCGCCAGACCGCACAGTCCGGCGGCCAGCGCCCGGGTCTCGAACCACTCGCGCAACAGTTCGTCCAGCGGCGCGGACACGAAGCGCAGCAGTTCCGGCGCAATCAGCAGGCGCCCCATGTCGGCCAGTTCCGGCGGCCGGCACAGCAGCGGTTCGAGCGCCTCCGCCCGCTCCGCGAGTTCGGCGACGAACCGCGGCCAGGCGGCTGCGTCACGGGCACTGATCGAAGCGAGTCCCTCCACGGTCCGGTCGACTTCAGGCCAGAGCACGACGGCGCCGGCGTCCCCGGCTGCCGGGACAGCGGCCACCGCCGGCGCCTCGATCAGTTCCAGGCCGTAGCGAAGCAGTTCGAGTTCCTCGATCAGGGAGCGGCGGAACATCCCGAGGTCGTTGTGTCCTGAGTCGACGCGGTGGCCGGGAATCAGCTCCCGGGTCGAGGCCAGCCCGCCCAGTTCGCTCCGCGCCTCGAGCAGCACGACTTCCCGCCCGGAGCGCGCCAGCAGCGCGGCGGCTACCAGGCCGTTGTGGCCCCCACCGACGATCGCGACCCGATCGCTCACGGCGCCTCCGCCCCGCCACGCCGCAGGTCCTCGAGGATTCGGAGCGCAGCCAGCCGCCCGGGCCCGCCCGAGATGCCGCCGCCGAACTGCGTCGACGAGCCGCAGAGGTAGTAGCCCGGCAACGGCGTCCGGAAGGATGCGGCAGCCGGATCCGGCCGCAGCAGGAAGAGCTGCGACAGACGCAACTCGCCGTGGAAGATGTTGCCGCCCGGAATGCCGGCGATCGCCTCGATGTCGGGCGGTACCCGCACCTGCCGGTGCAGCACCTGGTCCTCGATGCCCGGGGCGTACTCGGCCAGGGTCCGCACCACGGCGTCGCCGAACGCGTCGCGCTGCTCGTCCCAGGTGGTTCCCGCCAGCTCGTAGGGCGCGTACTGCACGAAGCAGGACAGCACGCACTTCCCCGGCGGCGCCATGTCCGGGTCGAGGACGGAGGGGATGATCAGGTCGATGAACGGACGTTCCGAGAAGCCCCCGTACTTCGCGTCGTCGTAGGCGCGATCGATGTAGTCGAGACCCGGAGCGATGGTGATCCCGCCCGCGAGGTGGGGGCCGGGTTCCGGCATGCACTCGAAACGAGGCAGTCCGTCGAGCGCCAGGTTGACCTTGCCGGCGCAACCCCTGCTCTGCCAGCGGGACACACGGTCGAGAAGCCCCTCCCCCGCTCCGCCGGGAACGTCGCCGGCGTCGAGCAGCCGGCCGAGACTGACCTGGGGCGCCGCCGACGAGACGACGACATCGGCGGTGAGTTCGTCGCCGTTCGCAAGCACGACGCCACAGGCGCGACCGTCACGCGCAAGGACGCGGGTAACCGGGCAATCCGTGCGGATCTCGGCGCCGTAGCCGCGCGCGGCCGACGCGATTGCGGCCGCGACGCCGCCCGTGCCGCCCTTCTGGAAGCCCCACTCCCGGTACACCCCGTCGATCTCGCCCATGTAGTGGTGCAGCAGCACGTACGCCGAGCCCGGCGTGCGCGGCGACAGGAAGGAGCCGATGATGCTCGAGGAGGAGAGCGCGGCCTTCAGCGCGTCGCACTCGAACCACTGGTCCAGGAAGTCGGCCGAACTCATCGTCAGCATCTGCAGGAAGGAGCGCATCCGGTCCTTCGGCAGGTCGAGGAAGTAGCGCGCGATGTCCGCCACTTCCGCCGACACATCCGGTCCGCTCTGCTCCGGATCCTCCTCGACGTGACCGGCGACCGCCGCCGCGAGTTCGTCCGGCGCCGCCCGCTGCAGCCGGAACATCAAGTGCCCCAGACGGCGCATCTCGAGCTTGTACTCCGAGAGCGCCTCGGCGTCGCGCCGCGAGTGCCGGGCGATGTTGCGGTAGGTGCGCTGGGGGTCCGCCTCGCGCAGCAGGCAGTCGCCGCCCGGCAGCGGGTTCAACGTGCTCGCGGTCGGCACCAGGAACAGGCCGTGCCTTACCAGGTCGAGTTCGTGGATCACCTCCGGGCGCAGCAACGACACCAGGTACGAGAACACGCTGTACCGGAAGCCCGGGAACGCCTCCTCGCTCAGCGTGGCGCCGCCGATGACCGGCCCGCGCTCCAGCACCACGACGTCCAGCCCGGCCCGGGCCAGGTAGGCCGCGGAGACGAGACCGTTGTGGCCGGCGCCGACGACGATCGCGTCGAAGCAGCCGCTGCGGCGGGCCGGATCGGATGCGGGCGAGACGCCCGCGCTCCCAGGCCCGGAACCGTCGCCGCCGCTCACGCGCCGCCTCCCAGGGCCGCACCCACCGCCGTCTTGCGCGCCGGATCGAAGAACGGCCTTCGCGCGACCCGGGCGAGGGCCCGTCGCCGTCCGTAGCCGACCGCGACCTCGAGCTCCAGGGCGGTCCCGAGCGCGGCCGCGTCGGCCTGCACCGTCGCCAGACCGATGTACTTCTTGAGCAAGGGCGAGAAGAACCGCGTCGTGCACTGCCCGACCTGCTCACCTCCCGGCGCGAACACGGGGGTCGGCGCCCGCGACGCCGGGTCGCCGACCACCTGCGGCCGCAGATCGATCTCGGACCACAGCCGCTCCAGCTCGAACCAGTCGACTTCGAGCCCCACCATGGCCCAGGCCGGTCCCCGTTCGCGCTCCCGCTCCAGTGCCCGGCGGCCCACGAAGTCGGCCCGCTTGTCGAGCTTCACGGCGAAGCCCAGGCCGGCCTCGGCCGGCGTGACCTTGAGCACCTCGATCTCGGCGTGCGACGCCGACACGTAGTCGACGTCGATCAGCACCAGACCCGACTCGACTCGAACCATGTCGAGCGCCAGCAGGCCGGCGGGCTGCAGGCCGTGGGCGGCGCCGGCGGCAGCGAGCGCATCCCACAGCGCCTCCGCGTGCTCCGCGGCGATCCAGAACTCGTAGCCGAGGTCGCCGGTGTAGCCGGTGCGGGTCACGGTGACCGGGGTGCCGCGGGCGTCGCCGGCCGGAACGCCGAGTTCACCGCCGGCCAGGTCGAAGTAGCGCATCCGGGCGAAGTCGACACCCTCTACGGCCGCCTCGGCAATCGCCCGCGCCCGCGGTCCCTGGAGCGCCAGCACGCCGGAGTCGGCGGAAACGTCCCGCACCTCGGCGTCCATGCCGAGGGCGCAGTCCTCCAACCAGCGCAGGCACGGCGCCGCGGCGCTGACCAGGAACCGCTCCCGGTCCAGTCGCTGCACGTTGCCGTCCTGCAGCAGATGGCCGTCCTCATTGCACCACGACGTGTACATGACCCGGCCCACGCGGCACTTCGTGAAGTCGCGCGTCATGACGCGGTCGAGCAGACGCTCTGCATCGGCGCCCCGGATCTCGTACTTGAACAGCGGCGACACGTCGATCAGAGCGGCCGTGTTGCGGATCGCCCAGTAGTCGCGATCCGGCGTCGGTTCGTAGCTCAGGACGCAGGTGTAGCCCGACCAGTCGCGCCAGGCGCCGCTCTCGCACAGAGCCTCCGTACGGCGATGGAACGGCGTCCGGAGCGGCTCCAACAGAGACATGCCGTTGCGGCGCAAAGGCCGCTCGCCGCCGCCGAGGCCACTCTCGGGCAGCCAACGGTAACCCTGCGTGTCCGGGTTGCGGCCAACCAGTCCCTCCGCCTCCAGCACACCGAGCAGCCGGTGCGCCGTCGAGGGATGGAGTCCGTGCGCCGCGGCGAGGTCCGTCAGCCGATGCTCCGGCTGCTCCGCCGTGAACGACCGGTAGAGGGACAGCGCCCGCTGGATGGCCTGCGTTCCCTGGGGAGCCCGGCGCGCCATGGCCGGATGATCTCACATCGTGGGAGCGCAGATGGCTACGGACCCACTACGCCTCCTTGCGCCTTCATTGCGCACCGTCCCTTCCTCGCAAACCGTCGCGACGTCCTCTGCCGATTGCGGCGAGAACACAACGAGCTTCCGCCAGTGTCCCCCCAAACGCCTTCAACCAGTCCTGCTCTTCGCCGACCTTGAAGCCAAGCCAAGAAGTATCAGTCGCTGCAGCGCCTGTGTGCTGACCCATGTGACCGATCACGTACTGCTTCAGTACAGCCTTGGGGACTACCCATGCACTCGCGTCGAAGGGCGATATGCCCAATGCGAAGAGGTAGTCGTAGTTCTGGTCCCGTATCTGCTGGAACTTATATCCGCCCGCCTTCCAAAGCGTGGAGAACTTGATCTCTACACGATACCCCTCAATGATCCGGTCTGCCTCGGAGTCTGGAGACCTCTCAACCTCGAAGCCTTGGGCGAGGCACCAGGCATGGACGAGTCGCTCGCCAATCGCGCCGACCCGGCGAGATGGGTCGGCATTTGATCCAGCCAAACGGGCTGTGCTTCCAGGGATCCGCTTCCGCCGTCACATACTCGTCACGAAGTAGTTGAGCGTGAAGCGCTAGGACATCTACGTCGGGATCCTGAATCACCGATGTCGTTTCGCTCATACCAGGAGTCCGAGTTGCTCGGATTGAGCTTCTTGAATCGGCAAGGCCTGCACTCCACTATCGACGTAGCGCGTGCCCTGCACTCCCAAACGCCGAGCCATCACCGAGATCGCCTCCTCGTTGCTATCGACCATCACGAACCGCCGACCCATCTTTTGCGCTACCGCCGCAGTCGTTCCCGACCCGGCAAAAAAGTCCAGTACCCAATCGCCCTCCTGCGACGAGGCGCTCACTATCCGGCGCAGGACGCCCTCCGGTTTCTGGGAGGCATAGCCTGTCTTCTCCTTGCCGTTCGTGGGCACAATGGTGTGCCACCAGACGTCTGTCGGGAGCTTCCCGCGCGCCGCCTTGGCCTTCGACACCAGGCCGGGAGCCATGTAGGGAATCCGTTCGATCGCATCCTGATCGAAGAAGTAACGATCGGGGTCCTTGGCATAGACGAGGATCGTGTCGTGCTTCGCCGGCCACTTGCGGCGCGAGCGGCCGCCGTAGTCGTAGGCCCAGATGATCTCGTTGACGAAGCACTCACGACCGAAGAGCTGGTCGAGAAGGACCTTGCAGTAGTGGGCCTCCCGCTGGTCGAGATGCAGGTAGAGCGTGCCATCAATGGTCAGCAGGCGGCGAGCATGCTCCAAACGCGACCCGATGAACCCGAGGTAGTCGTCAAAGGCGTCCTCATAGGAAGTCGTTCCGAGCTCGACGGTGCGGTATCGCCGGCCGCCGAACCCGACCCTGTCACCGTCGCCGGAACGGACCGTCGAAATCTCCGTCCGTTGCCGGACCTTGCCCGTGTTGAAGGGCGGATCGATGTAGATGAGCCGGAAAGACCCGTCCGGGAGCGCCGGGATTACCTCGGCGTTGTCGGCGTGGACGACCCAGTTCCAGTTACCTTCAAGGAGAAAGGGCCCAGGCGGCTGCTCACGCTCGCCGGCTTCTGGATGCCTATCCTTCGCGCTTACTACCGAACGACTTTCCCGGTCTTCCAGCTTCGCGGCCAGCGTAGTCACGCGGTACGCCCCGATGTCCAACTCATGAGAGCACTCTACCGCCCCCTCGGCGGTTCGGAGCCTGACTACGGGCCCCACCGGCGGTGGAGGCGCACATAGTAGTAGCCGCCGCTCAGGCCCCAGGGCGTGAACTGGCTGTAGGGCAAGCCGAACTGCGCCGCGAACAGGTCCATCCGATCCGAGAACGTATCGAAAACGTTCTGGCCGCCGACCGAGAGCGTCGTCTCGCGCACCAGCGGGATGCTGACCTCCAGGTCGAAGATGTAGCGGCCGCCGAGGACCGGCGCGTCGGCGCGCCGCACGGAGCGGGCGTCCAGGTGGTCGACCCACGACCCGAAGTAGTGCAGACGTCCGAGCAGATCGACCGGCCCAATGCCCTGGTTGACGGCCACGTTCCACCGCGTCTTCGGAACGCCACGTTCCAGGGCGAGCACGTCGCCGGCACCGAGCAGGTCCGAATCCTGCGTGACTTCCGTCTCCGTGTGGTTCAGCGCCAAGCTGAACACCGTGTTGCCGCCCAGCTCCGGCGGCGTCCAGGTCGAGACGATGTCGATCCCCTGCGTCCGGGACGAGAAGTCGTTGATGAAGAACCGGAACGAGGACAGCGTGCGAGCCGACGCGATCCCTTCCGACACCAGCAGCGCGCGCTCGTCCGCGGCGAGCGTGAAGAAACTGCGACAGGGCGAGGCGCTTGTCGACATCGATGTGGAAGGTGTCCGCCGTCAACGTGAACGGCCCCGTGTCGACCACCAGGCCCGCCGTCGCGTTGGTCGAGGTTTCGGGCTCGAGCGCCTGGCCGCCGCGGAACTGCGCGGCGCGGAAGGTCGACGGCACGGTGGCGCTGTCGACCAGGTCCAGCGTCTCGGGATTGATCGTCGACTGCACGTTGAACACGTTCTGCTGACCGGGCGTCGGGGCGCGAAAGCCGGTGCTGACGCCGCCGCGCACGGAAACCGTGTCGGTCAGCGCGTAGCGGGCCGAGAGCTTTCCGTTCGTCGTGTCGCCGAAGACGTCGAAGTGCTCGAACCGCAGGGCGCCGCCGACCGTCCAGCGGCCGTCCGGGTCCCGCAGTTCCAGGTCGCCGTAGACGGCCGCGTTGGCGCGGTTCCAGGTCCCGGCCGTGTAGTCGGGGAACCCCGGGAAACCGTTGGAGCCGGAAACGAACCCCTGCGCGGCGTATGGTCCGACCTCCACGACGGCAGTTCGCCGGAGCGGATGGTGAAGCGCTCGTCACGCCACTCGACGCCGCCGGCCAGGTGGAGGAGCTCGTTGACGGCGTAGGAAACGTCGAAGTTGAGGTTGACCTCGGCCTGCCGGTACAGGCCCGGATCGAAGTCGCGCGGGCTCGCCGGCCCCAGCGAGGCGTTGACCGTGTCGAACAGGAAGAAGTCCGCTTCGTGAGAGCCGTAACTGGCGCTGGCGTCCCAGGTGAGACCGCTCTTTGTGGACCGGCGCAGGCCGGCCACCGCCGACACATCGGCGATCACGCCGCTGAAGTAGGGCGTGAAGCCGCCCGGAGCGATCTCCTGGAAGGTGAAGCAGTTCGGGTCGGCGAACACCTGCGCCAGCGCGTCCTGATCCGGCCGGTCGTCGGTGATCGTCACGGTCGGGCACCCCGCCGACCCGTCCCGCACGCCGTCCTCTGCGTCGAGCACGTCGCCGATGAGCAGCGTCCTGCCGCCGTCCAGGCTGAAGATGTTGGCGCGCGTATTGGGATTCCGGTAGTAGAAGCCCTGCGTCGCCGTCTTCTCGGCGTAGTTCGCGTGCCCGTAGAGCTGCGTGCCGTTGGCGAACAGGTTGCCGAAGTTGCCGAACAGCTTCAGGTCGTCCTCGTACCTCGAGTCGCCCCAGACCTGCGCCGGGTCGGCGACGTGCGTGTTGCCGGCGGCGACGAGAGCCGCCGCGTCGGCCCGCTGCACGCTGCGGCTGGTCGGGTCGGCGTTGCCGTACTCCATGCTCAGATGGGCGAACCCGTTCTCCCCCAGCGGCAGTCCGATGTCGCCGGCGACCGTGTACGCCTGGCCGTCGCCCGCGCCGTAGGCGCCGCTCTTCACTTCCAGGCTGCCGCCCGACGGGTCGTCCTTGAGCAGGAAGTTCACTACGCCGGCGATCGCGTCGGAGCCGTACTGCGCCGACGCGCCGTCGCGCAGCACCTCCACCTGGCGCAGCGCGGTCGCGGGGATGGTCGAGATGTCCGGCCCCTGCGTGCCGTCGGTCACGCCCCCGAACCAGACCAGGATCGCGGAGCGGTGCCGGCGCTTGCCGTTCACCAGCACCAGCGTGTGGTCGTGCGCCAGGTTGCGCAGACTGGCCGGCCGCACGAGCGACGCCGCGCCGCTGATCGGATGCGTCGCGACATTGAACGACGGCACCAGGTTCCGCAACAAGTAGTCGAGCGAGCTGGCGCCCTGACTGACGACATCCTCGACCGGGATGGCGTCGATCGGGACAGAGGACTCGGTCACCGACCGCGGCCGTGAGCGGCTGCCGACCACCACCAACTGTTCGTCGAACTCCGCGACCAGCTCCACCGTGAGGGCCGTCGGCGCCTCGGCCTCGACATCGCCTTCCTGGGCCTGAACGGCGGCGGGCGCCACAAGCCCGGCCAGCAGCGCGATGAGCAGGCGCGGCACAGTCGGATGATGGCACATCAACGGCGCTAGGATTCGACCCATGATCCCGCGCAAGGCGCCCCGGCCGCTGGACGGCGGCCTCTACACCGACCCGGCCATCTTCGACGAGGAGATGGAGCGCATCTTCTCGCGGATGTGGGTGTGTGGAGGGCGCCTCGAGGAACTGAACGAGCCGGGGCGCTTCGTAACCCGCGAGATCGGCAGCGAGTCGGTCATCGCCGTGCGGACCGCGGCGGCAGGCGACGCGGGCGTCGGATCGAACGGGAACGGCGCAGCGGGCCCCGCGGCCAACGGCCTGGCCGCCTTCTTCAACGTCTGCCGCCACCGGGGGTCGCGGGTCGTCGATGAGTGCGCGGGCCGAGCCAAGGTCTTCCAGTGCCCGTACCACGCCTGGACCTACGGTCTCGACGGGCGGCTGGTCGGCGCGCCGCACATGGGCCGCGACTTCGACGCCAACAGCGCCGGCCTGGTGCCGGTGCGGATCGAGGCGCTGAACGGGTTCTTCTACCTGTCCCTGGCGGCCGACGGGCCGCCGCTCGCCGAAGTCGCCGCCGACCTGCCCGACCTGTCGCGTTTCACGCTCGGCCGGCTGGTCCGCGGCGACCGGCACGAGTACGAGGCGCAGGCGAACTGGAAGATCCTGTGCGAGAACTACAACGAGTGCTACCACTGCGCCGTCGTCCACCCCGAGCTGAACCGGGTGTCGGACTACCGCAACGGCGGCAACCTGGAGACCGGGCGTTTCCACGTCGGCGGTCCGATGACCCTCAACGACGGCTGCGACACGATGACGGCGACGGGCCGCAGCAACCGTCCCGATCTACCCGCGATCGATGTCGCCGACCGCACCTCGGTGCAGTACTTCCACGTGTATCCCAACCTGCTGATCAGCCTGCACCGCGACTACGTCGTCACCCACACCCTCTGGCCGATCGAGGCCGGGCGCACGCGGATTGTCTGCGAATGGCTGTTCGACCCCGATACGGCCGCGGCACCCGGTTTCGACCCCAGCGACGCCGTGGACTTCTGGCATCTCGTCAACAGCCAGGACTGGAAAGTCTGCGCCCGTACCCAGTTGGGCGTCGCGTCCCGCGGCTACCGTCCCACCGCCTACGAAGAGTCCGAAGCCTGCATTCAGATCTTCGACGGCTGGTACCTGGACCAGATGGGCCTGTGATCGGGCGTCCTAGCCAGCCGCGCACTCCTCGAAACGACGAGCGGGCCTGAGAACCGGTCATGTGGTTTCGAGAACACGCGCTGATCCTCGTCCTCTTCGTCCTCTACACGGGCGTCCTGGTCCACCACGCCCTGATCGGCCAGCGCCGTACGCGCGATCTCGCCGACTTCCTGGTCGGCGGCCGTTCGCTCGGCGGCGTGATCCTGGGAGTCTCCTTCTTCGCCACCTACGCCAGCACGAACAGCTTCATCGGCTTCGCCGGCAAGGCCTACGCCTCGGGCATCGCCTGGCTGCTGATCGTCCCGACGGCGGTCATCCTGTCCTTCGTCGCCTGGGCGTGGCTGGCGCCGCGTCTGCGCGGTGTGACCGAGACGCTCGGCTCGGTCACCATCCCGGACTACATCGGCCTCCGCTTCAACAGTCGGTCGGCCCGCTTCGTCGCCGCCCTGATCGTTATCTTCTCCAGCTTCCTGTACATGACCGCGGTGTTCAAGGGCATCGGCTCGCTGCTGGTCGAACTGCTCGATCTGAGCTACGGCCTGTCGCTCTTCGTCGTCGTCCTGATCGTCTGCCTCTACACGATGATCGGCGGCTTCCACTCCGTGGCGCGGACCGACTTCGTCCAGGGCATTCTGATGACGCTCGCCGCCGTGCTCATGTTCTTCGCCATCACCCGGGCCGCCGGCGGCATCGGCCGCCTCGCCGACCTGGCCCAGATCGGCGACGGCGCACTCGTCCGCTGGGACACCGCGCAGCCGCTGGGTCTGCTGATCGGCGTCGTGTTCGCGTCCACCGTCAAGCTGATCGTGGAGCCGCGCCAACTCTCCCGCTTCTACGCCCTGGAGACGGAGGCCGCCGCAAAGAGCGGCCTCGTCGTGTCGACGCTGAGCTTCCTGATCGTCTTCAGCCTGCTCGCGCCGCTCGGGCTCTACGCCCACTTCGTGGTCGGCCAGGGGGTTGTCGACACCGACCAGGTCATTCCCATGATGCTGAGCGACCCAGCCATCTTCCCGCCGGTGGCCCAGGCGTTCCTGTTCCTCGCCCTGGTCTCGGCCGCCATGTCCTCCCTCGACAGCGTCCTTCTGGTCATGGCCTCCACCGCCCAACGGGACCTGCTCGGCCTGCTCGTCCCCGCCGACGACCGGCACGCCGTCCGCAACACCCGCATCTGCGTCGTGCTGTTTGCTGCGATCACCGCGGTGCTAGCCATCGACCCGCCCGGCGGCATCGTCGAGCTGACTTCGTTCTCCGGGGCGCTCTACGCCGCCTGCTTCCTGCCCTCCCTGGCCCTTGGCCTCACCTGGCGCCGCGGCAACGGCCAGGCCGCCCTCTGGTCCTTCGCCACCGGCGGCGGGACCCTGGGGCTCTGGATGCTGCTCGACATCCAGAGCATGCACGCCGTCTTCCCGGCGATGGCGATTTCGTTTGCGGCCTACTGCATCGCCGCCCTGCTGGCGCCGGAGGCCAAGGCGGCGAAGGGGCTGTTCGGGTAGGCCAATCGGTTTCACCCGCCTTCACCAGAACCCCATGACGGAAGAGAAGATCGCATCGCCGCACGGCAAGAACCAAGGCGTGGGCGGATACCTCCTGGCAAGAGCCAGAGCCATGCTCTGGTGGACACGTTAGGCACGGAGAGAGCGGAACCGAATGGCCCAGACCGCAACGGTGCATACGTTCAAGGCGGCCGGCCAGGAGCTGGCCGTGGTCGATCTGGGCCGCTCCATCAGTTCCAAACTGATCGCGGACATGGATCGCCGGGTGCTTGAGATCGGCAAGCCGCTCAAGTCCGGCGGGCCGATCGGGACCGCGTGCCTGCCCATCGCCGGCGCCGGTGCGGCTAGCGCTCGTCGAACGGGATGTGAGCGTCCTCCGCCACAAGCACCATGCTCTCGCGACGGGCAGGGTGGAGGCGGTTCTCGCAGCACGGCTCGCGGAAATCGGCAAGAACCTGTTCGTGGCATCGAGTATCGCGGACGCGCAAGTGGATCAACTCCGGCTGTTGCTTGCTCTTCAAGACAACCCGGCCGATGCGGTAAGGAGTTGGTCGGCCCTCGAGAAGAAGGTCAAGCGGTACGAAGATGACTTCCGTTCGCTGGCGGAGAACAGCCCGACAGAGGAGTACCGGAGCGGACTCGAGAAGTCGATCGCCGACATGAACTGGTGGAACAGAAACGTGTACAAGAAAAAGGAACGAAGACAGGTCCTGGACAACCTCAAGAAACTCGACGATCCGGAGACGCCCTCCCCAGACCTCTCGATGTGGCGCGAAGACACCGACTCCAAGACCGAGGTCGCGAAGGACCCGGCACGGGACTACTCGATCATCTACTGGCGCGAGAACGGCGGCACCGGCCCGTTGAGGGCTTACTACACTCGCGACTACAGCCTGGAGGCAACAAGCACGGGCTGCGGAACCCGAGCAGCAAGGGCCGGCGAAACGGCCCGACCCTCCTCATAGGCGCCGAGACCCGCTGATGAGCCATTCGACCTTGAATCACCTCGGGCAGCCGATCGGGCTCGCGCTCGAAGGCTGGGCCGCGCTGCCGCTACCCTCCCGCCGCGCGCTGGAGGGCCGCTACTGTCGCGTCGAGCCGCAGGTGGCGCTCCTTCGAGGCAGGTGTAAACTAGTCTAACCAGATAGTTCGGCCAAGGGGTTCATCATGCGATTCATAGGCGCCTTCGAAGCCAAGACCCATCTCTCCCGCCTCCTCGATGAGGCCGAGAAGGGCGAGGTCATCACCATCACCAAGCGGGGAAGGCCTGTCGCGCGGCTCATGCCTCCCGCGCCGGCAGATCGCAGACGGGCCAAAAGAGCCGTCTCCAACCTCCGCGCACTGCGACGCCAGATTGGCTGGTCTGGGACCGTCGAAGAGATCCTGGCTCTCCGCGATGCCGGGCGCCGATGAACGCTCCCGTGCTGGACTGCTCGGTCGCCTGCGCCTGGCTGCTTGACGACGAGAGCGTTCCCGCTGCCGATAGGGTCCTCAAGCGAGTGGGGACCTATGGCGCATCGGCGCCGGGCCTGCTGTGGACAGAACTGCGCAACGCTCTCGTCATGGCGGAACGCCGCGGTCGACTCGCTCCGGCACAGACCGCGGCAGCCCTGGCGGAAATCGAAGACCTAGACATCGAACTGGACCATGCGCCCGACGGCGCCACCACGTTGCGTTTGGCCCGCGAGCACCGGATATCTGTGTACGACGCGCTCTACCTGGAACTGGCGATTCGACAGCGACGAGAACTCGCCACTTTGGACCGGACGCTCCAGAGGGCTGCAGAATCGGAGGGCGTCGGTATCTGCCGGTGAATTCGGGGGCGCACCGCGGGAGTCCCTCTCCGCGCTCACCGCGCCTCTCGTGCACCGACGCTTCGCGTCCTGGTGACCAAACCCGTCGACGGGAATCAATCCGCAGTTGTCAGAGGCCCGAACTTCCGTTCGACGGCGGCCCAGAGCGCATCGATGTCCAGCTCAATCCCGGGCACGGCAGGGGACGTCCAGGTTCCGCCATCCAGCGCATGGACGACGAAATGCCCGCCGTCGCTGATCAGAAACTCGACGTTCGCGCCACGGGATCTACGAGCCAGTACTCCCTGACGCCCGCCTCGGCGTAGCGGTTCAGCTTCAGTAGCCGGTCCATGCGCGCCGTGCTGGGAGAGAGCACCTCCACCACGAGGTCGGGAACGCCTTCGATCCAGGTCTGCAGGATCTCCTGCCGCTCGGGGGAGACGTAGAGGACATCGGGCTGCGCCACCGTGTGATCGGCGAGGTGGACATCCATCGGCGCGACGAGGGCCTCGCCGCCCATCGTTTCGGCCAAGTCATCCAGAATGCGCCAGATTCGCATGACCAGGAACTGGTGGAGCCGCACGGGACTCCGGCTCAAGTAGAACCTGCCGTAGATCAGTTCGCAGCGTGGTTCGTCCGGAAGTGCGGCGTAGTCGGCCCGGCGATAGGGACCGGGTCTGCGAGGCACGGTCGGCGGCGGCTGTTCAAGCAGCGTCACGGACATGCTTGGGAGTATACGGAGTGGCCGGTAACAGCGTCCAACCGACTACCGCCGCCGGTTCTTCGCCTGCTGAACCGACTTGTAGTACGAGCCAAGCCGGCGAGCCTCGGCCCGGCGAGAGACTTCGTCGCGGCGCTGCTCCAGGCGGCGCTGCTCTTCCCGCAGTTCGTCATAGTTGCGCAGCCGGGCCGGGTCCAGCCGGCCGGCCTCGAGCGCGGCGCGGACGGCGCAGCCGGGCTCGCGACCGTGGCCGCAGTCGCGGAAACGGCATCCGTTCGCCAGTTCTTCGATGTCGTCGAAGGTCTCTTCCAGGCTGCTGTCGTCGTCCGCCCAGAGTTGGAGTTCGCGGATGCCCGGGTTGTCGATCAGGAGGCCGCCGCCGGGCAACTGGACGAGGCGCCGGTGGGTGGTCGTGTGGCGTCCGCGGTCGTCACGCTCCCGGACCGGCGCAGTGCGCATCACTTCTTCGCCGCAGAGTGCGTTGAGCAGGGTCGACTTGCCGGCGCCGGAGGCGCCGACCATGGCGACCGTGCGGCCAGACGCGAGATGGACCGCGAGAGGCTCCAGGTTCTCGTTCGCGAGCGCGGCGACCGCGACGACGGTCGTCCCCGGCGACGCTTCCTCGGCCTGCTGCCGCATCGCTTCCGCGTCGGCGGCGAGGTCCGCCTTGGTCAGGACGACGACCGGCACGGCGCCGCTCTCCGTGGCCATGGCGACGAAGCGCTCGAGGCGCCGCAGGTTGAAGTCGCCGTCGAGGCCCATGACCAGGAACACGGCGTCCAGGTTCGCCGCCACGACCTGCTCCTCGGTGCGCGCGCCCGCGGCCTTGCGCGATAGCCGGCTCCGCCGGTCGAGCACATGGACGATGCGCGGATCGGCGCCCGCAGCCGATGCCGTTTCGACCACCACCCAGTCGCCGACCGCTGGACTGCCCGAGGCGGCGCGCCGCACGCGCTTCAGAAGCGGGGCGTCGACTTCGCCCTCGGCGGTCGCCAGGTGATAGACGCCGCGCGACATCGACACGACGCGTGCCGGAAACAGCCGTTCCGACGAGGACGACGACTCCAGGAACCCCCGGTAGGAGTCGGCGAAGTCGGGCGCCCAGCCCCAGGCCTCGAGCGTGGCCTCGTTCTCGCAAGCCACTATGCCAGCCGCCGCTTCGGGTCGAGCGTGTCCCGCAGCCAGTCGCCCAGGAGGTTCGACGCCAGACAGGACGCCATGATCGCAAGGCCCGGCATCGTGATCAGCCACCAGGCGACCTCGATGAAGTTGCGACCGTCGGCCAACATCCCTCCCCACGACACCTGCGGCGGCTGGATGCCTAGCCCCAGGAAGCTCAGGCCCGCCTCGAAGACGATCACGCTGCCGAATTGCAGCGTCGCCAGCACGAGCAGCGTGTTCAGGACGTTCGGGGTCAGGTGCCGGATCAGGATCATGGGACTTGAGACGCCCGCCACCTTGGCCACGGTGATGAAGTCCCGCTCGCGCAGGCTGAGCACCTCGCCGCGCACGATGCGCGCGTACCAGGTCCAGTAGGTCAGCACGATGATCGTGATCACCATACCCTCCCCCGGCGGCAGGACGGCGGCGAACAGCATCGCCAGCGGGATGGCCGGAATCGACATCTGGATGTCGATCAGCCGGGAGATCAGAGCGTCGGCGACGCCGCCGAAGTAGCCGGCGGAGATGCCCAGCGCCGCGCCCAGGCCGCCCGAGAGCGCAATCGCGTAGGCGGCGACCGTCACCGAGACGCGGGCGCCGGCGATGATCCGGCTCAGGATGTCGCGCCCCAGCATGTCCGTTCCCAGGGGATAGGTGAGGCTGCCGCCGGAGCGCCAGAACGGCGGCGCCATCGACTCGGCGAGCGCGATCTCGGAGGCCTCGTGAGGCGCCAGCCAGGGACCAGCGACGGCGCAGAGAAGGACCAGTCCGAGCACGACGCACGAGACAACGGGAATCCGCCGGTTGTCGACGAACTTCTTCACAGAAGCACCCGTATCGCTTCGCCAAGCCGGTCAGCCATGGCGGATCCTCGGGTCGATCAGCCCGTAGCTCAGGTCGACCAGGAGGTTCACGACGACGAAGATGACCGCCGAGAGCAGGACCCCGGCCTGCACGACCGGGAAGTCGCGGGCGAACACGGCGTCGACCACGGTGCGGCCGACGCCCGGCCAGGCGAACACGACCTCGATCACAAAGGCGCCGCCCAGCATGTTGGCGAAGTAGACGCCGATCATCGTCGCCAGGGGCACGGCCGCGTTGCGGAGCGCGTAGCGCCAGATCACGGTGCGCTCGGGCAGCCCCATCACCCGTCCCGTGCGGATGTAGTCGCTGTCGAGGATGTCCAGCATCGACGAACGCAGGGTGCGGGTCATCGCCGCGACCGGGTACCAGCCGAGGGCGATCGCCGGCAACACGAGGTGAAGCGGCCCGCCACGGCCGAAGGCCGGCAGCCACTGGAGCCGCACCGCCACGTACAGAATCAGCAGCAGGCCGACCCAGAAGCCCGGCATCGCCTGACCGAGAAGCGCCAGCACCTTCGCGAGCCGGTCCACCCAGCGGCCGCGGTAAACCGCCGACAACACCCCCAGGGGCACGGCCAGGAGAAGCGCGAAGACCAGCCCCGCGAAGGCCAGTTCGAGGGTGGCCGGCAGGCGCTCGAGCAGCAGCGGCATCGCCGGCGCCTGCCACTGGTACGACTCGCCGAAGTCGCCGGTGAACGCGTCCCGCAGGAAGACGAGGAACTGGACCGGCAGCGGACGGTCGAGCCCCAGCGCCTCGCGCATCGCCGCGAAGTCCTCCTCGGAGGCCTCCATCGGCAGCAGCAGGGCCACCGGATCGCCGGCCAGCCGCTGCGCCACGAAGACGATCACCAAGGCGCCGAGCACGGCCACCGCGCCCTGCCAGAGCCGGCGGATCAGGTAGGCGCGCATCGCTCCGCCGCGGTCAACGGACCGGCGCTTCGGCCCTCGCCAAGCCGATGTCCCGCATCATCCGCCAATTCGCCTGCGGCCAGGGCCTGAAGCGAAGCGTGTCGCGCCAGGCCAGGGTCACGAGCGGCCGGTAGGTCGGCACGCCACCGGCGACCCGCTCGTGCTTGAGCCGCGCAATCTCCCGAATCAGAGCCTGCTTCGCCTCCGGTTCGACGGTGACGCGCAGGGTCTCGACCATCTCGTCCAACTCGGGATCGTCGTGGTACGAGTACCAGCCCCAACCATCGCCGTACGAATGCAGGTGCCCGGACCACGGGTCCGTCGGATCGCCCAACGTGCCGTGGCCCCACATCCAGCTCGCGATGCCGTCCATCTCGGGCCGGGCGTCGCGGCGGCCGAGGTTGATCCAGGCGCCGTACTCGAGCTGGACGATCCGGCAGCGAATGCCGGCCGCTGTCAGGTAGGCGAACATCGCCTCGCCGACTTCCTTCAGATACGGCTCGCGCGGCGTGGTCAGGTTGTAGCAATTCACGTTGATGCCGCGGCCGTAGCCGGCCTGACGCAACAACTCACGTGAGCGTTCCGGATCGAAGGCGTAGGGCTTGAGCGCGGGGTCGTGTCCCGGCGCTCCCGGCGTCAACTGCACGGTCCGGATGCCCTGTCCGTGGAGGATGTACTTGATGATCGCGTCGAAGTCGATGGCGTGCGCCACCGCCCGGCGCACCCGGACATCGGCCAACGGGCTCCTCCGATCGAGGGCGTTCAGTGCCAGAAAAAGGTTGTTCGCGGTCGGAAGCGACGCCACCTCCACCCCGGGCATGCGTTCGAAGTCTTCGACCTGGGCTGGAGGCACCGCGTCGATCCAGTCGACCGCGCCGGTCTTGAAGGCGGCGACCCTGGTCGTGTCCTCGGGGATGATCTTGATCGTCAGGCGGCGGATGCTCGGCAGCGAATCGGGCTTCCAGTAGTCGTCGAACCGCTCTACCACGATCTCCTCGCGCAGCCTGCGCGACACGAACTTCCACGGCCCGGTGCCGATCGGATGCGCCTGCACCCCTTCGTCGCCGACCTCCTCGTAGTAGCGGCGCGGAATCGCCCACAGGTCGAGGTTCAGGGGCAGCAGCGCCGAGTCGGGCAGGCCCTTGAAAACGATCTCCAGCTCGTAGTCGCCCAGCACCCGGACATCGGCGACGTGCCGCCAGCGCCCGGCCTGGCGCGACACACTCGGATCGCGCTGGCGGAGGTAGCAGTACCGGAGGTCGTGCGCCGTCAGTTCCTCCCCGTTGTGGAATCGGACGCCGCGCCGCAACTCGACGCCGATGAGCCAGACGCCGTCGCGCTCGAACAACCGCCACGACTCGGCCAGCCAGTTCTGCTGCTTGAGGTCCGGATTCGTGGCCAGTAGCTGCTCGTAGAACAGGGCCATGAAGTACTGGTCGACGCCCGCCGACGTGCGGGTGGGGTCGATCTGCGTCGGCTCCGCCGCGAAGGCGACCACGACGTGAGTATCGTCGGCGCCGCCACCATCCTCGGCTGCGAGCGGCAGCGGCAGCAGGCAGACCGCAGCGTTGAACGCTGCCACTGCCGCACCAGATCGCATGGAGGGAACCTACCAGTCCGAAGAGGTCCTTCGGGACGCCCCACTAGCGCGTCGCTCGTTAGGGTGTCAAGCCGACAGGCAGCCGGCAAGCGCATCCGCTGGACAAGGCGCCGAGCAAGGAAGAGAATGAACCCCGCAACCCCCTCAATTCGTTCGACTTCGGCCCGGCCGGCGGGGTCCGCCATGCGGTCTGCCGCCGCGCTCGTGCAACGTGCGCACCCCTATCCCCACGCCGTTCTCCGCCCGCTGCCGGATCGGGCTCCTGCTTGCGGCTCTGGTGGCCGCACCGGCCGTCGGCCAGGTCGTCGAGCGGGTGGTCGACGGCGACACGATCATCGTGCAGGGCATCGGCAGCGTGCGCCTGATCGGCGTCGACACGCCGGAGACCGTCCACCCCAACAGGCCGGTCGAGTTCTTCGGCAAGGAGGCCAGCGCCTTCACGAAGAGAATGCTCGAGGGCAAGCGCGTCCGTCTCGAGTACGACCAGGAGCGCCAGGACCGCTATGGCCGCACCCTGGCCTACGTCTATCTCACCGACGGCACGTTCGCGAACGCGGAGATCATCCGCCGCGGCTACGGCCACGCCTACACCCGCTTTCCCTTCCGCCACCTGGAGCGGTTCCGCCAACTCGAGCGGGAAGCGAGAACGAGCCGCCGGGGCCTGTGGGGGACCGCCGTCGGCGGGAGCGCCGGCAGTTCGCGGGATGCACCAGCGGGCCTTCCCAAAACCGTCTACGTCACGAAGACCGGCACGAAATACCATCTGGACGGCTGCCGTTTCCTGAGCAACAGCAGGATCCCGATGCCGCGGGACGAGGCTCTCCAGAGCTACGAACTGTGCGGCGTCTGCGCCGCGCTGTTGCGCTCGAAACGGTAGCGAGAACTGGCCAACCCTTTTGGGGCAACTCACAAGCAGCCGCCAACGTGGTATTTTTGGGACGGCGCAGCTTCCATGTGCCCCTTGCGGGCAGCCCTTGTGTCTGCCCGGGGAAGGTGCGCCACTGCCTTGGTAGCGGAGTCGGGTCACCACATGGTGAATGGGGTACGCTCGCAGGCTCCCATCCCGGCTCTCGCGACGAGGCAGACACGCACTACTACAACTTGCCCGCCCGAAGCCGACCGTCCGGCACGGACAGTTGAGTCATGCTCACCGGCACCTGTCTCTGCGGAGACATCGCATTCGAGGTCGACGGCGATCTGATCGAGATCGCCCACTGCCACTGTTCGGTGTGCAGAAAGATCCACGGCTCGGCGTACGCCACCTTCGGCGCCGTCGATCCGAAGTTCTTCCGATGGACGCACGGCGAGACGAAGATCGTTCACTACCAGTCCTCGCCGCACGGCTTCCGCCACTTCTGCCCGCGCTGCGGTTCAGCGGTCCCGGCGAATCCCGAAGGCGGGCCCGTGTCGCTGGTGACCATGGGCGGCGTCGCTGAGGACCCGGGCATCCGGCCGACACTCCATATCTTCGCCGGCGCCAGGGCGCCCTGGCACACGATCGTCGACGACCTCCCCCAGCACGACGAGTATCCGCCCGAATGGAACGCTCCGCCCGGCATCGCAAAGCCGGCGCGCCAGAGCGCCACGCCGGGCGCCACCCCAGGGAGTTGTCTCTGCGGTGAGGTGACCTACGAGTTCGACGGGCCGCCGGAGCGGATGGTCAACTGCCACTGCTCCCGCTGCCGCCGGCAGACGGGCGCCGCCTACGGCACGTTCGTCTTCGTCAAGGAAGACGCCTTCCGCTGGCTGAGCGGCCGGGACTCCGTGGTCGACTTCAAGCTGCCCGAGGCGCGCGTGAAGGGCACCGCGTTCTGCCGTCACTGCGGCAGCCTGGTTCCCCGGCTCAGGGAGCCCGGGCAGGTCCAGGCGCCAGCCGGGTCGCTGGACGCCGATCCGGGCATCCGGGCGGCCGTGAACATCTTTGTCCGTTCGAAGGCCCCGTGGAGCGCTCTCGACGAGAGCATTCCGTGTTTCGCGGAGTACCCTCCTTCAGCTTGAGCGCCGCGCCGCGACCGGGTCCCGCCATCGTTGCTGTTCCCCGCATAGACTCGGTACATGGCTGAACCGGTTTCCATGCCAGCCGAACAGATTCCGGACGACGGACCGCCGCCCCGGGCTGACGACTTCCCAGGCTGCCGCAAGGTGCGGATCCCACGCGATGCGATCGAGGACTACGACGGCCGCATCGAGTACTGGGACGCGCGCAACGAGGCCGCGTTCATCGCGGAACCGACGACCACCTACCACGAGTACGGAGCTCAGCGCCTCGCACGCCTGATCGAGAGGATCGCGATGAGGCGCGGTTCGCCGATCGACGTGATCGGCGCATCGGACCTCGCGGTGCGGGACGCGGACGGCACGCGGCAGCGCCTCCTGAACGCTGACCAGGTCGTCTACCTGCATCCGGCCGCGACGCGGCCCCACGGCAAGGAGATCGAGCGGAGCGCGGACCACCTGCCGGATGTCGTCCTGGAAGTCGACTACAGCACCGACGCGAGGCGGCGCAAGCTCGGCATCTACGAGTCCTGGGGCTTCCCGGAGGTCTGGATCGAAGTGCCGGACGCCAGTTGGAGCTACCGCCCCAAGTCCCGCCGGTCCGGCGTGACGATTCACCTACTGGAGGGCGGCCGGTACGTCGGGGCGACGTCGAGCCGGGCATTCCCCGGCTGGACGGCCGAGGAGATCCACCGGGCACTCAACGAGCCCGCGGTGTCGGCGACGACCGTCGACGTGCTGCGGCTTGTAGCCGACGCACTCGCGGCGGTCGACGGAACGGGTCCCGACGACGACCCCCTGCTGCACCGGGAACGAGCTGAGAGCCGCGCCGAGGAGCGCCTGGACATCGTGCGGAGCGCGGTACGCGACGCGTTCGCCGCGCGCGCTCTGGCGATCACGCCGGCTCTGCGGACGTGGCTCGAAGAAGTCGACCAGGCCCCGGACGCGGCCGCGATCATCCGCCTGGCCTGGGAATGCCGCGACGCCGACGACTTCGTGCGCCGGGCCCGGCGGCACGCCGGCTGAGTAGACTACGGATCGACGGCCCGGGCGCGGATGTCGACGCTCCCGCGTTCCCAAGGGCGGATCGTTCTGCCGCGCTCCCTTAGCCCTAGCGACTCCCGCCGCGCCGCAAGCCCGCAGGCAGGCCGCCGGTCGGGTTCGCGTTCTTGTAGAAGCGCGATTCGAGCACCAGCATCCGCCGTTTGTAGAGTTCCTTCTGGTCGGCGGCGACAAGATCGAATGCCCTGACGAAGAACCGGCACCGGCGCTCGACGCTCCACTCGTAGACAGGGCGGGTCTGGCGCAGAAACTGGGCTTCGGTGAGCAGCCGGCTGGTCTGGACCGCCCCGACCGGAAGCAGCTTGCGCTCGGCCTCGTGCTCGGGAGCACGGGCCATGGCCACGACGAAACCGCCGGGCGCCAGCGCGACATCGAACAGGTAGGCGACCGTGCCGTCGCGGTCGTACCAGCAGCTCGGATGGTCCGTACCGCCGCCGCCCCGCGCCCTCGCCTGGGCCTCCAACCTCTCGATCCGCTCCCGGGCTCGACCGAGCTGTTCGGCGAGCGCAGCAGGATCAGTGCCGGCCGCCTCCATCGCGTCCCGGCTCTCGATCGCCTGCCGGACTTCGGACGGCGACATGCCCCTCCGTGCGGCCGCGTTCATCGCCTCGGACATCTCGCGCAGTTCGCCCGGGGTCGCTGAGACTTCCGCTTCCCGCAGCGCCCGTGCGAGTTCGGCGTGGGCATCCGCCGTCTCTACCGCCTGGTGAGCTGCCAGCAGTTCCTCGGCCTCGGCCGGCGACATGCGGCCGATCGTCGATTCCTGGATGCGTTCCACCACCTGCTGCACCGACGGCTCCGGAAACGCCGTCTCGATCTCGCGCAGGAGTTCGCGCCAACTGTCCGCGTCCTCGTGTTCGTCGACTCGCTCTCGCAGCACGGCACGCAGCACGGCCGGATCCTCGGGCAGCCTCTCCTCCTCGAACAGGGTCTCCATCTGCTCGAAGCGCACCAGTTCCTGCTCGGCGCTGCGCCGCTGGTCCGTCTCTCGCGCCAGCAGCGCGGCCAGGGCGAGCAGCAGCACGAAGATGATCAGGATCACGATCTCGGCCATCGTCAGACCCAGGACCAGGCCACGCGGAAACGTCCGCCCGCGGTCCGACACCTCAGGCCGCGGCATCGCCGAACTGCCGCCCGAAGCTCAGAAGGGCCTGATGCAGATGCGGGCGAGACGCCCGCGTTCCCAGGGCAGACCCGCCCGCAAAGCCCGCCGTCACCAGGGGCTCCAGCTCTGCGCCGGGGGCCGGCGCTCGGCGTCCTCGGCGACGGCATCGAGTCTCCCGGCCATTCGCAGCAGCGATCTGTTCATCGCCTCCATCCGCTCCGGTGCGTCGTGCAACTGGCGCCGCGCCGCGGAAAGCTCGTTGACGACCGCGCGAGTCCCCTCGCTGTACCGATCAATGTGTGCTCTGAGCGAGACGAGCGCGTCCGTCGCGTTCCGGAAGCCGTTCGCCGCCCGCGCGTTCGCCTGGGAGAAGCGGCGGTTCTCTTCGAGGATTTCCGCCAGCCGCGCCACCGCGCTCTGGTTCTGCTCCATGACCCGTAGCTGACCCGCCTCCAGCCGCCGCAAGCCCTCCGCAACGGAAAGGAACTCCCTCGCCAGACCCTGGAACTGCTGCGAAGTGGGCTCGATCAGTTCCTCGATGAACTCACGACGGAAGTCGACCGAGCGGAAGTTCTCCAGCATCTGCCGTAGCGAGTCGCTCACGCCCCGCGCCTCGGAAACGAACAGCGCGCGCTGAGCCTGGATGTCGCCGACCGCAGCCGCGGCAGCCGTATCGACCTCCGCGACCCGCTCCCTGAGCGCCCCGAACCTCGCGGCGCCGCCTTGAAGCTGTTCGATCTGCCGCCCGAGCGCCGCGCTCGCCGCGCTCACGCCCTGGTCGAGCTGCTCGAACACCCGTTTCGCTTCGGTCCGGAACTGCTGGAACTCGTCGATCGAGTACTCCATCTCCGCTCGCAGACGGCGGTTCGCGCGTGCCAGGTCTTCGCGGGAACGCGTTTCCTCGTCGCTTGCCCCCTCATCCTGCGGCTGATTCAGGAGGATGCGCCCTGCGAGCCCAAGGATCGTACTGGTGAGAGCGAGACCGAAGTTGGTGATGATCGCGCTCGTCGCCCCCTCGGTATTGAACTGGTAGAGCGAGATGGCCAGGGACATCAGCGTGTAGAGGAAGCCGAGGTAGTAGAAGTTGTCGCCCGCGAAGTCGTACCGCGGACGCAGGTCGGGCCACTCAACCAGCAGCAGGGCGTAGCTGCCCATCAGCAGGATCGGCAGCACGACGGCGAAGATCGGACTGTCGCTCAGCCACTTCATCAGCAGAATCGCCAACCCGCCGCCCAGGAAGAACGCGAGGAACAGGCCGCGGCCACTCGGCAGCGCCGCTCCGGCCGGCCGTGACCGCGACCCCGGGGCCATCAGTTCACGCCGTCGATGCGGGAGACGCGATTCAGCGTGCCGCCCTGATCCTCGATCCAGCGCTGCCAGAAGTCGATCAGGCCGCGCGCGTCCTCCAGGCGGCGGTGGGCGGCCCGCTGCACGTACAGGATCTCGACCGCCGTCCCCCGCAGGTCGGTGCCCAGAGCATCGGCGCCGACCGTGTCGGTGAAGCCGTCGTAGTCGACCGCCTGGCGGAAGAACGAGAGGTGGTCCGTGTTCTGCATCAGATCGGAGACCAGGATGAGGCGCTTCGGGATGTCCGTGTACTCGTAGCGGGCCAGAACGGAAACCGCCACGCTCTGCACGCTCTCCATCAGCGGCGACGTCGGCGCCTCCTCCCTCCCGAGCAGTTCGGCGAAAAGGTCCTCGAGCGGCGCCTCAAACCGCTCTTCCAGGCGCCGCCTGATCAGCCGCGGGTTCTCGGTCCACTCGCTGGCGGTGTCCGGATCGCCCGGATGGCAGACGGAGAGCAGCGGATCGCCGACTTCGTCGCCGACCGGCTTGGCTTCGTAGGCCAGGACCAACTCGTCCTCGCGGCTGGTCTCGACGTACTCGTTAAGCTGCGCGAGGACGTCAGCGCGGCTGATGGCGCCGATCTGATCCGTCGTGTCGACGAGGATCGCGGTCAGGGCCGCGGGCCCCGTCTCCGGACACCCGGTCTCGGGATCGCGGCTCGGCGGCCCCGGAGCGAACAGCGTGAGGCGCGCGATGACGACCAGCCCGAAACCCAGAAGGACCGCGGCGCCGGCGCCGACCGCGATGTCCCGCGGCGACAAGTCCCCCCGACGGGAACGGCGGCGCCGGCGCCTACGAATCACCATCGACCGCTGGAACGGGCCCCGCCGGGCGCGCGCGGGACATAGAGCCCTCGAGGTCCAGCCGCAACTGGGTCTGTTCCCATTCCTCGTGGACGCGGTGGACGACGGACTCGTACTGCTCGTTCAGCAGCTCCAGGTCCACCTCCTCGACCGCACCCGTATCGCGGCGCACGCGATGCGGCGCCGGGCGGGCCAACGTCCAGACTGCCTCATGGGCCGCTGGACTGCCGCGGTCGAAACGCACCGTGCGGTTCGCCTCCCGGTACTCCTCGATCAGCATCGAGCCGAAGCGCCGCAACTGCTCGACATGGGAGTCGAACGCCGCCAGCAGCTTCGACTCGCTCTCGAGTGCCCGCCGGCGTTCGACGGGCTGGCTCTTCGCCTGGTGGGCCGTGCGGCGGATCGCGTCCAGGCCGTCTTCGCGGATGGTGCGCAACTGATCGACCAAGTCCTGCCAGAGGTCGTCGTAGTCGGCGCGCGCCGTCTCCATCTTCCTGTGCTTGGGGGAGTAGCCCGGGTAGGAGTCCCCGAACAGCTTCCGGCCCTCGAAGAACGCGACCCCGGAGAAGAAGAAGCCGAGCACAAAGAGGAGCCACGACTCGGCGTCGTGGAGGCCCAGCGGCGAGGCCTGGAACCGGCTGAGCGCCTCGGCGCCGATTTTCTCGCTCAGATCGGCCGAGGCGTCCCGGAAGTGCGCAAGCCCCAGGTTGAGCACCAGGGCGGCCGCCACCCAGCCGAGGATGGCGACCACGCCCACCCCCTTCAGAACGAAGCTGATGTGGCTTACGTAGCGGCTGACCGGTCCGAAGGCCAGGACCGGCAGCACGAGGTTGACGACGCTGAAGCCGAGCGCCAGCCCCCATCCACCGATCAAACCCCCCTCGCTGCCGACGGCAAGGAAGGTGCCGTTCAGAGCACTCTCGATCAGGAAGATCAGAACCAGGACCGCGATGAAGATCGCCGTCGTCCTCGGACTCAGATAGTCCGGCTCACGGTCGAGCCCGTTGCGGTGCTTGAAGTCGAAGAAGTCACGCCGTCTGCGTTCGAACTCGTGCAGGCTCGCCTTGAGCGCCTGCAGTTCGCTCTGCTCGACCTCTCGGAACTCGGTCGCCGCCTTGCGCGCCGACGACTCCAGGTCACCGGCGAGCACGGCCTGATCGAACTCGTCCAGGTGGCGGTCGACCTGCTCGAGCTGAGCGTCTCGCACCTGAACCGCCTCGTTCTTCTTCGCCTCGATGAACTCCTCGATCTCGGTCTGGCCCGGATCCTCCGCCGCCTCGAGGGGCGGCATCCCCCGCTCGCCGGCCCGGCGCCCCAACCGCTCCGGCTCGATCTCCGCGCGCAGATCCTCGATCAAGAGTTCCGGGAAGACCTTCATGGCCGGCTTGGGGGAGTTCCCTACTCCACCGGCAGCGCGAAGGTGAACAGGGCCTGACCCGCGGCGATCGTCACGTGCTGCTGGCCGCCGGCCTCGTAGCTCATCGGCGCGGCGTGGATGTTGCCGCCGAGGCGGCGGTGCCAGAGTTCCTCGCCGCTCCCGGCGTCGAGGGCATAGAAGATGCCGGCGACGCTGCCGCCGAACACCACGCCGCCCTTCGTTGCCAGCAGGCCGGAAGTGGAGCGCGGCTGGACCCGGTACTCCCACTTGCGGTCCCCGGTCAGCGGATCGAGCGCCCGCACCACGCTGACGTACTCGTCGGCCGGCGCCGCCGGCTTGCCGTAGCCGCCGACGAAGAGCTCGCCTTCCTCGTACTCCGCTTCGGCCATGAAATAGAGCATCTCAGCGTCGTAGGCCTGGATGTAGAACAGTCCCGTGTCCGGGCTGTAGGTGGGCGAGAACCAGTTCGCGGCGCCGCCGATCACCGGCGCCACCAGTCTTCCCTCCTCGGAGGGGAACATGTCGGGAACCCGGATCGGCCGGCCGGTGTCGGCGTCGATGCCCTCGGCCCAGGTCTGCTTCGCGAACTCGCGAGCGAACAGGAACTCACCGGTCTCGCGGTCCAGCAGATAGAAGAAGGCGTTCCGGTTGGCGAAGGCCATCAGCTTGCGCTGCCGGCCCTGGTACTCGGCTTCGAACAGGACCGGTACCTGGCAGGCATCCCAGTCGTGGACGTCGTGCGGCGTGAACTGGAAGGCCCAGACGATCTCGCCGGTCTCGGGCCGGATGGCGAGGACCGAGTCGGAGTGCAGGTTGTCGCCTTCCCGGACCTCACCGTTCCAGTCGGGCCCCGGATTGCCCGTTCCCCAGTAGAGGAGGTCAAGATCCGGGTCGTAAGAACCGGTCATCCAGGTCGGGGCGCCGCCGGTCTTCCAGGAGTCGCCCTCCCAGGTGTCGTTGCCGGGTTCGCCCGGCCCTGGAATCGTGTACGTCCGCCAGCGGAGTTCGCCGGTGCCCGCGTCGTAAGCGTCGAGGAAGCCCCGGATCCCGTACTCGCCGCCGCCGATCCCCGTGATCACCAGATCGCGGATGATCATCGGCGCCGCCGTGATCGAGTGGCCGGAGAGCGGACTCCCCACTTCGGTGTTCCAGATCAGCGCGCCGGTCTTCGCGTCGAGGGCAACGAGGCGGGCGTCGATCGTGCCCATGTAGAGCCGCTCGCCGAGGACGGAGACTCCCCGGCTCTGCTTGCGGCAGCACAGCGCGAGCTGATCCGGCACGTCATGAGTGTAGGTCCAGTACCGCTGGCCGGTGCTCGCGTCGAGCGCCAGCACGATGTTGTCCGGCGTGGTCGCGTACATGACCTCGTCGACGACGATCGGCGTCGTCTCGACCTGTCCGAGTGTCGGCAGTTGATGGGCCCAGCGAAGCTGCAGGTTGGCGGCGTTAGACGAGTCGATCTCGTCCAGGCGACTGAAGCGCTGACTGTCGTACTGGCCCGAGTACATGAGCCAGTCGGCGGGCTCATCGGCCGCCGCCTTCAACCGTTCGTAGCTGACCTCGCTCTGTGCGAACGCACCGGACGCTGCGAGCAAGAGCAACAGAAGCGACAGCGCGATGCGGACGCCCGCCGGCGTCTTCGTCTCGTTCATTCGGGGCATCGGCATCACTCCGGCCGCAGCGAGTAGAGGTAGGCCACGAGATCGTCCAGATCGCGACCGCGGAAGAAGCTGCCGAGCGGCGGCATCAGGGATTCCCCGGGTTTGTCGACCGCGGCCAGATCGGCCTTGGCGAAGGACCGGAGGTTCTCGAACTCGTCGAAGAGCTGGATCGAGTGGCGGTCCTCGTTCCGCAACACGCCGCGGACGGTGTTGCCGCCGGTGGTCCTGACCTCGACCGTACGGTACTCATCGGCCATCGACTCGGAAGGTTCCGCGATCGAAGCGCGGATGTGCGCCGGCGCGCGGCGCCAGCCGAGATCGCTGAGATCGGGCCCGAGCCGGCCTCCCGAACCGTTCAGGCGGTGACAGTCGGAGCACGAGCCCCGGCTCAAGTACAGACGCCGGCCACGCGCCGGGTCGCCCGGCACCTCCGCGTCGCCGCCACCGCGGCTGAGCGACCGCACGTAGGACACGACCTGCCAGATCTTCTTGTCGGGCTGGTAGATGCCGCCCATGCCGCTGTTGGGAATGCCGGTCAGGATGTTCCGGAACAGGGCCGCATCGCTGCTGCCGTGACGGAACACGCCGCGGGTGAGGTCGGGGCCGTCGCCGCCGGTGCCGTCCGCTCCGTGGCAGAGCGAGCAACTGCGCTGAAACACCCGGGCGCCGGCCTCGATGTCGGCCTCGGTGGTGTGGGGATTCTCCTGAACGCGATCCTGAATCGCTCTCGAAAGCACATTCTGAGCGGCCGCCGGCTGACCCCAGAAGATGATCGAGGCGAAGAGAGCCGCTACCGTCAGAAAGGAGGCTCGCAACCGGGGGGCTGAAGACCCCAGGACACGGAGGCCGAACGGGCGTCGTCGAGGCTCGACTCCGGGGCTTCGATCAGGCGCCGATTCGACCGGAAACATGTCGGTGAGCGTAGCAGTCCTCGGCGTCGGGTTGGTCGCGGCCAGGCTCGGCTGGCAGCCGAAACCCAGAAGGCGTGAGCGCCGTATAGTCGGGTACTGTCTAAACCACTTCGGACGCACGAGCGCTCCAAATCGTAGACGCATCCAGCGTCCGCGAGGTTTCATGAAGACCCTCCCATCCGACACTCAAGGACAAGACATGAACGCCATCCCCCACCGCATGCGCACGGCCACCGCCATCGCCCTCGGACTGCTCGTCCTCCCCGCGACCGGCCTCGCCCTGAACCTGGACCAGCCCACCTTCGTGGCCGACATCGCGCCGATCCTCCACGAGAACTGCGTCTCCTGCCATCAGCCGGATGAGATCGCGCCGATGGCGCTGCGGACCTACCGCGAGGCCCGGCCGTGGGCGAAGTCCATCGCGCGCGCCGTCGAGAACCGCGACATGCCGCCCTGGGACGCCGACCCGGGCTACGGACCGTGGAAGAACGACATCAGCCTGAGCGACAGCGAAATCGCCGCAATCACGCGGTGGGCCGCAACCGGCGCACCGCGGGGCGACGGCGAGGAGCCGGCCTACGAGCCGCCCGCCGCGGAAGCTGAATGGGCATTCGGCGAGCCCGACTGGGTCTATGAGTTCGACGCCTTCGACGTTGCGGCCGACGGCCCGGACAGCTTCGCCATCCTGCCGATCGCGCCCGGCTTCGAGGAGGACCGCTGGATTCGCGCCGTGGAAGTCCAGCCCGGTGACCGCGAGGTGCTCCACCACTTCATCCTGTGGCGGGCATCCGAGGCCAGCAGGGAGGTCCAGGACGCCTGGATCGACGGTTGGGCCGCCGGCGCCGGCCCGAACGAACTCCCGTCCGGCACCGCCCGATTCCTGCCCAAGGGGCGCGGACTGCTCGGCGACTTCCACTACCACCCGAACGGCATGGCCGCGACCGACAAGACCCGCGTCGGAGTCTGGTTCGCCGAGCCCGAGGAGGTCGAGAAGGAACTGATCAACCTCTGGGTGATGAACGCCACGTTCAAGATCCCGGCCGGCGACCCGAACTACGAGGCGCGCGCCAGTCACGTCTTCTCCGAGGACGTCGTCGTCCGCTCCCTGGCCCCGCACATGCACTACCGCGGCAAGGACATGAAGTACACCGCATACCTCCCCGACGGCGAGGAGCGGGAACTGCTCAGCGTCAGCCGCTACGACTTCAACTGGCAGACCGGCTACGAGTTCGACGAGCCCCTGGCGCTGCCGGCCGGCACCCGCATCGAGGTCGTCGCGCATTGGGACAACTCCGCGGACAATCCGAACAACCCCGACCCGACAGTCAACGTCACCTGGGGAACCGAATCGACGGACGAGATGCTGATCGGCTTCGTCGACTACGTGGCCGCCGACGGCGTGAGCCCCGAGCCCGCCAATGCGGTGATCGCCAAACTCGCCGAGCTCGCGAAGAGCGATCCGGGGCAGGCCTGGCGCTTCGACGTCACCCGCCAACCAGGCCAGGGGCCCGAACCGACCGCCATGCTGCTGCCGCGCGACGGCAGGCCGGGCGGCTGGTTCGTCCAGTTCGGCACGCTTGCCCTGCCCGCGGTGATCGTCGACATCGTCTGGGACGGTGACCACGTCACCGCCACGGCACAGGTCCCGGGACAGACGATGGAGCTCGAAGGAACGGTCCAGAAAGACGGTTCCATGCTCATGAACATGGGGTTCGGCGAAATGATCGGCACACCGGCCGAGAACGAGACGCCGACCACCCTGCCGACCGGGTAGAACGTCCGCGCCGCATGACGGAACGCTCCGCCGCCCCACGGAGGTTCGCCTCGGCCGCTCTCGGAGCGGCCGGGGCCCTCGCGGCGGCGGTCCTGCTTTCGTGCGGCGGTGACGCTCCGGGCGGCGTTGCCACCGAGCCGGATGCGGGCGAGACGCCCGCGTCCCCACGTGCGCCCGAGTTCACCGACCCGATCGTCTTCCAGCGCTTCGCCAACACGGATGCTGTGCCGACCGTCCCCGGCTTCTACGGCGGCGCCGACATCTGGATCATGGAGGGGGACGGCAGCGGCCTGCGCCTGGTGCGCAAGGGCGTGCCGCAACCCGCGTGGCGATCCACGCCACGCGCGAACCGCTCCGTGCGCCCGTCCTCGCGTGCACGGATGACACACCTGGACCACCCGTCCCTGTCCCTCGACCTGCGAACCGTGGTCTACGCCGAGTTCAACGACGCCGACGCCGGGGTCGAAGGCGGCGCCCGCATCTTCCGCGAGGACCTCGCCACCGGCGAGCGCGAGGTGCTGCGCGAAGTCGAGGGCTGCGCGGTCCACCACGCCAGCATCTCGCCGATCAGCCAGGAGCTGACCTACACGCGGAACTGTCCCGAAGGGGACGGCTTCAACCAGGGCCTGATCACGGAGTTCGGCGATCGACGACGGCTCGACGCGTCGAACACGACCGCTCTCCGGGTCGGCAACGGCGTTGGCTTGCAGCGCGCCGTCCTGTTCCAGGCCGAAAGCGGATCCTTGGACGGCGAGCGGCGGATGGAGATCGCGATCATCCGTTTCGACGGCTACGGCCAGGGCACCTATACGGCGCTCACCGACCGCAACCATCGTCACCGACGGCCCGCCGTCTCACCCGACGGCCGGACGATCGCCTGGCAAACGAACCGAAGCGGCCCGACCGACGACATCTTCCTCGCCGGCATCGACGGCTCGCATCAGCGCCGCTTGACCGCGTCCGACGCGAACGACGGCCACCCCTGGTTCTCCCGCGACGGCCGCTTCATCGTGTTCGAGTCGGACCGCTCGGGGAACTGGGAGATCTGGAAGATCGAGATCGAGACCGGCGAGGTGGTGCAACTCACCGACGACGCGACCTACGTCAGCACGCGGCCGCGCTGGTAGACGGCGACAGATGCGGGCCGCGTAGCCCGCGGCCCCTGCTACTCCACCCGCGACAGCAGCCACCATTTCATGGTGGTCGACACAAGGTCGGCCGCGTCGCTCTGGACGAAGTGGTTGGCGCCCGGCACGGTGACCAGGGTCAGGTCGCTGTCGAGCCAGTCCCAGGTGTTGTTCAGACCGTCCGAGTGGAGAGCCGTGTCGTCCAGGCCGTGGAACATGAGCACCGGCATTCCGAGCCGAGGCAGTTCCTGTCCGGGCGCCTGGCCGATGCCGCCTCCGTCTCTCGGGTAGTTCTGCTTGTAGTAGGCGAGCATGGCGTCGAAGTCGGACCGCTCGAAGGCGGCCTGATAGTGCTTCTTGGCGTCCTGGTCCTGTACCCAGCCGGACAGCGTCAGCGGGTTCATCGGCATGCCGAAGAAGACATCCGGATCGCTGGCCTTGCCCTCCTGGAACTTCCGCGCGTAGCCGCTGTTCTGCTGCTGCGTCGCGTTGTTCGCCAGTTCCCGCCCCATGCCGTTCGGGTGCGGCAGGTTCAGGATGATCAGCCGCTCCGTCATCTGCGGCAGGTGGAACGCGACCTGCCAGGCGACCGCGCCGCCCCAGTCGTGGCCGACGATCGTCGCCTTGTCGCGGCCGAGATGCCGGATCACCGCGGCGACATCCCCGACCAGGTAGCGCATGTTGTAGTTCTCTTCGCCGTCCGGCGAGTCGCTTTTGTTGTAGCCGCGCTGATCGATCGCCACGACCTGGAAGTCGCTTGAGAGCGCCTCCATCTGGTGCCGCCACGAGTACCAGAAGTCCGGGAAGCCGTGGATCATCACGACCAGCGGGCCCTCGCCGATCGAAGCAAAGTGGATCTTCACGCCATCCGAGTCGGCGAAGCCGTGCTCCACGCGGTCCATCAAGTCGCTGCCCATTGCCGCTCCCCCAGTCATCGCCAGCAGTAGAACACCGGCGGCCGCAGCCATGAGGCGCCGTCGTGTCGTCTTTCCACTCACTCGGATCATCGTTCCTCTCCTCTTGGTTGGTGACCGGGTCGGGCCGGTGCATCCTACGTTCAAACCCTCACTCTCCGCTCGCAGGCAGCGCGTACGCAATCAGCTCGGAAGGCGCCCCGCTGCCGCCAGCGGCCACCACCAGGTACTGGCGACCCTCGTGCATGTACGTCATCGGTGAGCCGCCGACACCGGTCTCGATCTCCACCGACCACACCGTCTCGCCGGTCGTCTTGTCGAAGGCCGAGAGGGTCGACGGTTCAAAGCGCCAGTCGCGGCTCGCCGCGATCTCAGCCAGCGCCGTCGCTTGCTCCTCATTCGCCACGGCAAGCTCCTCCAGCGCGGAAGACTCCAGGTCCATCGATCGCGATTCCATCTCGGCGTCCGGGTGGACCGTGGCCTCCAGGCCCACGAACAGCAGGCCCGGCGTCAGCAGCACGTGGGCGCGGGAACCGGACCCCATCGGCCCCACATCAAGATCCCGGATCGCCGGATGCCCGCTCGGCCCCTCGCCCAGGGGCCGCACCCACTCGATCTCGCCCCGGTTCAGGTCGTAGGCCGTCATCCGGGTGTAGGGCGGCTTGACGATCGGCAGGCCGAAGGGGCCCGGGACGCTAATCTGGATCGACCCGATGTAGTCGAACGACGAACGGTTCGGATCGGGCTTCTTCATCGTCAACACCACCGGCCGGGTGAACGAAGGCACGTAGAGCCAGCCGGTCTCCGGATCGAAGGCGCCGCCGGGCCAGCTCGCGCCGCCGCCCCAACCGGGCAGGTTCCAGGTCCCGCGCAGCGAGGGAGGCGTATAGAGCGGACCGTAGTCGTACTGCTCCATGATCTCCTTGGCCCGCTCGAGGATCTCGGGCGTGTAGTCGATCAACTGTCCCTCGTGCATGCCCTGGCGCTCGTACGCGGGCGGCTTGGTCGGGAACTTCTGGGTGGGCGCGGACCGCTCGCCGGGAACCGTGCTCCGCGGCACCGGCCGGTCCTCGATCGGCCACACTGGCTTGCCGCTGCGCGCATCGAAGACGTAGACGAAACCCTGTTTGCTGAGCTGCGCGGCGACCTTCACTTCGCGGCCGTTGACGGTGATGTCACCCAGGATCGGCGGGGTCACCAGGTCGTAGTCCCACAGGCCGTGGCGGATCGCCTGGAAGTGCCAGGACCGCTCGCCGGTCTCGCAGTCGAGCGCCACCAGGCTCTCGGCGAACAGGTTGTCGCCCAGCCGGTGGCCGCCGTACCAGTCGTTGGTCGGCGTGCCGAAGGGCAGGTAGACGAGCCCGAGTTCCTCGTCGGCCGTCATCAGAGTCCAGACGTTCGCGTTGCCGGTGTATTGCCAGGAGTCGTTCTCCCAGGTCTCGTGCCCGTACTCTCCCGGCGCCGGGATCGAGTGGAAGGTCCAGCGCAACTCGCCGGTCATCGGATCGAAGCCGCGGATATCTCCGGGCGGCGCGTCCGGGTGGTTCGGCGCGTCCGAGATCGAGGCGCCCACGATCAGCGTGTCGCGGCAGACCATGACCGGCGAGCTCACGGCGTAGGCGCGAGCCCTGATCTCGCGCCGCAGGCCCTTCGTCAGATCCACAGCGCCGCCGTCGCCGAAGGAGCCGATCGGTTCGCCGGTGAACGGATCGACGGCCAGCAGCCGTGCGTCGCCGGTGCCGTAGAAGAGGCGAGGCGGGACCGCCTCGACGCCGGCGTCGCTCTCGCGTCCCGGCCAGTAGCTGGCCCCGCGATGGACGAACCCCAGGTTCGTGGGCCGGCCCGCGTCGTAGGACTCGGGATCGTAGACCCACTCCGTTTCGCCGCTCGCCGCATCGATCGCGGCGATCTGGCTCAGCCCGGTGGTCGCGTAGAGCCGGTCGCCGACCTTGATCGGCGTGACCTGGTGCCCGCCCGGCTGCATGCGGCGGCTCCTGAGCCGGCGGTCGTTCGCGACCCGATCGTTGTCCGGCGAGGACCAGCGCCAGACGATCGCCAGGTCGCCGACGTTCTCGAGGACGATCTGGTCGAGCGACGAGTAGCGCCGCCCGCCCTTGTCGCCGGTGGTCACCGACCAGTCGCTGTCCTGGCCCTCCGACCAGGCCGGGACGAGCAGGGAAGAGAACACGAACGAGACCGTCAGGACAGCACGGACTCCGGTGTACGACCTGCGACTCATTCGATCCTCCTGTGCGCCGTTGGCTGCTAGGCGTTCACGTCGATGACCACCCGCCCACGGGTCTCACCGGCCAGGATCGAAGCCGCCAGCTCCTCGATCCGGCTCATCGGCTCGACCGTCGTCATCTCGGACAACAGGTCGGCCGGAAGCTCCGCGGCCAGACGGTTCCACGCTTCCCGCCGCAGTTCCATCGGCGCCATCACCGAATCGACGCCGGCGAGGACCACGCCGCGCAGGATGAAGGGGTAGACGCTCGACGGCAGGTCCATCCCGCCGGCCAGTCCGCAGGCGGCAACGCAGCCGCCGTAGCGGGTCTGGGCGATCAGGTTCGCCAGCGTCGACGATCCGACGACGTCCACGGCGCCGGCCCAGTTCTCGCGGCCGATCGGCCGCGGCTTCGCGGACAACGTGTCGCGGGCGAGGAAGTCGGCCGCGCCCAGACTACGCAGGTAGTCATGCTCCGCCTCGCGTCCGGTGGAGGCGATCACGCGGTAGCCGGCCCGCGCCAGCAGCGCCACCGCCACCGAGCCCACCCCGCCGGCGGCGCCGGTCACGACGACATCGCCGCTCTCCGGCGTCACGCCGTGATTCTGCAACGCCATCACGCACAGCATCGCCGTGTAACCGGCGGTGCCGATCGCCATCGCCTGCTGGGTCGTGAAGGCGTCCGGCACCGGCACCAGCCAGTCCGACTTCATCCGCGCCTTCTGCGAGTAGCCACCCCAGTGGCTTTCGCTCAGGCCGTAGCCGTTGACCAGCACCCGGTCGCCGGGCGAGAACGCGTCCGAGGCGGACTCCGCCACGGTGCCCGCCAGGTCGACGCCGCAGACCATGGGCACGGAACGGCAGATGGGCGCGGCGCCGGTAATCGCCAGCCCGTCCTTGTAGTTCAGGGTGGAGTACTCGACATCCACCAGCACGTCGTGCTCCGGCAGATCGCCTGGGGTCAGGTCGCGCAGGTTGACCGTGTGCCGGTCGTCGACCTTGTCGACGACGACGGCTCGAAAGGTGTCGCTCATTCTCGGAATGTCCCTCAGTTTGGATTCAGGTAGCCGCGAAGTTCTATCATTCTGCGCATGAGATTCACGATGCCGTCTCGTCTGCTCGTCGCCACCGCCTTGCTCCTGCCGGCGTTCGCCCCCGGCGCCGCCGCGGCGAACGAACGCGCAAGGATGACACCCGCCGTGGGCGATCCCGCCGACACCTGGCCGCGCTGGCGCGGACCGAGCGGTCAGGGCGATGTCGCAGGCGCCGGCTACGTCGACCGCTGGGGTCCGGAGGAGAACGTCCGCTGGAAGGTTGCCGTGCCGGGCAACGGCAACTCGTCGCCGATCGTCTGGGGCAACCGCATCTTCCTGACCACCGCCGAGGCGGCCGGCGCCAATCGCTCGGTGCTCGCCTTCGACCGGGAGACGGGGAAGCGGCTGTGGACGACGGCGGCGCCGAACGCCAACCCCGAGCGCGCCTACCGGAAGAACGGTCACGCCTCCTCGACTCCGACCACGGACGGCGAGCGGGTCTACGCCTACTTCGGCAACCACGGCGTGCTCGCGATCGACATGGACGGCAAGATCGTCTGGCACAAGTCCCTCGGCGAACTGAACGCCTTCCACGGCACCGCCTCGTCGCCGCTCCTGCTCGGCGAACGGCTGATCATCGTCCAGGAACAGCAGCGCGCCCCCTCCTTCATCGCCGCCTTCGACCGACGCACGGGCGAGGAACTCTGGCGCACGGAACGCGAGACCCAGGTCGGCTGGAGTTCGCCGGCCGCGATCTCGGTGACCACCGACGACGGCGAGGAGCGCGACGAGATCGTGGTCAACAGCCAGCACCACGTGATCGCCTACGCACCGGCGGACGGCCGCGAACTGTGGCGGGCGAGCGGCACCACCTTCGAGGTCATCCCGAGTCCCGTCGTCGGCCACGACCTGCTGTTCAGCACCTCGGGCCGCGCCGGGCCCACTCTCGCGATCCGCCCCGGCGGCAACGGCGACGTGACGGACAGCCGCATCGTCTGGACCGCGGCCAAGGGCTCCCCCTTCGTCGTCGCGCCGATGCTCGTCGGCGACTACCTCTACATGGTCAACGACATGGCCAGCGTGATCACCGTCTACGAGGCAAAGAGCGGCGAAGTCGTCTGGCAGGAGCGTCTGGGCGAACGGATGCGCGAGGGCTTCTCCGCCGCGCCCGTGGCGCTGGACGGCAAGGTCTTCTTCACCAACGACAACGGCGAGACCTTCGTGATCAAGGAAGGGCCGGACTTCGAACTGCTCCACGTCAACCGGATCGGCGAACGGACAATCGCCTCCCCGGCCCTCGTCGGCGGTGTCTGGTACATCCGCACCGACGGGCACCTGTGGGCGATAGGGCGATAGGGGGGAGGTCGCGCGATAGCGGCGCTCGCCGATCGACGGATGGCCTACCCGAACACGACCGGGCTACAATCGGTGCATGGCTGAACCGATCTCCAAGGCAACCTGGACGCCGCCGGACGACGGTCCTCCACCGGTCGCGGCGGAGTTTCCGGGCTGCCGCGCCATTGACGTTCCGCCCGACGAACTCGACGATTTCGAGGGTCGCCTGGAGTACTGGGATGCGCGCAACGAGATCGCCATCGTGGCCGAGCCGGCCACCACCTATCACGAGTACTCGGCGCAGCGGCTCGCGCGCCTCCTGAACCTGATCGCCCTGAGGCGGGGCTCGCCGATCGACGTGATCGGCGCTGCCGCTCTCGTCGTGCGCAACCCGGAAGGCGAACGCCGGCGGGCGATGGCGGCCGACCAGATCGTGTATCTCCGCCCCGGGGCAACGCGGCCCTGCGGCCCCGATATCGAGTACGGCGTCAACGAGCTACCCGATGTGGTCCTGGAGGTGGACTACAGCACTGACGTTCGCCGGAGGAAGCTCGGGATCTACGAGTCCTGGGGCTTTCCCGAGGTGTGGGTAGAGGTCCCCGAGGCAAATTGGCGTTACCGCCCGAAGTCGCGGTTGTCCGGACTCGCGATTCACGTCCTGGAGGAAGGTCGCTATGTGGAGGCAGCGAGCAGCCGCGCCTTCCCCGGTTGGACGGCGCAGGAAATCCACCGGGCGTTGAACGAGGCCGATATGTCTCTCTCGACCGTCGACGTGCTGCGCCGGGTGGGTGACACCTTGGGCGCGTCGGAGGGAACGGGCCCGGACGACGACCTGTTCCTGCGTCGCGAGCGCGCCGAAGGCCGTGCCGAAGGCCACGCCGAAGGCCACGCCGAAGGCCGGCGGGAGGCTCTCCGGCTCGCCGTGCTCGGCGTTTCCTCGGCCCGTGGGCTGGCCGCTACGCCGGCTCTCTACGCTCTTCTCACCGAGATCGGACCAACGGCAGACGCAGTCACGCTGGTCCAGCTCGCTTACGAGTGCCAGGACGAGGGCGACTTCCTGCGCCGCGCCGACGACTGAGCCGTGGTGAGGATCTCACGGATACCGCAGCCGACGATGCACCCGCGCGACCTCGACCATGTAGCCACGGTTCGGTAGCGAGGCGGCGCGCTCGATCTTGGCGGCGGCCTTCTCCGTCTCGCCGATCAACTCGTAGTACAGCCCGAGGTACAAATCGGCGTAGAAGCGCGCTCCCGGACCTTCTTCCTGCGCCGCCGTCTCGACGTCCCCGGCGCTGCCCTTGCCGCGAAACAGGGCGTCTATCTCCTTCATCGGCCGGCGCGCGTCCGGACCGACCGGCAGCATCGCTTTCCGTGCCGACTCGAGGCCATCCTCGGCGGCGCCGCAGAGCAGGTGCCACACGGCGTTCTCCACGTCGTTCGGATTGACCAGGCGGTGCCGTTCGAACTGGGCCCGGCAGTCGGCGAAGCGGCCGGCATAGAAGTACGAGACGCCCCGCTGCCAGAGGTACGGGTCCTGCGACGGATCGAGCGTCACAGCCCGGTCGAAGTCTTCGATCGACGCGTTGATCTGACCCGCCTTGAAACGGGCGGCGCCGCGTAGCAGGTAGAGCTGCCAGTCGCGCGGCTCGGCCGCGATCGCCCGGTCGTAGCCGGCGATGGCTGCCTCGTAGTCGCCCCGGGACTCGTGGAGGCTGGCCTGGCGGAGGAGCATTGCGGCGCTGGGTTCGGCGTGGGGCTCGGGGGGCTCCTGGGCGGCAACGCCTATCGCGGTAGCCAACACAAGAGACCCTGCCATTGACGCCGTATCGGGCCAGACAAACGCGGGGCCTCTCATCGACTGGACTCTAACGGGCAGAGCGGCGCTTCGCGCCGATGCGGGCAAGATGCCCGCGTGCCATCCGTGCGCCCGATGACGAATGCACGGAGTGGTTCGCGGGTGGCGCGGATCGCGCCACCCGGGTTCCCAGGGCCGGACTTGAGCCGGGACGCCTAGCGACAAACACACCCCTGCACGGACGAAGCTCTTCTACTAGACTTCGCGCGCTCCAACACCACGAACACGACAAGACGACAGAGAGAGGGAATCGACACCATGGGTCTGCTCGACGGAAAGGTCGCACTCGTTACAGGCGCGGGCGGCGGTCTGGGCCGCACCCACGCGCTGCTCCTGGCGCAGGAAGGCGCGGCGGTCGTCGTCAACGATCTCGGCGGCGCCAGGGACGGCACGGGCGCCGGCACAGCGATGGCCGACCAGGTTGCAGCCGAGATCCGCGACGCCGGCGGTCAGGCCGTAGCCGACTACGGTTCGGTCTCCGACAGCGACGCCGCCAGGGCAATGGTGCAGCGCGCCGCCTCTGAGTTCGGCAAGCTGGACATCGCGATCAACAACGCCGGCATCCTGCGCGACAAGTCGTTCAAGAACATGACCGACGAGATGTGGGACATCGTCCTCGACGTCCACCTCCGCGGCACCTATCTGGTGACGAAGGCCGCGTACGACCAGATGATCGAGCAGGAGTCGGGCGGACGGATCATCATGACCAGTTCGACTTCCGGCCTGCTCGGCAACTTCGGCCAGACGAACTACGGCGCCGCCAAGGCCGGCATGGCCGGCTTCATGCGCTGCCTGGCGATCGAGGGCGCGAAGTACGGCGTCACCGTGAACCTGCTGGCGCCAGCCGCCTGGTCGCGCCTGACAGAGGACATCATGCCCGAGGCGACCGCCGATCCGCTGGCGCCGGAGAAGGTTTCGCCCGCCGTGGTCTGGCTCTGCACCGACGACGCCGCCGACATCACCGGCCGCATCTTCGCGGTCGGCGGCAACACCGTGTTCCTTCTGTCCTGGCAGTCGCTCGAGGTCGCCCGCCGGCCGAACGACCAGGCCCCCTGGAGCGTGGCTGCGATCGGCGAGAAGATCCGCGCAGCCTCCGCCGACTTCCCCAAGCCGGTCCGCTTCCAGGATCTGAGGTAGCCCGCCGGTTGCAACGTTGGGCGCCGGTACGCGTAGAATGATGACTAAGGTAACCATTATGGTCACGAATACGCCGGCCCCGCCCACCCCGCGCCTCGGAGTGGGAAAGCCGATTCCCGAAGGACCAAGCGAGAACCGATCGATGAGCCAGCCAACCGTGGACTCCACCGCCACCTGGGAGGCCGAACTCGAAGGCCGCATCCCACCCCATCTGAACGAAGAGATCGAGATCTACGAGACCCAGATCGCGCAGAAGCGTCAGGGCAAGATCGACGACAAGGTCTTCGCCGAGACCCGCCTGCGCCGCGGCGTCTACGGCCAGCGCTACGACAACGGCCAGCGCCACGACGGCGTCGCCAGCCGGACCCTCGAGTACCCCTGCGGCGACCTGACCAAGGGGCCCAAAACGGTCTGGGACGCGCCGGGCATGCTTCGGATCAAGATCCCCTTCGGCGCCATGAACGCCGAGCAGATGGAGGTCCTCGCCGACCTCGCCGAGGAGTACTCGGACGGTATCGCCCATGTCACGACCCGCCAGGACATCCAGCTCCATTTCATCCACATCGACGACACGCCGGACATCATGCGGCGCCTGGCCGCGGTCGACATCACCACCCGCGAGGCCTGCGGCAACTCGGTGCGCAACGTCACGGCATGCCCGCTGGCCGGCGTCTGCCGCGACGAGCCGTTCGACGTCTCGCCCTACGCCCACGCGTTGACGTACTTCCTGCTCGGTCACAAGGACGCTCAGGACTTCGGCCGCAAGTTCAAGATCGCCTTCTCGGGCTGCGAGCAGCACGCCTGCGGCCTTGCGAACATGCACGACCTCGGCGTGGTCGCCCAGGTTCGCGCCGGCGTCTCCTCGAACGGCACGGGCGGTGAGCCGGAGCGCGGCTTCAAGGTCTACGTCGGCGGCGGCCTGGGAGCGGTGCCCCACCAGGCGAAGGTGCTGCGCGAGTTCGTGCGCGAGGACGAACTGCTGCCCCTGGCGCAGGCCGTGTGCCGGGTCTTCGGGCGACTGGGCGAGAAGCGCAACCGGGCACGGGCGCGGGTCAAGTTCCTGGTCGCCAAGCTCGGCATCGAGGAGTTCACCCGCCTGGTCGACGAGGAACTCGCGGTGCTGCCCGCCGATGATCAGTGGACCGCCTATCTCGACGACCTCGCGATCACCGATGAGGCGCCGACGCGGCCGGCCGCGAAGCTCGAACCGGGGCCGCGGCCCGAGGGCTTCGCCGAGTGGCTGGGCTCGAACGTCCAGCGGCAGCGGCAGCCGGGTTACGTTGCGGTCGCCATCAACCTGCCTCTCGGCGACCTGACCTCGACCCAGTTGCGGGCGCTGGCAGATACCACGCGCCGCTGGGGCGGCGGCTTGGTGCGCAACACGGTCGAGCAGAACATCCTGCTCCGGAACGTCAGCGAAGCGGACCTGCCCGCGCTGTACGGCACGCTGCGAGCCCAGGGTCTGGGCGAGCCCGGCGCCTCCTCCCTGGTCGACGTCACCTCCTGCCCCGGCACCGACACCTGCAAGCTGGGCATCTCAGCGTCGCGCGGACTCGCCGGCGAACTGCGCAAGCGGATCGCCACCTCCATCAAGACGGCCGGCATGCTCGCCGACGAGGCGGTCAAGGACCTGCGGATCAAGGTCTCCGGCTGCTTCAACTCGTGCGGCCAGCACCATGTCGCCGACATCGGCTTCTATGGCGTCAGCCGCAAGAGCGACGGCCGCACGGTGCCGCACTTTCAGGTCATCCTGGGCGGCCAGTGGAGCGAGAACGGAGGCGCCTACGGACTCGCCGTGGTCGCGGTGCCGGCCAAGCGCATTCCCGAAGCGGTCGAACGCATCGCCGGCCTGTTCGTCACCGAGCGTGAAAAGGGCGAGAGCTTCCAGCGCTTCATCGCCCGGGTCGGCAAGGCCCGCGTCCGGCAACTGCTCGACGACCTGACCAAGCTGCCGACCTATCTCGAGGACCGCACTCTCTACTCCGACTGGGGCGACCCGCGCGAGTACACGATCGGCGACCTCGGCGTCGGCGAGTGCGCCGGCGAGGTCGTCACCGCGGTCGAATTCGGCCTCTCGGCCGCCGAGCGCGAGGTCTTCCAGGGTCTGCTCGAACTCGACCGGGGCGACGCGAAAGCCGCCGCCGCCAGGGCCTACGCGGCGATGCTGCAGGCGGCGCGCGCACTGATCACGACCGAGAACATCGACATCGGGAACGCGCCGGCCGAGATCATCGGCGAGTTCCGGACCCGTTTCTACGACACGGAGCTGTTCTTCGACCCCTACGCCGGGGCCAAGTTCGCCAACTACCTGTTCCGCATCCACGGCGACGCCGAGACGGACTCGAGCGAGGAAGCACACCGCCGGATCGAGGAGGCCCAGTTGTTCATCGAGGCGGCCCACGCCTGCAACCACCGGATCGCGCAACAGCAGGCGACGGCCGGTCTGCGACGAGCGGTATGAGCGCCTCCCGTGGAGCCGTCCTGGACGACCTGATCAAACTGGACTTGAAGGTGCTCGCCTGCGACGACCCGGAAGCGGCGCCCGAGGAGTTCATCCCGGTCTTCCACCGCTGGATTTCCGAGCGGGTCCTGCCCGAACTGCTGATCGACGTCGCCGACTACAGCCACGTCCACGAAGGACCGGGAGTGCTGCTGGTCGGCCACGATGCGATCTACGCCTACGACCAGAGCCGCGGCGAGCCGGGGCTCCTCTACAGCCGCCGGCGCGAGACCTCGCGAGAACTGGAAGGCGTCGGCTCACTGGACGAGCGCCTGCGCTCCCTGCTTGCCTGCGCGTTCCGGGCGTGCGACCTGATCGAGACCGAGCCCCAACTCGAAGGCAGAGTCGCCTTCGACCGCCATCGGCTCGAACTGCGCGTCAACGACCGCTTGGTCCCCCAAGACGAAGACACGTCCGCAGTGCTCGAATCCGCCTTCGAACGAGCATTGGCGGTAGCCGGTGTTGGCAACGGAGTTGCGCCGGTCAAGGTGGAGCGGATCGGCGAGGCCCGCGAGCAACTGACCTTCAGGTCGGGCTGACCGGCTGCGCGCTGGCCACTAGTTCCTGGAGCTCCGGCTTCAACTCCAACCCCGTGGCGGCTTCGCGGCCGGCGGCCGACATCTTGGGCCAGGTCCTGACCAGCACTTCCGCCGTCTTCTCGGCGCCAAGCCGGCCCGCCAATCCCTCCAGGTCGCGCTCCAGAAACACCAGGCAGGCCGCGTCCTCCAGGGTCTGCGCCTCTTGGCGCGAACCTCGGCCCGCCCGCTTCAGCACCAGGTTCTGTACCCGCTCGATCTGCTCCCGCCGGTAGCCGGCGTCGCGCAGCACGGCGCCGGCCAGCCGCGCGTGCTCCAGCGCCGCCGCCCGCCGCCAGGCGAGATAGCCCTCGCGCCCGGCCGGGTAGTCGGTCCGCGGCATCTTGAAGCGGCGCAGATGCTGGCAGTGCGCCGCAAGGAGCAGGATCTCGCCGGCATCCGGATCGAGCCGCGTCACCCAGGCCGCCATCCGCCGGGCGTAGGCCAACTCCCGCGGCGCCTGTTCGCCGTCCACCGTCTCCGTCGCCGGATCTTCCCGGTGAAACAGGTCGAACCCCGCCACCGCGTTCTCGTAACGCGGCATCAGCTCGAAGCTCTTCACAATCTAGCGCCCCGTCGTGGATTCCGTGCCGCACCAATGCGACAACGCCGCCCTTCCTACCCGCCTACTCGCCTGCTAATTCCCGCTCGACGACGAGCTTCTTCTCGGCGTTCTCCTGCAGCTCGGCGAGCCAGGCCGCGTGCCCAGCGGGATCGACGAAGGGGTGGGGGTCGCCGTCGGCCCGCAACGCCAACTGCTCGGCGCGCTCGAAGATCCTCCCCATCGAAGCGTGGTTCGTGATGTTCACTTCGATCGGGTTGCCCTCCTCGGCGGCGAGCCGCTGAACCCGGGCCACGCTGTCGAGGTAGAGGTTCGTGCGGTGGACACCCTCGAAGTTGAGCCCCACGCCGCCGAACACGAAGGCGCGGTGCTCCTCGCCGCCGTCTCGCACCGGGAACTCCATCGACAGAACCCCCTCGGTGTGCCCGGGCGTGACGTAGAACCGGATCTCCGTGTCGCCCAGCTCGAGCGTGTCGCCGTCGGCGATGACCATGTCGCGGACCGGCACGTCGATCTCGTAGTCGGGGTTGCCCGGCGGCGTTTCGGCCAGTTGCCAGTCCGCCTCGGTCATGCCGACCCGTGCCCCGTACGTCTCCTGGAACCTGGCGGCGCCGCCGGCGTGGTCGAAGTGGCCGTGCGTCGCCAGCACGTACTTCAGGTCCGCCGGGTCGTAGCCCAGGCTCCGGATGCCATCGATGGCGGTATCGATGTGGTCGCCGTAGAGCGAGTCGATCAGGATCAGACCGTCCGTGGTCACCAGCAGGTAGCACGAGACCCACTCGATCCCGACGTAGTAGAGGTTGTCGAAGATCTGGAACGGCTCGACCCGCTGCGCGACCGGGTCGTTCGGGTCGGCCCCTTCCGGATCGGAAGACTCGGCGGGCTCGGCAGGCATGGCATCCGCTTCGGCCGTGTCGTCCGCCGCCGGTGGCGCCGTCTCGCCGCAGGCGAAGGCGCCGAGCGCGATCAGGAGGACGATCAGGAGGGCTGGAACGGAACGCGTCATCCCGCGAAGTTACCACGCGGGAGCAGCCGATCGGAGGCCCGTGGGCGCCGCTACCAAGTCTCGCGGTACGGCCTCATCTCGACATCGAAGCTCCACGCGGACGGGTCCTGGTGCGCCACATACCAGACGTTCTCGGCGATCGCGTCCGGCTGGATGAAGAAGTCGTCCGGCTGGTCGGGCATTCGCCGCCGGGTCCACTCCAGGTCGATCACCGCGTCGATCACGAAGTACGCGACGTGGATGCCCTGCGGCCCCAGGGTCCGCGCCATCGACTCGGCGAGGATGCGCTGCCCCGCCTTGGTCGGCGCGAACCCGGCAAAGCGCGGCATGCCGCGGCGCGCCGCCGTGTTGCCGGTGACCATGATCGCCCCGCGCCCGGCCTCGATCATCGCCGGGGCGACAGCGCGCGCCAGGTAGAGCAGGCCCATCACGTTGACTTCGAAGTTGGCGCGCAGGCGCTCCGGTTCGACCTCCATGAAGTCGCCGAAGGCGCCGCCCACGGCGTTGTGGACGAGCACCCCTGGCGCGCCCAGCTCGCCGCCGACCCGCGCCACGGTCGTCCGCACCGCCTCCGGGTCGGACACGTCGCAGACGTAACCGCGCGAACCCTCGATCTCGGTCTCCAGCGCCTTCAGGCGCTCTCCGTTGCGCGCGAGCATCGCCACCCGGTAGCCGCCGGCCGCAAACCGACGAGCCAGCGAAGCCCCCGTTCCGGGACCCACGCCAGAGATGAGACAGACCGGATCGCTCATGGGTGCGCGGACACTATCGTACCGACATATAGCTATTCCTGTATGATTACGAAGCCGACTCAACCGCCGTCTCCCGGGAGGCCACGATGACCAGACGCCACTCTTGGATGCTCCGTTTCCTGCCCGTGGCAACACCAATCGCCTTGCTGCTGGCCACCCTCGCGGCGACGCCGGCAGCAGCGGCCGACCGTGAGATCTACGTTGGCTTCCACCTCGGCCTGGCGGGCATCGACATCAACAGGACCGATGCCTTCGACCAGGTTCTCGACGGCAACGAGAACTCGCTGAGCTACGACATCGGTTACAAGTTCAACGACTTCCTGGCGGTCGAGGTGGGCTACTACGACCTGTCCAAGGTCGACGGGGCGATCCGACCCTGCGCGGAAGGCGTTTCGTGCTCCGATATCGCGATCCAGGGCAAGATCACCGCCTACTCCGCCGCGATCGTTCCCCACTACGACATCACGGGGCGTATCCGGGTATTCGCAAAACTCGGCATCGTGTCCTGGGCCGCCAACGTGGAGGATGCGGCCGACGAGCTCGAAGTCACCCTGGTGGACGTGGACGATGAGGATCTGATCTACGGCGTCGGCGTCGAAGTCCAGATCCTCGGCCGGTTCAGGGCAGTCGGCCGCATCGAGTCGATCGCCGGCGATATCGAGACCGTCTCGGCCGGCATCCGGATGGTCTTCTAGCGCCGCCAACCCCAGGTGCTAGCGTCGCACCCTATGACCGACATCACGCCCTACCGCATCGAAATCGACGACGAGCAACTGGCCGATTTGCGCCGCCGGCTGGCCGCCACGCGCTGGCCCGAACGGGAGACGGTCAACGACTGGACCCAGGGCATCCCACTCGCCTACACGAAGGAGCTTTGCGAGTACTGGGCGTCCTCCTACGACTGGCGGCGACTGGAAAACCGCCTGAACGACCTCGATCAGTTCAAGACCGAGATCGACGGCGTGGGCATCCATTTCCTCCATCTCCGTTCCCGGCACACAGGTGCCGCGCCGCTGGTGCTCACGCACGGCTGGCCGGGCTCGATCGTCGAGTTCCTCGAGGTCACAGGTCCGCTGCTCGATCCGACCGCGCACGGCGGCTCGGCGGAGGACGCGTTCCACCTGGTGGTACCGGCCCTGCCCGGGTTCGGCTTCTCGGACAAGCCCACGTCGCCCGGCTGGAGCGTCGAGAAGGTCGCGGACGCCTGGGCCGAGCTGATGGCGCGCCTCGGCTACGAGTGGTACTTCGCCCAGGGTGGCGACTGGGGCGCCGCCGTCAGCACGGCGATCGCGATCCAGGACCATGAACACTGCCACGGCATTCACGTGAACATGCCGACGGTCGGCGTCGACCAGAGCACGATGAACGACCTGACCGACAACGAGAAGGATGCTCTGGCCGGCATCCAGTACTACCGCGACTGGGACTCCGGCTACTCGAAGCAGCAGTCCACCAGACCGCAGACTCTGGGCTACGGCCTTGTGGACTCGCCGGCCGGCCAGGCCGCGTGGATCGTCGAGAAGTTCTGGTCCTGGACCGACAACGACGGCCATCCGGAAGACGTACTCACGCGCGACCAGTTGCTCGACAACGTGATGATGTACTGGCTGCCGGCCTGCGGCGCCTCCTCGGGACGCATCTACTGGGAGAGCTTCGGCAAGGGCGGCAACGACCCGGTCGAAATACCGGTCGGCTGCAGCATCTTCCCCAAGGAGATCTTCCGGGCCTCGCGGCGCTGGGCCGAGAAGCGGTATCGGAACCTCGTGTACTGGAACCGCCTGGAGAAAGGCGGCCACTTCGCGGCGTTCGAGGTCCCGGACGTCTTTGTCGGCGAGCTGCGGAAGTGCTTCCGCGAGATGAAGGCCTAGCGGACTCAGTCAGCGTCGACGCGGGCGCGGAACCGCGGCGGCTGCCGGTGCGGCGCCGCCTGCTCGAACGCCCAGGCGATGCGGATCAGCGTCGGCTCGCTCCACGCGGCCCCGAAGAAGGAGACACCTACCGGCAGGCCGTGGACGGTTCCGGCCGGCACGGTGACGTTCGGGTAGCCCGCGACAGCCGCCGCGCCCGAGCTGCCGACCGAAAAGTGGTCGCCGTGAACCAGGTCGGTCACCCAGGCCGGACCGCCGCTCGGTCCCAGGATGGCGTCGAGTCGGTGCTCCGCCAGCGCCGCGTCGAGCCCCTCGTCGCGGGACAGCCGGTTCGCCGTGCCGCGCGCCGCCTGGTAGGCGGCCTCGGTGAGCGGACCCTTGCCTTCCGCCTCGATCAGGATCTCCTGGCCGAAGAAGGGCATCTCGCGCTCCGCGTTCGCCTCGTTGAAGGCGATCACGTCGGCGAGCGAAGCGGCCGGGGCGCCGTCGCCCAACTCGGCGAGGTACGCGTTCAGGCCGGCCTTGAACTCGTAGAGCATGGCCTCGTACTCGTGCCGCCCAACCTCCCCCCGATGGGCGATCTCGACCGGATCGACGATCTCTGCACCCAGCCTCCCGAGCACCTCGATCGCCTCCTCCATCACGCCGTCGACGCGGCTGTCACGGTCGAAGAACTGCCTGCCGACGCCGACCCGCAGACCGTTCAGGTCGGAAGCGCCCCCTCGATCCAGGTCGCGGCCGCCGAGGTGACGGGTCAGGTCGGTCGGGGCGGGTGAGGCGGCCGTCGCTTCGTCCCGCGAATCCCGCCCGGTCATGCCGCTGAGCAGCGCCGCGGCGTCGGCCACCGTCCGCGCCATCGGCCCGGCGGTGTCCTGCACCGCCGAGATGGGAACGATGCCTGTCCGGCCGACCAGGCCGACGGTCGGCTTGATGCCGACCAGGCCGTTCGCCGACGAGGGGCAGATGATCGAGCCGTCGGTCTCCGTGCCGACCGCCGCCGCGCACAGATTGGCGGAGGTTGCGGCGCCGGACCCGGAACTCGAACCGCACGGGTTGCGGTTGAGGACGTAAGGGTTGCGGCACTGTCCGCCGCGCGCGCTCCAGCCCGAACTCGACCGTCCCGAGCGGAAGTTGGCCCACTCGCTCAGGTTCGCCTTGCCGAGCAGCACCGCCCCGGCGCGCCGGAGCTGAGCCGCGACGAAGGCGTCTTGTTGAGGGATCGACCCCTCGAGCGCCAGCGAGCCGGCGGTCGTCGTGGTGCGGTCGGCGGTGGCGATGTTGTCCTTGAGCAGGATCGGGATGCCGTGCAGCGGGCCGCGCACGTTGCCCGCGGCCCGCTCCCGGTCGAGTTGCCCGGCGATCTCCAGGGCCTCCGGGTTCGTCTCGATCACCGAGCGCAGGGTCGGTCCCTGGCGGTCGAGCGCCTCGATCTGGTCGAGGTAGAGCCGCGTGATCTCCGCGCTCGTCCGCTCACCGGCCGCCATCTGGCGGCCGAGTTCGGTGATCGTCACCTCCTCGAGTTCGAATCCGGTCACGTCCGAGCCGGACTCGTCGTCCGGCCAGGCGTCGGAATCCCGTTCGGAGGGAGTGCAAGCGGAACCCGCAACGGCGGCCGCGCCGAGAGCGCCGGCCACGGCCATCACCTGCCGCCGCGTGGCGCCCTCCTTCTCACTCATGTCGCGACGCTAGCAAGAACACGGGCGCGCCCGCTCAGCCCCAGCCCCCACAGCCAGGCCACCGCCGCACCCAAGGGCACGTACCACGGCCAGGCCAGCGACTCGCCGCCGGGGCCCTCCGCCCAGCGCCAGATCGCGAGCACGAACGCGGCGCCCAGCATCAGCAACAAACTTGCTCCCCAGCGGCCGCGACCGTCCGCGCGCAGCCAGGTTCCAAGCAACACAGCGCAGCCGAGCAGGCAGATCCATCCCGCCGCCGGCTGATGCCAGGCCGCTGCGAAGACGGCGAGCACGGACAACGGCCCGGACCACAGAAAGCCGCGGCCGTCGCGGCCGCAGGGCGCAAGCGCCAGAAGGACCGCGGCCATCAGCGCTCCGCCCGTGTAGCCGGCCATCGCCAGCGCCAGGTCCAGCAGCGCGTCGTACCGCGCCGCCACCCGGTCCATCGACAGCGACACAACGCCCAGCACCAGTCCCCAACCGAGGACCAGCAACCGGGGCAACCGCAGGCCGTCGCCGCGACGCCACCGCGGGCCCAGCAGCGACGACGTGGTCTGCGCAAGGGCCGCGAGAATGGAGTCGAGACTCGAGATCGCCGCCGCCAGGGCGCCGGCTACCACCAGGCCCTTCAGGCCGACCGCCACCGCCTCGACCGCGAACACCGCGAAGATCCGATCGGGCTGCTCCGCCACGATCGCCGCCGCCGTACCGTGCAGGGGCGCCTGCTCGTAGTAGGCCCACAGCCCGATCCCGACCAGGGCGAACGCGAACGAGACGATCACGGACACGCTGCTGGCCACGACCGCCAGTTGGGCGTCGCGGGCACTGCGGCAACAGAAGATGCGCTGCGCCATCAACTGGTCCGTGCCGAAGGCGGCGAAGCCGCCGACCGTCGCGCCGATCAGCGCCGCCCACAGGGTGTAGGGAACGGAGAGAGAGGTCGACAGGTCGAACAGCGTGAACTTCCCCTCCGTCCAGGCGGCGGCAAGCGTCGTCGAGATACCGGCCTCGATCTCCCACACAACGACGCCCAGGCTGACCGCGACGCCCACGAGAAACAGCACAAACAGCGCGGCGTCCGTCCAGACCACGGCCGCGATGCCGCCGAGCCAGGTCCACAGGATGGCGATGGCCATGATCGCTGCCACCGCGGCCACGTGGGGCGGCAGGCCGGTCGCGCTCTCGAGCCAGGCAAGCTCGCGGTGCAGCAGCACCCCGAGCACGACGGCCGAGAGGTAGACGCGCGCCGACTGCGCCAGCACCCCTCCCAGCCAGAACAGGCCGGTCGCCGCCTTCCGGACCGCCGCGCCCGAGTCGCCGAGCCGGCGCTCGATCAGATCGTACGGGCTCATCACGTCGTACCGGTAGTAGGCCGGGACCAGCAGCCGGGCCACGAGCAGACGGGCGGCGACGTAGCCGAACAGCCCGATCTGCAGGTAGGTCATGTTGCCGCCCGGCCGGTGGACGATCGCGGGCAGGCTGATGTAGGTCACGGCGCTGATCTCGGTCGCCACCAGGGACGCCGCCACCGCGTACCACGGCAAGCTCCGGGAGCCCCCGAAGTAGTCGCGTTCCGTCTTCTGCCGCCGCGACAGCGACCGCGACAGCAGCGTCAGGCCGACCAGCAGCGCGGCGAGGATCAGCCAGTCGAGTGTGCCGAACGATCCGCGGAGTTGCATGCGGCCCTACTCAGGGCGGCTCTTCACTCGCCGCTGGCGTAGACGTCGCCCCGCGTACTTGTCGCCACGCGGTAGAGGCCGGTGCGGGCGGTCATGTAGAGCGTGCTGCCGTCGCCGCCGAAGGCGGTGTTCGCCGGCAGCTCGGCCGGTGCGATGGTGCCCAGGTGCCGACCGTCCGGACTGAAGACCAGGACACCGCCGGGGCCGGTCGCGAACACGTTGCCGTTCACATCGATGGCCATCCCGTCGGGTGCGCCGGGGGCCTCCATGTCGCTGGCGTCGAAGAACATCTCGCCCTCGCCGAGGGTCAGGTCGTCGTTCACGGCGTACTTCTTCCAGTACCGGTTCGGCGCCGCGTCCGAGTTCGCCACGTACAGGATCTTCTCGTCCGGCGACAGGCCGAGACCGTTGGGACGGGTCTGGCCGGTCTCGAGCAGGGTCACCGTGCCGTCCGGGTCCAGCCGGTAGATGCCGTTGTGCGGCTGCTCCTTGTTCTCCGACGCGTCCTGCCCGTCCAGCCCGTAGGGAGGATCGGTGAAGAAGGCGGCGCCGCTCGAGTGGAACACGATGTCGTTCGGGCTGTTCAGCCGCTTGCCGTCGTAGCGGTCGGCCAGGGTCACCCGCTCGCCGTCGAGCGCCATCGCGGACACCCGTCGACCGCCGTGCTCGCAAAGGACGAGCCGGCCGTCCGCGTGGAGCGCCAGCCCGTTCGAGCCGCCGGTGCCGCCGGTGTCGGCGTCGTCGGGCAGCACGGGCTGCAGGAAGACGACCTTGCCCTCGCCCTCGGACCAGCGGTAGACCGTGTTGCCCGGGATGTCACTGAAATAGAGGCGGTCTGGATCCCCCGGCACCCACACCGGGCCCTCGGTGAACATGAAGCCGTCCGCGACCTTCTCTACCACCGCGTCCGCCGGCACCAGGTCGTCCATCGCCGGGTCGTTGCGCAGAATCGAGCCCGCCGCTTCCACCGCTTCCTCGCCTTCGTCCACCATCGGTTCCGCCTCCTCTGTCTCGGCGCCGTAACCGCAGCCAAGGGTCAAGCCCACGGCGACGATCATCACTCCGGCAAGAGAATTCCTCATCGTCCCTCATTCCCCTTCCGCATTTGTTCCGATCAGCAAGGAGCGAGGATAGCAACCGAAGATCCTCCCGCAGCCGACCCGGCTATAGTCCTTCAGTTGCCGCCTTGGCCCGCCTTGGCCCGCCATGGACGCCACGCGAGGACTGACCAACGCACCGGCTCCACCCTCTGGCGGCTCTTCTCGTCCTGGCGGCAACGTCCGCCTGCCAATCGCCTGGACCCGCGGCGCACTTGTCCCCACCGAGATCGGCAGAACCGGCAGCGGCGGCGCCCGTGCTTCGCGACGCCGCGCCCGAAGCGGCCGGCTTCGATGCAGAGCGCCTGCAACACGCCGCCGACCTGCTGGAGACGGCCACAGGCAGCGGTGTCACCCCGGGCGGCGTCCTGCTGGTGGCCCGCCGCGGCGCCGTGGTCCTCGAACGGGCCGCGGGCCGCCTGACCTACGACAAGGGCTCGCCCGCGGTCACCCCGTCGACGATCTACGACCTGGCTTCCCTGACCAAGATCATCGCCACGACGACGCTGATGATGCGCCGGGTCGAGGAGGGCGCGCTCGACCTCGACGCCACTGCCGCGTCCTACCTGCTCGAACTCGAGGGATCATCGGTCGGCGGCGCGACGCTGCGGGATCTGCTCGCCCACTCGAGCGGTCTGCCCTGCTGCACCGAACTGTTCCGGGAAGTCGGAGAAGGCCTCGACCGCGACGAGGCGCGCGCCCGATACCTGGAGCACATCGCCGGCACGGAACTGGAAGTGGGCCGGCGCGAACAGGCGATCTACTCCGACCTCGGCGTCCTGCTCCTGGGTGAGATCCTGGAGCGGAGCTCCGGCCGCGGCCTCGACGACCTGGTGCAGGCCGAAGTCCTTGACCCACTCGGCTTGGCCGACAGCGGGTACCTGCCCGATGAATCACTGCGGGGCCAGACCGCCCCGACAGAGTTCGATCCCTGGCGCGGCCGGTTGCCCCATGGCGAGGTCCACGACGAAAACACGCTCGCGCTGGGGGGCATCGCTCCGCACGCCGGCCTGTTCGGCACCGCCGGCGATGTCGCCGCGTTCGGCCAGGCGATGCTGAACGGCGGCGTCTACGGAGGGCAGCGGCTTGCCGGCGCCAAGACGGTCGCCCTCTTCACCCGCCGCGCCGAACTCGTCCCCGGCAGCAGCCGCGCGCTGGGCTGGGACACGCCCTCAGAGCCGAGTTCCGCCGGCCGCTACTTCTCGTCCCGTTCCTTCGGCCACACCGGCTTCACCGGGACCTCTCTCTGGATCGACCCGGAACTCGATCTGATCGTCGTCCTGCTGACGAACCGTGTCCACCCCACGCGGGACAACATCGCGATCAGAAGGCTGCGGCCCGCGATCCACGACGCGGTGGTCCTGGCCGTCGACGACCGCGAGGTCGAACCCCGCGACGCCGGCTGAACGCCCTACCCTAGAGAACCACCCCCAACCCCCGCAGGTCCCGTTCCGCCTGCTCTTCCCAGCCCCGGTTCGCGGCCGGACTCGCCGGGCTCGGGTGCAGCATCCGCCCTAACGGCACATCCAAACCCTCGAGCGCTCGCCGCGCCCTGCCCTCCGCGAACGCTCCGATTCCGACGACCAGCCGCGGCTCAAGAACCTGAACAGCTTGCTCCAGAGCCCGGTCGCAGGCCAAAAACAGCGGCGCCTTCTCCTTCGCCGGCAACCGGTCCGGGGTCAGGTTCGCGCCGCTCTCCGCCAGGAAGGCAAGCGGGCAGTAGTTCCAGATCACGAAGCGATCGAAAAACGCCTCCGGGGTTCCAAAGCGCCGATCCGCCCAACCCCAGACCCGGCGGCCGCTGACCTCGCTCCGCCCGCAGCCAAAGCCCAGGATCGGCCGCTTCGGGTGCTGATCGGCCGGCGGTTCGACACCGCTCGCGATCCCCAACCAGTCCCGCACGTGGGCCACCTCGCCGAACGGCACACCGGTCTGGGTCATGCCCCAGGGCCCCGGGTTCATCCCCAGCAGCAGCACCCGTCCGGTTGCCGCGCCGGCCACCCGGAGGTAGGCATGGTGGGCCGCTTGGGCGTAGACCAGGGGGTTGTAGACGTGGACGACCGGGGCACCGAACTCGAGCGCGTCGACTGCCGAGGCCAGTTCGTCAGCGATCGCCGTCAGCGGGGAACCCGACGCCACAAGTTCCTACACGATCCGCGACGTGCGGCCCGTCCAGTAGCGGTCGCGCAGCAGACGCTTGTAGAGCTTGCCGGTTGGCAGCCGCGGGAGCTGCTCCTCGAAGTCGATCGACTTCGGCGCCTTGTAGTGCGCAATTCGCTCGCGGGCGTAGGCCATCAGTTCCTCGGTCACTTCCGGGCTCTCCGCGATCCCGGGCATCAACTGGACCACCGCCCTGACCTCTTCGCCCATGTCCTCGTTGGGTACGCCGATGACCGCCACATCGGCGACCTTCGGGTGGACAACCAGCGCGTCCTCGATCTCCTGGGGGTAGATGTTCACGCCGCCCGAGATGATCATGAAGGCCTTGCGGTCGGTGAGGAACAGGTAGTCGTCCTCGTCCAGGTAGCCGACGTCGCCGAGCGTGCTCCAGCGCGGATGAACCGGGTGCCGGGAGCCGAGCGTCTTCTCCTGGTCGCCGTGGTACTCGAACAGGTCCGCGTCCTCGGGCGGCTCGAAGTAGATCGTCCCGGGCTCGCCGACAGGCAACTGTCCGCCGTCGTCGCCGCAAATGTGGATCGTCGCCGTGAGGCACCGGCCGACCGTGCCGGGGCGTTCCAGCCACTCCTCGGTTTCCACCGCGCACATCCCGTTGCCCTCGGTGCCGGCGTAGTACTCCAGGATGATCGGTCCCCACCACTCGATCATCCGGCGCTTGACATCGACCGGGCAGGGCGCAGCGGCATGGATCGCCCGTTGGTGGCTCGACAGGTCGTAGCGCGTCCGCGCTTCCTCAGGCAGCTTGAGCATCCGGTTGAACATGGTCGGCACCCACTGGCTGACGTTGACCCGAAAGTCCTCGATCGCCTTGAGCGCAAGCTCCGGGTCAAACCGTTCCAGGACCACGGCCGTCCCTCCCAGCGTCTGGACACCGCCAGTGAACCCGATCGGCGCCGCGTGGTAGAGCGGCGCCGGCGACAGGTAGATCGAATCAGCGCCAATGCCGTAGATGTTCGTGAGGACTTCCAGCCTGAGCGCCGGCATCTCATCAACCGGCAGGCCCAGGAGCGGCCGCAGGATGCCCTTCGGCCGCCCGGTCGTGCCCGAGCTGTAGAGCATCGTGCTGCCGCGCGGCTGTTCGGCGAGCGGTTCGGCCGGGTACTGCGCCGTCCCCTCGCCGTAGTCATCCCAGCCCGTGGGGATGCCGAGCCGGTCGTCGTCGACCATCAGGCGGCTGGGGCAGGTTGGAATCAGGTCTGGAAGCTCAGTGCAGACCTCAGCCAGCTTCGCGGATGCGACGATCCCCTCCGCTCCGCAGTCCTTCACGATGTACGCCGCTTCTTCGGCGGTCAGGTAGCTGTTCACCGTGGTCAGGTAGAGACCCGAGCGGATCGCCGCCCAGTAGACCTCGAAGTAGCGCGGGTGGTTCTCCATGAAGATCGCCACGTGGTCGCCGGGCCGCAGGCCCTGCGCGTACCAGAGCTGGGCCAGCCGGTTCGACCGTCGATCGAGCTCCAGGTAGCTGACCGACTCGCCAGTGCCGGCCATGACCACCGCCGGTTTGTCAGGCGTTTCGCGCGCGTACCTGCCGGGATACATCGCGATGCGCTCTCGTTACCGGTAGCTCTGCCTGCGACTCAGGAACCCACCGGCGCCATCTGCCAACTGACCATCAACTCGGCGCGGCAGGGCAGGACCCGGGTCACGTCGATCTCGATGTCGGCGTCGACCATCGCGCTGTCCGGCGCGTCGAAGCGGCCGATGATCGCCGCTTGGATATAGCCGTCATTGTCGACCCGGAAGTCGTTCGGAGTGCGGAACCTGAAGCCGGCGTTGCGCAGCGGAATACGCACGTTGAGATTTCCAAACCGGTTGAACGCGGTGACCATCTCGTCGCAGGCTTCCGGCTCGCCCTGAGCCACGTCGCCCAGACCGGGCAGACTGACGATGAACGCGGTGAGAACCGCCTCGTCGTCGTCGCGCTCGATGGTGAAGCGCAGCTCCTCTCCCTGAGGGCCGATGCCCACCCATTCGCCGACCGTGAAGATCACGAGCTCGACGCCCAGCAGGTCGCCCCGGTTCTCGCAACCTCCGAGCGCGAGGACGAGAAGCGAAGTGGCGAGAACGAGGGCCGCGCGGCGCAGGCGGCCCGCAGGCCGGGCGGACGGAAGGTCTCGTGCGAGCATCGGAGGCATTCAGCCTATCGCAGCGCCCCCCGTCCGCCGCCACCTCGAGATCAGCAGTCCGACACCGAAGATGGCCAGCGTGCCGACAACGGTGATCATGTAGCTGTGCAGCGGGTTTCGCAGCATCGCCAATCCCCCCGTAAGGCGCGGCGAGGCCGTCATCCACACGATGACCAGCACGCCGACCGCGACCCCCAACTGGGCCGCGGCCCGGCCCGCCCGCGGCGCCAGCCGGTCGAGCGCGAACAGCCCGAGCAGGCCGCCGGCGAACACTCCCGACCAGGTCCACCAGACGTCGAGCAGGCTGCCGGCGCCGATCATGAGCAGGGCGGTGCCGGTACCGAGCACGCCCACACCGACCGTCGCCCGACGCAGCACCCGCAGGTCCTCCGCCTCCGCCCCGTCCGGACCCGGCGCCGGCCGGATGTAGGTGCGGTAGAGATCGGAGAGGAACACCGTCGCCGAGCTGTTGAGCGAGGTGTCGATGCTGCTCATCGCGGCCGCGAACAGCGCCGCGATCAAGAGGCCGGCGGCCCCGGCCGGCAGCCGGGTCGAGATGTAGTGCGGGAAAGCCTGGTCGGCGGCCACTCCGGCGGCCTCGGGCTGACCCTGGAAGACGACGAACAACCCGGTCCCGACAAAAAAGAACACCGCCGACACCGGCAGGTAGAGGCCGGCCGCCAGCCACACGGAGCGCGAGGCCGCGCGGTCGCTGTTCGCTGCGTGGTAGCGCTGCACATAGCTCTGGTCGATGCCGAAGTTGTTGAAGTTGATGAACAGGCCGTAGATCAGAACGACCCAGAAGGTCGAGGTCGTGAAGTCGAATGCGAAGCTGCCGAGCGAGAACTTGTCCGCCGCCTGAGCCGTCTCGACGAGTCCGCCCAGCCCTCCCGGCGCGTCGACGATCAGGAGCCCGACCACGAACAGGGCGCCGACGGTCAGCACGACGCTCTGGATCACATCGGTCCAGATGACCGCCTCGATGCCGCCGATCAGGGTGTAGATCGTGACCACGACGCCAGTGCTCAGGATGATCCAGGTCACCGGCCAGCCGGTCAGTATGTTCATCGCCAACGCGACGCCGAACAGGATGGAGCCGACGCGCGCGAACTGGGTCAGCAGATAACAGGCGACGGCATAGGTCCGCGCCCAGCGGCCGAAGCGAGCCTCCAAGTGGTGGTAGGCCGACACCGCGCCGCCGCGCCGGTAGAACGGGATCCACCAGCGCGCCGCCAGGAAGGCCGCCACCGGCAGCGACAGCGAGAACACGAACGCGTTCCAGTTGCCGGCGAACGCCTGGCCCGGCACGCCGATGAAGGTGTTGCTGGAGAGGAAGGTGCCGAACATCGACAGGCCCACCGCCCAGCCCGGCAGCGCGCCGCCGGCGATCATGAAGCCGCGCGCCGTCCGGCTCCGCCGCGCCAGGGAGAGGCCGAGAGCGATGACCGCCAGCAGATAGGCGGCGAAGACGAAGAGATCGAGGCCGCCAGTCACTCGGGCGCCAGCACCGGCGCTTCGTCCGGCCACTCGGCGCCGGACATCGGATGCCGCGGCAGCGCGGCCGGATCGAGCACCAGGTGCCGGATTCGGGTGCGCCGGTGGGTGTAGGTCACGTGCACGCGCCCGTCGCGGGTCTGGATGACCGCGGGGTACGAGTACTCACCGTCCTGGTCTTCCAGCATGAGCGATGCGTCCCAGGCGTCGCCGTCGTCCGAGAGCGCCGCGTTCAGGCGAGAGCGCGATCCGGCCCAGGCGCCATTGATCCGCACCTTGTGGTTGTAGATCAGGAGGTGCCGCCCGTCCGCCAGGGTCACGGCGTCGACGCCGGCGTCGGGGTTCGGCAGAGCGGTTCCGAAGATCGGTCCCCAGGTCCTACCCGCGTCGGCGGAGCGGGAAGCGGCGATCCGGCTCTGCTTGGAGCGGAACAGCGCCAGGAGTTCGCCGTCACCGAGGGTCAGGATCGTCGGCTGAATGACCCAGAAGTCCTCGCCGCCGGCCGTTCTGCCGGCCAGCCGGTCGCTGCGCGTCCAGGTCCGCCCGAGGTCCGTCGAGCGTTCGAAGTGCGCCCTCCAGGCGGGCGGCTCGGGCGCGTCCTCGATACTCGACCCGGCGAGCAGCGAACCGTCGACCTGGGTGATCGGCTTGTTCTTGATCGGTCCGAGAATGCCGTCCGGCAGCCGCCGCGACGCGCTCCACGAGCGGCCGTCGTCTTCCGACTCCATGACCATGCCCCACCACAGAGGCGGGCTCGGGCCGACCTTGTAGAACAGGAGCAGCGGCGCGCCGTCCCGCGGCGGCTGGTAGAGCACCGGATTCCAGGTCGGGTAGCGGGCGCCGCCGGCCTGGACGCCGTTCGCGACTTCGACCGGCGGCGTCCAGCGGCCGCTCGGCGACGCGGGGGCCGAGGCCGACTCGGCCCGCTCGGCTTCAAGCCGGCTGAACCAGATGCCGACATCGGCGTTGCGCTCTTCGGTGCCGCCGAACCACGCGGCAACGAGCACGCCGGAGGCGGTCTCGGCGATCGTCGAGGCGTGGCATTCGGGGTGCGGCGCCGTCTCGAAGATGAACTCCGCGAGGACCACGCCTTTCTCGGCTACCACAGGCGCCGCGAGCAGCGCCGCAGCAGCGGCCACCACTGCCGCGAGGACGGCGGCGGGGGCCTGGCGGCGGGCGGTCAGGGCGCTGTCTCCACATCCGCCCGAGCGAGCACCAGTTTCTCCACCTGGCGCACGATCTCGCCCGCCCGTTCCAGGAGCTCTCCATCGCTCGCGCTGCTGATCGGATGCTCGATCACGGCGAACCGGTAGTCCGGCGCCCCGCAGGCCACGGCCATCAACTCGGCGCCGTCGACGAAGGCCGACGTCATCACCCCGACCGCCGGCACACCCGCCCGCTCGAAGGTCACCGCGTCATGCAGACTGCACGACGAGCAGCTCCCTCAGTCACCGACGCCGGTAATCACCAGTCGCCGCCTGGCCAGCCGGCGCACCAGATCCGGCTCCGCTGGAGCGCTGTAGTTCCCCTTCGTCGCCCGCTCCACCGAGGCGGCACGCCAGCGGACCCGCAGCAGAGTCTCCACGTGATCGAAGAGCGGCTCGACGCCCGCCTTGCCGTTCGAGAGCAACGCCACGTCGATCCCGGTCAGTGCCTTCAACCGAGGCGCCGGTGCCAGGAACGGCGGAGAACCCTCCCAGGACGGGTCGAGGACCTGCATGAAAGGGAGTCTAGCGGGGGCCAGACAAACGGAATCCGGCCACCCTCCGTAGTAGGTCGCAAGTCTGGGCCGGTCCTGCCGGCGGAGACCGCCAACATCCCCAGGAGACTTGTCGAGGATGGAGCGATCGCGTAGGACAACCGCCGGTACATTCCGATCTTTCAGTTCAAGCAGAGCGGACCCCTGGTGCCCAACATCGCCAAGGTAAATACCGCGCTGAGCCCCGACCTCCATCCCGTCGAGGTCTACGCCTGGTACACGGCGCCCGATCCCGATCTGTTCCTGGACGACGATGTGGACACCTGCGTGAGCCCGCTGGCGTGGCTTCGCAGCGGCGGCGCCGTGATGAGACTCACGATGCTCGCCCGGCGGCTCTGACCAGAGACAGTGGCCAAACTGCCTCGGAGGCCTGACCCCGATCGGCTCCGCACCACTGAGCCCAGCCTGACGACGGTCGCGTTCGGACAGCTCGAGCCGTCACCGATCGCGTCCGAGACCCGCTTCCACCGCGCGCTGGCCGACCTGCTCATGCATCGCGTGCTCACCGGAATCGTCGATGAGATCGGCTACGGCCTCATCTGAGAGCCGGTGCCGTCCTTGTTCCCTGCAAGCACGCCGCCACCGGCACCTGAGGCGCCTGCACGCAGCTCAAAACCGGTCCGCCTCCCAGAACGCGAAGCGCTCCGGCGGCAGGCAGCGGGCCAGGACGTCGCCTTCTCTGGCCACGCCGAGGGTCGGCCAGCGCGTCGTCATCCAGGCACCGCACCATCCAGGTTGCCGGCGGCGGGGTGTCCGGAGGCAGTTCATCCCAGGCAGGTTGGGTCTCGATCCGCGCGCCGGCATCGGCAAACGCTTCTTCCACCGCATCGTCGCGGACCAAGGGCAACCGGATCGACTGAACGCCACGGCCGGCCATAGCGGCCGTCACCAGCTCGCACAGGGCCTGAGCCGCTTCACGCTCGCGGCCCCACTCCAGGACGCGGAGGCGGCCGCCTATCTCGGTGACCCGGAGGTAGGCTTCGAGGCCGGAACCGCCGTCGGCGACCCAGATGTCCTCGTCCGGGTTCCCGGCGAGCTGGAAGCTGCCCCGCCAGCCCTCGGCGTCTCGGTGGACGATGCCGTCGAGTGGCACGCCGCCGGCGCCCTCCGCGTAGACGCGCCAGAGGCGTTCCAGTCCGTCGCGGTCGGTCGCCGGGTCGTAGCGGCGCGCCCCGGGAACGGCCGACATGGAGCGGTCGGCCGAGTGCAAAGTTCGCCAGCCTCTCGACCACGGGCGGTACCCATATTCGCCGTACCACTTCAGCCGTTCGGCCAGCAGGTACGACAACACCATCCCCCGCTCCCGCATCGCGTCGATCATGCGCTCCAGGAGGGCGCCGGCCAGTCCGCGGCGCCGGCAGTCCGGCCGGGTGAAGACGCTGCCGACCCCACCCATGGGCAGGATCCGGCCGCCGATCCGCACCCGGCGCGGGAAGATCTGAACGCACGACACCAGGTCGCCGTCCTGCTCCGCGACCCACACGTTGCGCGGTTCGAACGCGGGATCGAGTTCGATGTACCGCCGGAAGAAGTCCCGTCCCCGCTGTCCGTCGGGAAAGGGCCAGCCGTCGAGCAGGTGGAGGAGGGCCTCGATCTCAGATGCTCGGAGGACGCGGAGTTGGGTGCCGGCCATGGCGGCGACTCTGCCATGAGGCCGCCTTGCCTCCTTGACGCCAGAGCTGAACTTAGCCAGACTTAGCTAGGCCGACTCCGGAGGGGAGAAAGATGCAGGTGAACATGCACGAAGCGAAGTCACAGCTCTCGCGCCTGGGCAAGCTGGCCTGGGAAGGCGAGGAAGTCATCATTGCCAAGGCGGGCGAGCCGTACCTGCGGCTTGAGCCCTACCGGGAGAAGCTGAAGCCACGAAAGATGGGAGGACTGGAAGGGAAGATCTGGATGTCACCGGACTTCGATGAGCCGGACGAAGAGCTCTTCGAGCTGATGATGAACTCGAAAATCTTCCCGGACGAGACCTGACACGTGGAGCGCTTGCTGCTCGACACGCACGCGTTCCTGTGGTGCCTGTCCGACCCCAGGAAACTGCGCGACACGTCGCGAGCCGCGATTGAGGACCCGCGCAACGAGATCTTCGTCAGCGCCATCACCGCGTGGGAGATCACGGTCAAGCGCCTCAAAGGCCAGATGGACGCCCCCGAGAACCTGGCCGCGATGGTCGATGAGAAGGGCTTCACCCACCTGCCGCTCGCCTTCCACCACGCCGAGCAGGCGGCGCGCCTACCGATGCATCACAAGGACCCGTTCGATCGATTCCTGATTGCCCAGGCTCAGGCCGAGGGGCTGACGCTCGTGACTCGCGATACCCATATGCAGCTCTACGGGGTCCGGACCCTGCGCGCCTGAAGGTGTGGCCGACGGTCTGCCGGACCCACGGCGCTAGGCTTCGGCGCGTGAACCAGCGCATCCTGACACTGCTGGGGCTCTTGCTCCTGCCGCTCGCCGCGCCGGCCCAGACCGAACTGCCGGTCCGCATCGGACCGTTCCTGCAGCAGGTCGCCGAGTACGCCCCGCCCAACGAAACCGACGCGTCACCAGCGGCGCCCGCGCCCTCCCCCACCAGCACCGCCGACGCCCCCGGCGAATTCCGTGGAGTCGCCACGGATGCCGCCACCCTCAGCATCGCCGCCGCCTCGTCCGACGGCCTCTACCTGCGATCCGGCGCCGAGACCGCCTGGCGACGTCTGTTTCCCCACGAAGGCGACCGGAGTTGGGCGCCCGTCGATGTCCGGGCGGTGACGTTCGACTACGACGGCAGGCTGTGGTTCGCCTCACCCCAGGGCATGGGCGCGCTCGACCTCTTCACCGGTACCTGGCGGCTCTACGACCGCACCGACGGTCTGCCCTGGAACGACTTCACCAGCCTCGCCGCGGCGCCGGACGGCTCGATCTGGGCCGGAACGACGCGCGGCCTGGTTCACTTGATGCCCGGGTTGAACGAAGAGACCGCCGCATCCCCGGATGCGGGCGAGACGCCCGCGTTCCCAGGAGCAGAGTCGAACGGCGGCCCGAGGGCGGCGCGCCGCGCCAAGCCCCGCTGGCAGTACCGGCAGGGGCGGCGCTGGCTCCCGCACGACCATGTGCTGGCGGTCGAGGTCGAGCCGGACGGCGCGGTCCGGGTCGAGACCGCCGCCGGACCTGGCGCGATCCACCTGCGGCCGACGACCCTGCGGCAGAAGGCGGACCACTTCGACCGGCAGATCGACCGTTTCCACCGTCGCACTCCCTACGGCTACGTCGGCGGCGTGGCGCTCGAGCGGGCGGGCGAGACATCGGCGTTCACCCAACACGACAGCGACAACGACGGCCTGTGGACCGCGATGTACGGCGCCGCGGAGTGCTTGCGCTGGGCGGTCACCGGTGATCCCGAGGCTCGCAAGCGGGCGCGTCAGGCCTTTGAAGCGCTCCGCTTCCTGCAGCTCGTGACCCAGGGCGGCACGCCGCCGGCGCTGCCCGGCTTCGTCGCCCGCTCCATCCTGCCGGCCGACGGCCCGGACCCGAACGCCGGCCAGGCGGAACGCGACCGCCAACTGCGCGAGGAACGAGACGGACTCTGGAAGATCATCGACCCGCGCTGGCCCACGAATGCCGACGGCAAGTGGTACTGGAAAAGCGACACGAGCTCCGACGAACTGGACGGCCACTTCTTCTTCTACGGCCTCTACTACGACCTGGTCGCGCGAGGCGACGCCGAACGCGCCGAGGTACGCGAAACCGTGCTGGCGATCGTCGACCACCTGGTCGACCACGGCGGCGCGCTCGTCGACCACGACGGCAAACCAACCCGCTGGGCGGTGTTCGGCCCGGAGCAACTGAACGACGACCGGGAGTGGTGGGAGGAGCGGGGCCTCAACTCGCTCTCCTACCTGACCTACCTGCGGATCGCCGAGCACATGAGCTACTCCGGTTCCGCCGACGACGCCCGTCGCGGCCAGCGCTACGCCGAAGCCGCCCGCACTCTCCTCGACGACCACGCCTACGCCGCCAACCTGCGCAACCCGAAGGTCCAGAGCGGCCCCGGCACCGGCAACCAGTCCGACGACGAGATGGCGTTCATGAACTACTACCACCTGCTGAAGTACGAGCGGGACGAGGCGCTGCGGAGCGTCGTTGCCCACTCGCTGCGCCAGTACTGGAAGCTCCTCCAGCCCGAGCGGAATCCCCTGTTCGACTTCATCCACGCCGCCGCAATCGACGGCGCCAGCTACCGCGACGCCTTCGACGACGAAACCTACAGCCGCGGCGACTTCCCCCTCCACGACGCCGTGGAGAGTCTGGTCCTCTACCCCCTCGACCGCTTCGACTGGGCGCTCACGAACAGCCACCGCCAGGACATCGTCCTGCTGCGCGCCCAGGAGGAACGCCGCGGTCCGCGGGGCCACCTGATCGACGGTCGTGTGCTGCCGATCGACGAACGCTATGTGAACCACTGGAACCACGACCCGTGGCTACTCGATCACGGCGGCCAGGGCCGCTACCTGGCCGACGGCGCGAGCTTCCTGCTGCCCTACTACCTCGGCCTCTACCACGGCCTGATCGAAGAGACGGCCGGCGAAGCGGGCACGGAGGCCGCGGAGTGACGACCGGCGAGGCCGCCGACTCCCCGCGCGTGGCGCTCCAGCTCTACACGCTGCGCCGGCAGGCCCAGGAGAACCTCGAAACCGCCCTGGACCAGGCCGCCGAAGCCGGCTACCGCGAGATCGAGTGGTTCGGCGGCCTCTGGAACCGTACGACCACCGAACTGCGGCAGCTCCTCGCCGAACGGGGCCTCTCCCTGGCGGCGGCCCACGTGCCCCTGGCCGACCTGGAAGCGGACCCGGCCGATGTGATGCAGACCTTCCGCGAGCTCGACTGCGAGGTCCTCGTCTGCCCCTGGCTCGATGAAGCCCAACGCGGCGACGGCGGTCGCGCGCACTACGTGGAACTCGGCCAGCGGCTCGATCTGCTGAGCTACCGGTTTCGTGCCGGCGGCTTTCGCTTCGGTTACCACAACCACGAGTTCGAGCTGCTGCCGTTCGACGACGGCGAACCGAAGCGCCTCGGCGTGGACGGCCTGCGGGCGCTCGCCTCCTGCCGCTCGCACGACGGCTGGGGCATGGAGCTCGACATCTACTGGGCGGCCTTCGCGGGCCACGACCCGGCCGCCCTGATCCGCGAACTGGGCGACCGAATCCACATTCTGCACCTCAAGGACGGACTGCTGCCCGGCGCGCCGGCCGAACGCGGCCCGGAGCGCGCCACCGCCGAACGCTGGTTCCGGCCCCTCGGCGCCGGCGACGTCGACGTGACCGGCTGCGTCGAGGCGGCGCTCGAAGCCGGAGTGCGCCTGTTCGTCGTCGAACAGGACGAGACCGCGGAGGCGGAAGGCTCACCGGCGCAGGATGCCGCCGCCAGCCTGCGCTATCTGCGCACCGAGACCGCCCTCGGCCGCTCCCTGACCGCCCGAGAAGCCGGATGACCTGGGGCCTGTCCGGGCTCGATACCGCGATCGTCCTCGTCTACCTGGCGGGGGTGCTGGTCATCGGCACCACCTTCAGCCGCTACGTGAAGACCAGCGGCGACTTCCTGCTCGCCGGCCGCGCCCTGCCGTTCTGGGCGATCGGCATGTCGATCGTGGTCAGCGACATCGGCGCCACGGACTTCATCGCCGTCGCCGGCGGCACCTATCGCTACGGACTGGCGCAGGCGAACTTCGACTGGCTGGGTTCGATGCCGGCGCTGCTGATCGCCGCCTTCCTGATCGTGCCGTTGTACTGGCGAAGCGGCGTCTACACGGTGCCGGAGTTCCTGGGGCGACGATACGGCGACGGCGTGCGCACCTTCCTCGCCCTGGCCTGGGGCGTGATCCTGGTGCTCAACCTGGGCATCATGATCCACGCCACGGCGCTGCTCATGCGCACCGTACTCGGCTGGGACCCACAACTCTCGATCTGGATCACCACCGGCATCGTCGGCATCTACACGATCAGCGGCGGTCTGGCCGCGGTCGTGATGACCGACGTGCTGCAGCTCATCATCATGTTCGTGGGCGGCGCCGCCCTAGTCGCCCGGGCGCTCTACGAAGTCGGCGGTCTGGCCGCGCTGCGCGAGGGCGTCCTGAATCAGGGACCGCAGTACGCCGACCACTTCTCGCTCTACCTGCCCCACGACACGGCGACTCCGTTCCCCTGGACGGGCATCGTCCTGGGCCTCGGCATCGTCCTCTCCATCGCCTACTACACCGGCAACCAGACGATCGTGCAGCGGGCGCTCGGGGCGCGCAGCGAGTGGGACGCGAAGGCCGGCGTGCTGCTGGCCGGCTTCCTGAAGCTGTTCATTCCACTGCTCGTCGCCCTGCCGGGGCTAGCCGCGATCCTGATCGTCCCCGATCTGGCCAACGCCGACGAAGCGGTGCCGACCCTGATCGCCCAGTTGCTGCCGCCCGGCCTGCGCGGCCTGATGTTCGCGGCCTTCCTGGCCGCCCTCATGTCGAGCGTCGACTCGAACCTCAACTCGGCGGCCACGCTCTGGAGCCGCGACCTGCTCGGCCGGCTGCGCCGGCGTTGGGCCCGGGCCGAGCTCGGAACCGCCGCGGAACTCCGCTTCGGCCGCATCCTGTCCGCGGTGCTGCTGCTCGCGGCTGCCTTCATCGCCCCTGAGATCGAGCAGCGCTTCAGCAACATCTACAACGCGATCCAGACCGTCTTCTCCCTGATTCAGGGGCCGACCCTGGCGGTGCTGCTGCTCGGCATCCTGTGGCGCGGGGCGAACCGCTACGGCGGCGCCGCGGGCCTCGCCGCGGGCGTCGGCCTGTGCCTGCTGCTCAACTCTCCGTCGATGGACGGACTGTTCCCGTCCGAAGAGCCGTTCCTGTTCGTCGCCTGGTGGTCCTTCGTGTTCACACTCGCCGTGACCTGGATCGTCAGCCGGTTGACGCCCCCCGAACCGCCGGAGCGTCTCCGGGGCCTGGTCTGGGGCGAAGTGCGCAACGATGAAGCCGTGCAAGCCGCGCTGCGGAGCCGGGTCGCGCGGCTGCAGGGAGAAGGCGAGACGCCATGAGAGCAATCCTCGAGTTCGTCCTCGGGCCCATCGACGCCGCCCTCGGCGCGTTGCCGCTCTGGAGCGCCCGCGTCGCCGTGGCGTTGCTGCTCATCCTGCCGGCGGCCGCCGTCTGGCGGCTCAGCCGCGACTGGGTGCTGCGCGGCGCGCCCGACCGCGCCAAGTGGCGCGACCTGCGGGTCTGGGCGGCGCTGTTCATCGTCCCGTACCTGATGATCTACCTGCTGCTGGCGTAGCGGGACACACGGACCGGTAGCGCGTTAGGATCCGTCCCATGGCCGAGCCCGTCCGCGCCGCTGTGCCGAAGCTCCCGCAAGAACCGCGGGATCCGGAAGCGGCAGCAATCGATCCGGCCGACTTCCCCGGCTGCCAGGCGGTCCACATCCCACGCGAGGAGATCGAGGACTACGACGGCCGTCTCGAGTACTGGGAGGCACACACGGAGACCGCCATGGTGGTGTGCGAGCCGACTACCCGCTACCACGAACGACCGTCGCACCGGCTCGGCTGGCTGGCTGGCCGGATAGCAGCCTCCAGGGGGACACTGATCGAGATGGAGGGGACGACCGACCTGGTGCGGTTCGACACTTGCGGCGAGCGAAAGGTGCTGATGCAGGCGGACCAGATCCTGTACCTCCACCCGCCCGCTGCCGAACTGAACCCGTCGGTCAACGTGGATGGAGACGTCATGCCGGACGTGGTGCTGGAGGTGGACTACTCGACCGACGTCCGGGTGCGCAAGCTGGCGCTCTACGAGGCCTGGGGGTTTCCCGAAGTCTGGGTCGACGTGCCGGACGCGCCCTCGCGGAGCCGCCCGAAGTCCCGTCGCTCAGGACTGACGATCCACGTTCTCGAGGCTGGCCGCTTCCGGACGGCGCCGAGCAGCCGAGCCTTCCCGGGCTGGACGGCGGAGGAGATCCATACGGCGCTGAACGAACCCGTGACATCTCCCGAGACCATGGCGGTGCTGCACCGGGTGGGGCGTGCCTTGGGCGCCGCGGAAGGAACCGGCCCGGACGACGATGTGTGGCTGCGCACCGAGCGCGACGAGAGTCGCGTCGAGGGCCGCGCCGAGGGCCGCGTCGAGGGTCGCGCCGAGGGCCGCGTCGAGGGTCGCGCCGAGGGCCGCGCCGAGGGCCGCGTCGAGGGTCGCGCCGAGGGCCGCGCCGAGGGCCACGCCGACGTGCTGCGCGCCGTACACGGCATCCTCGAGGCGCGCGGCATCCCGACCACGCCGGCATTGGCAGTGCAGTTGGCGGAACTCACGGATGGTTCCGTGGCCGAGTTGATTCGCGCCGCGCAGACGTGCGCGAACGCGGCAGAGTTCCTGCGACTGCTCCGGCGCCGGTAGCTACCAGCCTCACAGCCATGGCCGCCAACGACAACCGCGACCGCTCGACGGCCCGCATCCTCGGCGTGTTCCTGGCCGTGCTGGCGATTCCGGTGCTGGCCGGGGGCTTCGCCGCGGCCGAATCGATCGACCTGGCTCTCGGTACGGCCGCCGGAGCGGCGCTGCTCCTGGCCGCCGCGGTGCTGATGATCTACGGCAACCACAGCGGATCGAAGGGGGGTCGGAAACGCTGACCGAGTCGCCACAGCCGGTGCCGGATGCACCTCGCGCAACCGCCGAGCCAGTCCACACGATCTCGCCGACGATCTCCGAAGACGAAGCCCGCCGGCGCCTGGCCGGCGGCCGGTTGCGAAGAAGCCGGCGCGGCCGGTCCTTGGGCCTGGAACTCCTCTACCTTCCCCACTGGCTCGTCGTCTACCGGACCCTGAAGACGGCTGAGACTCCATACCCGGCCGGCAGCGGAATGCCACCAGGCGAACAACTCGCCGTGCTCGTCTGCCGCCTCAGCGGTCAGGCCGCGCACATCCGACTCGAAAGCCTCATGGTCGCGGGGGGATCCGAGCCCCTGCCGCCAATCCTCGGAACCGCCGAAGCCGAAGAACAGGCCGCCGACTTCGTCGATCGCGTCCTGCTCATGGCCGCCCGCGGAAAGCGGCCGCGCGAGCGCGGCCGGCTCCTTCGTTCCGAACCCTGCGGCTACCCTTACTGGGTCGAGTATCTCCAGCGTCGGCGCGACATCGACTTCGGCGCCCTGGACGCCGTGTCCGGCAAGAGAGCCGGCGCCGCCGTTCGCAGCGCGATCGCGTCAGGCTTGACGCTGGCAACCAGCCCCTGACCGCGGCCGGCGGGGCGCCAAACCTCTACAGCATCAAGCTGGTGACGATCATCAGGACCGCCATGGCGATCACGATGCTGAACCCGTGAACGAAGAGAAGGCAGACCTCCTTGACGATGGTCCTGAACCATCCTTCTTCGTACGCCCGTCGAAGCGAAAGGAAGAGCGCGACGAGGACGGCGAGGAAGGCGAAGCCGGACAGCGGTTCCCAGAGGAGAGTCCCTGCTCTTCCTGCGCTAGTCAGCAGGAACGCCGCGCCGTGAAAGTGAAGTGCGAAGACGAGGTGCGGCACGTAGAAGCGCTCTCGGCGGCGGTACAGCAGTCGGAGGAACATGGCGAACAGCGGCACGAGGACAAAGAACATCCAGGGGAGTCGCCGTACGAAGAGCGCCTCGAAGCCCTCCGAGTCCTCGACGATCGGCCGCAACACGCGATCGATGAACCACCCGGCTTCTTCGTCCCCGTCGTCCGACTCCGAAGATCCGATTTGAATGGTGGCGTCCGGGTTCGTCCCCGTCGTGTCGACGACGTTGCCCCGAGCGAGGAGCGCGAGCAGAAGGAAGGTGAAGAAACTCACGAACAGGTACAACCGCAGCGGCGCGACGTAGCGGGCGCGCCGACCCCGCCAGTGTTCGACGGTCAGAAAGCCCGGACGCAGAACCAGAGCGATCAGCGTGCGCCAGACGCGGGAGTCGAACGAGAGCAGGCCGTCCAACGCGTCGCGGACGAACTGACCGACCGTCGCATGCAGATCGCCGGCGCGCTGGCCGCAGTCGGCGCAGTAGTTGTCCACGCGCTCCGAGCCGCAGTTCGGACAGCTCTCGACCGCCGCCGGCCTGCCCTCCAGCGCCGACTCGACGCTCCGGATGACGACATCCTCGCCGGGTATCTTGACCACGCCTCATCATCTCACGACGTGCCGGAAGGCCGGGGGAAGAGTTTGCACCTGCGGCGCAAACTCCTAGACTTGGCCCCTTCCCGACCAGGAGACCCGAATGGCCGAGGCTTTCGACACGCCGACCTACATCCGTGGACCGCTACGGTCCCCGAAGCAGATGCTCGCCGAGCAGGAGTACGGCGGGCACGTGTCCATCCACGACGACTCGATGGCGGAAAAGATGGGGTTCCAGGCCGGCGGCCCGATCGAGGGTCCGACCCACTTCAGCCAATTCGTGCCCCTGCTCCACGACCTGTGGGGGCAGGAGTGGTTCGAGACCGGCTGCCTGAGCGCCCACTACCGGAACATGGTGGTCGAGGGCGAGCAGGTGCGCGCCCTCGTCGAGCGCCCGGCCAATGGCCAGACCCAGGTCCGTATCCGCGCCGAGAAGGCCGACGGCACCGAGGTGTTGATCGGCACCGCCTCGATCCGCGGTGACGTCGAGTCGTCCGAGATCGCTACCCGGATCGCCCGTCTGCGGCCACCCGGGCCCCTCGTCATCATGCGCGATCTCAAGGTCGGGATGAAGGGCAGGGGCCTCGAAGAGGTGAGGATGGACTTCGACCAGCACATGGGCAGCCTCTATCCCTTCAGCCTGAATCAGAAACTCGACGCGATCACGGCGCCGTCGCCCTGGTACACCGAGAAGGAGGGCGGCTCATCGCCCTGGGGCCGCGCGGTCATCCCGCTGGAGATGATCAGCGTGCTCGGCGGCTACTCGAACCGCAAGGCCGGCTTCCGCATCCGCGGACCGGCCCTGGGCCTGTTCGCGGGCCAGCAGATCCGGATGATCCGCGGGCCCCTGTTCGTGGACCACGACTACCTGCTTGAGCGTCAGATCGTCGCCCTGAGCGAGAGCCGGCGCACCGAGTCGTACTGGGTCAGGACCACCTTCCTCGACGCGGAGTCGAAGGAACCCATAGCCGAGATGATCTTGAACCATGCGACGCTGAAGCACTCCTTCGCCAACTACGAAGAAGAACTGGCGGCCATGGCATGAAGCAAATGAACGCCGAGCCGATCCACGGCCAGATGACCTACGACGAGTCGGTCGCCCACCTGACCGGCCCGGGCGCCGACTACGAGCTGGTCACGGAAACCGTGCGCGGGGTCGAGTACAAGGTCTTCAAGAATCTTCCGGCGACGCTGCGCGACATCTACGACCAAGCGTTGCAGGACCACGGCGACAAGGACTTCCTCGTCTTCCAGGACACCCGCCTGACCTACGCCGAGGCGTACGACCGCGCCGCGGCGATCGCGCATCAGTTGGTCCACCGCTACGGCGTCAAGAAGGGCGACCGGGTCGCGATCGGGATGCGGAACTACCCGGAATGGGTGATCGCGTTCATGGCGATCACGTCGTCCGGCGCGATCTCCGTGTCGCTCAATGGCTGGTGGTCCGGGGAGGAACTGGAGTACGGCTTCAAGGACTCCGGCGCCAAGCTCGCCTTCTTCGACCAGCAGCGCTACGAACGGGTGGCCAGCCGCCTACCCGACCTCGGTGTTGTGAGCATCGGCGTTCGCTGGGACGGCGACCCGCCCGACGGCGTCGACGATTTCGGCGCGGTGTGGCGCGAGGCAGCCGGCCAACCTATGCCCGACATCGAACTCGGCGCCCACGACGACGTGACGATCCTCTTCACGTCCGGCACCACCGGCTTCCCCAAGGGCGCCGTGTCGACCCATCGCGGCGTGCTCAGCGGCATCGGCAGTTGGGGCTTCTACGGCGCGCAGCGGATCGCCATGGGCCTGCTCGAGGAACCGGAGGAGAACCCCGAGTTCCAGCCCTCGATCCTGATGCCCCTGCCGCTCTTCCACGTCAGCGGCAGCCACGCCGGCCTGCTCGCCTCCTTCGGCGCCGGTCGCAAGATCGTGATGATGTACAAGTGGAATCCCGAACTCGGCCTGGAGCTGATCGAGCGGGAGCGGGTCACGTCCTTCAACGGCGTGCCGACGATGACCTGGGAGATGCTGCAGTCGCCTTCGCTCAAGGATCGCGACCTGCGCAGCCTGGCCGCGGTGTCCGGCGGCGGCGCGCCGATCCCCGGCGGCATGGTGGATCGCCTGCAGGTTCTGATGCCCGACAAGCACTGGTCCTTCGGCTGGGGAATGACCGAGACGAACGCCGGCGGCGCCGGCAACACGGACGAGGGCCTGGTCGAGAAGCCGGACAGTTGCGGCAAGCCGTGCCCGATCGTCGAACTGAAGATCATCGACGACGACGGCAACGAACTGCCGTCCGGCGAACAGGGCGAGCTGATCATGAAGTCGTCGATGAACATCCGCGGCTACTGGAACAGTCCGGAGGCGACCGCGGAGACGATCCAGGACGGCTGGCTCAGAACCGGCGACATCGCCGAGATCGACGAGGACGGCTTCCTCTACATCCGCGACCGCAAGAAGGACATGGTGCTGCGCGGCGGCGAGAACATCTACTGCGCCGAGATCGAGCGCGTCGTCTACCAGCACCCCGCCGTCTACGAGGCCGCGGCCTTCGGCGTCCCCGACGACCGGCTGGGCGAGGAGCTGGCGGTGGTCGTGGTACCCAAGGACGGCGCCGATCTCGACGCGGCCGATGTGCGGGCTCACGTCGGCGAGCATCTGGCGCGCTTCAAGGTGCCGCGCTACGTCTGGCTCCAGGACGAGCAGTTGCCGCGCGGCGCCACCGAGAAGATCCACAAGCGCACCCTGCGCGACCAGATGCTGCGGGAAGCCCCGGAATTCCATCCGTGACGGCGGCTCGCCAACCCACCGCACCGAGGACCAGATGACCTCCGACGAAGTCCGGATCGAACCGGGCGACCCCAAAGGTACCGCCTTCGTGCGCCTGCACGAGGCGCTCGACCGCGAACTCGGAGACCTCTACCCCGCGGACAGCATCTACAGCGTCGCGCCCGACAAGCTGGACGCGCCGGGCTGCTGCCTGCTCCTCGGCCTGACTGCCGGCGGCGAGGCCATAGCATGCGGCGCGCTCCGTCGCCTCGGCCCCGACCAGGCCGAGATCAAGCGGATGTACGTGGCCCCCGAGTACCGTCGCCAGGCCCTGGGGCGGCGCATCCTCGAAGAACTCGAAGCCCGCGCCGCAGCCTTCGGCTACCGCTCGCTTCGCCTCGAGACAGGCGAGCTGCAGCCGGCAGCGATCAACCTCTACCGCTCCTTCGGCTACGTCCAGATCCCCTGCTACAACGAGTACGCCTACGATCCGCACAGCCTCTGCTTCGAGAAGCGGCTGGCCGCGGGCTAACGAAGCTCGGCCGTCGGCAAGTCGCGAGTTGAAGCGACGCCTCAACACCGAGGACCCCCGCCTGCCCGTGTCGGCCATGCGGACGAGCCCTTAGTGTGCCTGCCGGAACCGTTAACGCTTCCGGCCCTCACGCAGAACACCTTTCCCCTGGATTGACATGTCGCGTCCGATTTTCTAACCTTCGGCCATCATCGACCGGGGCCACCAAGCGACTCGGAGGTAGAGATCATGCCCATCACCCAAGCAGAACTCGGCTGTCGGATTCGAAGTGCGCGACAAGCGTGCGCTCTAACGCAGGCGCAGGTGGCAGAAGACCTGGGCGTGTCCCGGCCAACTGTTGCGCAGATCGAGGCGGGCAATCGTGCGGTCTCGAGCATTGAACTCGACTCGCTGGCGCACATGCTCGGCCGGGACATTCGCGAGTTCGTAGCCCAAGAGTTCGCGGCCAGCGACCCACTCGCAGCTCTCTTTCGCGCGGAGCCGGACGTGGCGACCGAGCCATCGGTGGCCGGCGCCCTCCGGGATTGCGTCGCCCTAGGCCGGGAGATTACCTCTCTGGAAGAGCTACTCAGCATCGATGTCGCAACTGCTGCCACGACCTCGTACCCTCTTCCACCCCCCACCAGCCCCTGGAAGGCAATCCAGCAGGGAGAGCGTCTCGCAACTGAAGAACGCCGCCGCCTCGGCCTTGGCGACGCGCCCCTCCCCGACTTGGCCGAACTGCTCGAAGCCCAAGGCATTCGCACCGGCGTTGTCGACCTACCGGCCGACGTATCGGGACTGACTCTGAACCACCCAAGAGTGGGGATCTTCGTAGTGGCGAACCGGGACCAGCACGTCTTGCGCCGCCGATTCTCCTTCGCCCATGAGTTCGCCCACGCCCTTGCCGACCGAGACCGCTTCGGCCTGGTAAGCCGCTCTTCGGAGCGTCGCAACCTCATCGAGGTACGCGCCAACGCCTTCGCCGCCGGCTTCCTGCTTCCAGAAAACGGCGTCAAGCAGTTCGTTGCCGGTCTAGGAAAAGGCTGGCCGAGCCGAATCCGCAGCGAGGTCTTCAGCGACGTCCTGGAGGAGGCCGAGAGCGTCGAGGTAGAAGCCCGCAGTGCACCCGGAAGCCAAGCGATTCAGTTGTATGACGTCGTCCGGCTCGCCCACCACTTCAGTGTGAGCCGAATCGCCGCCCTCTATCGGCTCCGCAACCTCAAGATGATCTCGGAACCGGAATTCGATGAGCTGAAGGAACTCGACGGTCTCGGGCGCGGCAAGCAACTCGCCAGAAATCTAGGACTGCCAACGCCAGATCATGTGGAACTCCGCTGGCGCTTCCAGCTTCGGGTTCTCGGACTCGCTCTAGAGGCGTACCGCCGAGAAGAAATCTCACGCGGCAAGCTCGAAGAGCTCGCAGCGATGCTGGATATCTCCGTCGACTGCGTCCCCGCGCTACTCGAGAACAGCGGCTTGGCGAACGGCCCGGATGGTGGCCCGCACGACAGATGAACGCACCGACCACCCACGTCGTTGTCACCGACGCGAACGTCCTCATCAACTTCATGCACGTCGGACGGCTCAGCCTGTGCGCCGACCTCCCGAACCTCGAATTCGTGGTTCCGGATCACGTGCGACAGGAAATCAGCCGGAAGGGCCAGCGGGCTGAACTCGACGAAGCACTGGCCGCCGGAGCTCTGGACGCCGCTTCGATCACACACCCAGGCGACATCCGAACATTCGCGAAGCTCCTCGCTCGCCTTGGCCGCGGTGAGGCAGCTTGCCTGGTGCTCGCTGAAAAGAACGGCTGGACAGTGGCTTCGGACGAGAAGGGGCGGTTCCGACGCGAGGCCATCGCCCGAATCGGCGAAGACCGGATCATCGGAACTGTGGACCTCTTCATCCGAGCGATCCAAGCGAACCTCATCACGGTCGACGAGGCCGACGCCGCCAAGGGCAAGCTGGAAACGAAGCGCTTCAAGATGCCATTCCGCTCCTTTCGCGAGAGGCTACGACCTTCTTCAGCCAAAGCCCCCACTGAGGAGGTCCACCGGTGAAAACGCCCTTCAGCATCTACGACTTCTTCGGCTACCTAGCGGCCGGATTCCTACTGCTCGCGGCACTCGATTTCTCCTGCAGCGGGGGCTGGCTCCTCAACGATGCCATCAGTCCGGTCCATGCGATCCTGTGGACCCTCCTCGCCTACGTTGTCGGCCACATCGTGGCCCACATTGCGAGCGCTGTCGTCGAGAGACTCTTCCTGCGGAAGTTCCTTGGGTCGCCCGAAGAGCACCTGCTCGCTACGCAAGCTCCGAGCTGGAAAGCCAAGCTTTTTCCAGGCACCTTCAAGGCGCTACCCGAAGAGACCCAGGACCGAATTCGCGCACGCGCAGCGAGCCACGGCGTACCCACGGGCGGGAGGGCCCTCTTCCTCCACTGCCACACGATCGTGAAACACCAACGCGCCACGCTCGAGAGGCTGAATATCTTTCTCTCCCGCTACGGATTCTGCCGCAATATCTCGATGGCCTCGGCTCTTGCCACTCTCGTGCTCGTTCTGGGACGCTACAGATGCCCCTCATCCGCACCCGACCTCCTGATCTGGGTGCCATCCGGCTCGGTGCTCGCAATCGGAATGCTCTATCGCTACCTCAAGTTCTTCCGCCACTACACCAAGGAGGTACTCACCTCATACGCTGAGGCGACTCCCACCATACCCTCATGAAGGAGATAGCTTGCACAAACTGACCCTTTTCCCTCTAGGCCGAAGTTCTGAGGCTCCTGGGGCCTCCTCGTCGTCGAGAGGCGTTGCAGTGCTTGGGTTTTCGGGTGTTGGGCCGCCCCTGTTTTCTGCCATTGGTAGCCATGTAAGGATCTCGTGGCATGTAGACATTCTGAATGGTTGCGTCTACAATGAGAAGCCATGTACATCGAACGGGTACCCAACCGAAACTCACCACCCGCCGTCCTGCTGAGAGAGTCCTACCGACAGGACGGAAAGGTCAAGAAACGCACTCTCGCCAACCTCTCCAAGTGGCCCGACCAACTCGTCGAAGGACTCAGAACCCTGCTCAAGGGAGGAGTCGCCCTGCCTTCGCTCGAGGCCGCCTTCGAAATCCTGCGCGCCAGACCGCACGGCCATGTCGCCGCCGTCCTCGGCGTGGCCCGAAGCCTCGGCATCGAACGACTCCTCGACCGACGGCCCTCGCGCGAACGGGCACTGGCGCTGGCCATGATCGCGGCCCGCATCCTCGAGCCGCGATCCAAGCTCGCCACCGCCCGCGGACTCGCGAGCGAGACCATGAGCCACACCCTCGGCGAGGAACTCGGCGTGCAGGAGGCCTCGGCCGACGAACTCTACGGCGCCATGGACTGGCTGCTCGAAAGACAGCCGCGCATCGAGCGGACTCTTGCCCGGCGGCATCTGGAAGACGGCTCGCTGGTGCTTTACGACGTGACCTCGGTCTACTTTGAGGGCAGGAAGTGCACGCTGGCCAGGCACGGCTACTCCAGGGACAAGAAGAGAGGCAAGGTCCAGATCGTCTTCGGCCTGCTCTGCAGCCGGGACGGATGCCCGGTCGCGGTCGAGGTATTCGAGGGCAACACGGCCGATCCGACGACCCTGAACGCCCAGGTGCAGAAGCTCCGCGACCGCTTCTCGCTGGAGAGGATCGTGATGGTCTCAGACCGGGGCCTGATCACCGACGCGCGCATCCGCGAGGACCTCGACCCCGCGGGCCTGTCCTGGATCAGCGCCCTGCGCGCGCCGGCGATCAGGACGCTGGCCCAGGAAGGCCACCTGCAACTGTCGCTCTTCGACCAGCGGAAGATGGCCGAGATCAGCGTCCCGGAGCTGTACCCCAAGGAGCGCCTCGTGGTGTGCCGGAACCCGCTTCTGGCGGAGGAACGCGGCCGCAAGCGCCAGGAGCTTCTCGAATCCACCGAGCGCAAGCTCGACGCCGTCGTTGCGGCGACGCGGCGCAAGAAGAACCCCCTGCGCGGCAAGGACGCCATCGCCGTGCGCGCGGACCGCGCCCTGGGCGCCTACAAGGTCGGCAAGCACTTCGAGGTCGAGATCGAAGAGGACGGCTTCCAATACCGCCGCAACGAGGCGCGCATCGCCGAGGAAGCCGCTCTCGACGGCTTCTACGTCATCCGCACCAACGTCCCCGAAGACGAACTGCCGGCAGCCGATGCGGTCCGCGCCTACAAGAGCCTCAGCCGCGTCGAACGCGCCTTCCGCTCCTACAAGAGCGTCGACCTCAAAGTGCGCCCCGTCCACCATCGCCTAGCCTCGAGGGTACGCGCCCACGTCTTCCTCTGCATGCTCGCCTACTACGTCGAGTGGCACATGCGCCGGACCCTGGCGCCCCTCCTCTTCGACGACCAACGCCGCGACGACCAACGCGAGTCGCCCGTCGATCCCGCGCGAAGGTCGCACGAGGCAATGACCAAGGCCAACTCCCGGAGGACCCCCGACGGACTCCCCGTCCACAGCTTCCAGACCTTGCTCGCCGACCTGGCCACGCTGACCCGAAACCGCGTGCGGATGCACGGCAAGGCCGACTCCACCGCCGACGTCCTCGCACGGCCCACTCCACTCCAGAACGAAGCCTTCAAACTACTCGGCATCCGCCCCTGAAGTCGACGTACCCAGTACAAGACACCGCCGAACAACTGAAAACGCCCACCACTACAGGCGATTTCACGACTTGAAGCTCAGAACTTCGGTCTAGGCAACGCTGACTGCTGCCGGATCGACTTGCAGGATGGCCGCAAACTGCTGATCGACTACGCGGCCACCCGCGACCCGGACGACGACAACGACCGGCGCTGCGATCTTCCCACGTTGTTAAGGCAAGACCTCGACGAAGCCGGCAGAGCCCACTTCGACATCGTGGCGTTCACACACCTAGACGAAGACCACTACAAAAGGCGCCTCAGATTTCTTCTACCTGGAGCACGCAGCCAAGTACCAGGATGAAGACCGCGTGCGGATTGAGGAGCTCTGGGCACCAGCAGGCCTGCTTCTTGAGGAACTCGGGGCAGGATCAGCCGCGGAAGCTAGGGTGCTTCGGGCGGAGGCAAGGCATCGTTTCAAGGAAGGGAAGGGGATCCGCATCTTCGGCCGGCCGAAGTTGTTGGAGAAGTACTGCGAGGAACAAGGTATCGGTTGGGCGAGCCGTAAGCACCTCATTACAGACGCTGGATGCACCGCCCCCAACTTTGCGCTTGAAGATGACGGGCTAGAGATCTTCGTCCACTCACCGTTCGCCTTCAAGATCGACGAGGACTTGGAGGATCGGAACACCAACAGCTTCATGTGCCAGGCACGCTTCAGAGTCGCCGCACGAACCACCGACGTTCTCCTTCTCGCCGACGCCGACTACGAGGCGCTTCGAGACATCGTAGCGGCGACTGAGAAGCACGGGAATCACGATCGCCTCCGCTGGCACGTACTCAAGGTACCGCACCACTGCAGTTACAAGTCGCTCGGGCCGGATCGCGGTCTGAACAAGACGACTCCCCAAGATGAGGAAATCGAGTGGCTCTATGGGGACCGACAGGTCCGGCCGGGGATTCTCGTCTCTTCATCCCGGCCCATTCCGAAGCCGGGTGGCGCCAACGACAGCGATCAGCCTCCGCACCGTCAGGCAGCAGCCTACTATCGCTCTGTGCTGAGTCACTCCGGTGACTTCCACGTCACGATGCCCCCCCGCCGAGAGCCAAGAGACCACAACCCCTTGTGATCTCGATCGGTGACCAAGGTCCTACGCTAGTGAAGGCGACAATCGCCTCCAGCGTGGCGATCGCCAGCAGTCGAGGCGAGCGGCACGGATGACGGGGGCGACTTGGCTCAAAGCTCCCGGCGTACCCGTCCCGACCTCTTCCCTGACATGCACCAAGGCCCGGGCTCTCGTCGAGCACCTGGTGAAGGGGGCTGATCACTACTCCGAGCTGGTCGAATGTCGCAGCAGCGAGCACACCGAGGTTGTCGTGCTTGACACCGAGGTCTCGATTCCTCAAGGCGGATCGCGGTACGGCATTCAGGAGTCGGAGCGTATCGCTGTCGTCTTCTCTCGCGCCGACGACAGGATCCCAGAAATCCTCGCCCTTCGCCCTTCGTTCCCACGCCTGTCACACCAGAATCTGCGAGAGGTGGAGGTGCCCCGCAGCCTTTGCATCACTGAGATGCGATACGACGAACTGCGACGCCGATGGACAACCAGACTGCTACTACAACTCCTCCGAACTTGGCTAGAAGGGGCGGCGCACGGCAGCCTTCATCGGGAAGATCAGGCCCTTGAGCCGTTCTTTCTTGGACCATTCGTACCGCTTGTTGTTCCCCGTGACATCTTTCTCCGCGATGCTCCGGCACCGCTACGCATTGAGACCGTAACTCGCGCCACCGACTCCGCCGCAACCGCATACCTCGCCAGGGCGGCGCGGGAGCCGGGGGATCCTCAACCGAAGCTCGACACTGCAAGAACTCTAGCGTTTACAATCCGCACCGCTCCTGCTGAGCATGGAGTCATACGCCGTCAGCCACGGACTCTCGCCGACGTCGCGTCTGTGTTGCAGGACGTCGATTTCGACCTGCTGGCTGAGATGAGGCGAAGACTGCGCGCTTGGAAGGACGCTTCGGAGCACTCTGAGGCGCTCTTCTCACGACTCGCCCTGATCCTCTGGATTCCGAAGAAGCGTCACGCCCACGACACGGTCCCAGAGGCGGCGGACATGTTTGCACTCATCACTGCCAAGACACCGCTTGAGGTTGGAGAGGATGTGGGCGCATGGGAGACGCAGATGTTCGAAGGTGTTTCACACGCCGCGTCGATCATTGGGACCGCGGAAGGTCCAGCGAACGCAAACCGTGGCCAGAACTGCCCAGTGTCCCTCCTACCGGTGCTTCTCCACTTCGACCGACGCATGGCAGCGGCGATGAACGGATTCGTGTTGAAGGAGGTCCGCACGCTCGTGGTAGGGGTGGGTGCCCTTGGCTCGCAGGTCGCGAACAACCTTGCGCGGTCAGGTCTTGGCCCTCTCACGTTGGTGGACAACGACACACTGCTGCCGCACAATCTCAGTCGGCACCTCCTAGGCGGTTCCCGTGTGGGCCACCCGAAGTCTCAGGCACTTGCCGAAGAACTCTCGGGGCTCTTCACCACGGAACCGGCCACCCAGTCGCTCCCGCTGAATGTGCTGTCAACGGAGAGGAACACCCGGGCACACGTACAGGACGCCATAAGACACGCAGACGTCATTCTCGATCTAAGCGCCTCGGTAGCAGTGGCCAGGTACTTGGCTCACGCCGACTCCGAGGGGCGACGGGTGTCGGCCTACCTCAATCCGGCCGGCAGCGACCTTGTGATGCTCGCGGAGGACGAAGCTCGCGAGTTCACGCTCCATGATCTCGAGGTGCAGTTCTATCGGGCACTTTTTGAAAGCGACCAACTGGCCGGTCACTACGAGGCGAAGGCGGACCGCTTGAGATTCGGTCAGGGCTGTCGGGACGTGTCGTTTGTGCTTCCACACGACCGTGTTGCGCTGCACGGCGCCATTGCCAGTTCCGAGATTCGAGGACTCGGATCTGAGGCCGCGATCACAATCTGGCGATGTGGTCAGGGCGGCTCGGTCCGTAGGGTGGACGTAGTGCCTTCCAGAGTCTCTCGGCTTCGCCTCGGCGAGTGGACGGTCGCACTTGACGACAAGCTGGTCGAGGAACTCCACAGATCACGGTGTGAGAAGCTTCCCAACGAGACAGGCGGCGTGCTGATCGGGTCGCACGACTTGGAACACCTGACAATTCACCTGGTCACGCGAGTTCCCTCTCCGAGTGACAGCACCGAGTGGCCAACTCTGTACATCCGGGGAGCACGAGATCTCTCTCGGAGAGTACGAAGCCATGAACGCGCTACTGACGGGATGCTGGGCTACGTCGGAGAATGGCACTCGCACCCGGTCGGGCGGGACTCGTCACCGAGTCGCCTCGATCGACGAGCTCTCGACAACCTCGCCAAAGAGATGGGCAACGATGGACTGCCGGCCCTGACTCTGATCGTCGGCGAGAACGACCTCACCATTCTCGGGCAGTTTGACGGCTACTCAGGCGAGGCGCGATGGGTGTCCCATTCCGGCGCGCCCAACCCCCTTGTCTACGGTCCGACAACCGGCAGAAAGGCGTGACCTCGTCGGCGACCAGTATCCGGCCAAATGTCGCGACCGGCGCCAACGCCAAGCGATCCGCAAGCTAGCGCGAACTGCAAGAGCGGGCGTCTCGCCCGCAACTCCGGCGCACCGCGGCTAAACTGCTGCGCGATGACCCGCTCGCCGGCTGAAGAGCCCACCAACGCCATAGGCCGCCGCCGGGCCCTCCAGGTAATCGGGGGCGCGGCCGCCCTGCCGTTGCTGCCGGCGGAACTGTTCGCGAATGCCCACCTCGCCCATCTGCATCTGCACCGGCAGGAAGGCGACGCCGGCGAGCCGCAGCCGCTCACGGTCCTCACCGAGCACCAGGCCGGCACGCTGAACGCGATCGCCGAGCGCATCCTGCCGACGACGGACACCCCGGGCGCCGGCGACGCCGGGATCCCCGGCTTCGTCGACCGGCTGCTGTCGGGCTGGCTGCCGGACGCGGCGCGGAATCACCTGCTTGCCGAGCTCGACCGCTTCGACGCCCGTGCCCGCGAGGGCAATCCCGACGCCACCCGCTTCGTCGATCTCTCCGACACGCAGAAGGACCAACTCCTGACCGAAGCCCAGAACGAAGCGATCGCCATACGCTCTGGCCGCGCCTTCTCGCGCAACCCGGACCGGCTCCAGGAGCAACCGTTTTTCGACCTCGTCAAGTGGTTGACCCTGTTCGGGTACTACACCTCCGAGGCAGGCATGAAGTCGGAACTCGGCTACCGGATCGTGCCGGGACGTTGGGATCCCTGCGTCGACATCGAGGACGCCTGAGGGCCGCCGCGACCATGGTTCAGATCATCGAGCGCAAGGTCTGGGACGCGATCGTCATCGGCTCCGGCATCACCGGCGGCTGGGCGGCGAAGGAGTTGACCGAAAAGGGCCTGGAAACGCTGGTCCTCGAGGCGGGCCCGCCGGTGGTGCCCGAGCGCGACTACAACGAGCACACGCCGCCCTGGCAGATGCCGTACCGGGGCCTGAAGGACCGCAAGCAGCAAGCCGACCGCCAGCCGATCCAGAGCCGCGCCGGCGCCTGCGACGAGTGGTCGAGCAAGTTCTTCGTCGACGACATCGACAACCCCTACTCGGTCGGTGAGGGCGCCCAGCAGTTCCTGTGGATTCGCGGCCGTCAGGTGGGCGGACGGTCCCTGCTCTGGGGCCGGCAGAGCTACCGCTGGAGCGACCTCGACTTCGGCGCCAACGCCCGCGACGGCTACGGCACGGACTGGCCGATCCGCTACCCGGATCTGGCGCCCTGGTACGACCACGTGGAGTCGTTCGTCGGCATCGCCGGCCAGCCCGAGAACGTGCCGCAGCTTCCGGACGGCCAGTTCCTGCCGCCGATCGCCATGAGCTGCATGGAGGAGCGGGTTCGAGAGGGCCTCGACCGCGCCTTCGGGGGCACGCGCCGGTTCACTCCCGCCCGGGTCGCCGTGCTCACCCGCCACCACCTCGGTCGCCGCGCCTGCCACTACTGCGGCATCTGCCGCCGCGGCTGCATGAGCCGGTCCTACTTCTCAAGCCTCAACGCGACCCTGCCGGCCGCCGAGGCGACCGGCCGCTTGACGGTGCGCCCCAACAGCGTCGTCTACAACCTGATCTACGACGAGCAGAACGACCGGGTGAGCGGCGTCCACCTGGTCGACGGCGAGTCGCTGGAGTCGATCGAAGTGCACGGCCGCCTCGTCTTCCTGTGCGCGTCGACGATCGAGTCGGCGAGAATCCTCCTGAACTCGGCGACCCCCCGCTTCTCCGAGGGCCTGGCGAACTCCAGCGGTCAGGTCGGCCGCAACCTGATGGACCACATCTTCCAGGCCGGCGCCAACGGCAATCTGGACGGCCTGGAGGACAAGACGACCTTCGGGCGGCGGCCGAACGCCTGCTACCTGCCCCGCTTCGTGAATCTCGACGGCGACCGGGCCGAAGCAACCCGGGAGAAGGACTTCCTGCGCGGCTTCGGCTACCAGTGCGGCGCCCGGCGGCCGACCCAGTGGCAGGGCGGCATCGGCCAACCGGGCTTCGGCGCCGACTACAAGGCCAGTTTGCGCGGCCTCGGCCCCTGGCGCCTCAATTTCACCGGCTTCGGCGAGAACCTGCCGAACCCGGACAACCGGGTAACCATCGACCCGGAACTCAAGGACCGATGGGGCATCCCCGCCGCCCGGATCACGATGAACTACGGCGAGAACGAGCGCGCCATGCGCGAGGGCATCCAGAACCGCGCGGCCGAGATGCTGGAAGCGCTGGGTGCTACGAACATCCGCACCTTCAACCGCAACTCCCTGCCCGGCTTCGCGATCCACGAGATGGGCACGGCGCGGATGGGCCGGGATCCCGAGACCTCGGTGCTCAACGGCTGGTGCCAGTCCTGGGACGTGCCCAACCTGTTCGTCACCGACGGCGCCGCGATGGCGTCGTCCGCCTGTCAGAACCCGAGCCTGACCTACATGGCGCTCACCGCCCGCGCCTGCGACTACGCGGTGCGCCAGATGCGGCGGCTGGAACTCTGAATTCACCGACGGAAGGCGCCGAATCCGGCCCCGGAGGCTCTATGATTACCAGGAACAGAACGGAGAGGAGCAACTCCATGCGTCCGACCTACCGCCCCGCCCTTACCTGTCTCGTCGTCGTCGCCCTGGCCGCCTGTCTCGCCGGCTGCGCCGCCGAAGACGTCGAGACCCACCGCTTCGACGAGGTGGCCCCCGGCGTCTACTTCGTCGTCGGCACGGGCTCGATCTTCGTCCAGAGCAACTCGATGCTCGTGCTCACCGACGAGGACGCACTGGTCGTCGACTCCCACGTCACGCCGGCCGCGGCCCGCGCCCTGCTCGCCGCGATCGCGGAGGTCACGGACAAGCCCGTAACGCACCTCGTGAACACCCACTACCACTTCGACCACGCGCACGGGAACCAGGTCTTCCCCGAGGACGTGGCGATTGTCGGCCACGAGTTCACACGCGAGATGCTGATGAGCGACGTTCTGGAGCAGGGCACGTTCCAGAACTTCTCCAACTGGATCCCCGACCAGATCGCGGAGATGAAGAAGAACGCCGACGCCATGGAGGACGGCAAGGACAAGGAAGATCTGATGCAGCAGATCGCAGTCCAGGAAGCGCATTACGTCGACCTCGACGAGACCGAACCGACGCCGCCGAACATGACGCTCAAGAAGCGAATGACGATCCACCGCACCTGGGAAGGCCAGGACCGGCCGATTGAACTGCTCCACCTGGGCCGCGGTCACACCGGCGGCGACGTGGTCGTCCTGCTGCCCAACGAGCGGGTTGTGTTCACCGGCGACCTGGTGCTGGCCGGCGGCGCCTACATCGGCGACGGCTACGTCGACGAATGGCTCGAAACGCTGGACCGCTTCGAGGAACTCGATTTCGACCTGATCCTTCCCGGCCACGGGGAGGCGTTCAGCGACATGGCCCAGGTGGCGGCGCTGCGCGACTTCCTGAGCGACTTCTGGAACCAGGCCGTGAGCGCTCGCGACCAGGGTCTGACCGCCGAAGAGGCGATCTCGACGATCGAGTGGCAGGGCTTCCTGGCCACTGCCCCGGACACGATCAAGCTCCAGTGCGTAGAGCGCGCGTACGCCGTGATGGACGCCTCAAATGGCGAGGAAGACACCGATTCCGCATAAACAGGGTGCCGCTTCGAAGAGGGCATCCTTATCGCTAAGTTACGCCTTTTGTGGTATTTACAGAGAATCGGCGTTAGCATCCCGGCATGGAACAGCAGCACGTTGCCCCCCCTTCGATCGGCCCCGACGCGCTCGGGCGCGCGGTGGAGCGAGCAAGCGGCTGGCTGCTGGAACGGTACGGCGAGGAAGTCGAGTGGGCGATCGAGGACCAGTTCCTGATCGGCCTGGACGACCAGGAGCGGATCGACCTCGAAGAGCAGTTGCAGGCCCGCAGTGGCCGCGATCAGGCCATCTTCTTCGCCAACGCGATGAGCTGCCTGCTCGCCCAGGGGCGCTTCGAGCCGGACGCCGACGAGGGCGACTGCCGCTCCTTCAGCTTCGCCGACAAGCTGCTCGGAGCGGGTGGGCTGCTGCTGGAAGTGACGGAGCGGCGCTGGCTGGAGGCACTGGTCGGAAGCCGCCTGCAGCTCTACCGCATCGGTCCGGAGAACGGCCGGGTCGCGCTGGAAGAGGTGACCAGCCGCCAGCAGGTCCAGGTCGAACCGCATCCGGCGATGGAGCCCCTGGAAGCCGGCGACCTCGTCGGCACGCGCGTCGTGGCCTTGGAGGGCGAGACCACGGGACGTCTGTGCGGGGTCTTCGGCTTCCCGGCCGGCGCCGCCGAACGGGGACTCGTCGAGCTGGTGGAAACGGCCGCGGCGCACCCCCGCAGCAGCCGCGGCGAGATCCTCGGGATCGCCGAAGTGGTCGCCACCGCCTGGCTGCGCTCCTTCCTGCCCGATGGGTCGACGCGGGGGCCTCAGGCCGTCGTGGACGGCGGCGCCGAGCCGCCCAGCACGCGCAGGGTCCTGAAGTGGCCCGTCTCCGGCGACTGAGCGCGGACGTCAGCAACCGCACCCGCGGCGGCCGGCATTGTCTACCGGCCCTGTTTACGGCAGTCAGCTTCCTCGGGCTCGTAGCTGGCGCCGCGGCCGCCGCGGCCCAGCAAGACGCGGACGAGATCGTCGCCGGCCCGGTGGCGATCCGCAACTACGAACTGGTCGCGCCGAGAGCGATGGCCGGCAGCGATCTCGACCCGGAGGTTGAGGTCCGCATCGAGATTGATTCTGCGGGAGCGGTGACCGGCGTGGAGGTTCTCGCGATCCAACCTTCGTCCAGGTTCGACGATCTGCTCCGGTTCCATGTGAAGCGCAATCTGGCGGACTGGCGCTACGGGCCGGCCAGGGACGGGGAGGACAAGCCCGTGCCCTCAACCCTCTCGTGGCGCCTGAAGTTCGAGAGTCCTGAAGGAGAACGTCAGTACGAACTCGCCAGCCAGAACTTCGACCCACAGCTCGAGGTGCTCGTGGCGGCGGGCGGCCTGACCGAACTAGCCGAACCGCTGACTCCATCCCAACGCGCCCGGGCGCTAAACCGCGCCGTCGAGGCCGCGGAGAGGTACATCGACAAGGATCACCGGAGACGTCGGGAGACTCGCCGCTTCATCCTGATCAGCGACGCCAGGGAAGAAGCGACGATCACTGCTCTTGCCGGCAACATGGAGGCGATCTATCAGGTCTTCCACTCGCTCTTCGATCCGCACATCGAGCCGCTGCCGGAGAACTTCAAGACCGTCGTCTATCTGTTTCGCCAGCAGGCGAGTCTCGTCGCACTGCAACGGCAATTGGGCAGCACGGGCTTCGGCGCCGGCTTCTATCGTCCGCCCGGTCTGATGGCCTTCCACCAGCAAGTCCAGAGCTCTGACCAACTGGTGCACTCGATGTTCCACGAAGCCTTCCACGCATTCAGCGACAGCCACCTGACGGCGCCCGGGAAGGAGCTGCCGCGATGGGCCGAAGAGGGTCTGGCAGAGTACTTTGCCAACTCCAAGATCGAGAAAGGTCACCTGATTCCGGGCAAGACAAGCGGCAGCAAGTACGTCATCTTCCACCGTCGCGCCCGGCAGTTGCGGGGCACGGCGAGTTGGAGCCTGGCCGAAGCTCGCGCGAGCTTGAAGCGGGGCGAAGCGCCGACCGTGGCCGAGCTTCTCGAAGCGACGCGAGACACGTTCTACGGCCTGCGCTACCAGCAGTACTACGGTTTCTCCTGGCTGCTGACCCACTTCCTGCGCCACGGCAGGGAGGAGTGGGACACCGAGCAACCCTTCGCCGCAATGCTGCTCTACCTCGTCGAGGGCTACTCAGGACAGGACGCGATCACCGCGGCCTATGGGACAACGCCCGAGGCGTTGCAAGCTGAGTTCGAACGCTACGTTCGAAAGTTCTAGTAGAGCTCTTCTCCCCGAGCGCGCCTACTGCCCTTCACCCAGAGAGTCGTACTCAGCCCGGTGACTGGCGGCCTCGGCTTCACGGCCGAGCGACTTGTAGCACACCCAAAGGTGGTAGTGGGCCAGACGCCGCCCTGGATCGAGCTCGAGAGTCCGCAGTAGCCGCGGAATCGCCTCCTCCCAGCGCTCCAGGTTGGCAAGCGCGAGACCGCTGAAGAAGAAGGTGTCCGCCCGCTGATCGTTCAACTCGCCAGCACGATCAAGCGCCTGCGACGCCTCTTCCCACCGTTCCGCTCGATACGCGGCAAAGCCCAGGTTGTACCAGACCGCCTCCAGGTGACCCAGCTCTTCGGCCGCCCGCTTCAATAGCTCGATCGCCCGATCGAAATTGCCCGCACTCAGTTGGTTCGCACCCTCGTTCAGGATCAACTGGGGATCCGTCACCTGCTGCCACTGATCCTCCGCCGCCTGCCGGTGCGAGGCGCGCTGTTCCTTCGTGCCGTAGAGTTCAACGAGCGCACGCCTCGCCTCCCTGCTGACCCGGTTGTCCTCATGCGCATGCTCCTCAGCGAGGCGGAACAGGCTCTCCGCTTCATCGAAACGGCCAGAATCCCTCAAATTCCACGCGGCGGTGAGAACCTCCGCCGCGAAGTCATTCAGCTCCATCTGATCGCTATGGTCGAGTTCAGAGGCAACGATCCTCAACTGCTGATTCGCTTCGTCCACACGGCCGGCCCGCGCAAGCGCCTGTGCATAGCGAGAGCGAAGTCCCTGCGCGCCATCCCGCACCATCTCACCGAGCAGGTCGGCGGTGGCGCCCCAATTCGACTGGAGAATGAGCAGTCGTAGCAGGGCCCAGGCGATCTCTTCGTTCCGCGGCTCGGTGGCGCGCAACTGCACGACCGTTTCCGTAGCCTCGGGGAGCCGCCGGAGACGCTGCTGCAGCAGTGCTTTCAACCGCAGGAACCGTGCGCGATCTGGACTCTCCAGCGCCAGCCGCTGCTCCACCAGGCCGAACGCCGCCAGCAGCACCGTTTCGTCCGCTTCCTCACTGCGGGCGATGTGCTCGACAACACCTGGCGACGGTGCAGTAGATGGATCGTCCAACGCCCCGAGCAGTTCTCTTCGATACCCCTGCATCTCGTTCTCAGGCAGCGGGTTTCGCCGATGGACTCGCAGCAGTGCGGTGAGGGGCGCAACCGGCTCGTTGCAATCGCGGCGCGCCCTCTTGAGCCATCCGATCTCCTCGGCCGGCTGGGAGGACAGCCACGCGATCTGCGCCCGACGCATCAGACGAAGGCACTCGACATCCGGCAGTTCGCCGGTCGCAGGCGCGGGCGCCTGTGCTACAGCGTCCCCCGGCACGGCCAGGACGGATAGCGGCGCCAGCACGAGGCACACAAGGAAAACCGAGTCCGGCAACTTGCCAGCTTGCCTTCGCAGTCTTCGCAGTCTTCCCATCGGCGCGATCCAGTCTCTCAGGCTCTCCCCACCGCGGCCGCCATCCGCTCGAGGATCTCCTCGAGAATGGCGCGGGAGGTGGCAAAGTTCAGCCGCGCGCAGCGCTCGAAGCCGAGCGTCGAGCCCGGCGGCCCGAACTCCGCACCGTCGTTGAGCGCCACCTTCGCCCGCTTGAGGAAGAACCGGGACGCCGGCATCGGCAGGTCGAGGCCGCGGCAGTCGAGCCAGTAGAGGTACGTCGCCTCCTGCGGCCCGTGCACGATCCCCGGCAGGCGCCGGTTCAGAAAGTCCGTCAGGAAAGCGCGGTTGGCGTCCAGGTAGGACACCGTCTCCGCAAGCCATGGCCCTCCGTCGCGCCATGCCACCCGCGCCGATTCGACGCCCAGGATGCCGGGATGCGCCAGGACAAGATGCGGCAGTTCGTCGAACCGCTTCTTCAACTTCTCGCTGCCGAACACCAGCAGCGCGAGCTCCAGCCCGGCGAGGTTGAACGACTTGGTCGCCGACGTGATCGTGACCGTGCGCTCCTTGACCTCGGGGCCCAGAGTCTCGAACACGGTGTGCTGGTGGCCCGGGAACACGAGTTCGTTGTGGATCTCGTCGGCAAGCACGATCAGGTCGTGCTCGATCGCGAGCTCCGCGACCGCCTCCAACTCGCGCCGGGTCCACGAGCGACCGCTCGGGTTGTGCGGGTTGCAGAGCATGAACACCCGCGTGTCCTTGTCGATCACGGACCGCAACTGGTCGAGGTCCATCTCGAAGCGCCCACTTCCGGCGCCGGACCCAGCACCGCGGCGCAGCGGCGACTCGGCCAGCCGCCGGCCGGTGCCGGCCACGGCCTCGAGGAACGGCGGGTAGATCGGCGTCTGGACGACTATCCCATCGCCCTTCTCGCTGCCCAGCATGAGCGACAGGTCGAGGCCCTGGAGCGCGTTGACCAGGAAGCGGATCCGCTCCGGCGCCACCGTCCAGCCAAGCTGCTCCTCCATCCGCCGGCCGAAGATCTCGGGCAGATCGCCGATATCCGGCGGCTCGCAGTAGCCGAGGTCGGACCGCTCGACCAGGTTCCGCACCACGCGCTGAATCGGCTCGGCGATGGGAAAGTCCATGTCCGCCACCCACGCCGGCAAAATCCCGCTGCCATTGGCAGTGTAGCGGCTCCACTTGAACCCGGTGCGGGCCGCCAGGTCCTCAATGCGGAGTGCGTCGAACTGGTCCTTCACCGACACGGGCGCAAGCTATCAAGCGCTGCAGACGCCGTGGTCGCTGACTGCTCTACGGCACGTCGGGTTCGCCGGGGTCAGCCGCCGGCGGATGGTTGAAGCGGGCGTCGTTCAAACGCCAGTAGTCGTCCGACCCCTTCACCTCGTCCAGATTCGCGTTCGCCTGCAGCACTTCCCATGATGGTCCTCTCCGCAATCACCGATTCGCGCATTCGGGTCCGAACCGGCGGCGATCAACACCCTGATCGCCTCGGCGCAGAGAGAAAGAGCGGGGCAGGTAGCGGCTTGATGGATGGGCATGAAGCCGTACTCGTTCCGCAGGTTCAGGTGGCTGCCGGCCGCGATGATCGCTTTCAGTGCTCCCAGCCTGGCACCAGAGGCAGCCACATGAGGGGGCGTATCTCCAACCTCGTTTCTGGCGTTCGCGTCGGCGCCAGCAGCTAGCAGCGCCTCCACCGACTCGGGGCTCCCATACCAAGCAGTAAAGTGGAGGGGCGTGTGGCCCAAGTCGTCTCGTGCCACCCTACTACGCGACTGGCACCGCCAGAACGGTGCCGCAAGAACGAGCAACCTACTCTGGGTCCACGCCGTGCCGCATCGAGGCCCGGGCCTCCAGCCATCGGCGCAGTGACCGCTGACTCTCACCCGACGAACGACCGGCGATCAAACCCTCGACACTGACGTCCTCGTCCAGGTCAGGCCAACGAATGCCGACTCCATTCCCGATCAGTTCCCAGTTCGCCCGTTCCCTCACCGTGGCATGAACCAGTCGCGGATACCAGGCTACCGGCACCCAGACCGTACGCCCATCCGACAGCTCGACCCGAAGCGCGTCCTCCGTCACGCTCACGTCCTCCTCCCAAGGGACCTGCACCTCAATCGCCGAAAAAGTCGCCGTCGACAGCCAGGTGCAGAGGCGTCACGCCCGATTCGGTTCGCGCACTTGGGTCGGCGCCGGCGTTGAGCAGCACCTTCACTGACTCAACGTAGCGAGTAAACCCCCGCGGGAGCGCTCCCGATTTGCCCTTCCCTTCCCGCTCGTCGCCAGGGTGGCTTCGCGCATACGCCAGCTCCGAAGAGCCGAAGACGACAGCAACGTGCAAAGGCGTCTCGCCTTCCTCGGCCCGCGCACTCACGTCGGCGCCGGCCGCGACCAGCGCCCGCACCGACTCAAGATTGCCGTTTCGGGCAGCACAGTGCAGAGGCGTCTGACCGTAGTTGTCATCCCCATCGCCCTGCACCACCACGTTCGGTTCGGCACCAGCGCAGATCAGCAGCCTGACGGCCTCAGCATCCCCCTCGCAGGCAGCTTCGTGCAGAAGCGTCCAGCCGAACTCGTCTCTGGCCAACAAGTCGGCACCGCTGGCGAGCGCAGCACGGACACGCTCCACTACGGGAACACCGGTGTCAAGCGGCTCAAGCTTCATGGCCTTGAGGGACACTACAGTAAGCATGGCACCGCCGAAGCGGGGCTGGCCCAATGAACTGATCGCCTTCGCCGGCAGCCGGCGACAAGGCCCAAGGGTGCCCTACGGCACGCTACGCCTCCTGGCCAGCCCCGGCAAATCGGGGGAACGTTGAAGCGGACCACAGAGGCGGGCTGGAACTCTCGTCTACCTCATTCGGGCCAGCGCCAGCCGCGATCAGGCCTCGATCGACTCAAGGCTGCCCCTCAAAACGGCCACCATGCCGCGACGTTTGGGAGCGCACGTCCCCTGTTTGGCGTGGATGGCGGAGCTTACAACTCCGAGTCCTTGATCTGGGCGAGCTTCATCAGGTGTCGTTGAAGGCCGCCCTTCAGTGTGCCCCTGTGGACTGGAACCGAGATACGAACCGCAAAGCCCGGCTTGACGAAGATGTGATGGCTGCCTCGGATCCGCTTCAACTGCCATCCTCGCGATTCGAGCAGCGAGCAGAACTGCTTGCCGGTCAGGGCCTTCACACAGCGATTTCGATGACCCGGTCCGTGCCGGAGACAGGAACGTCAGCGACTTCAACGGAAAGGCACCCCTCGATCGCCTCGTAAAGGTTGTTCAGCAGTTCTTCGAAGGAATCTCCCTGGGTGGCACAACCCGGGATAGACGGTACTTCCGCCCAGTATCCGCCCTCGTCGGCCTCATGAATCACGACCTGCAGCTTCATCGCCTAGGCTTCCCCTCACTCCCAGCGCTTAGCGTAGCACTCCGGTTCGCGTACACCGCGGCCGAGCTGGTCGCGGGCGTAACGCCATGCGGACTGTCGATGGCTCAGCCTCGATCCGGGGTGTCGCAGGTCGGTAACGCCGCGGCCCGCCCGGATGCTGGCGCCTGCTTCCGCCTGAAACTCCTTCCAGGCGGCGGCTTCGGCGGCCCAACCTCGCGCCACCGTTGGTTGGCGGCTTCTTCGGCGGCTTCGGCTTCGCCGAGCACGCGGCGGGAGGCTGCGGGCCGATCCACACCTGCTAGCTTCCGCCGCCATGGCACTCAAACTCGGACTCCAGCTCGGTTACTGGGGCGCGGGACCGCGCCCCGACTTCGTCGATATGGCAGTCGAAGCGGAAGCGCTCGGCTACGACTGCGTCTTCACCGCCGAGGCATGGGGATCGGACGTGTTCACGCCCCTGACCTGGATCGGCGCCCACACTTCGAAGATCCGCCTCGGCACCGGCATCGCCCAGATCTCGGCGCGCACGCCTGCCGCCACGGCGATGCACGCAATGACCCTGGACCACCTGTCCCAGGGCCGGGTCATCCTCGGCCTCGGCGTCTCCGGCCCCCAGGTCGTCGAGGGCTGGTACGGGCAACCCTTCGCCAAGCCCCTGTCGCGCACCCGCGCCTACATCGAGATCATCCAGAAGATCCTCGCCCGCCAGGAGCCGGTGACCCAGCACAGCGAGCACTACCAGCTCCCCTACACCGGCGAGGGCTCCTGGGGTCTCGGCAAGCCGCTGCGCTCGATCGTCCATCCATTGCGCTCCGATCTGCCGATCTTCCTCGGCGCCGAAGGGCCCAAGAACGTCGCCCTCGCCGCCGAACTCTGCAGCGGCTGGCTGCCCCTCTACTACTCCCCCTACCGCCCCGAGGTCTACGCCGAGTCCCTGGCCGGCCACCGGGACGACTTCGAAGTCCCCTACGGCGCCCGGCTCCGGGTCCACGACGATGTCGCCGAGGCCCTGCTGCCGATCAAGCAGTCCCTGGCCCTCTACGTCGGCGGCATGGGCGCCAAGAAGCGCAATTTTCACCGCGAACTGATGGCCCGCATGGGCTGGGAGGCCGAGTCCTTCCAAATCCAGGACCTGTTCATGTCCGGCAAGCGAGCGGAAGCAATCGCCGCCGTTCCCGACGGCTTCGCCGACGAGATCTCCCTCGTCGGCCCTCCCGAACGGATCAAGGACCGCCTCCAGGCCTTCGAAGACAGCGACGTGACCACCCTGATGGTCGGCGCCGCCAGCAAGGACGAGCTGCGGCAGGCGGCGGAGATCGTGCTGGGGTAACGCCTGGGAACGCCGGTCTCCTGCAGCGCCGGCTCCCCGAGGCCGATGGGGACTTCATCAGAACATACTGCTCCCCTCGCATCTCCCAGGCCCTCTCCTGGCGCGGCAGCTTGGCCCGTTTACTGGCCGCTGGCTTCTTCAGGCTCCGCAAACACCTCGTCCGCGCTGGCGAACCGCGCGCTGCGCTTCTTCACCATCTCGTCCACCTCGGCCATGGCGTGGCGGGTCTGCGCGTTCGGCACCTTGAGTTCGAGCGGGAAGGCCTGATCGACGGCGATGCGGTGAAACAGTAGCCGCACGGCTTCCGAGGCCGTCAGTCCCATCGCCGTGAGCGCCGCGGTCGCTTTCTGCTTCATCTCGGTGTCCATCCGGACGTGCAGCATCGAACTCTCCGTCGTCATCGGAGCCTCCCGTATCTCATCTGCGAGACACTCTGTCATGCTGGCGTGACTCGGTCAACCCGAGGCAATCAGGCAACCGTCTCCTGGGCGAAGCCGAGCTGTTGAACAGCCTGCCCCACCCTAGACAGGCGTGACCGACGCGGCTTACCGCGCCGCCTGGCAGCGGGCGAACTCGGCGCCGATGTCCGGCAGGTCCGTCTCCAGAAGCGGCAACGACTCGATGTCCGGGCCGGCGCCGTGCTGGCCGGCACCGAGCCGGGCGCCGAGGTTCGAAAACGTCTCGAGCAGCGTCTTCGCGGTGCGGGGCGTCACGGCTCCCGCGCCGAGGCCGAAGGGGGGTTGCGGGTCGCTGACGGTTTCCTGAACGATCTCGATCGTTCCTTCTTCGTCACCGGGGGCCAGGAACCAGCGTGACCGCACGCAGAGGACCCGCTTCCCCTTGAATTCGGGTGTCATGTCGTCGGCGCCGGCCATGTCGCCGATGACGTGGCCGTCGGCGGTCCGCCACCATGACGCGCGGTCCATGGTGATGCGCCGGCTGATGCCCTTGCCGGAGACGCGTTGGCGCAGGGTCTGAAACGGGGCGTCGAGCGGGGTCGCGCGTTCTTCGACGCACATGGACTGCCAGTCGGGGCAGGCCGCGGCGTCGGCGAGGAGAGCGATGACTGCCGACATGGAACCTCGGACTGTCATCTCTGCCCGCACCAGGGGGTAGTCGGCGTTCTCGATCGGGCAGGACTCGACGGTGACCGGGCCTTCGGCCTCTCGAGGCTCGCATTCGGCGGCGACGGGCAGCGCGCCGAAGGCCAGAAAGAAGAGTGACATCAACACAACCCCCACGAAGCCAATTGCCGGCGCTTCGCGCCGGATGCGGGCAGGATGCCCGCGTTCCCAGGGACTGCTTTTCATTGACTTAGCCTCCAATCGTCGACTCCGGCAACGCGTAGGCAATCAACTCGTCGGGCACCCGGCGGTTCCGCGCGCCCCCGCCGGCGACGACGATGTACTGCCGGCCCTGATGCATGTAGGTCATCGGCGGGCCGTGCAGCCAGATATCGGTTTCCACTTCCGCGAGCAACTCACCGGTCGCCTTGTCGTAGGCGCGCAGAAGGCCGCCTTCGGCCGAGCGGTTGCCGTCCTCGTCCACGGCGACGAAACCGATCAACAGGGTGCGAGTGACGAGCAGACCGCCTTCGGCCGGCATGCCGAAGTAGACGGTGCCCATGTCGTCCAGGTTCAGGTGCGCGATCGCCGGATGGTTCTTCGGGCCGGCGCCGACGGGGATCCGCCAGCGGTGCTCGCCCCGGTTCAGGTCGATCGCGGTGATGGTCCGGTACGGCGGCTTGGTCAACGGCAGGCCCTGCGGCCCACTCGTGTCGACGTAGTCGATCACGTAGCGCCAGTCGGAACGGGCCGCATCCGGCGCCACCAGGGACATGCCTGTGGGCCGATTCTGCGACTCGACGAAGAGCGTGCCCGTCATCGGGTCGACCGAGGCGCCGGGCCAGTTGGCGCCGCCGGCGGCCCCTGGAACCACGAGCACTCCCTCCTTGCCGCCCTCGCCCTGGACGATCAGGGGTGGGAACATCGGCGCCAGCACCAGCTTCTCGGCGATCTTGAGCGCTTCTGCGCGCAGCTCCGGGGTCCAGTCGATCAGGTCGTTCTCGCTGACGCCCTGGCGCTCGAACGCCGGCGGTTTGGTCGGGAACGGCTGCGTCTGCGACAGCTTCTCGCCCGCCACCGTCGACTTGGCGTTCACCGGCCGCTCCTCGATCGGCCAGACCGGCTCGCCGGTCGCGCGGTCGAAGACGTAGGTGAAGCCGGTCTTCGAGACCTGGGCCACCGCCTTGATCAGCTTGCCGTCTGTGACGATGTCGATCAGGTTCGGGGGCGAGGCGATGTCGTAGTCCCAGATGCCGTGGTGGACGGTCTGGAAGTGCCAGATGCGCTCGCCGGTGTCCGCGTCGACGCAGACCAGGCTCTCCGCGAACAGGTTGGCGCCTGGCCGGTCGGCGCCGTAGTAGTCGTTCGAAGGCGTGCTCGTCGGCAGGTAGACGTAGCCCAGTTCGTGGTCGGCGCTCATCGCCGTCCACACGTTCGCGTTGCCGGCGGTGCGCCAGGACTCGTTCTCCCAGGTCTCGACCCCGACCTCGTCGTCCCGCGGGATGGTGTTGAAGCGCCACTTGAACTCGCCGGTGTGGACGTCGTAGGCCCGGACGTGTCCCGGCGGCGCGTCGCTCTTCGTCGAGTAGTCGAAGATCTTGGAGCCCACGATGACGCTGTTGCCGACCACGATCGGCGGTGCGCCATGGGTGATGTGGCGAACGGTGTACTCGCCCGGGCCGAGATCGCGCGCCAGGTCGACCACGCCGTCCTCGCCGAAGGCGCGGTCGGCCTCGCCGGTGGCGGCGTCGATCGAGACGAGCTGGCGGCCGATCGTCGCAACGAACAGCCGTTCCTTCTCGCCGTCGGACCAGTACTCGATGCCGCGCGCGCCGACCGGGCGCATCGTGGTGCCGCCGCGCTCCCAGGTCCGAGGGTTGTAGACCCACTGCTGCTCGCCGGTCGCCGGATCGAGCAGCGCCACCTGTCCGAGGCTGGTGGGCGCAAACAGTCGGCCGCCGATCATCAGCGGTACGGAGCGGTAGTGGCCGGTGTCGTAGCCCGGCAGGACGTCGAGCGGCACCTCGTGATCCGGCGTCCGCCACCGCCACGCGACGTCCAACCGGCCGAAGTTCGAGCCGTCGATCTGGGCCGCCGGCGAGTAGCGGCTCGAGGCGTGGTCGCCGCCGTGGTGCCGCCATTCCCCGTCGGCCGAGTGCCCCTGCTTCGCGGACTCCGCGCCCGGAGCGCCTGATCCGCCAGCGACGCAGCAGACCATGCAGAGCAAGGCCACTCGGGGCCATCCGCCGCCTGCGCGGCCTCCGTCGAGACTCCTCCTAAGTGTCATCGTGCAGCCTGACATCTCGGTGCTTCCTCCCTGGGCGCGCGACGGAGCATTGGCGGCTCCCCTTGCCTCTTACGTTCAAGGGTTGCGGTAACCTACCTCACACCCAGGCTGCACGAAGAAACACGGAAAGGCAGGTTCTGATGCCTACGCAAGAGATGACCCGGCGCACGATGCTGGGCGCCACCGCCGCCGGTGCGGGATGGATGATCGTCCCACGGCACGTCCTCGGCCGGGGCCAGGAAGCGCCCAGCGACAAACTGAACATCGCTGCCATCGGCGCCGGCGGCAAGGGACGGAGCGACGTCGTCGGCGTTGCGAGCGAGAACATCGTGGCCCTCTGCGACATCGACTGGGAGCGGGCGAAGGAGACCGTGGAAGCGCATCCCGACGCGGCGCGCTACCACGACTACCGCGAGCTGCTCGACGCGCACGGCGACGAGCTCGACGCGGTCATGGTGTCGACCGCCGATCACACCCACGCCGTGATCACCGCGGCGGCGCTCGAACGCGGCCTCCACGTCTTCACCCAGAAGCCGCTGACGCGGACGATCTGGGAGGCGCGGATGATCGGCGAGGCCGCCCGCAAGGCGGGGACCGCGACCCAGATGGGCAACCAGGGCCACGCGGGCGAAGGCACGCGCCTGATCCGCGAGTGGATCGAAGCCGGCGTGATCGGCGAGGTGGATCGGGTCGAGTACTGGACGAACCGGCCGATCTGGCCGCAGGCGATGAAGCGCCCCGAAGAAGTCCACGAGGTGCCGGAGCACGTTGCCTGGGATCTGTGGCTCGGCCCCGCGCCCGAGCGCCCCTACCATTCCGAGTACTACCACCCGTTCGCCTGGCGCGGCTGGTGGGACTTCGGCACCGGCGCGATCGGCGACATTGCCTGCCACGCGATGGACGCCGCGTTCTGGATCTTCGACCTGCGCGACCCGTCGTCCGTCTACGCCGAGTCGACGCCGCTGTTCAAGGAGACGGCGCCCGCCTCGACCCGGATCACCTTCGAGTACCCCGCCCGCGGCAATCGCCCGAAGATGACCGTCGTCTGGCGCGACGGCAACCTGACGCCGCAGATGCCGAAGGTGTTCGAGGGCAAGTGGCCGCCGGGCAACAGCGGCCAGTTGTTCGTCGGCGCCAAGGGCGTGATCACCGCCGACATCTACGCCGGCAAGCCGACGATTTACCCGACGGAGCTGCACGAGAAGATCGCCAAGAACCCGGTTCCGCAGACCTACGAGCGCACCGATGGCCACTACAAGCAGTGGATCGACGCGATCAAGACGGGCACCACGAACCCGGACGGTTCCAACTTCGCAGATCACGCGGGCCCGATGACCGAGACCGCGTTGCTCGGCAACCTGGCGGTCCGCTCGCAGCGGAAGATCGTCTGGAACCCGAAGAAGCTGAAGGTGACCAACGGCGTCGTCGTGCCGCGGGAGTACATCCAGCCGACGTATCGGGAAGGCTGGTCGCTGTAGGGGCCTTGGTGACAGGAGCCATGCCCGCCAGGTAGAGCGGGCGCCCTGAGCCGGAGAGTGGACCAAGGTTGGGAGAGAAGACGCGCATCCGCGGTGCCGCGGGCGAACGGCCCGCTTCTCAGGCCGGAGTCTCAGTCGGCCTGCTGAACCGCGGCCACCGCGGCGTCGCGGTTCGGCACGATATTCACGATCAGGCTGAAGCCGCTGACCTCGAACAGCTCCTTCACCTCGTCGTTCAGACCGCACACGGCGAAGTGTCCGTTCTTTGCCTGCAGGGCCCTGGCGACGACCAACACCACGCGTAAGCCGGCGCTGCTCATGTAACGGGTGCGGTCCAGATCCAGAACGACGTCCCGACCCCCTTCGCCGATCTTGGCCATCATGGCCTGCTCCAGGTCCGGCGCACAGGAGGCGTCGACTCGCCCCTCAGGGGCCCAAACGACCACGTCTCCGATCTTCGTGCTCTCGATCACGCCAAGTACTCTCCTGGTCTCAATAGAAGGGGTGATGGGCCGTCGCCGTCGCGGCGGCAATGTCTTGAACGGACTTCTGGATCGCGCGAGTCATTGCCTGGCCGATCAGATCGAAGCCGCGGACCAACTCGATCCGCGCCGCCGCGTGCCGCAACTCCTGCGGACTGAGAATGACCTGGAAGGCGTTCGAGGCGTCGGCCAGACAGATCAGCGCGACATCTCTCGGCGCCGGAATCCGGTCGCTCAACAGCACGTCCAGAATCCGTAGCTTGACCTCCCGCTCCTCCCGATCGTCGAGCATGGGGTAACGGCGGCTGCCGAACACCCACAGGAAGTTCCGATCCTCGACCCGGAGAATCCCGCGCTCGACCAGGCGTGTCAGCGCCGCTTCCTGGGTTTCCTTGCTCCGGGCCGAAAGCCGGACCACCCAGGTTCGGGGGTCTGCCTCGTCGTCGGCGCCGGCGATCTCCGCCAGCGGACGGTCGAGGATCTCCTCGCCCACCGGCGTCGCATCGACGACGACCAGCTTCTGCAGGTCGCAGTCCAGGCGGCCGCGCAGCGCCAAGTCCATCAGGATGGCGCCGGCAATGAGCAGCTCCATCACGTTCGGCGCGACCCGTTTCATCGCGCCGGTGTCGTCGTCCAGAAGGAGGAGGAGAATCTCCTCGACGAACGTCAGGTGGGGCCTTTCAGTCACTTTGTTCGGCTGTCCTGCGGTCGGTACGTCAGCGCGTGATCGATGCCGTGCATCCTACAATGCTCCCGACGCCTCTCAGATTCCCGCCGTATCCACCTGCCCGCTCGGCTCCTTGCTGTCGCTGCTCACGGTGACCGTGAGCACGTCGGTGTCGTGATACTGCTGATGCTGCACCGAGGACGCAAAGTGACGCAGCAGGCGGAGCGAGAGCTCGTTCTCGATCGGAGCAGGCGCCTCGGGAGTCATCAGCACCAGCCGATCTTCGATGTTCCTCCCGCCCGGCGCCGCGATGAACTCGAGTTCGGCCGTCTGGCGGTCGACCCGGGCGAGGAGCAGCAGCCGGCGGTTCGCGCCGCGGTCCCCTTCCCCGTCCTCGCCGAGCAAACTGAGCAGGGCTTCCTCGCCCGCCGACCACAGGCGCTCGGCGGCCTCCGTCCTCCAACGCGCCCGCGTGGCCTGGGTGCTCAGGAAGCGGCCGATCCTGGCGGCGGACGCCGAGTTGACGTCGGTCTCCGGGCGGCGGCGGCGCGGCCTGGTCAATTCGAGGAACGCAGTCAGGCAGATCGCGGTGAGTCCACCCGCGGTCATGCCGTTGCCCAGGATGGACGCCGCCCAGCCGCCCAGTTGATCGCTGAAGATCAGGTCGTGCTCGAAGCCGACGCCGATCCAGAACGACACGCCGATCACGAGCGCCTTGCGGTAGTCCAACCCGCCCTGACCGGCGATCCGCGCCCCGAGGACGAACAGGACGGAGATCAGAACCAGCAGGTACGCCCCGGCAACGGGGCCGGGAATCGCGAGCACCAGGGCGAGCGCCTTGGGAAGAAACGCCAGGCCGATGAAGATGACGCCGATCCACATCCCCACCCGGCGCGATGCGACGCCCGTGAGCTCCGTCACCGAGATGCTGCTCGAGTACGTCGTGTTCGGCACCGTCCCCGCCAGACCCGAGAGCAGGTTGCCGAGACCGTCGGCAGCGACGGCGCCCTGGACCGCGCGGTAGTCCGGCGCCCGGGGCACACGCCAGGAGACCCGCTGGATGCCGACCGAATCGCCGATCGTCTCGACGGCCCCGATCAGGGTCACGATCACGAAGCCCGGCAACAGCGCCCAGAAGGACGGCCCGAAGGTCAGATCGAACCCGGGCCAGCCGCCGACCGGAGCACCGATCCACGCGGCCTCCGCCACCCGCTCGAACTCGTAGAGTCCAAGCGGCGCCGCGACGATCGAGCCCGCGACGACACCCGCGACCGGCGCCCAGAGACGCCACATGCCGGTGGCCCGCAGGCCGAACGCAACCATAACCACGATGGCCACCGCAAACGAGATCGGCCCGGCCGCCCGCGGGGCGCTCTCGGGAACCTGCGTCAGTTGGTCGAACACGATAGGCATGACGCTGACCGAGATCAGCATGATCACCGTGCCGGTGACGGTCGTCGTAAACAGCCGCCGCAGCAGCAACAGGCGCGCGGAGAGAAGGAACTGGAACAGCGAGGAGACGATCACCAGCTTGGCGAGGAGCACCGGACCGCCAGCGCTCAGGGCCGCGATGCTGACCGCGATGAAGGCGCCGGAGGTGCCCATGAGCAGGATGTAGCCGGCCCCTATGCGCCACAGCCGCTGCGCCTGCAGGATCGTCGTGATGCCGCTCACGAAGATCGCTCCGAACACCGCCCATGCCAGGTACTCGTCGCTACCGCCGGCGGCGCGGACGATGATTGCCGGGGTCAGCACGATCCCGGCAACGCACAGGGTCGCGTACTGGAGGCCCATCGTCGCGGCGAGCAACGTCGGCGGCTTTTCGTCCGCCTGGTAGCGAACGCTCGCGGAAGGCCCCGCTTCGGCGGTAGCCGTCACTCCTGGTAAAGGGCGGCGTCGGGCCGCCAGGGAGAACGCTGGCCGGTATACACCGGCGGTCCGTTGCGGAAATGGGAGGCCTCGTCGAGGGTCTCCACGAAGGGCATCTGCCGCGGATAGAGGTCGCTGGTGCGAGGCCGCGGTCCGGCCTTGGAGACATGGCCCCAGAGCGGATGGCCGACCACCTCCTCGGCGATCCAGGCGGCCTCGATCAGCTTGTCGAGCCGGTAACCCGTCTCGACCCCGAGTTCGTGGCAGAAGTCGACGAAGTCCTCGGTGGGGACGTGACCGGCCGCGCGGCCGTTGCCGCAGTAGGGGCAGCCGCCCATGCCGCCGATCGAGGTGTCGAACTCCCGCACGCCGAGTCTCAGAGCCTCGTAGTAGCTGGCGATCGAGGCGCCGCGCGTGTTGTGCAGGTGGCAGTGGAAATCGGTGATCTCAGGCCAGCGCTCCCGAATCGCGAGGATCGTCTCCCGCACCTCGTGGGGCATGTTCCAACCCATCGCCTCGATGATCGAGCAGCGGGTGACCGGAAGACCCTTCTCATGCCAGCGGTCGATCATCAGCGCCAGCAGGTCGAGCCGCTGCTCGAGGGTGAACGGACCTTCGAAGTTCGAGCCGAAGGGGTTGCCGATCGCCACCGCGCCCGACTTGGCCCCGCCCGCGCGGGCCCGTTCGATCATCGCCGGGATGCGCTCGATCTGCTGGGCCTGGGTCGCGTTGTAGTTACGGCGGGCAAAGGTGTCGCACAACTCGACGTGGGTGCCGATCCGGCGCTGCCGGACATCGAGTTTGGGATACCAGCGATCCGCGCGCTCGAACCCGATCTGGTTGAAGATCGCGGCCGTGTAGCGGACACCCGGTTTGGGCACGAAGCGCTCGGCGATCTCGTCGATGCAGGCCATCTGCGGCGTCCACTTGGGGTGGGCGTAGGAGCCGATCGAGATCACCTTGGCGCCGGTCTCACCCAACGCATCGAGCAGCCGCAGCTTCTCCGAGACGGGAATGTCGGCACTCTCGATCTGCAGCCCTTCCCTCATCGTGTCGTCCGTGATGATCACGGACTTCGGCAGTTGGCCCATCGGCAGGTACCTCCGCCTGTCCCTGGAGCAGGCGTCTTTGTAGAACGGAGCGCTCTACCCTATCGCCGCAAGCCGCGGCGCGCGGGAGCGGTCAGACCGGCGACGGCGGCGGAAGCCTATGTCAGGATGCGATCCGTGCGACGCCGCCTGCTTCCGTACCTGGTCCTCGCCGCGGCCGCGCTCGCCGTCTTCCTGCCCGGCATCGGCAGCCGCGACCTTTGGAACCCGGACGAGCCGCGTTACGCCGAAGTCGCGCGGGAGATGCTCACACCGCCGCTCGCCCTCGAGCACTTCCTGGTGCCGCGGCTGAACGGCGTGACCTATACCCACAAGCCGCCTCTCCACTTCTGGAACATGGCCCTTCTCGGCGCCCTGCGTGGCGGCGTCGACGAGGTGGCGGCGCGGCTGCCGTCTCTTCTCGCCGGGGTGGGCTCGGTGCTGGTGGTGTTCGTGCTCGCCGGCCGTCTGTTCGACCGCAGAACCGCCTGGCTCGCGGCGCCGATCTTCTGCACCTCGGCCCTGGTCATGTGGAACGCGCGGGTCGGCCAGATCGACATGACGCTCACGTTCCTGGAACTGTTGGCGATCCTGTTCTGGGCCCGGGCCCGCTTCCGAACCGGGGACGACGGTCCGAGCATGAGCCGCGCCAGCCTCCTGTTCTTCGCCTGCGCGGGTCTGGCCACGCTCGCCAAGGGCCCGGTCGGACTGATCGTGCCACTGCTCGCGGTGACCGCCTTCCTGGCCTTCGAGCGCGACCGCGCCGGGATCGGCGAGCTGCGACTGGGGCGCGGCCTGCTGCTCTGGGCGGGCATCGTCCTGGCCTGGTTCGGCCCCGCGGTGTGGCTGGCCGGACGGTCCTACTTCGACGCCCTGCTGCTCGACCAGACCCTGTCCCGCTACGCCGGCGCCACCTACCACCCGAAACCCTGGCACTACTACTTCCAGACCCTGCCCGGGACCTTCGCTCCCTGGATCCTGCTGGCCCCGGTCGCGATCTACGCCGCCTTCCGGCGCTCCCGCACAGAGCCGGAGAGCCGCCGGGCGCAGGCGTTCCGCTTCCTGCTGATCTGGATTGCCAGCACCTTCGTGTTCTTCAGCCTCTCCAGCGGCAAACGCACGGTGTACCTGCTGGCCCTCGCGGCGCCGCTGGCGATCCTCACCGCCCACGGCGTACTGGCGATCCGGGACGACTGGCCACGCTACCGGGTGGCCTTGCTGGCTTCGGCAGGGATCCTGCCCTTGCTGTTCGGCGCCCTGGTCGCCGCGGTGCCGGTCGCGGCCCGCGACCTGCCGGACGGCTCGCTCCCCGACGGCGTCATCGTCGAGCTCCAGGCGATTGCCGCGCTACCCTTGCTGGCCTCCCTCGGGGGCCTGTGGCTGGCGGCCCGGCGGCGTCCCGATCTGCTGATAGCCTGCCTTGCCACCGGCCTCGGACTCGCCATGTCGGTCACCGCAGTGCGGCTACTGCCTCTGGGCGACGCCTTCAAGTCCGCTCGCGCCCTCTCGCGCGAACTCGTCCAGTGGGCGGAACCCGACGAGCCGTACGCGATCTACCCTCTTCCCGATGCCGCCTTCCTGTTCTACACCCGGCGCTTCGCGGTTGACCTCCACGGCGGCACCCAGGTCCACGATCAGGGGGACGAAGAAGCGCTCCGCCGGTTCGTGGCCCGCACCGACAAGCCGGTGTGGCTGCTCATCGAACGGGACGACCTGGACGACCTGGAACCACCGCTCGCGCTCGTCGAAGTGAGCCGCGACCAGGATCCACTGGAGGGCCATCTCCTGCTGACCACGCCGGAAGGCGCCGCACGCGTGGCGGCCTCCCGTTTGCAGGAACCATGAACGACAGCGACAGCCTGAGCTTGGCGCCCGCTACCGCCCCGCCGCGACTCGAATCGCGGCGCCGCTTCGGCCCCCTCAGCCGCCGGCTGGCGGATCAGGGCCTGTTCCTGTTCCGGCACCGGAGTCTGTTCGTCGTGTTCCTGCTGCCCGCCGCCGTGCTCGCGGTACTGGAACGCCGATCGGCGGCGCTCCCGGCAGACCCTGGCTTCGGTTGGCTCGCGGTGTGCCTCACGGTCTCCCTGGTCGGCATGGCCGTGCGGGCGGCCGCCGTCGGATCGGCGCCACCCGGGGCCTCGACTCGCAGCCTGAGGGCCCCCAGCGCCAGCCTGCTGAACACCTCCGGCATGTACTCACTCAGCCGTCACCCGGTCTACCTGGGCAACCTGTTCGTGCTGCTCGGGTTCGCGCTCGCGGTCAAGTCGTGGTGGTTCGTGCTCACCGCCGCCCTGGTCTACTGGCTGCTCTACGAACGTGTGATCGCCGCCGAGGAACGCTTCCTCGGCGAGCGATTCGGCGTCACCCACCGCCGCTGGACCGAGCGCACGCCGACGTTCTGGCCCCGTCCCCACCTGTGGCGACCTCCCGAGACGAGCTTCAGTTGGCGAACTGTTCTGCTGCGGGAGTACAACTCGCTGCTGCTGATCGCCGCGACCTTCCTGTTCCTGCGCTGGGTCGACCAGGTGATCGTCCGCGATCTGGGCGCCGGCCCCTGGCTGAGGCAGGATCTTGCTCTCACCGCCTCTGTGCTCGCGTTGGCCGTCGTGGTCTCGGTCATGCGGCGAGTGCGCAAGCGGGGCCGCTCGGGGCACTGACACCCCGGTAACCCGATCCAATCCCAGGGAAACAATGGCCGTCGAGATCCGTTGACGCCAATGACCGCAACGCCAATGACCGCCCGCCTCAGGATCGCCGCAGCACTCGCCGCGTCGCTGCTGGCCTTTGCCGGCAGCCGCTCGCCGGTTGCGGAGACGGGTCCGGAAGCCGCCCCGCCGCAGCCTCTCGATACCCGCTTCGTCCGCTGGCTGGAGCGCGTCGGGCCGCTGATCAGCGAAGAGGAACGGGAACTCTTCGTCAACCTGCCCCAGGACTACCGGCGCGAAGCGTTCATCCAGGCCTTCTGGAAGGCCCGCGATCCGGACCCCAGGACGCCGCTGAACGAACTCCAAGTGCTCTGGGAGGACCGTGTGGATGCCGCGCTCAGTCAGTGGGGCACGCTCGACGACGCCCGCGCCCTCTTCTATCTCTTGAACGGCCCGCCGGGACGGTTCACCCTGCCCGACGGGCGCAGCGCCTCGTACTGCCTCTCGCGCGGCAGCGAACTGGAGATCTGGTTCTACGGCGGCAGCGACCGCACGCCGCGCCACTTCGTGGTCATCTTCCTGGCCACCAGCAGTAACCGCCCCTACGCGTTCTGGCATCAGAGCGCCGCGCGCCGGCCGGCGTCGCGCCGCGGCCTGCCCACCACGAACATCGCCGTGCTGTGCGCCGACGAATGGCTGCCCTGGGCGGCCCGCACCTTGCAGAACGACCTCGCTGGCGCCTCCGTCATCGAGCACGTTTCCACACCGCCCGAGCCGCCGGAGGAGTGGCTCGCCACCTTCGCCTCTTTCACCACCGAGGTCCCGGCCACCGCGTCCCGCTTCGACGTCGAGACGCGGTGGGAATTCCCGGGCCGGAACCAGACCCGCACCGTGAGCCATGGTCTGGTCCTGGTGCCTGCGGCGACCGCCGGCCGCAAAAGCTTCCAGGACCGCGAGTACCACAGCTTCCAGATGACCGGCGAGGTGATCCGCGACGATCATCTCTTCGAGACCTTCCGCTACCGGTTCGAACTGCCCGCCGACGGCAAGGACACGGACGCCATCCCACTAGTCTTCACCCGCTATCTGCGACCCGGCGACGTCCAGATCCGGCTCAAGATCGAGGATGTCTTCGGCCAACGGTTCGCCATCGTCGACGAGACGGTCCCGGTGCCGAACCTGGAGGACGGGCAGTCGTTGCGCAAGAGCATCCTCGAGACCTTCCCGGCCCTGGCCGAGGCGAACGCGGCCGCCGCCCGCGGCGAGCGCCTGCTGCGGCTGGTGCCCCCGCGCGACGAGCGGGTGCGCGTGGGGATGGTCCGCTTCTCGACCCACGCGATCGGGGACTTCGACGCGGTCGCCTTCTCGCTCGACGGCCGCGAGATTCTGCGCAAGCGCCGTCCCCCGTTCGATGTCGAACTGAACCTGGGATCCCACCCGACCGAACACCGGGTCCGGGTCGACGGTCTGAAGGACGGCGAGGTCGTCGCGTCGGACGAGATGTCCGTCAACCGCGGTGGCCAGCGCTTCCGCGCCCGCTTCATCGAACCGCGCCCCGGGGAGCAGTTCCTTGAGAGCACGCGGGCAGTGGTCGAGATCGCCACGCCCGACGGCGAGGAGATCGACCGCCTGGAGCTGTTCCTCGGGGAGGAACGGATCGCGACCCTCTACCAGCCGCCCTGGGTGCAGCCGGTGGTTCTCGACGGACCCAACCTGACGTACCTGCGCGCCGCCGCCTTCCTCGCCGACGGCAGCAACACCGAGGACGTCGTGTTCATCAACAGCCCGAATCCGATCGAACGGATCAACGTCCAGTACCTCGAACTGTTCGCGAGCGTGGTCGACGACCGGGGACGCCCGATCCCCGGCCTGGAACAGGATCGCTTCCGGATCACCGAGGACGGCGCCGCACAGACCATCCGCCGCTTCGAGTGGGTCGACGACACGCCGTTCCACGCCGGCCTTTTGATCGACACGTCGGCTTCGATGCAGGACACGATCGAGCAGGTCCAGACCGCGGCGCAGCGCTTTGTGGACAAGGCCCTCCAGCCCCAGGATCGGATGGCGGTCCTCACCTTCGCCAGCCGTCCCCAGGTCGAGAGCCGGTTCACCAAGGACTTAGGCCAGCTTGAGCGGGCGTTGGCGGGTCTCGAAGCCGTCGGGACGACCGCCCTCTACGACAGCCTCGTCTACTCGCTGAGCTACTTCGACGGCATCAGCGGCCAGAAGGCGCTCCTGCTCCTGTCCGACGGCAAGGACGAGAACAGCACCTTCTCGTTCGAGAGCGCACTTGAGACCGCGCACCGCTCGGGCGTGACCATCTACGCCATCGGTCTCAAGCACGCGGCCAGGGACCGCAACACGCGACGCGTCCTGGAGCGCATCGCCGAAGAGACCGGCGGGCAGGCGTTCCTGATCGAAGACGTCGACGAGCTCGACGCGATTTACGACCAGATCGAACGGGAACTCCGGAACCGCTACCTTCTCACTTACCAGTCGACGAGCACGAAACCCGACAGCGACTTCCGCGTGGTGCGGGTTGAGATGGACCGTCGCGGCGCCGAGGTGCGGACGATGTCGGGCTACTACCCGTAGAAGCTGCCGGGCCACAGGCGCCCCGCCGTGCGGTGGGCTGCCTCCGGCTCAGATGTGCTGTTCGAGGACCAGAACGGGTAGTAGGCGGTTCTGGCGCGCCTCTTCTGGGATGACCGTGCGTTCCTCCGCGATCAGCGGAAACCAGGGGCAACTTCTTCGATGAACTGATCCAGGACTTCCTTCTGCCGGTCCTTTCCACCCAGGTTGAACGCCGGCACGATGAACTCATGCACGCCGGCTTCGCGGTAGGCGCCGACCGCGTCGACGATCTCCGAGACGCCGCCGATGTTCGCGGGCATCGCGGCGCCGCGCTCCCGCACCTTCGCCAGGAACGCCTCGTCGTCGCTCAGGAACAGCAACGCCACCGCCGAGCGTTCGATCGCGGCCGGGTCGCGTCCCACGTTCTCGCAGTGGGCGTCGAGCACCGCCATCTTGTGCTTGAGAATGTCGACCGTGCCCCAGACGTTCCACTCGTCCGCATGCTGGGCGGTGATCCGCAGGGTCACCTTCTCGCCGCCGCCGCCGATCATCAGCGGTAGCGGATTCTGCACCGGCTTCGGCTCGAGCGGCGCCGAGGTGTCCTCGCCGTTCGGCATGAAGTGATCGGCGTACCAGATGCCGTCCCATCCCGTCGCTTCGACGTGCCGGGACATCTCCAACAGGTCGGACCAGGGCATCGTGGGGGCGGGCCAGTAGCTGAATCGCATCGCTGTCTCCGAGTGATCGCGTAGAAACGGCTGCAGGCGCGATGCAACTGCACCGGTCCGAGTTGGAGAAGCGCGTAGGTTACCCCGGCGCTAACGAGCGACGCGTTTCAGGAGCTCAACCAGCTTCGCCGTGTTCTCCTGGTTGTCGTCCTTCGTCATCTTCGCGGCGCCGCCGCCGCCGAGTTTGAACCCGAGGCCCGTACCGGCGCCGTAGCCGTGGTACAGCGCCAGCACCCGGCCGCTCGCCTGGTCGACGAACTCACACTCGAGAAGAGATCTGGACTTTCCGGCGCCTCCACCCACGGCGTACCGGAGCATCTGGCTGCCCGGCTCGACTTCCAGTTCACAGTCGACCCGCATGTAGTTGTCTTCGTTCGTCGCCTGCGGCTCAGAGTGCACCGTCCGGTACAGCCCGAAGTTGCTCAGTCGCTCAAGGAGTTGCTCCCGCAACTGGGAATCCAGTTCCCGCTCCTGCAACGGCGCTTCATTGCTGGCCTTCTTCCAGGCGATATCCGTCGTCGTCTCACCAATGACGACCACTTCGAATGACTTGAGAGCCTCGCGGTCGTAGACCTTCAGCCACCGCCCCTTGAACTTTCCCGGGTTCTTGCCCACCGTCTCCTCGGCGCCGACAACGCCGGGGCCGGCGCTCATGAGCAGCACTGCCAACCAACAGATCATCCTTGTCACGTCGTTTCTCCTCATCTCAAGTCCCTCACCACAGACGGTCGACAGCGTAAGCGTCAAACGCCCGGTCAATGGAGACGACCGGAAGGTCGCGCGCCAACGCCTGGGCTATGAGCATTCGATCAAAGGGATCACGATGGTGTCCGGCCAACCGTCCGGCGCGTTCAGCATCCGCGACACTGATCGCCAGTTCCCTGAAGCCCTGGCTGCCTATGCAGCCGACAACATCAGCCGCAACGCGCTCGCCTCCCGGTAGCTTGCCCAGCCGGTACTTGGTGGCGATCTCCCAGGCCGAAGCGGCACTGACGGAAATGTCGTTCGCGTCGTCCGCGATCACGAGACGCGCGGTCTCGGAAAGGCGCCCGCTGTCGGCAACCCACCAGAGCAACGCATGGGTGTCCAACAGGGCATGCACTGCTTACTTGCCTTCCCACGCTGCCAGTTCCTCATCCGGCAACGGGTCGAAGAAGCTGTCCGGAACGACAACCCGGCCCTTGAGGACATCCGGCTGGCGCTTGGTTACGGGCTTGCAGCCGACGAGCCGCGCCACGGGCTCACCCCGGCGGGCGATGACAACATCCTCACCTGCCTCGACCTGCGCCAGCAGTCGCGAGAGTTGAGTCTTGGCTTGATGGACGTTGACAACGTGCATGGCATAGCTCCTGGTGTGGCAGGGGCGCTCGAACCGGATTCAAGTCGCGCTGTAGTGACGTCGCCCCCGACCCAACGAATCTAGCTAACCATATGGCTAGGTTTCGCGACAGTCAACCCTCCGCCCCTCCGCCGCCGCCACGTAGGCCGCATACAGCACCCGCACGACCTCCAGGCCCAGTTCGCCGTCGGACTCGGCGGGCTCGCCGTTCAGGAGCGCGGCAGCGAATGCCTGGCACATGCCGAGTTGGCCGGAGGTCCAGTCCTCGTCCGGCATGGGCGTAGTCCAACCGGCGCCCGAGTCGATCTTCTCCATGATGTAAGCGTCGCCGAAGACGCTGCCGTCGGGCGTGTAGGCCCGGAGCATGTCGTTCGGGCTCAGGTTGAGGCGTAGCCGGCAATTGCTTGCGAACAAGTCGAGGCCGCTCTCCATGCCGCCGAGGACGTGGTCGCCGCCCCAGGCGACGGCGCGCGAACCGTCGTCGAAGCCGATCACAGCGCAGCCCCAGTTCTCGACCTCGCCCCATTCCCCCGCGATCCGCAATTCCTCTTTGGGTACACCGGCGACTGCGCTGAGATCGGCGGTCTCGGCGTTGACCCACGCCGGCCGCACCGGCTTGCCGCGCCGGCGCAGGCCCTCGACCCGCTTCAGGTGCAGCATGGCGCCGACCGGATGCGCGGCAAGCCGGATCAGGGCGCCGCCGCCGGTGTGGCGCCAAATCCGCGAGTAGGGCGAGTGGGAGCCGCTGTGGCACTCGCCGCCGCGCATCTCGAGGAGCACGCCGTCGGCCTGTTCCAGCAACGCCTGAGCGCGGCGGAAGGCCGGCGCGTAGATCCAGTTCTCGCCGTAGAGGAGCTGCACACCCGCCTGCCTTGCGGCGTCGACCATCGCGCGCGCGTCCCGCTCCGCAACCCGCAGCATCTCGCCTCGATCCCGGCCGGCGACTTCGTCGTCGCTGGCCGACTCCGGCAGATCCTGGCCGGTGTAGGCGGTCAGGGGTTTGGTGCAGATGACGTGCTTTCCGGCCGCCGCGGCGGCCTCGGTCATCTCCCGGTGAAGGCTGTTCGGCACGCACAGGTCGACGACATCGATCGAGGGGCTCTCGAGCATCGCGTCGAGATCGTCGAACACGGCCGGCACGTCGAAGCGTTGCGCGTAGGCCTCGGCTCGTTCGCGGCGTCGGGCGACGACGCCGGCGACATCGGCGGAACGCACCTGCCTCCAGCAGCGCGCCCTGGTCTCGGCCAGGAATCCGGCGCCGACGATGCCCACACGCAACTGCTGCGATTTCCCCATCGGTCCTCTCTGTGCGGTTCCCCGGCGAGCTTAGCGCCGGGCGCCGGCTTCAACCCGTCTCCGGCACAGGACCCAGTGGGCCGGAAGGTACGATTGGCGACCGCCTTCCGCCCACACCCGAGACAGGAACATGCCGAGGATCCGCATCGCCGCTGCCGCCGCCGTCTGCGCCGGTCTCCTGGCCGCGCCGTCAGGCGGCCAACACGGCGCGCCGGCCGGCGAGTGGCCGAGCTACGGCGGCGACGTGGGATCGACGAAGTACTCGCCGCTCGACCAGATCGACGCCGGCAACTTCGGCCAGTTGGAGAACGTCTGGCGCTGGCGTTCGGTCGACGGATTTCTCAGCAAGACGGAGTCGGGCGGCGAGTGGTACGCCAACCGCGACCTGATCTTCGACCAGTTGCTCGACGAGGATCCGCTGCTCTGGCGTGCGGGGCGCGCCCCCTTCATCCGCAACCTGAAGGCGACGCCTCTGATGCAGGACGGTCTGCTGCTGCTGAACACGCCGATCTCGATAGGCGCCGCGGTTCACCCGGCGACCGGCGAGACGGTCTGGGCCTACAACCCGAAGAGCTACGAGAAGGGCACCACCACGATGACCGTGGTCTGGAACCAGCGCGGCGTCGCCTACTGGACCAACGGCGAGGAGGGCGACAAGGCGGACAGCCGCGTCTACTGGGGCACGGGGGACGGCTACCTGATCTCGGTCGATGCCCGGACGGGGCGGCCGATCGAGGAGTTCGGGGACGGAGGCCGCGTCGACCTGATGGAGGGTCTGCCGCGCGCCAACCGCGGCGAGCGGGACTACCTGAACGCCCTCCTCTACTCGATGCAGTCGCCTCCGGTCGTGGTCCGCGACGTCGTCGTCACCGGCGCTTCGATCGCCGACCGACGGGTCACCAAGGAGTCGATCCCGGGCTGGGTGCGCGGCTGGGACGCGCGCACCGGCGAGTTGCGCTGGGTGTTCCGTACCGTGCCGCAGGAGGGCGACGAAGGGGTCGAGACCTGGGGCGACGAGTCCTGGCGCTACTCCGGCAACGCGAACGTGTGGACGATGCTCTCCGGCGACAACGAGCACGGGATCGTCTACCTGCCCATCGGCACCGCGACGAACGACTACTACGGCGGCCACCGGCCGGGCGACAACCTGTACTCGGAGAGCCTGGTCGCGGTCGACGTCGAGACCGGCGACAAGCTCTGGCACTTCCAGGCCGTCCACCACGGCCTCTGGGACTACGACTTCCCGGCCGCGCCGACGCTGATCGACCTTCCGGGCAGAGACGGCGCCGAACCCCGGCAGATCGTCGCCCAGGTCAGCAAGCAGGGCTTCCTCTACGTCTTCGACCGCGTCACCGGCGAGGCGGTGTGGCCGATCGAAGAGCGTCCGGTGCCGCCGGCGACGATGCCCGGCGACACGGCATCCCCCACCCAACCGTTTCCGACCAAGCCGGTGCCCTTCGAGTACCAGGGAGTGACCGAAGACGATCTGGCCGACTTCACGCCCGAGATCCGCCAGATGGCGCTCGACGTGATCAAGGACTTCGAGATCGGCCCCCTGTTCACGCCGCCGTCGCTGCCGGTGCGCGGCGGCAAGCTGGGCACGATCTTCCGGCCCTCGGCCGGCGGCGGCGCGAACTGGTACGGCGCCGCGGTCGACCCGGAGACCGGCTGGCTCTACGTGCCGTCGAGGAACGTGTTCAGCATGGTCACGTTCTACACGCCGGATCCGCTGGAGGGCGGCACTCTCCGCTACACCCACGGCGGCCGCGGCCGGCGGCCCGAGATGCCCGAGGGTCTGCCGTTGTTCAAGCCGCCCTATACGCGCATGACCGCGATCGATCTGAACACCGGCGAGCACGTGTGGATGAAGCCGCTCGGCAACAACGGCCGGCTGCGCCGGCACCCGCGCCTGGAGCACCTCGACCTGCCGCCCCTCGGCGGCGACACCTACACCGGGCCGCTCTTGACCAAGACCCTGCTGATCCACGGCCAGCACGCCGACGACGACGACGGCGGCAACCGCCTGGTGGCGCGGGACAAGCGCACCGGCGACGTGATCGCCGAGGTGCCGCTGCCCGCGCGCGGCCTCGGCACGCCGATGACGTATGTGTACGAGGGCCGGCAGTACATCGCACTGACCGTGGCCGGGCGCGCGGAGACCGACTTTGTGCCGGAGCTGCTGGCGTTCGCGCTGCCTTGACCATCTAGCCAGCGGTTACTCTTGGATCGCGGAAACAGAACCCACCGTTCCACGTATGCACTTAGATGAGACCCACTATGCGAAAGACCTTGACCTTGACCTTGACCTGTCATCCATGCGCCCGATGACGGGCACATGGACCGGTTCACGAGCGGCGCGGATCGCGCCGCTCGGGTTGGCGATCTTGGCGGCCTTGCTGGCCGGTTGCGACGATCCGCCCAACGTCACCGTTGTCAACAGTCCGGGCGCCCTGTCCATCAAGGGCGAGGTCTGGGCCGACAACTGGTTCGCCTTCTATCTGGGCGAACGCCTGATCATCGAGGATTCGACGCCGATCACGACGGAGCGGTCCTTCAATGCCGAGACATTCGTCTTCAACGCGGAGTACCCCTTGCAATTGAACGTCGTCGCCAAGGACTTCAAGGAGGACGGTACAGGTCTGGAGTACATCGGTCGCCGTAACCAGCAGATGGGCGATGGCGGACTCATTGCACAGTTCACGGATACCGCCACGGGAGCGACGATCGCAGTCACGAATGCTGGTTGGCGATGCCTGGTGATCCATGAGGCGCCGCTCGACCGCGCTTGCGAAGACGAGACCGAACCGGTGCCCGGCGTCGGCCCATGCCAGTTCGCAGCGACGGCAGAGCCTGACGGCTGGCGCATGCTTGGATTCGACCACGCCGAATGGCCGTCAGCGGTGGAGCACAGCGCAGCCGCGGTGAGACCGAAGGATGGCTACGAGGACATTCAGTGGCGGGACGGAGCGCGTCTGATCTGGTCAGCCGACCTCGAAACGCACAATACGCTGCTGTGTCGCCTAACTGTCGAGCAGCCCTGAAGGCGTCCGTCCGATCCGAGCTGGCATCGGCGTCGCCTCGGCCTGCCGCCGCGCCAGGGAGATGCGGGAGCGACGGGCGACGAACCACACGCAGACCAGGAGCAGAGCGATCGCGTTGATCCGCAGCGGCAGGATCATCGTCGTGTGGACGGTCTCGGGCGATGACTGCATCTGGTGGATGCTGCGCCACCAGTTGACCGAGTAGTAGACCAGGGGCGCGTTGACCGAGGCGACGATGCTCGCCGCCGCCGTCCAGGGCGCCCGCCGGTGCTCTTCGGCGAAGCGCCGCAAAGCCATCACACCGAGGAAGGTAAGCCACATCACGAAGGTGAAGGTCAGCCGCGGATCCCAGACCCAGTAGACGCCCCAGGTCGGCTTGGCCCAGACGATGCCGGAGAGCAGGCCCGCCGTCTCGAGCACGACGCCGACCTCGATCACCCCGGCCAGCATGCCGTCGACCCAGGCCTTGCGCGTCCACAGCGAGGCGGCGCCCACGAAGCCGGCGCCGAAGAAGCAGACCAGCGCATTCCACTGCAACGGCACGTGGACGTAGAGGATGCGATAGACATCGCCCATGTTGCGCTCTCTGGGCGCCACGAACAGGCCGATGTAGACGCCCGCGATCAACACGGCGAGCCCCACCAGGCCGAACCAGTGCTCCCAGGCCCAGCCGCGTCTCGCATTTGCCATCGTCATCGGGCGGGGACGTTAGCACCGCCGACTCCTCGAGGACCGGCGCTCTCTTGATACCGTCGGCGACCATTCCACGACCGGAGGAACCTTGCGCGATGGCGGATTCAGCAACCATTCTCGGCAGGCTCGGCGTATGGGCCGGGCTCGACGGCCTCTCGGCGCCGCAGGCGGCCGACTTCGCCAACGGAATCGAAGCGCAGGGATATGGAGCGCTGTGGATTCCGGAGGCGATCGGCCGCGACCCGTTCGCGCTGATCGGCTATCTCGCCGGCCGCACCGAGCGCCTGACGCTCGCCACCGGCATCGCGAACATCTACGCCCGCGACGCGATGACCACGCGGGCTGTGCACAAGACCCTGTCCGAGATGCTGCCCGGGCGTTTCGTTCTCGGGCTCGGCGTCTCCCATCCGCACCTGGTCACCCATCTGCGAGGCCACGAGTACAAACCGCCGGTGCCGAAGATGCGCGAGTACCTCGAAGCGGTCGGCAAGGCGTTCTATCGCGGACCCGAACCCGAGCAGGAAGCGCCGATCGTGATCGCCGCTTTGAGACCCCTGATGCTGAAGCTGGCCGCAACAGGCGCCGACGGCGCCCATCCCTACCTGGTCACTCCGGAGCACACCCGCAGGGCGCGCGAGATCCTCGGCGAAGGACCGCTCCTGTGCCCCGAGCAGAAGGTGATCCTGACCACGGACGCCGATGCCGCCCGCAAGATCGGCCGCGCCAACCTGTACGTCTACCTGCGGGCGCCGAACTACCGGAACAGCCTGCTCGAACTCGGCTTCAACGAGGACGACTGGAAGGACTTCCAGGCCAGCGACCGCCTGGTCGACGCTCTCGTCGCCTGGGGCGCCGAGGATCAGCTCCGCGAACGGATCCAGGCCCACTGGGACGCCGGCGCCGACCACGTCTGCATCCAACCGTTCCGGCCCGACGGCAAGCCGGGCACGGACCTCGAGGCGCTGGCCGCCCTGGCGCCCGGCCGTTGACCTCCACACCATTCAAGGAAAAACCACAATGATGCACCGACAACTCACCCGCCAACTCGCGGTCGCCTCCCTCTTCGCCGTCGCCGCCCTCGCCTGCACCGCGGGCGAGGAAGCACCCGAACCGGTCGATCTCGAGGCGCCCCTCGCCGATCTGCAGGAGGGCTGGAACACGATCACGCCCGGCGGAGACACGACCTGCTCCGACGGCTCGCCCTTCCGCTTCTTCGTCCGCTCCGGCGATCCGACCCAGCTCGTCTTCTACCTGCAGGGCGGCGGCGGTTGCTGGAACGCGCAGACCTGCGACCCGCACGGGCAGTCCAGCTACACGATGACCGCGCTCGAAGAGATGCGGTCCGCCAGCGGCACCGAGCCCGAAGAGCAAGCGGCCCACGGCATTGCCGCGTTCAACCACCCCGAGAACCCGTTCGCCGACCACAGCTTCGTCTTTGTGCCCTACTGCACCGGCGATGTCCACATCGGCGACCGCGACGCGGTCTACCAAGTGGAGGCGACGGAAGAGGCGCCGGCGCGCGAGGTCACCGTCCACCACCGGGGCTACACGAACGGCAAGGCCGCTCTCGACTGGACCTACGAGTACTTCCTGGGACCCGAGACGGTCTTCATCACCGGCTCGAGCGCCGGCTCGATTCCCTCGCCGGTCTACGCGCGCCACTTCGCGGAGCACTACGCCGACGCGCGGATCACCGCGCTCGGCGACGGCGCCGGGGGCTACCGGCAGATCGGCGACAGCCGGCCGCACGAGGCCTGGGGAACGCTCGAGGCGCTCTCCCACTTCGAGAACATGAGCGACGTCACCAACGAGGACTTCTCCTTCGAGGCGCTGTACGTCCAGGCTGCCAAGGCCCACCCAGAGGTCATGTTCGCGCGCTACGACACCGCCGAGGACGATGTCCAACTGCGCTTCCTGATGCTCGCCGGCGCGAACCCCGAGGACGGCCTGCAGCCGCTGCTCGACGCGAACGAGGCGGACATCGACGCCGCGCTCGAAGACCAGGACAACTACCGGAGCTACATCGCGCCGGGCGAGCTGCACACGATCATTCTGCGGCCGCAGTTTTACAGCTTCGAGTCGGACGGCGTCACCGTGCGCGACTGGGTGGCACAGCTCGCCGCGGGCGAGGCGGTCGCCGATGTCCACTGCGGCGACTGCACCGGTTTGCCAGAACCTGAGGCCGCAGCCGCCGAAGGCGCCGAAGCCACCGGCGGCGGTTGAGTTCCCAGACAGGTCCGCCTGACGTCGTGCTCAGGAAGACGGCGGCGTTCCCGCATGGCTGTACCATGCTACTCTGCACCAATAGTATGACTGAGAGCATTCTCTTGGAGACAAGATGAGGACTATTCGAAAGACGATCACCCTGACGGACCTGCAGGATCAGTGGGTCAAGGCGCGGATCGCCGCGGGCCACTTCACCAATGACAGCGAGTACATCCGGGATCTGATTCGGCGCGATCGGGAGCGGCGGGTCGATTTCGAGATCCTTCAGGCTGCCGTACAGGAAGGCCTGGACAGCGGCCCGAGTGAGAGGACGGTACCTTCCATCATGGAAGAAGTCGAAGCGCGGCTCCGAAGCGATGGGCGTCCATAGGCTCTCGCGAAAGGCAGCGGTTCGTCAAGCGTCGTCGACCCGGCCGAAGGCCGCCGGGCGGGCGAAGACGCTCTCGTACCGTCGTAGCGCGACCCGTCCGGGCGGCGCCCCGCGCGGCTTGCTCAGGTCCCGGCCGCGGGCGAGATGCACGGCCACCCTGCCGCCGGCGCGGGACTTGGAGTAGCGCGCGGCCAGCGCCGCAGCGAAGTCCCGCGTGGCCCGTGGCAGCCGGTCGACGCCAGAGTCGTTGAGCACCAGCACATGCGACCCGGCGCCGGACGGCGCGTGCAGCCAGAAGTCGGCGGGACGGGCAAGCCGCAGGCTCAGATCGTCGTTGTCGGCGGCGGTCTTCCCCACCAGGACGATGAAGCCGTCCGGCGACTCGAACCGCCGCGCCACCGTCCGGCCGCGGAAGAGGCCCTGGGCGGGCAGGGTCTCCTGGCCCTCCTCGCGCCGGGTCGCCTCTCCCCGGGCCAGCCGGGAACTCACTCCGGGAACAGGCGCCGGTCGAGGCCGGGGATGATCTTCAGCGCGTTGCGGAAGTAGATCTTCTCGAGCACCTCGTCCGACAGGTCGAGCCCGTACATCTTCCAGTGCGCGTGGCGCTTGCGGTAGTAGTCGAAGTACTCGTCGGCGGTCTCGAGCACGCGGAAGTAGACGTGGTACTCGCTCGGCGCGTAGGCGTCCTTGCCCATCAGGACGCGGTCCTGGTACTTGGTGAGAAACGCCGCCGCCGTATGCGGCTGGCGGCCGAGTTCCGCTACCACGGCGCCGATCTCGGTGTACATGTTCGGCAGTTCGTCGAGCAGGTCCCCGAGCCGCCCCAGGTCGTTGCCCAGCCAGCCAAGATGGGCGTTGATGAAGATCGTGTCCGGATGACGGCGGAACAGGTTGTGCTGTTCGGTCATCGTCTGCTCGAACGAGGCGAAGCGCAAGGGGTCATCGCGGCGGCGGTTCGGAAACTGCTTCAGCTCCAGCCAGCGCTCGTTGTGCTCGTCCCAGGGCGCCCAGAACGGCGACGGTTCACCGACGTGAATCAGGACCGGGATGCCCAACTCGCCCGCCTTGGCCCACACCGGATCGATGCGCGGATCGTCGGCCGGCACCCGCTCGCCGGTGCTGTCGGTCAGGAACATGCCGAGGTTCTTGTAGATCTTGAGGCCCTGGGCGCCGGCCGCAACATCCGCCTCAAGCTGCGCGGCGGCCTCTTCCCCCCAACCGGGCTGGTCCAATCCCGAGAGGTTGACGTTTGCGAAGACGACGAACCGTCCCGGGTAGCGGCCCTTGGTGGCGGCGATGTTCGCCTTCAGTCCCTCTCCGCTGCCGCCGCTCAGGTTCACGAACACGGCCATGTTCATCTCGTCCATCTCGCGGACCATCTGGTCGATCCGCGCCGGGTCGCTGCCGCGCAAGTGCGCGTGGGCGTCGACGAAGGGGAACTTCGCCCGCGTGACCGAGCCACCCGCGACCTTCAGCGTCGAGCGCGGCTCGTAGGCCTCGACGGTCACGTCCTGCGTGCCTCCCTGGCCAAGGACCGGGAACGCCAGTGCCGCCATCAGGCTCGCAAGCAGCAGCGATCTCAGGCCTCCTCCGTGGATCGTCGCCGTGCAGCGAAACGGTACCCGCATGTTCTCTTCCTCTACGTCCAGGTTGACTTGTCCAAGGCAAGACCGGTGCGGAGTCTACGGCAGGTTCGCCACGCTGCGCGCGTATACTCCCCGCGATGTCCATCGAGCGCGCCGCCGAGGTCGTGGTGCTGCTCTGCGCCGTGTACATCGCCTGTGGACTGGCCTTCGCCCCGTTCTTCGTCTGGCGCGGCGTGGGCCGCGTCGATCCTGCCGCCAAGGCAACCGGCCTTGGCTTTCGGCTCATCATCCTGCCCGGCGTTGCCGCGTTGTGGCCGGTGGTCCTACTGAGGTGGCTCACCGGCCGGCAGCCTCCGACGGAGCGCAACGCTCACCGTGACGCGGCCGCCGGTCGGCAGAGGCGGGTTTCCCCGTGATCCGCGGTTTGCGACGGCGTCACCGTCTGGTCTGGGCGGTGCTGGCCCCGATCGTGGCGGGGCTGCTAACCGCCGCGCTCCTCTTGCGCCCCGAACCGCCGCTCGTGGACAAGTTGCCCACCGCCATCGACGCGCCCTGGGTAGAACCCCCAGACGCGCCCGAACCGAGCGAAGACGATCCGGACGCGGAAGCGCAACCATGAGCGCCGGGTACCAGGCGGTTCTCTGGAACCGCAACAAGAGGCTCTACGACTTGGGCGTCGCCGTAGGCGTGGTGGTCTTCCTGGGCCTGTTCGTCGGCATCGGCATCTCGACGCGGCCCCAGGCAACGATCGAGACCCTGCTCATCCGGGCGTTGGGCGCGGGCGCCCTGCTGCTGCTTCACGTGGTGCTCGCCATCGGTCCGCTGTGCCGGCTCGACCGGCGCTTCCTGCCCCTGCTCTACAACCGCCGCCACCTCGGCGTCTGCATGTTCCTGCTCGCGGCCGCCCACGGCGGGTTCGCTGTCGTCCAGTTCCACGGTCTCGGGGTCCTGAATCCCCTGGTCAGCGTGCTGGCGAGCAACGGCAACTACGACAGCCTGACCCAGTTCCCCTTCCAGGCGCTCGGCCTCACGGCGCTCGTCATCCTGTTCCTGATGGCGGCGACCTCGCACGACTTCTGGCTCGCGAACCTGACGGCGCCGGTGTGGAAGTCGCTGCACATGCTGGTCTACGTCGCCTACGGGCTGATCCTCGTCCACGTGGCGCTGGGCAGTTTGCAGGCGGCCGAACGGCCTGCCCAGCTCGCGGGGCTGCTCGGCGTGGGGTTCGTCGGCATCGCCTCGCTGCACCTGGTTGCGGGCTGGCGGGGGCGCGCGTCGTCCCCGGCGGCGACCACCGATGACGCCGCGGTCGATGTCTGCGCGGTCTCGGACATCCCCCTCGACCGCGCCCGCATCTTCGTGCTCAGCGGCGAGCGGGTAGCCGTCTTCCGCTACCGGACGGATGGCGGCGAGAAGATCGCTGCCGTATCGAACGTCTGCCAGCACCAGAACGGGCCGCTCGGCGAGGGCCGCGTGATCGACGGCTGCATCACCTGCCCCTGGCACGGCTACCAGTACCGCCCTGAGGACGGATGCTCGCCGCCGCCCTTCACCGAGACGATCCCGACCTTCAACGTCCGCGTCGAGGGTGGCCGGGTACTCGTCGACCCGAGGCCGAACCCGCCGGGTACGCACGCCGAGCCGGCCCTGGGACCGCGGGCGTCTCGCCCGCATCCGGGGCCCGGGAACGACGACTGCACAGCGCCCCCCGACACGCCCGAGGAGCCCTCGTGACCGGCGAACGCCGCGACGAGTGCCATCCGTGCGCCCGATTGACGGGCGCACGGACTGGTTCACGGGTGGCGCGGGTCGCGCCACCCGAGTTCTACGTCGGCTACCTCGATGAGACGCCGCCCGGGATCTCCCGGTTCGCCCGCCGCGCCGTGATCGGGCTCCTGCTGCTGGCCGCGGCGCTCGGCGCCGGCCTGGCCCTGCTGCTGGAACGCTTCGACGAAGGAGTGTTCGAGTACGGCACGCTGCGGGACTACAGCGGCGAACTGCTCATCGATCCCCATCCCCGCCTGCTCACGGCGGACGGACCTGCCGCGGGTTACCTTCTGGTCGCGGAAGGAAAGCACGGGCTCGACGCGAATGAGCCTCCCAACGCGCCTTGGTCGGCCGCACCATCCAGAGAAATCCAGCTCTCCGGCACGCTGATCCGGAACCCGGAAGCGGCGATGCTCGAAGTGCATTCCCTGGAACTCACCGAAGGAGGCGTCGACGGAGGATCTCCGGCGGAACCGGACTCTCCAAGCGGCCTCGGAACCGGTGGCTTGCCCCCCGCTCGTGAGAGCGAAGACGCGGCGGCTGGAGTGGTTCCGCCACCGGGCGCAGAGGTCGACCGCCTCTACCTGCGCGCCCATACCCTCGTCGGCGAAATCGTCGACACGAAGTGCTACCTCGGCGCCATGAAGCCGGGCCGCGGCAAGCCCCACCGGGACTGCGCCTCCCTCTGCATCCGCGGCGGCATCCCGGCGGCACTGCTGGTCCGAACGGAGAACGACGAACGCCGTCTGGTCCATCTGTTGGACGAACGCGGCCAGCCGATGGGGACCGAGGTGCTCGACTGGGTGGGCCAGCCGGTCGCGGTTTCCGGCATCCTGAGGCGCAAGGACGACCGCCTCTTCCTGACGGTGCCCACTACCGAGTGGATACGCGCCGCGACCGGGGCGGGCTCATGACCGAGTCGGCGAGTCTCCCGTCCCGACCTGTCGAGCCGCCGGGCACTCTTCCCAACCCGGAGCTTCTCCCCGACGGCGAGATCGAAGTCGGCAGCTACCGGCTCCGTTTCGCGCGCACCGCCCAGGACCTCGACCGGCTCCTTGCGCTGCGCTTCGAGGTCTTCAACCTGGAACTGGGCGAGGGCCTCGAGGAGTCCTTCGCCACCGGCCGCGACACCGACCGTTTCGACGCGAGTTGCCACCACATGCTGGTCGACGACGTGGGCGGCCACCTCATTGGGACCTACCGCATGCAGACGGCGGCGATGGCCGCCCGCGGCTGCGGCTTCTACTCGGCCGGTGAGTACGAGCTGGACGTCCTGCCCGGAAGCGTTCTCGATCAGTCGGTCGAGATCGGCCGCGCCTGCATTCAACGCAACCACCGCAAGCGGACCGTACTGTTCCTGCTCTGGAAGGGTCTGGCCCGGTACCTGGTCCACAGCCAGTGCCGCTACCTGTTCGGCTGCTGTTCATTGACCAGTCAGGATCAGGCGGCCGGCATCCGGCTCTACCGGCAACTGCAGGCGGCGGGCAAGGTCCACCCCGAGTTCGACGTACCTCCCCTCCCCCACACCCTCTGCGAGGCGCCCGACGATCGCGTGGCCGCACTGCCTGACATCAAGATCCCGCCCCTCTTCGCCACCTACCTGCGCTACGGCGCCCTGGTCTGCAGCCGCCCCGCGATCGACCGCGAGTTCAAAACGATCGACTACCTGGTCCTGATGGACACGACCGCTCTCAGCCGCAGGACCCGGCTGATCTTCGGGCTGGACGAGGCGCCACCGGCACCCGAAGTGCCGCCAGCGCCGCGCTGAGGATGCGGCCCAAGAGCAGAAGTCCTCTCCGGATCTGGCGGATGATCTGGCGGGGGCCGGCTGTCCTCCTGGCGGCACTGGCCGCCTGGTTCCCGCTACTCATCCTGCGGCCCTTCCTGGCCCGGCGCGCTCCCCTGGCCTGGCGAGCCGTCCGGCGCTCGGTGCTGCGCCGGTGGGGACGCGCCAGTCTGGCCATCCTCGGCTGCCGGGTCACGGTGCGCGGCGAACCGCCGAAGGAGCCCTTCCTGCTGATCTCGAACCACCTCTCCTATATCGACGTCTTCCTGCTCTCCGCGCTGGCCCCGGGGCGCTTCGTCTCCAAGGCGGAGATCCGGGACTGGCCGGTCGTCGGCGCCATGTGCCGCACCGCCGACACCATCTTCGTCGACCGCGGCCGGCGGCGCGACGTCACGAAGGTTGGCGAACAGATTGCCGAAGCGCTCGCGGCGGGCGACCCGGTGATCCTGTTCCCGGAAGGCACGTCGACACCCGGCAACGAAATCGCCCCGCTGAAGCCCTCCCTGCTCGCGCCCGCGGCCGGGCAGGAACTGCCGGTCCACTGGGCCGTCGTCCGCTACGAGACGCCGCCCGACGAGACGCCGGCGTTCCTGAGCGTCGCCTGGTGGGGCTACATGGCGATGACCCCCCACGCTCCTGAGCTCCTGCAGCTTCGCCGCATCGAAGCGGAAGTGGCCTTCGGCAACGAGCCGCTCCAGAGCGCGGATCGGAAGGTGCTGGCCCGCCAACTGCGGGAGACGATGGAAGGTAGCTTCCGGCCGATGGTCTCGAACGAAGAACTGGCGGCACTCGGCGACGTTCATGGTCCCATCGGCATTCCCGAAGCGGACTGACGATCGGCGCCCGCGACGACGCCGGATCTGGCTGAAGGTCCTGCTCGGGGTCTACGCCGCGCTGCTGCTGGCCTCGACTCTGGCGCGCGTCACGGCCGACCCGGCGCCGCTGCCGCCGGGCCGAGAAACCGTCGAGGCGCCGCTTCCCGGGAGCGATTCCCGGCCGGTCCGGTTGGCGTGGCGCGAGTGGCCGGCGCCGGCCGGCGCCGAATCGGAGAACGAGCCCCTGCCCCTCGTACTTCTCCACGGTTCACCTGGCAGCGCGGACGATTTCCGGCGTCTGGCGCCCCGGCTCGCGGAACGGCGCCGCGTCCTCGCCCCCGACCTTCCCGGCTTCGGCGCCTCCGAGCGCAGGGTGAACGACTACTCGATCCGCGCCCACGCCGAAGCGGCTGTCGTCCTGCTCGACGAGTTGGGAGTCGAACGTTTCCATGCCCTCGGCTTCAGCATGGGCGGCGGCCCGGCACTGCACATGGCGGACGACTCCCCCGATCGGGTGGCGTCGCTCGTTCTCGTCGCCTCGATCGGCGTCCAGGAACTCGAACTGCTCGGCGACTACACCGTGAACCACGGCCTGCACGGTCTCCAGCTCGGCCTGTTCTGGGGACTGCGCAATCTGGTCCCGCACTTCGGCGCCTTCGACAGTCCGGTCGCCCGCTCCTACGCCCGCAACTTCTACGACACGGACCAGCGCCCGATGCGCGGGATCCTCGAGGCGCTCGAAGCGCCGGTGTTCATCGTCCACGGCGAACAGGATCCGCTGGTGCCGGCCGCGGCGGCCCTGGAACACCACCGCATCGTGCCCCACAGCGAGCTGTGGATGCGCCCCGACAGTCACTTCTTCCTGTTCCGGGGCGGCGACGACTTGGCGGAACGAATCGAGGAGTTCCTCGGCCGCGTCGAAGCCGGCGAGGCGCCGACACGCGCCGACGCCGAACCGGAGCGACTGCGGCGGGCAGCGATGCCGTTCGACGACACGGACCTGCCGCCGTTCACCGGCCCGGCCCTGCTCATCGTCTTCCTGCTCCTCGTGTTCGCCGCCTATCTGAGTGAGGATCTGACCTGCATCACGGCCGGTCTGCTCATCGCCCAGGGACGGCTCGACTTCCCCGTCGCCGTAGCCGCCTGCTACATCGGCATCCTGAGCAGCGACCTGGGACTCGCCTGGCTGGCCCGGATCCTCGGGCGGCCCGCGCTCAAGCTGCCGCCGTTCAAGTGGTGGGTCAGCGAGGCCGCGATCGAGGAGGCCTCCGCATGGCTGCGGCGACGTGCCCTGGTGGTCGTCCTGATCAGCCGCTTCCTGCCCGGTTCGCGGCTGCCGACCTGCCTCGCCGCCGGCATCCTGCGCACCAGCCTGCTCCGCTTCTGCATGTACTTCGCCCTGGCCGTGGCGATCTGGACGCCCGCGTTCGTGGGCATGAACGCGCTGCTGGGCCGCGAGGCCGTCGAGCGGTTCGGCGGCCGCCTGCCCGGCGGCCTGCTCGCGGCGGCGCTGGCGCTGGCGCTCCTGATCTTCGGCGTGCGCACGTTCGTCCTGCCGCTCCTCACCTGGCGCGGCCGCCGGCTCTGGCGCGGCCGGTTGCTGCGAATCCGGCACTGGGAGTTCTGGCCCATGTGGGCCTTCTACCCGCCCCTGGCTCTCTTCATCCTGTGGCAGGGCCTGCGCCGCGGCCGACCTGCCTTCTTCACCGCGATCAACCCGGCCATGCCCCTGGGCGGCCTGCTCGGGGAGTCGAAGAGCGACATCCTGGACGGCCTGGCCGGCATTGGCGACGCCCTGCCGGTCTGGCGGCGGCTAGCGCCGGGAGACAGCGAGGAGCGATTCCACGCGCTCCGGCGGTTCCTGGCGGACCAAGACCTGGACTACCCCGCCGTCCTCAAGCCCGACACCGGCGAGCGGGGACGCGGCATCGCCGTAGCGCACTCAGAAGCCGACGCGGCCGGGTTCTTCGAGGCGACGCCCGGACCGGCACTCGTACAGGAGTACGTCGCGGGCGAGGAGTACGGCGTCTTCTGGGCCCGGCATCCCGGCCGGTCGGACGGGCACGTTTTCTCGATCACCCACAAGTTGCGGCCGACCGTGACCGGCGACGGCCGGAGCACCCTGGAGCGGCTGATCCTCCTGGACCGCCGCGCCGTTGCGATCGCACCCATCTACGCGAAGGAGCATCCCGATGCCGCGACGCGAACGCCGGCAGCCGGCGAAATCGTCGAACTGACCGAGGTCGGCGCGCACTCCCGCGGCACGATCTTCCTCGACGCGAACCACCTCCACACTCAGGAACTCGAACAGGCGATGAACGCGATCAGCACCGCCTACGACGGCTTCGACTTCGGCCGCTTCGACGTACGGGTCCCGAGCGGCGAAGCGCTCCAGCGCGGCGAGGGCATCCGCGTACTCGAAGTGAACGGCGTCACTTCGGAGGCCACCCACATGTACGACCGCCGCTATGGATTCTTCGCCGCCCACGGCATTCTGCGCCGGCAGTGGAAGATGGCGTTCGACCTGGCGGAGGAACGGATTCGGGCCGGCGCCCGACCGGCGACCGTGCGCGAGTTCGTCCGCGCGCTGCGAAGCCCGCGAAGGGCCCGCCATCGGACGACCTAACCCGGCAGGTCGTCCGCGTGGCCCCAAGAGCCCGGGTTCAGAACCTCTTCAGGAAACCTACGTTGATCGTGTTCACTTCGTAGTCGGAGACCGTTCCGGTCCTGCCTGAGACTCGATCCGTCAGCTTCCAGTCCGCAAAATGCCGATCATGGTGAATCGCGAACTCGAACCCCCAACTGTCGCCGAACCAGAACCTCACACCCACGCCGACCATGGCCAGAAACTCGCTTCCGGCGTCTGTCGCGATGTCGAAGGCGCCTCCTCCCACTACGGGTCCCGCCACGTCCTTCATGTCGACCGAACTGAACCCCAGGCCGACATTCCAGAACCACTCGATGCGACCTTCAGGGCGCGCGTAGACGCGTTCCAGCCAGCCTGAGAACGTCGTGGACGCACCCTTGGCGTCGATCACTTCCGGCGTCTCCAGTCCCAGAACGCCGGGTGTTCGTTCAAAGTCGAATGCCGGCGAGTGATCCAGGCCGAAGCCGATGTTCCAGCGCTCGTTGAGCCCGTAGTGACCGAACAGGCTGTACCCCGGAATGTCGTTGGAAGGATGGCCGGTACCCAGACCAATGTCCGTACGGAAGCCCAGATCGAACCTGCCGTCTTCTGCCAGGCCCGGGGCCGCGTGAGACCACACTACGATCAGCATTGCCGGAATCCAAGCCCGGGAACTCCTCACTGTCTTCATCGTCACTCAGCCTCCTCGAAGCGAGCTTTGAGTGTGCAGCGTCAACCTGAGTGGACGCTGAGATCGAAGACGGACCGGCTACTCGGCCTTCGCCGGCGCCTTCTTCGCCGTCCGCCGCCGCGGCTTCGGCTTCTTCTCCAGCGCCTCGAGGCGCGCCTCGATCGCGCTCAGCCGCTCGACCACCGCTTGGAAGTCAGCCTTGCCGGGCACCCCGATCTTCTCCAGCCGGCGCTCCAACTGCTCGTCAATCCCGGACCTGGCCCGGGCCCGGGTCTTCTCGAACCGCTCTCCGGCCACGGTGCGCACCTGCCCGACGCGCTCCTCGGCCTTGACCCGTAGTGCATCGAGAGACACCTTCCCCTGCGCCTCGATCTTCTCGCCGCGCTCGACCAGCCGGTCGAAGACCTTGACCCCCGCATCGGCCGCCTCGCCCGCGACACCGACGCCGGCGAGCGCGACCTTGTGCGCCGTCTCCACGGCCGAGTCCACCAGCGACCGGGACTTCGACTCCTGCTCCGTCTGTTCCGTGTTCGTTGCGCTCATCAGCGACTCCTCCGGCGTTGGTCACAGGGGCTCGACGGAAACGAGCCTATCGGAGCGAGCGCTTCCACCGGTGGCTTGCTAGCCTTCGCCAACCTCGGAGGACCTCCATGAATACGAGTACGACGAATCTCCGGCCGATGTTCCGGCCGATGTGCCGCGCCGTCCTGGCAACGCTGCTCGCGCTCGCCGCGTTCACCGCCGCCTACGCCCAGAGCGAGGCGACAACCCAGACCTTCACGGCCAGCGACGGCGTCGCCATCCACTACCAGGTCCAGGGCCGCGGCGACCCGGTGGTGCTGCTGCACGGCATCACCGGCACCGCCGCCTCGAATTGGGGCGCCGCCGGCATCATCGACCGCCTGGCCGAGGAGTTTCAGGTCATCGCCGTCGACCAGCGCGGCCACGGCAAGAGCGACAAGCCGCACGACCCGACGAACTACGGCGAGCGCATGGCCCTGGATGTCGTCGATCTGCTCGACCACATGAGGCTGCAGCAGGCGAACGTCGTCGGTTACTCGATGGGCGGTTTCATCACGATGAAGCTCATCGCCCTGGCGCCCGATCGGCTGCTCTCCGCGGTGGTCGGCGGCGCCGGGTGGCCGAGCGCCGAACTGCGCGACGACGATCTGTACGGGGCGCTGGCCTCGTCGCTCGAGGCGGGCAAGGGCGGAGGTCCGCTGATCGAGTTCCTGTGGCCCGGGGACGAACCGCCGACATCAGAGCAGGTTCAGGCGATCGGTCAGGCGATGGTCGCCTCGAACGACCCGCTGGCCCTGGCCGCCGTGGTGCGCGGCATGCCCGCGCTCGACCTGAGCGCCGAACTCCTGCGCATCAACCAGGTCCCCACCCTCAACATCATCGGCAGCGACGATCCCCTGAAGCCCAACGCCGACGCCCTGGTCGGCGTCATGCAGGAGCACCGCCTCCACGTCATCGAAGGCGCGAACCACCTCAACACCCTGACCTCCCCCGAGTTCATCGACACCGTCCGCGCCTTCTTCATCGAACTCTGCAACTGCGCGTAGCGGCGCCGGCGGCGGGTGGAACCCGCAAAGCCGCCGGGCGTGCGTCAGCCGCACAGCCGCAATCAGGCCGAGAGTTGGGTCTCGACCAAGGTGGTCCAGTAGCGGAGGCCGAGTGGGAGGATTTCGTCGTTGAAGTCGTAGCGGGGGGTGTGGAGGCCGGCGCTGTCGCCGTTGCCGAGGAACATGAAGGCGCCGGGGCGTTGCTGGAGCATGAAGGCGAAGTCTTCGGAGCCCATGACCGGGGTCATGTCGGTGATCACGTCGCGGCCGACCTCGCGGGCGGCGTTGGCGGCCTTCTCGGTCTGTTCGACGGCGTTCACGGTGGCCGGGTAGTAGCGGCGGTACTCGAGTTCGAAGCCGGCGCCGTGGGCGCTGCAGATGCCGCGGCCGATCTGGCGCATGCGCCGTTCGATCAACTTCTGCACCTCGGGCGCGAAGGTACGGACGCAGCCGCCGTGGACGACGCGGCTCGGGATCACGTTGTCCGCGTGACCGCCGTGGACGCGGGTCACGGACACCACCGCGTTCTTCAGCGGGTCGACGTTGCGGGCCACGATCGTCTGCAGGGCGAGCACGATCTCGGCAGCGACCGGGATCGGATCCACCGTGCCGTGGGGGAAGGCGGCATGGCCGCCGGCGCTGGTTACGGCGAACTCGAACACGTCGATGGCCGCCATCAGCGGCCCGGCGCAGAGGCCGAAGTTGCCTACCGACATGCCCGGATAGTTGTGGACGCCGTAGACCTCCTCGGCCGGAAACTGCTCGAACAGCCCTTCCTCGATCATCACGCGGGCGCCCCCGTCCTTCTCCTCCGCGGGTTGGAAGAAGAAGTAGACGGTGCCGTCGAAGGACCGGTTCAAGGAGAGGTACTTCGCGGCGCCGAGCAGCATCGCGGTGTGGCCGTCGTGGCCGCAGGCGTGCATCGTGCCGGGGTTCTGCGAGCGGTGCTCGAACTCGTTCTCCTCCTCGATCGGCAGCGCGTCCATGTCCGCCCGGAGCGCGATGCTGCGCTCGGACGAACCGGACTTGAGCACGCCGACCACGCCGGTACCGGCGAGGCCGCGATGGACCTCGATGCCGCCGAAGGACCCGAGCAGTTCGGCCACCTTGCGGCTGGTCACTTCCTCCTCGAACGCGAGTTCGGGATGGCGGTGGAAGTCCCGGCGCCAGGACGTCATCTGTTCGTGCAATGGATCCATGAGCTTGGATGGTAGCGGACAGCGGCCGGAGATGGTCCGCCTGACGGTACACTCCGCTGCCGGGCCGGCGTTTCCGGCCCTTCCCGCCCGCGCCGCTGCCGGGTGGCGCCACCGAGATGACGACGCAGGATCCCGAATCCAGGCCCCGCCGGCACGTCTACGACGCCGCCGAGATCGAGCCCAGGTGGCAGCAGATCTGGCGAGAGCAGAGCGCGTTCCGGACCCCGGACGACCCCGAGCTCCTCGCGAGCCGGCCCAAGTACTACGTACTCGACATGTTCCCCTACCCCTCCGGGGCGGGGCTGCACATCGGCCACCCGGAGGGCTACACGGCGACCGACGTGGTGGCGCGCAAGCGGCGCATGGAGGGCTTCAACGTCCTCCATCCGATGGGTTGGGACGCCTTCGGCCTGCCGGCGGAGCGTGCCGCGGTGCGCGAGAACGAGCACCCGCGGCTGATCACGCAGCGCAACATCGCCAACTTCAGGCGGCAGATCGAGCGCCTCGGTTTCTCGTACGACTGGGAGCGCGAAGTCGACACGTCCTCGGTCGACTACTACCGCTGGACGCAGTGGATCTTCCTGGAGCTCCACAAGCGCGGCCTCGCCTACCTGGAGGACGTGCCGGTCTGGTGGTGCCCGGCGCTGGGCACCGTACTCGCCAACGAGGAGATCAAGGACGGCGCCTACGTCGACACCGGCGATCCCGTTGAGCGGCGGACGATGCGGCAGTGGATGCTCCGGATCACCGCCTACGCCGAGCGTCTGCTGGAAGACCTCGACCAGGTCGACTGGCCGGAGTACGTCAAGGAGATGCAGCGCAACTGGATCGGCAAGTCGCACGGCGCTGAGATCCTCATGCCGATTGCGGATAGCGACGACAGCTTCCCCGTGTTCACGACCCGTCCCGACACCTTGTTCGGCGCCACCTATTGCGTGCTGGCGCCCGAACATCCCCTGGTCGCCAGGATCACGGTCGCCGATCAGCGGGCCGCGGTCGACGCCTACGTGCACGAGGCGACGAACAAGAGCGAGTTGCAGCGCACCGACCTGGCCAAGAGCAAGACCGGCGTGTTCACCGGCGCCTACGCCACGAACCCCGCCACCGGCCAGCCGATCCCGATCTGGGTCGCCGACTACGTGCTGATGAGCTACGGCTCCGGCGCGATCATGGGCGTTCCCGGCCAGGATCAGCGTGACTGGGACTTTGCCGTGGAGTACGACCTGCCCATCGTCCGCACGGTGGCGCCGCCCGCCGGCTGGGAAGGCGACGCCTACCTGGAGGACGGCCCGGCCATCAACAGCGGCTTCCTCGACGGCCTCCTGGTCGACGCGGCGAAGGAACGGATGATCGAGTGGCTCGCCTCTGAGGGCCACGGCACCCGGCGCGTCGAGTACCGGCTGCGCGACTGGCTCTTCTCGCGCCAACGCTACTGGGGCGAGCCCTTCCCGGTGCTGCACGTGCTCGGCGACGACGGCGAGCCCACCGGCGAGATCCTGCCCGTGCCGCAGGACGACCTGCCGGTCGAGCTGCCCGAAGTGGACGAGTTCAAGCCCACCGCCGACGGGCGTCCACCGCTGGCCCGAGCCGGCGACGACTGGCTCGTCGTGACCCTGCCGGATGGCCGCAAAGCAAGGCGCGAAACGAACACGATGCCGCAGTGGGCAGGCTCCTGCTGGTACTTCCTGCGCTACATCGATCCTCACAACACGGAGGCGCCCTGGTCACGCGAGCTGGAGCGATACTGGATGCCCGTCGACCTCTACATCGGCGGCGTCGAGCACGCGGTCCTCCACCTGCTCTACGCCCGCTTCTGGCAGAAGGTGCTCTACGACGCGGGGCTGGTCTCGACGTCCGAACCGTTCGCCCGGCTGTTCAACCAGGGGATGATCCTGGCCTACAGCTACCGCGACCAGGGCGGCAAGTACCACCACCCCGACACGGTGGACTGGCGTGGCGAACGTGTGTTCCTCGCCGGCACGGACGAGGCGCTCGAAGCCCGGGTCGAGAAGATGTCCAAGTCGAAGCTGAACGTCGCCAACCCGGACGACGTGATCGAGCGCTGGGGCGCCGACACGCTGCGGCTGCACGAGTTGTTCATGGGGCCGCTCGACCAGCAGAAACCCTGGCAGACCAAGGACGTCGACGGCGTACACCGCTTCCTGCAACGGACCTGGCGCCTGGTCGTGGACGAGCGGACCGGCGGCGGCGCCACCCGGGTCAGCAGCGACGCAGCCGAAGTCGCCGGCGAACTGAATCGCCTGCTCCACAAGACCGTACGCAAGGTCGGCGAGGACATCGACACGCTCGACATGAACACCGCGATCTCGCAGATGATGATCTGGGTCAACGCGGCGACCGCCGCCGACCGCGTACCGCGCGAGGCGCTGATGACCTTCCTGTGCGTGCTCTCGCCCTTCGCTCCACACCTCGCCGAGGAATTGTGGTCGCGGCTGGGTTGCGAGGGCCTGATCTGCCACCAGGACTGGCCGGCCTACGATCCGGCCCTGGTGGTCGACGAGACGATCAACATCGTCGTGCAGGTCATGGGCAAGAAGCGCGACGTGCTCCAGGTCGCCGCCGACGCCGACAGGGCGACCCTGGAGGAACTCGCTCTGGCCTCCCCCAAGGCCCGGCGCTTCATGGACGGCAGGGCGCCGCGCAAGGTCATCGTGGTGCCGGGCCGGCTGGTCAACATCGTCGTCTGACCTCCTATGTGGGGAACCACCTGTCGCTCCGATCCTGGGAACGCGGGCATCCTGCCCGCATCCGGCGCGAAGCGCCGGCATGGGCGGCCACAGGCCACTCGGGCTCGCGAATCGGCTATGATCGCCCGCCGCCGGAGGCGTTTCTGCGCGAAGACGCATCCGCCCGATCCCAACCCGAGCGAGATCATCATGAAGAGCGATATCCACCCGAAGCTCCACCCGGTCGTGTTCATCGACCCCTCGGCCGACGCCGAGTTCATCTCCCAGTCGACGATGACCAGCGAGAACACCCGGGATATCGACGGCGTCGAGCACTACGAGATCCGGCTTGAGATCTCGTCCGCGTCCCACCCCTTCTACACGGGACGCCAGCACTTCGTCGACAGCGCCGGCCAGATCGAGAAGTTCCAGCGCAGGTACGGGCGCAAGTAGCGTCCTGTTCGACGCCGCGCGACGCAGCTAGCTCAGCGCCCGCCAGACCTGGGCAACGGCGAAGCAGAGCACGAAGCCCATGGCCACGGGCAGCAGGGCTGAAACCGCGGTCCAGCGGACGCTGCGGGTCTCCCTCCAGATGGTGTAGAGGGTGGTCGAGCAGGGGTTGTGGACGAGGGAGAAGAGCATCAGGCAGACGGCGGTCAGCAGCGTGAAGCCGCCGGCCTTGAGGACGCCGGCCGTGGCGGCCTCGGAGTCGAGCTCGAACATGACGCCGGCGCCTGCGCCGACCCCCGGAACGCCGGCGACGAGCACGGCCAGCATGAGGATGGTCGGGATCACGATCTCGTTCGCGGGTATCGCGATGATGTAGGCGACGAGGATGATCCCGGACAGGCCGAGCGCGAAGCCGAACGGGTCCAGGGCGCCGATCAGGTTCTCGGCCAGCGACGCATCGCCGGCGCGGATGTTGCTGAGCAGCCAGATGACCGCACCGGCCGGCGCCGCGAACACGACCGCCCGCCAGAGCACGATCAGCGTGCGGTCGATGATCGAGGTGTAGATCGTCTGCAGCACCCGCGGCGGGCGGTACGGCGGCAGTTCGAGGGAGAACGCGGACGCCTCGCCCCGCAGCACGGTGCGCGACAGGAACCAGGACACGGCGAAGGTCAAGAGCACGCCCAGCACAGCGATCGCGACCACCGACAGCGCGGACACGGCGCCCGCGATGTGCGCCGGCACGAGACCGCCGATGAAGATCGAGGCGATCAGGATCTGGGTCGGCCAGCGGCCGTTACAGAGCGAGAAGTTGTTCGTGATGATCGCGATCAGGCGCTCGCGCGGACTGTCGATGATCCGCGTCGAGATGATCGCCGCCGCGTTGCAGCCCCAACCCATGGCCATCGTCAGCGACTGCTTGCCGTGAGCGCCGACGCGGTGGAACATGCGGTCGAGGTTGAACGCCACGCGCGGCAGGTAGCCGAAGTCCTCGAGCAGCGTGAACAGCGGGAAGAAGATCGCCATCGGCGGCAGCATCACGGCGACCACCCAGGCTGTCGCCAGATAGACGCCGTCGATCAGCAGGCCGTCGAGCCACCAGACCAGCCCGAAGGCGGCGGCCACCTGCTTGAGCAGCGGATGCACGGTGTCGATCAGGAGCGAGGCGAGCATCGACGACGGCACGTTGGCGCCCGCGATCGTGAGCCAGAAGACGACCGTCAGCATGAGCAGCATGAGCGGGAAGCCGAACACCCGGCTGGTCACCACCCGGTCGAAACTGGCGTCGAAGTCGAAGTGCCGGCGTTCACCGTCGCGCGAGACGGCGCGGTCGGCGATGCGGGCGGCCTCGGCGTAGACCGCCTCGGTCAGCGCCTGGTGGAAGTTCCGGCCTACGCGCCAGCGCAGTTTGCCGGCCAGTTCGAGTACCGCCGCGCGGGCGACGGGTTCGGCGTCGATTGAGGGTTCCGCCAACTCGACGGCAGCCGCCTGGGTCGCCTCCGGTTCGGCGACCTCCGGAACGCCGCCCTCCTCCCGCACTCCCAGATCGACCAGCTCGGCCAAGGAACCACTCTCCACGGCGGCGGCAAGGGTGCGGTCGCCGTCGAGCAGCCGAAGCGCGACCCACTGCGGATTCGGCAGCAGGGGGAACGCGTCCTGAATCGCTCCGGACAACCGCCGGGTCGCCTCGCTCAGCACTGGAGATCGGCCGCCCACCCGGCGCGGGCGGCAACGATAGGCGCCCGTTGCCACTTCCGCGACGACCCGGTTCAGTTCCTCAAGCCCCTCGCCCGAGCGAGCCGCCGTCGCCACCACCGGCACGCCCAGATCCCGCGCCAGGCGCCGCGCATCGACGGTCAACCCCTTGCGACGCGCCTCGTCCATCACGTTGAGGCACACGACGGCGCGGTCCGTGATCTCCAGTACCTGGAGCGCCAGGTTCAGGTTCCGCTCCAGGCACGTCGCATCGACGACGACCACGGTCACGTCCGGGCGCGCGAAGAGGATGAAGTCGCGGGCCGCCTCCTCGTCGAGACTCGACGAGAGCAGCGAGTAGGTCCCGGGCAGGTCGACCAGCTTGTAGCGGTCGCCGCCGTACTCGAAACCGCCCTCGGCGCGGGTCACGGTCTTGCCGGGCCAGTTGCCGGTGTGCTGGCGCAGGCCGGTGAGCGCGTTGAACACCGTGCTCTTGCCGGTGTTCGGATTGCCGGCCAGGGCGACGACGTAGTCCCAGTTGCTCATGTCGACGCCGAGCCGGACCAAATTGCCGAGGTGATGCGCCGGGCAACTGGTGCAGTCGTGCGCGCGTGCCGGTTGCGTCATGCTGAAGCCGCCTGCTGGGGTCGTTGAACCTGGATCTGATCCGCCTGCGAGCGACGCAGGGCGATCACGGCGCCGCGCACCCGGTAGGCCACCGGGTCGCCCGACGGACTGGCCATCTTCGCTTCCACCAAGGTGCCCGGAAGCAGCCCCAGGTCGAGCAGTCGGCGACGCTCCATTCCACGGCAGAAGCGCGAGAAGCCGACCACCAGCGCCTGCTCGCCGACGGCCACGCCCGACAGCGATCCGGTGGCGCCGGCGGATACCGGTCTCTCGTCGGAAGCCGCCTCCGCGGCCGGTATGGCGAAGATGTTGGCGGCGATGACCGGCGCCAGCACGACCTCGTCCAGGTCGGCCTCGAAGCGGATGCGCTCGGGCGCCACGGACGAGATGCGCAACTTCATGCCGGGATGGACACCTTCGGCGACCAACTGCGCATAGACCGCGGCGGGCTCATCCTCTACGTGGACCACCTCGACTACCTCGCCGACAGCGAAGTCCGTCAGCGCCCGGCCGGCTTGCGGCGGCAGGTCGCCTTCCCGCGTCGGGATCGGGTCGCCGTGCGGGTCGAACGGCGGATGACCGAGTCGCACGGACAGCTCCTCCGCCTGCTCGGGCGAAGTCACATGCTCCCGGCGCTCGGCTTCCGGGTGCCAGCGCTCCGGCTCCAGCCCCGTCTCGTCCGCCAGGTAGCGCTCCCACAACCGGTGGATGCGGATCACACGCAGCGCCTCGCTGCGTCCCTCGGCGGTCAGCCGGAAGCCCCCCGCCGCCGACACGATGAGCCCCAGCCGCTCCATGCGGGCGAGGAGTTCGGTGCTCCGCCGGCCCCCGAGCCGCAGTACGCCGACCAGGCTCTGGTGGGTCGCCTGGCGCCCCTGGTACTCGCAGTCGAACAGGTGCTTGAGCGCGTCCTCGGTGCGCGTGCGGTGCAGGGCGCGCCCGCCGGAGCGCCAGCGCCACAGCCAGCCGCGGTCCGGCCATGCCACCAGGGCGGCCAGGGCGATGACCGCAGCGAGAACGACGAGTGCGAGGAGAGGGTTCATGTATTCGTTACCGCGAATCAGAAGTTTAGTCTACACTAAGTCTCGTCGGCGCCCGAGTCAGCTCCCGAGCGAAACAGCCTTGGAGCCAAGGGCGCTATTCTTCGGAGAGTTGGAATCGGCCCGAGCGCTGGAGCGTTCTGCGACGATAGAGTGGTTCTGCCATGACGGAGACCGGCTTTCTACAGGCAACCTGGAGCGTGCTCGCTGAGCTCGCACCCTGGCTGCTGTTCGGCGCCCTGCTCGCCGCCCTGCTCCACGTCCTGCTGCCACGCAACCTGATCCGGCGCCAGCTCAGCGGCTACAGCGGCGTGATCAAGGCCGTGGTCCTGGGCGTGCCGCTGCCGCTCTGCTCGTGCGGCGTGATCCCGGCCGGCATCGGCCTCAAGCGCACCGGGGCCAGCAACGGCTCCGCGATGGGCTTTCTGATCAGCACGCCGCAGACCGGCGTCGACTCGATCCTGGTCAGCGCGACCTTCCTCGGCTGGCCATTCGCCCTCTTCAAGGTCGCGGCCGCCGCGGTGACCGGAGTGGCCGGCGGCTGGTGGATCGAGCGGATGAAGATCGACGTCTCCATAGCGGAGGAAGAAGCCACGGTCGAAGGGGCCGGCGGCGAGCCGAATAGCGGGCACCTTATCGGCGGAACGGTGTTTCCGAAGATCGCCGACATGGTCGACCACGGCGCCGAGCTCCTGCGCAGCATCTGGCGCTGGGTCGCGGTCGGGATTCTGGTCTCCGCCGCGATCGAAGTGCTCCTGCCGCAGCAGGCCTGGCTCGATCTGGCGGCGCTCGGCACCTTCGGCGCGGCGGCCGCCGCGCTCGTCATCTCTCTGCCGCTCTACGTTTGCGCGACAGCCTCGGTGCCGATCGCCGCGGCCCTGGTTGCCAACGGCCTGCCGCTGGGCGCCGCCCTGGTCTTTCTGATGGCCGGCCCGGCCACCAACGTCGCCACCGTCGGCACCGTCTACCGGGCGTTCGGCCGGCAGGTGACCGTGGTGTACCTGACGACCGTCATCGTCGGCAGCGTCGGCTTCGCCATGCTGTTCGAGACTCTGGTCGGCGGCGCCGCACTGCAGGTTGGGCACGCCCACGAGCACGGAGTGCCGTGGTGGGGCGCCACGTCCGCAATCCTGCTGGTGCTGATGTTCGGCTGGTTCGGCCTGCAGGAGTTCCGGCGCTGGCAGCGGCAGGCGGCCGTTGATCGAAGGTTGAAGAGGGCCTCGGAAGCCTCGGGCGACGCCGGCGCGGCAGTCGAGATCGCCGTCGGCGGCATGACCTGCGGAAACTGCGCGGAAGCGGTGGAGAGCGCCCTGCTCGCCGCGCCGGGCGTGGAGATGGCCCACGTCGACCTCAACCGCGGCAGCGCTACCGTCTGGGGCATAGCACCTCTGAGCGCTCTCAAGACAGCCGTCCAGAGCGCCGGCTTCCAGGTCTCCTGACGCCTCAGTCCGAGCGCCGGAACTCCGCATCCGTTTGCTCCCGCCGCCCGGCAGGCATAACCTTCGCGCGCGAACATGAAAGCCGGAGTCGTACGCGAAACGCATCCGGGAGAGCGCCGGGTCGCCCTGGTCCCCGAGAGCGTCGCCCGAATTCACGCCAAGGGTGTCGACTTCCTGGTCGAAGCAGGCGCCGGCGCTGAGGCCGGATTCGACGACGACGCCTACCGCGAAGCCGGCGCCGAGATCGCGGCGACGGCCGGCGAGGTCCTGGGCGCCGCCGACCTCGTCGTCCGCGTCCAGGCGCCCGGCGCTGCCGAGATCGAAGCGTCCAAGGCGGGCGCGGCGGTCGTCGGCCTGCTCTTTCCCCTCTCCGCCGGACCGCTCGTGCGGCAGCTGTGCTCTGCCCGGCTCACCGCCATCGCGCTCGACCGGATTCCCCGTGTCACCCTGGCGCAATCGATGGACGTCCTGAGTTCCCAGAGCACCGTCGCCGGCTACCGCGCCGCCGTGCTCGCGGCCTATCGCCTGCCCCAGTTCTTCCCGCTGCTGATGACGGCCGCGGGGCGCATCAACCCGGCCCGCGTTCTCGTCCTCGGCGCCGGCGTGGCCGGACTGCAGGCGATCGCCACCGCCCACCGGCTGGGCGCCGTGGTCGAGGCCTACGACGTGCGCGCCGTGGTCAAGGAGCAGGTCGAAAGCCTGGGCGCCAGCTTCGTCGAGGTCCCGGCGATCGAGGACGCCGAGACCGAGGGCGGCTACGCCCGCGAGGTCCCCGAGGAGAGCCAGCGCCGGGCGAACGAGGTGATCGCTGAGCGTCTGCGCTCGACCGACGCCTGCATCACGACGGCGCTCATTCCCGGCCGGCCGGCGCCGCGCCTGATCACGGCCGAGATGGTCGCGGGGATGCCGAACGGTTCGCTCGTCGTCGACCTGGCCGCCGAACAGGGCGGCAACTGCGAGCTGACGCGGCCGGGCGAGGAAGTCAAGGTCAACGGCGTCACCGTGCTCGGACCGCTCAATCTGGCCAGTGATCTGGCCGCCGACGCCAGCCGCATGTTCTCGCGCAACGCCGAGAAGCTGGTGCTCTATCTGCTGACCGACGGCGAGCTGAGCTTCGACTTCGACAACGAGATCGTCAAGGGTTGCGTCGTCACCCACGGCGGCGAGATCGTCGACACACAGGTCGCTGAAGCGCTGGCCTGAGCCCACCGGCCAGCCTGAACCCGCGCAAGGAGGAGCACACTAATGCTCGAGATCTTCCTTGGGCTGTACATCTTCATGCTCGCGGCCTTCGTCGGCTACGGCGTGATCAAGGGTGTACCGGCCCTGCTCCACACCCCGCTGATGGCATTCACCAACGCCATCTCCGGCATCTCCCTGGTCGGCTCGCTGGTTGCCGCCGGCGCTCACTACAACGACGTGAGCACCGTGCTCGGCGCGGTCGCCGTGCTCTGCGCGACGATCAACGTCGTCGGCGGCTTCTGGATCACGGACCGCATGCTGCGGATGTTCAAGAGGCAGGACCCGAAGGCTGAACCGGCGGGAGACGCCAAGTCGTGATCAACCAGGTCGAGACGCTCTACCTCATCGCGTCGTTCCTGTTCATCCTCGGGCTGCGCGGTTTGACCGCCGCACATACCGCCCGCCGGGGCCTGATCCTCGCCGAACTCGGCATGGTCTTCGCTGTCTGGGGCACCCTGCTGCACCCGGACATCGGCGCGCGCTACGAGCTCGTCGGCTTCTTCCAGACCTACAAGTGGATCCTGCTCACCGTCTTCATCGGCAGCGCGGTCGGCATCGCCATCTCGGCGCTCATCCCGATGACCCGGATGCCCGAGCGGATTGCCCTCTCCCACGCCTTCGGCGGTCTCGCCGCCGCCCTGGTCGGCGTCTCCGAGTACTACCGCCACAGCGAGCACATCGACCCCACGACGATGGGGGCGATCGGCTTCGAGGTGCTGTTCGGCGGCCTCACCTTCACCGGCTCACTCATGGCCTTCGGCAAGCTCTCCGGCCTGATTCCCGGCCGTAGCATCACCTGGCCGCTGCAGAACGTAAGCAACATCCTGATGTTCGGCGGCACCTTCCTGCTCCTGGTGCTGGTCACGATCGACCCCTCGAACCAGGTCCTGTTCTACGCCATGGCGGCGATGCCCCTGCTCCTGGGCATCCTGTTCGTGGCGCCCATCGGCGGCGCCGACATGCCGGTCGTCATTACCCTGCTGAACTCCTACGCCGGTCTGGCCGCAGCGGCGACCGGCTTCGCGCTCGACAACAACGTCCTGATCATCGCCGGGGCGCTGGACGGCGCCTCAGGCTTCATCTTGTCGGTGGTCATGAGCAAGGCGATGAACCGGTCCTTCCGAAACGTCCTGTTCGGCGCCTTCGGCAAGGTCGACGAGGGGGACGCCGCAAAGGCCGCGGCCGGAGGCGACCGGGTCCAGGAGGCCTCGGTCGGCGACGCCGCGATGCTCCTGTCCGGCGCCAATTCCGTCATCGTCTGCCCCGGCTACGGCATGGCGGTTGCCCAGGCCCAGCACGTCGTCAGCGAACTGGCCGAGATCCTGGAGGCGAACGGCACCCAGGTCCGCTACGCGATCCACCCGGTCGCGGGCCGCATGCCCGGCCACATGAACGTGCTGCTGGCCGAAGCGAAGATCCCCTACACGTCGCTCTGCGAACTCGAGGAGATCAACGACGACTTCAAGAACACCGACGTCGCCCTCGTCGTCGGCGCCAACGACGTCGTCAACCCGGCGGCGAAGCACAACCCGTCGAGCTCCATCTACGGCATGCCGGTCTTGAACGCCGACCTCGCCCGTTCCTGCATCGTGCTCAAGCGGTCCATGCGACCGGGGTTCGCCGGCATCGAGAACGAGCTGTTCTTCGCCCCGAACACCGTGCTGACCTTCGGGGACGCGAAGGACACGTTGATGAAGGTTGTGGAGGCGTTGTCGTAGCGGGGCCCACTGGGAAGGCCTCGCATCACCTCAACCCCGCGCCCAATCCCCTAGCCAAAAGAAACCAAACCGTGCCATGACGCAGGGCCCACAGAAACGCGCGCCCCGGCACGGATCGGTGAAACAGCGCCGCGCTGACGATGACGCTCGTGTCGAAGACGACTCGCGTCACTCTTCAGCCAGTAACGACTGCAGAATCTCCTCGGTCAGACCCCGGCGCTGGGCGTTGCGGCTGACCTTCCGCACGACGTCCTCCAACGATCTCCCGGATTCGGCAACGTCGCGAAGACGCAGGCTGACAAGCAGGTCGAGTTTGCGACGCTCACCAGCGGAAGAGGCTCGGCAGAGTTCGGCGACGTCTGAATCGACGGAGCCCCTGATCTGGTCCGCCATCGCGGTTCTTCACCCTGGTCAGCCAAGCAGACGGTCGACCGCCGTCGCCAACGCGAGCAGGGCGCCTACGACGAGGACCATGCGCCAAGTCAAATCGGCGCGAAGCGTCTCCAAGTCCGATTTTGTCGCCACGCCTACCGTTACCGCGGCCCGGATCGCTTCGGTGACAGCCTCCGCCTGAGCGGCTTCCAAACCGGACTCCGCCAACTTGCGGGCCGTTGCCAAGGTGTCGAACGTTGCCGTGGCCATGACGGTCTAGGCTAGCAAAATCCCACAGCGGCACGGGCCTCGTGACTCGCCATCGACAGGACCACTACCCGAGGCCGACGATTGGCTTCGGATGCGGGCAACGATGCCCGCACCCGAAGTCCGGAGGCACGTGGCTGCTCCGGCCCATCGATCCCGAAGGACGTAACGGTCAACCGCCGCAGGCCCGGCGCTATCGGGAGCGGGAGACATCCGTGCCGTCGCCGACCAAGTCCCCCACCAGTCCCCAGAACTTCGTCTTCCTGTCATGCGTCTCCAGCAGATTCGCCAAGTACTCGTCGTGGGAGTGGAAGCCGCGGTAGTCGCTGATCCTCTGCGCCAGCCCGGTGCATTCCAGAAGTTGCCTCGCCGCGTGCCCGTAGCGGGTGGAACGCGCGTTGCCCAGGGTGAAGTCCATCAGCGCCCGCAGCGCCAGGGTCGCCGCGAGGGGATGGTCAGAGGTCAGTGAGGAGACCGCAGCATTCAAGGTGCCGTAGAGACCGCCATTCAGTTCCCTCGCTCTTCGCACGATGAGAGCGGCGGCGCCTGGCAGATCGGGCCAAGCGAGCAGAAAGGCGAGCGCCTCGTGCACGTCGTGGTAGTCGGCGGCGCAGGCCAGGGCGGTTTCCGTTGCCGCCTCCTTCTCGGAAGCCGGCAATCGTTTCAGGTATGCGCTCAGGCGCTCCGAGTCGAGTCTGCTCTCGAAGTCCATCCACCGATTGGCCTGGGCCTCGGCGCTCCGACCGAGCGCATCCAGAACGGCGATTCTGGCATCGCTCCATTCCCTCCTGAGGTGTGGGCCGCTGTCCGTTGCATGATCGGCCTCCTGGAGAATCTCCAGCGCCTCCTCCGCCCGATTTGCAGCGAGGAGCCGCTGCGCGATCTCAGCCGCGAAGACCGGGATCGTCCGCCGTTGCTGGTCGAACTGGGCCACGAAGGCGTCCACGTCTCCCTGCGCGTCGGCGATTTCCGTTAGAGCCTGAGGGACGGTGTACTTCAGCAGATACGAGACATCGCGCCTTCCGCCGTTGTCCGCGTCGCCTGCGGCCCAAGGGCCGGCAACGACGTTGCTCGGCGCAGCGTCGGACGCGGCGCCACCCCTGCTGTCCCGGAATGCGAGCACCTTCCGCCGCAAGTGGTCCAGGCCCGTCTCGCCCAGTGCGGACGCCAGCTCGCCGATCAGGCCGTCGTACTGACCCAGGGTGTTGCTCAACAGTGCCTCGAAGACCTTTCCGGAGAGCTTCACCGGGTCGGGTCGGGCCGCCTCCGTGGCACGTCCGAGGTCCGCCCGGGCACGCCGGAACACATCGCCGATGAGGCCATCGCTGTCGTCGCACCGTTGAAGGACCCGATCCGCCACGCTCATGAACCGCCAGAGCACGTCCACAGCCAGCTTTGGGTCGCACCCGGCCACAAACGTCTCGATCGCTTCCCGTTGCGTGTCCAGCTCCCGGGCCAACCGGCCAGCGCGCGAGCGGCGGACGAACGTCCTGGAGTGCGCTAGCGCAGTCAACCGCTTGCGTATCTCGATGGCCGCCGCCTTCGGACTCTCCGCCGCGGCGATTTCCAGCCTGAGGACCCGCTGGGCAGCCGCGTCGTGGGACGTCGCGTCGATGAGCAGCTCCGCGAGGCGTCGAGCCCCCAGCAAGACCAGGGTCGCAGTGTTCAGTCCGCTCTTCTTCGCCACCACATCCTCCGGCGCCCGTCCTCACCGGCATCCGCGGCTGGCCCGAAGGGACGCAGTCTACGCGACGCCGGTGCGCGTGCCCGATGACGGGCGCGAGGAGTGGTTCGAGGGTGGCGCGGACCGCGCCACCCGGGTTCCCAGGGGCTACTCGCCGAGGCAGATGCCGAGGTCGCGGGCGGTGGCGACGACGTCGGCTTCGAGCGGGACGCTCTTCATGCGGCCCACGGCGCGTTCGAGGGGCACGGCGCGCACCGTGGGCGGGTAGAGGGCGACCATGACGCCGAACTTCCCCGCTTCGATCTGACGGACGGCGGCGGCGCCGAAGCGCAACGCGATCAGGCGGTCGTAGGGAATCGGTTGGCCGCCACGCTGGAGGTGGCCCAGGGTCACGGTCCGCGTCTCCTTGCCGGTCCGTTCGTGGATCTCGGCTGCTACCCGCTCGGCGACGCCGCCCAGGCGCTCGGCCGGGCCGCCTCCGACGCCCTTCGACCACGTGAAGTCGCCGCCTACCGGTCGGGCGCCTTCGGCCGCCACGACCACCGCCGAGTGCCGGCCGCGTCCCTCACGCGCCATCAGGTGATCGCAGACGTGGTCCATGTCGTACAGGATCTCGGGGATCAGGATGACCTGGGCCGTCGCCGCGACGCCCGCGAACAGGGCGATCCAACCGGCGTAACGGCCCATCAGCTCGACCACGAAGATGCGGTCGTGGGCTTCTGCGGTCGAGTGCAGACGTTCGATCGCCGCCGTCGCCACGTCGACGGCGGTGTGGAAGCCGAACGTGACGTTGGTGCCTGCGAGGTCGTTGTCGATCGTCTTCGGCACGCCGACCACCGGCACGCCGAGCCCGTGCAACTTGAGCGCGAGCCGCATGGAACCATCGCCCCCGACTGCCACCAGGGCGTCGAGGTCAAGACGATGGAAGCCCGCCACGGCCTCCTCGGTTACGTCCTCCACGACGACGGCGCCGTCGTCCTGCTCGACCCGCCGCTCGAACGGGTTTCCGCCGCTACGCGTGCCCAGGATCGTGCCGCCGAGATGGGTCGTGCCGCGCACCGCGTCGCGATCGAGGATGCGGATCTGGCTGGGGTCGAAGAAGGCACCGTAACCGCGCAGAAGGCCGACGACCTCCCAGCCGCGGCGAATGGAGGCCAGGGTCACGGCCCGGATCACGGCGTTGAGTCCGGGCGCGTCGCCGCCGCCGGTGCTGATGCCGATCCGCTTCATCGGACTATGGAGGTTCGCACAGTCGCGCGGTTGGCGTCTACCGCGAGCCGGCGCTCCGCGCCGGATGCGGGCGAGACGCCCGCGTGCCATCCGTGGGTCCGATGACGGGCGCACGGAGTGGTTCGCGGGTGGCGCGGATCGCGCCACCCGGGTGCCCAGGGGCGCTCAGTCGGGGTTCTCGAGGCGGTGGTACATCCGATGTACCTCGACCAGAGAAGGCTTGCGGTCTGGAAACGCGGTATCGGAGAGGTCGATCGTCCCAGGCACCTCCTCGGCAGAAACCCCCGCCGCATGCTTCTCCGCCGTTCGCTCCCACAGAACGCGGTAGTACTCCTGCGACTTCTCGATCGAACTCAGATCGGTGAGCGGCTCGCCATGCCCGGGAACGGCGATGTCGAAGTCCAGCGCCTTCAGATTCTGCAGCGTCTCGGGCCACTCGTCGACGTAGCCGTCGCCGAGGAACGACGGCCCACCGAACAGCATGTCGCCCGTGAAGACGAGACGGTCCTGCGGGAAGTAGACCGCCACGTCGCCACCGGTATGGGCGCGGCCCAGGAAGATGATCTGGATCTCGCGGCTGCCCCGGAACAGGGTCATCCGCTCGTGCAGCGTCACGTCGGGCGGCAGCGGAGTGATCTCGTCGAAGTCCGCGGCGTGGGCGGCGAACATCGCGCGATAGGTCTCGAGCCCCTCGCGCTCCTCGTCGTCCTCGGCCGCCTCGATCTGCTCCGCGAGCTGCGCCAGCCTCGCCGCGTTCCCGGCCAGCCCACTCAGGTAGGTCGGCTCCTCGTGAGCGGCGATCGCCAGCTTCATCCGCGTGTACTCGTGGCCGATGATCGGGATGTCGGCGAACTCCTGGTTGCCGTGGGCGTGGTCCCAGTGGTAGTGGGAGTTGATCAGCGCCGTCACGGGCTTGTCGGTAATGGCCGGGATCGAAGCGATCAGGTCGCGCGCCTTCGCCGGTGTGACGTGCGAATCGACGATGACGACATCCTCATCATTGACGATCACGAGCGAGTTGCTGTTGAACACCTGCGCCGTGGTCTGGGTAAGGTAGATGCCGTTCCGGACCTCCATGAACCGGTGGGTATCCGTCGTCGTGGTCCACTCCTGCGCCCACAGCGAACCCGCCGCAAACATTGTGGCCGCGGCGAGCGCGGCACGAATCGTCAGTCCAACGTGTCTCATGGATCCTCCCTCTCGTGGTCCGCCGACTTCCGGCAGGGCGCTACAATACGCCAACCCGATGGCGTTCTCCGTCCTCCCGCGGCTCGCGGCAGCCAGACCGGCCCTCGCCCTGATCTGCGTCGCCGTTGCGGCCGCGACGGCCCCGGCGCTCGCGGAGGAAGGCGACGGCGCATCGGCGGTCGGCGAAACGCCCCCTCCGCCCGGCCGCTGGGAGACGAGCCACTCGATCGATGTCGGCGGCGACACGGTTGAGTACGACGCTGTCGTCACCGGAATCGAACTCGACAACGACGACGGCGTCCCGGCCGCACATCTCTGGTACACGGCGTACTTCCGGACGAACGGCGCGGCGCCGCAGGAGCGCCCCCTGGTGTTCTCCTACAACGGAGGCCCCGGCTCCGCGTCCTTCTGGCTGCACATGGGGATCATGGGGCCGCGGCGGGTCGTGACCCCCGATGTCGGCCCGCAGGGAGCGCCGCCCTACCCTCTCGAGGACAACGCCTGGACGCTTCTCGACATCGCCGACATCGTCATGGTCGACCCCATCGGCACCGGCTTCAGCCATACCCTGGGCGAGACTCCGGGATCCGATTACTGGGGCATCGACGAGGACGCAAAGTCGCTGGCCCAGTTCATCCAGCGGTTTCTCAGCGCGCACGACCGCTGGAACTCGCCCCGGTACCTGCTCGGCGAGAGCTACGGCACGACCCGATCGGCGGTGCTCGCCGCCCACCTGCAGCGCGCGAACATCGACCTGAATGGCATCGTCCTGGTCTCGGCGGTCCTGCAGTTCAACACGATCCAGTTCGCGCCCGGCGAAGACCTCCCCTACATCGTCAACCTGCCGTCCTACGCCATTGCCGCCCGCTACCTGGACGCGCTGCCGGAGGGAGCCCCGGCGGACCTCGAGACCCTGATGGCCGACGTCGAGGAATGGGCGCTCACCGAGTACGCCACCGCGTTGCTTCGGGGCAGCACGCTCGGCCCGGACACTCGCGCCCGGGTGGTCGACCGCCTGCACCGCTACACCGGGCTCTCGCGCGACTTCCTCGACAAGTCGGACCTGCGGGTGACTGCTCCGGCCTTCGAGGCCGAGTTGCTGCGCGACGAAGGGAAGATCGTCGGCCGCCTGGACGCGCGCTTCACCGGCCCGGCGGGGGACGCGCTGGAGGCCCGGCCTTCCCACGATCCGCAGTCCACGGCGATCAGCTCGGCCTACACGTCGGCGTTCAACAGCTACCTGCGGAGCGAGCTCGGCTACGACGGCGACCGCGAGTATGTTCCGAGCGGCGTCGTCCGCGACTGGAACTGGGGGCGGGTGAACGCAGGCCGCTTCTCGCGCGGCGACGGTACACCGAACGTCGCCCCCGACCTTGCCGCCGCAATGCGCCGGAATCCAGAACTCGAAGTGCTCTTGATCAACGGCCTGTACGACCTGGCGACGCCCTACTTCGCGGCTGTCTGGACGCTCGACCACATGGGTCTGCCGCCGGAGCTTAGGGCCAACATCCAGCGTGAGGACTTCGCCGCCGGGCACATGATGTACGTGGAGCAGTCTCTGCTGCCGCAGTGGAAGGAAACGCTCGACGGCTTCATCCTGCGCACCTCGGGCAGCGCCGCGCGAGACCCCAAGTAGCAACTCACCTCTAGCGAAACGCCGCGGCTGCGTACCGAAGGGGCAGCCTGATACAGTGTTACAACTTCAGGTGCACCGGAGCCGCTAACCTACGCCATCAACCATGAAGTTCGACCTCAGCACGGTCCTGGTGCTGCTCTGCGCCGCCGGCTTCGCCCTTCCGGCAGCGGCAGAGTCGGGGGAACCGGGCGAAGCCCACGGGACGGCCCCCCTGGCGCTGACGCCGACCGAGTACAACAACACGATCGCCGACCTGCTCGGCTTCCCGAGAGACGGCGAGAAGTGGCCCAAGCGCCCGCCCATCGCCGACCGGTTGAGCCCTCGCCGCACGGCGAGCAAGGGTGTCTTCGCGCCGCCGCCGCCGCCTGACCCGTGGCCATGGCACTTCCCGGCCGAGCCCGGCTCCGACGGCTTCGAGGGCATCGTCCAGGGCCAGAGTCCGTCTTCCTACCAGGTCGAGGAACTCCACCTCGCGGCCATGCACTTCGGTCCCTTCGCCCTGCTCTCCCCGACCTTCTTCACCTGCTCCGACTGGGCTGGACTACCGGCCGAAGAGAAGGAGGCGTGCGCCACCTCGAGTCTTCTCCGTTTCGCCGAGCGTGCCTACCGCCGGCCGCTACCCGCCGAGGAGACCGACCGCATCGAAGCGTTCTGGCAGGCGAACCTCAAGAACGGACCTCCGGACGAGGCGGTCGCGCTCACCGTCGCCGGCATCCTGCAGGCGCCGGCGTTTCACTTCAAGCTGGTACCTGACACTTCGTCGACGGACGCGAAACCCGAACTCGACCCCTGGGAACTCGCGACCCGGCTTTCCTACTTTCTCTGGGACTCGATGCCCGACGAGGAGCTCTTCGCAGCGGCCCGTTCCGGCGACCTCACCGGTTCCGAAGGCGTCGAGCGCCAGGCCCGCCGGATGCTCGACGACGACAGGGCCCGGTCCGCCCTCGTTCATTTCCATCACCAGTGGTTGGGCACCGACCAGGTCCTCCTGATCGCACCCGCGCGGCGCGCCTTCGGACCACGGTTCGGAATCTCGCGGGCGCTCAAGAACGCGCGCGACGACGACACGAAGTGGCCGGCGATCATGGGTCCGATCCGCCACTCGATGAAGCTGGAGACGGAACTCTTCGTCGAAGAGGCGATCTTCGACGGCGATGGGACGTTCACCGCGCTCATGACCGGCAACCACGGCTATGTGTCGGACGCCACGGCGCCGATCTACGGCGCCAGCGCAACGCGCAGCGAAGGCCGCCCCAGCGTGACGCGGCAGATCGAATACGTCTCCGCATCGATCGGACGCAAGGCGCCGCTCACGCTCTATCCGGCCGAGTTCGACTCCGACCGCCGCGCCGGGCTCCTGACGCTGCCTTCGGTACTCGCGATCGGCGCCTACGCGGTGCAGCCGGGGCCGATTCCCAGAGGCGTCCGCATCCTGGAACGCATCGCCTGCATGGAACTGGGCGAGCCCACGGAAGGCGCCGAAACCGCACTGCCGCCGGACACCTTAAGCGCCGAGAGCACGAATCGCGAGCGGACCGCGGCCGCCACCAAGCCGCGGACCTGCAACTCCTGCCACCGGCGGATCAATCCGGCCGGATTCGCTTTCGAGCACTACGACGCGATGGGCGCCTGGCGAGCCGAGGACAACGGGCAACCGGTCGACGGCAGCGGCGCCCTTCGACTGCCCGGCGCCGAGAAGCTCGTCTTCACCGACGGCGTCGATTTCGCACACCAGCTCGCAGCCAGCAATCGCGTGCGGGACTGCTACGCGCTCCACTGGACGCGCTACGCTCTCGGCAACCAACTGGAGCGCACAGCGCCCGGCATCGAGTCGATCCAGCAGAGCTTCCGCGAGGACGACTCCATCAAGGAGCTGCTGGTCTCGATCGCCGCCAGCGACATCTTCCGCACCAGGCCGGGATAATCTCAGGAACCGCAAACCATGATCTCTCGATCAAACTTCGGCAGTTCAGCCGCGTGACGCTTCGACGCGCCACAGCCCGGCGGTCTCGCCGCGCGGGCGCCCCAAACGGAAACGAGTGGGTCGGCGGCGTCTTCACGGCGCCCTTTTTCGTCGATGATCACTCCGAGCCGTACCGTCCCGATTTCGTTCTCTGGCTCGAACTGCCGGAGGGCCTGATCGTCGGCCAAGGGCTCGTCGCGCCCGGGGAAGGCGACGGCGCCGTTGCGCGCACGCTGCGCGCCGCCGTCGCCCAACCGGCGGTCGGACCGCCCCGGCGGCCCGACGCCATTCGTGTCGCCAACGCCTCGATCGTCGACGAAGTGCGGGCGGAGACAGCCGGCGACATTCCGGTAACGGTCGCTCCCACGCCGGAACTCGACGATCTCTTCGAGGAGCTGTGCGAAGCAATGGAGGCGGATGACAGGGACATCGAAGGAAGCTACCTGGCGGAAGGTCGGGTGCCGGCCGTAGCGGTTGAGGCGCTGTTCTCGGCCGGCAACGCACTGTACGCGCTCGAGCCGTGGGCGCTCGGCGACGAACCGCCCATCCTGCGTTTGGACATCCCTGCCCTCGGCGTCGACGGCGCCTGCGTGTCGATCATCGGCCAGCTCGGCGACGTGAACGGCATACTGATCTTCCCCTCCCTCGACGACTTCTATGCGTTCCTCGACGCCTCCAAAGCGCGCGCCTACGAAGACGGCTTCCTGGGTTCCGATGTGCTCTCCCTCACCTTCGAATCCGTCGCCGCTCTGCCGCGGTCGATGCGACGCGAGGCGATGGAACACGGATGGCGCGCGCACAGCGCGAACGCCTATCCGCTGGTGCAACGTCGCGGCCCGGACAGCGTTTCCCGGCCGCTCGCGGCGCGCGACGTGGAGATCGCCACAGCCTGCGCGCAGGTTCTCACGGCGTTCCTCGGAAAGCACGCGGCGATTCTCAGCGCCGAGACGTTCGCCCCCGTCCGCGTGTCGCACTTCGACGACAAGGAACGGGAGGTGGTGCTCTCCGCGGCCTGCGACCGCTTGCCGGACTTCGAGCCGGCCGGTTCCGAGAACGAGGAGTTCGTCGGAGATGAGTTCGTCGACCGAATCGCATGGGCGCTGCCGAACGAGCCGTTCCGCCCGCGGGCGGAGCGCAACGAACCGTGTCCCTGCGGCAGCGGCCGCAAGTACAAGAAGTGCCACCTGCGGACCGATGAGGCCGAGCATGCCGAGGGTCGGCGCGCGACCGCGACGCACGAGATGGACGCACGGCTCCTCGGCGATCTACGGAACTTCGCGACGCGGGAATTCGGCGAAGAGTGGTGGAGATTCCAGGACGACCTGGCCGCCGAAAGCGACTCCGTCTTTCTCACCTACCCCTTGTCGGTCTTTTCTTTCGAGGCCAACGGAACCACGGTGGTCGATGCCTACCTCACGGCGCATGGCCGCCGTTGCACGGCGGCGGAACGAGACTGGCTGGAGGCGCAACGCGCCGCGTGGCTCTCGGTATGGGAAGTGGAGGCCGTCGAGGCGGGAAGGTCGCTGACCCTGCGCGATCTACTCTCGGGCGAACGGCGCACGGTGTTGGAAAGGAGTGCTTCCAAGATCGTCGTGGTGCGTGACGCGCTGCTGGCCCGAGTCGTGGACCACGACGGTCTCTCGCTGCTCGCCGGCATCCACAGCGGCGTGCTGAACCCGTTCGAGGCGCACGACGTGGTCGATCGTGCTCGGCGCCGGCTACGCCGCAAGCGGGACGTGCCGGTCGAGCGACTCCGGGACGCGGCCTTTGGCCGCGCCCTCATCCGCTACTGGATCGACGCCCTCGAAGAACTCCGCATACGGCGATCGCTGCCGCGGGAACTGCGCAACCGGGACGGCGACCTGCTGACGCAGACGGTGGACCGATTCGAGGTCCTGCCCGGAACGATGACCGAAATTGGCCGGATCATCGCGCAACTTGAGGGCTTCATCGAGGAAGGCGCCGAAGACGGGGCGGCGACCTACGTCTTCCTAGGCGCCTATGACGGAACGCTGCCAGAAGGCCAGAGGACGGTCCTCGGTATCACCCGGCTCGAACCGACGGCGCTGCGGACCGAGACGAACTCCGAAGCGCGGGCCGACGCGCTGCGGGAGCGCCTCGAGGCGGCATGCGGCGCCCGCATCCGACACCGCGCGCGAGAGCAGACCAATCCGTTCGCGTTCGGCTCAGCCGTCGGAGAAGCGCCGTCGCTGCCGGCGCCCTCACCCGAGGACGAGCGATTTGCCGCGGAGCACAAGGCGCGCCACTACGCGGAGTGGCCCGACCTGCCGCTGCCGGCCCTGGGCCAGGAGACGCCGCGAGAATTCGCGCGGACAGCCGCCGGACGCAGAGAGGTCGATCTGCTGCTCAAGCACATGGAGAACATGGAGCAACGCGCCGGCGGGGCCGCGCCCTTCGACTTCTCGATCATCCGCGACGAGCTTGGCATTACGCCGCGCTGAGATGACCGCCACGCCGACAGCCCACGGGAACTGACGAAGAGAAGGCCGATGATCACGCGACGCCACCTCCTTCAGCTCGGAGGGCTCACCGCGCTTGGCGCCGGATGGCCCGGCGGCGCGCTGCGCGCCCTGGCCCAGAGCCCCGAACAGACGCGGCGGCTGATCCTGATCAGCCACTGCCACGGCTGGCCCTACGCCACCTGGAGGATGCGTCCGGAGGGCGCCTCCGAAGCGGCGCCCTGGGCGCTCGACCTGGAACCGTTGCCCAAGTCCGCGTTCAGCAAGCCGCTGGCGCCGCTCTACGAGCACCGGCGCCGCGTGCTCGCGCTCGACGGCCTCTCCCTGGCGACCGCCGAGCTCGACGTCGGCGGCAACCGGCACGACCGCGGCTGGGTTCACGCCTGGACCGGCAACACCGCCGACTTCTCCTCCCGCGACACGCGCTCCACCTCCGCTTCGCTTGACCAGCTCGTCGCGGTGCACATCGCGCGGCCCGACCGGCTGCCTTCGCTGGAAGTCAGCGTCGATGCGGCGCTCGAGGCGGGTCGGCCCATCAGCTACAACAGCGGCGGCGTTCGCCTGCCGGCTGAGAACACGCCGCTGCGGGCCTGGAACCGGGTGTTCGGGCCGGCCTCATCCGGCGACAAGGTCGGCGCCTATCGCCGCAGCACGCTCGACTTCGCCTACCAGGAGTACCGTGCCGTGGCCGCGCGCTTCGACGCCAACGACCGCGCCCGGCTCGAGTCCCACTTCGGGCTCGTCGATCGGCTTGGGCGACGGCTCGAGGGTCTCGCGACTCTCTCCTGCGAGGCGCCGCCGCGGCCGGCCGCCTCGTTCGACCGCTACGACCTGCAGTTCGACGCCTTCGTCGACACCATCGCCGCGGCCTTCAGTTGCGACATCACCCGCGTCGTCTCGTTCTCGCTCGGCGAGATGCCGACCGCCGAGTTCGGGGCCGACCACATCAGCGACAAGGTGCACAAGGGCATCGCCCACTACATCCACGACGACGCGCGCAAGCACGCCGCGATGACGGACTACGTCGAGTTCCACGCCGAGCAGGTCGCGCGGCTCGTCAGCACGCTCGAGGCGATCCCGGATGCCGGCGGCGGCTCACTGATGGACAACACCCTGATCGTCTGGGGCTCCGAACTTGGAGACGGCTGGCACGGCTACCGCCACTACTGCCCCGTGCTCATCGGCGGCGCCTGGGCCTTCAAGGGCGGCCGCTACATGTACTGGCCCCACAACACGCCCGCCGAGATGCGGGTTCCGATCCAGCTCCTGCCGGGCGGCACAACGAAGTTCGCCGGCATCCCCCACCAGCGACTCCTCGTCAGCGTCGCCCGCGCCATGGGCCTCGACATCGACCGCGTCGGCCTCAGCCACACCTACGGCCAGCGCGGCGACTACATCGACCTCGTCGGCCCGCTGGCCGGCCTCACCGCGTAGCGCCGGCGGCACAACCGCGCCACGCCGCCGTCGTCGACTCCGACTCCGGCGACGCTATTCAGGCAACGCGAAGGCGAGCAGTTCGGATTTGCGTGGGGGCTGGCGCTTGGGCCGCGGCGCTGCGTCGACGGCGGCCGTGGCTTCGACGGGTACGCCGGGGCCCGGGCTCTCGCCGCCGCTGGCGACGAGGATGTACTGGCGGCCCTCGTGCATGTAGGTCATCGGCGAGCTGTGGAGGGCGCGGTCGACCTCGACCTGGGCCAGCAGTGCCCCGGTCGCCTTGTCGAAGGCGTCGAGGTAGCTGCCGGTGGCCGCCCGGTCGCCCAGTTCGTCGAGGATCGGCTCAATGGAGACGACCAGCGTCCTGGTCACCAGCACGCCGCCCTCGGTGACGACCCCGTCCTGCGGCGGCGTGCCCAGGCGGCCCAGGTTCAGATGCCTGATCGCCGGGTGGTTGCGCGGGCCGTCCCCGAGCGGCGCCTGCCACACGATCTCGCCGCGGTTCATGTCGATCGCGGTGATCCGGCGGTACGGCGGCTTGAGCAGGGGCAGGCCCTGCACCAGGGGCATGGCGCGACGGTTGATGACGTACCGCCAGTCCGAGCGCGCCGCGTCGGGCGCCGAGAGCGAGATCGCCCCGGGCCGGGTCAGCGAAGGCACGTAGAGGATGTCGGTCTCCGGGTCGTAGGACGCGCCGGTCCAGTTCGCGCCGCCGCCGGGGCCCGGGTTCTGGAGGTAGGCGCGCTTGCCGTCCTCGCCGTGGATGATCGGCGGCGTGAAGAGCGGGCCGATCACGTAGTCCCGGATCACCTTCAGCGCCTCGGCCCGCAGCTCCGGCGTGAAGTCGATCAGGTCCTCGTAGTCGATGCCGAGGGTCTCGAACGGCCGCGGCCGGGTGGTGAACGGCTGGGTGCGCGACAGCTTCTCGCCCGGCACCTGGGAGTGGTAGTTGACCGGCGCTTCGACGATCGGCCAGACGTGTTCCCCCGTGGCCCGGTCGAAGACGTAGGTCATGCCGGCCTTGGAGACCACCGCGACCGCCTTGATGTCCTTGCCGTCGACCGTGATGTCGATCAGGTTCGGCGCCGAAGCCAGGTCGTAGTCCCAGACGCCGTGGTGGATGGTCTGGAAGTGCCAGACGACCTCGCCGGTGCGCGCATCGAGGCAGACGACCGACTCGGCGTACACGTTGTCGCCGTGCCGCTCGCCGCCGTAGTAGTCGTTGGTCGGCGTGCCGAAGGGCATGTAGACGTAGCCGAGTTCCTGGTCGGCGCTCATCATCGACCAGACGTTCGTGTTGCCCATCTTCCTCCAGGACTCGTTCTCCCAGGTCTCGATGTAGGGCTCGCCCTCCCGGGGCACGCTGTGGAACGTCCACTTCAGCTCGCCGGTCCTGATGTCGAAGCCGCGGATGTCCCCCGGCGGATTCGTGTTGCGCAGCGGGAAGTCGAAGATCGTCCCGCCGACGACGATGGTGTCGGCAACCACGGTCACCGGCGCGGTCCAGTTCATGTTTCGGTTCGCGCGTCCGGGCAGTAGACCCTGCATCAGGTCGACGACGCCCTCCTCGCCGAAATCCGCGTCGGGCTTGCCCGTCTTCGTATCGATCGAGACCAGCCGCCCGCCTCGGGCCGCGACCAGGATGCGTGCCGCCTCGCCGTCGCTCCAGTACTCGAGGCCCCGGTTCTGCATCAGCCCGCGTCGTTGATCGACCTCCCAGTCCCGGGGATCGTGCCGCCACAGCGTCTCGCCGGTGGCCGGATCGAGCGCCGCCACCTGACCCAGGCCGGTCGACATGTAGACGACGCCCTCGATCATCAGCGGCGTGCCCCGGTAGTGCCCCGGCACCAGGTCGGTCTTGTCCTTCAGCAGGGCGTCGGCCGACTCCCAGCTCCAGGCGATCTCCAACTGCGCGAAGTTCTCGGCGTCGATCTGATCCAGGGGCGAGTACTTCGTGGCGCCGCTGTCGCCGGCGTAGTGCGGCCACTCCCCGCCTTCCGTGCCGCGTTGGGCTGTCGCCGGCACGGCGACGGACACGAACAGCACAAGAACAAGACCATTCGCCGCCCTGGACATGCGCAATCCCCTCTCTTGGAACCGGCGCATCTTACTGCGCCGGCGGCCGCGACACCCCTGGGAACGCGGGCATCCTGCCCGCATCCGGTAGTAGGCTCCGGCGTCGTGGCGCGGGTCTTCCGACCCGCGATCCGCTACTCCAGGATCTCCGTCCTCTCCGTCTTCACCCGTGACGTCGAACTCCACCATCATCTCCTCCGTAGTCGGCCGCGAAGTGCTCGACAGCCGCGGCAACCCGACCGTCGAAGTCGAAGTGGCCCTGGAAGGCGGCGCCAGTGGCCGCGCGATCGTCCCGAGCGGCGCCAGCACCGGCCGCCACGAGGCGGTCGAACTGCGCGACGGCGACTCTGCCCGCTACGGCGGCAAGGGCACGACGAAGGCCGTCGGCCACGTGAACGGCGAGATCGCCGAGACGGTCCGAGGGCTCGACGCGGCCGATCAGGCGGGACTCGACCGCGTGCTCGTGGCGCTCGACGGCACCGCGAACAAGGGCCGCCTCGGCGCGAACGCCCTGCTGGGCGTCAGCCTGGCCGCCGCCCACGCCACCGCTGCCGCCCGGGCGCTGCCGCTCTACGCCTCGGTCGGCGGCCGCGACGCCCGCAACCTGCCCGTGCCAATGCTCAACATCCTGAACGGCGGCCAGCACGCCGCGGGCTCGACCGACTTCCAGGAGTTCATGGTCATGCCGACCGGCGCCGGCTCGTTCGCCGAGGGGCTGCGCTGGGGAGTCGAGGTCTACCACCGGCTGCGCGCGATCCTCCACGACCGCGGCTTCTCCGTCGCGGTCGGCGACGAGGGCGGCTTCGCGCCGGCACTGGGCGGCAACGAGCGGGCCGTCGAAGTCATCCTGGAAGCGATCGAGGCTGCCGGACGCCGCCCCGGCGAGGACCTCCAGATCGCGCTCGACCCGGCAACCAGCGAGCTCTACGACGAAGCAACCGGCCGCTACAGCCTGCCGATCGAAGGCCGCGAACTGGAGAGCGGCGAACTCGTCGACCTCTGGGCCGACTGGTGCCGCAAGTACCCGATCGTCAGCATCGAGGACGGTCTGGCCGAGGACGACTGGACCGGCTGGCAGGCCCTCTGCTCCCGCCTCGGCGGCGATGTGCAACTGGTCGGCGACGACCTGCTGGTGACGAACATCGAACGCATCGACCGGGCGATCGAGGAGAGCTCCTGCAACGCCCTGCTGTGCAAGGTGAACCAGATCGGCGCCCTGACCGAGAGCGCGGCCGCTGTCGAGCGGAGCCGTGCCGCCGGCTGGGGCGTCGTCATGAGCCACCGATCCGGCGAAACGGAAGACGTGACGATCGCGGACCTGGCCGTGGCCTGGAACACCGGCCAGATCAAGACCGGCGCCCCCGCCCGCAGCGACCGCGTCGCCAAGTACAACCGGTTGCTCCGCATCGAGGAGCAACTCGGCGACCGCGCCCTCTACCCTGGCCTCGACGCCTTTCTGTTTAGGAAGCCAACCGGATAGCCCCTGAGCGCCAGATGCGGGCAGGATGCCCGCGTTCCCAGGGGGCCGGAACTCGGCACGACGCGGGTTTCCGCCGCGCAAGCTCCTACTCGCAGCGGTCGCCCCGCCAGTCTTCGATGCCGTCGAGCCACTCGTCGAACTCGGCGGTTGCCGGAGCGCACAGGCTGCTGCCATGGAACCAGAACGCCGCGAGTTCACCGATGTCGAGCAGTTCGTCCGGGAGGGGGCCCGAGAGCTCTGTGCCGTGGATGTAGATTTCCGTCAACGCCGTGAGACGACCGAGCTCGGGCGGCACCGGACCGGTCAAGTTGTTGAACCACAAACGCAGCGCCACCAGGTCGGTCAGATTGCCGAGCGCCGGCGGAATGCCGCCAGAGAACTCGTTGTCCCCGAGCCAGAGCCGCCTCATGTCCCTCAGTTCGCCCAGCCAGGAAGGGATCTCGCCGGTCAACCGATTGCCTCGCACCCCCAGCAGGTTCAGCCTGCTCAAGTTGCGGAACGAGCCGGGAATGCCGCCGGTCAGTTCATTGAAGCCCAGTCGCAGGTACGCCAGGTTGGGGAGGCGCCCCAGCTCCGCTGGAATCTCGCCGGTCAGTCGGTTCGAGTACACGTACAGGTAGACCAGGTTGGAGAGGCGGCCCAGCTCCCGCGGAAGCTCGCCTGTCAACTCGTTCGACTGCACGAACAGCCACACAAGGTCGCGGAGATTGCCGACCTCGCGGGGGATCGGCCCCAGTCAACTGGTTCCCGCTCAGTACGAGCACCCGGAGTCGATCCAGATCGCCGAGCGCCGCCGGAACCTCACCTCTGAGCCCGTTCTCGCTCAGGTCGACCCAGGTCACGCGGCCGCCCGAGCTGATGGTCACGCCGTACCACTCGTCGAGCGGGCGGTTGCTCAGCCAGTTCTCCTTGTCGGTCCAGTTGTCGCCATCGGTCGCCCGATAGAGCGCGATCAGCGCGTCGCGGTCCCGCCTGGAGATGACGGTCGTGGCCGAGAACCCCGTGTGCAACGTGTAGACGCCGGTCGTTTCGACATCCGCGGCGGTCACGCGTGCGTAGTACGTCCCCGGCCCCACCGGGACGGTCAATCGGAAGTTCTTCTCGGCGCCGGAGTCCGAGTCGCTGGCCAGGACCGATCCGGCAGCGTTCATCAGCACACCTTCGGTATCGGTCGTACCCGTTGTGCGGAGTTGCACCCTGCCGGCGCGGGGAACCCGGAAGATGAAGAAGTCGGTGTCGCCGGCCCCCAGGAAGCCGGCCCACGAGTCTTCCAGCGGAATGTCGGTCGCCTCCGCACGGGAATCGCCGTGGTCATCCGTGGCAGTACACGAGAAGGAGGTGGTGTCCTTCACGGGCCGAAACGGGCTACCGAGGCGGTTGGCGTAGGTGCGCGTCGCGCCGGTCTGGGTGTCGGTCAAGCCACCGGCGAACACCCAGAAGTGGTCGTTCAGACCGCAGCCGTCGAGCACCTTGACGACCATCTCCACGTTGGCTGAATCGAAGAACCAGAAGGCGCCGGTGTCCGCGGTCAGCGGCACGGCGACGCCCCCGCCGGCGCCGCCGCCCGCGGTCGCCCACTCCGCGGTGACCTGGAACCTGCCTTCGTTCAGGCACAGAGTCTGGTCATCCTCGGCGCATGCCCGCACCTCGCCGAGCGTCACCGCGCTGGCTTCGTTGGTAGCCGAGGACCGTCCACCGGCATTGCTGGAGGCCACCCGGTAGGAGCGATAGGTCGCCGCCGGCAGTCCTTCGACGACAAAGGAGGTCGTGTTGCTCCCGACACTGGCGATCAGCTTGAAGTCCTTCTCGTTGATGGGACGCTCGAAGATGTCGAACGCCGTTTCGTCGTTCGAGTTGTCCTTCCAGGCAAGTTCTACGCTGTGCTGATCGACCGTCTTGGCAGTCAGATCGGACGGACTGGCAGGTCCGCCATGCGCTGGGTAGAGAAAGCGCACGGCCGCCAGATCGTCGGCGTTGGGCGCGCCACCGCGGTAGATCCGCTTGCCGCTCGCGATCGCTTGCATCAGGGAATCGGCGGTCAGGGCGCTGCATGTATCGGCAAACCCCTGGGCGCAGGAATGAGCGAGGCCGATGGCATGGCCCAACTCATGAGCCATCACGTACTCATGCACCTTGCCGGCGTTGAGGGTCCGGGCCGCCCAGCCCTGGCCGTAACCGTCCTGGGTCAGGATGTCGGTCTCAAGGAGCGGCAACGCCTCCTGCCACCTGTTGCCGGGGATCTTGTGGCGGTTCGTCTCCGAGCACAAGAAGCGGTAACGGGTGATGGCCAGGATGCCTGAGGTCGAGGGAAAGTAGCCCCGAATCTCGTCGTGCGGATCCTCGAAGAGGATCGAGTTGACACCGTCGCTTCGGGCGATCTCGGCCTTCTTGTTCGTGGTGCCCAGATTCACGAGCTGAACGCGGCTCTCCGGATCGTCGTTCCAGGCACGCATCGCGCGCGCTACCTCGGCGATTCCTCTGCCCGGGACACCGACCTGCCCTTCGGCCTGGATCGTGAACCCGACGCTCCGTCCACGATCGAACTGCTGCCACCGAAGCGGCAGGTTGGATGCGTCGCATACAGAGGGAGACTTGATCAACCGGTAGGGCGAGATCCGGGAGACCGGCCCGTCGGCTGGAACGGCCGCGGTGAAGTAGTCCACCTCTCGCTCCACGCCGCCCACGCGGTCACCGATCCAGCGGCGAAAGTCATCGCTACTCCGGAATTGCCGGCTCACCGGCTCGGAATCCGCCTCACCGTTCGACGCCGGCGCCGCCTCATGAAGCGCCGCCTCGCGCACAAGCAGATTGCCCGCGGCCGACCGTACCTCGAAGAACATGCCCAGAGACAAATCCACCGTGCGGTAGGCGGCGACGGCGCCGGTATCCGGAATCTCCTCGAGGAAGAGCAGCATCCGGTCGCCAGCCGCCATCATCGGCAGGCCGAAGATGCCCGAGACCACGCCGTCCGCGCTGACACCCCCGGGTTGCCGGACAACGATCGTGCCGCCGGCGACGTTCCCCTTCAACACTTCCTCCACCTCGAAGAAAGCGTCCGTGGAGGGTCGCCACGCCCCGGGGGCCGCCATCACGGACCGCACTTCACCGAACACGATGATCGGTGTCCGGTCCACCATCACGTCGTCACCGGGCGCGACGTAGACGATGCCGCCCGCGGGCGCCACCGGTAGGAACATCGCCAACGAACAGCCGACAAGCCCCAACCAGAGGAGAGGGGCGAAAGGCCCTCTCGAATCCGAACCGGCACAGCCCGCCACGTTCCTACTCTCCACTTCAGTGCCCTCCAGAACGTGCCCTCAAAGCACCCAGCGTATGTCACAGACCTGACAAGAACACAACCACATCGGCGACGTTGGTGCCCGTCGCGCCGGTGCGAAGCAACGCGTTGGCAGCATCGAGGGCACGGTAGGAGTCGTTGTCGTCGATCGCGGCGATCGGGTCGACGCCGGCCCTTTGGATGCGGGCCGCGGTCGAGGCGTCCACGATGCCGCCGGCGGCGTCAGTGGGGCCGTCGCGGCCATCGGTGCCGGCGACGAGGAACACCCAGTCGTCACGGTCGGCCAGCGAACCCTTGGCTGTCTCGAGGGCGAAGGCCAGCGCAAGCTCCTGGTTGCGGCCGCCCCTGCCGCCGCCTCGGACAGTGACCGTCGTCTCGCCGCCGGCGATGTAGACGGGCGGAGGACACGCGGCAAAGCGTTTCGCGAGCGCCGCACCGACCTCGCGCGCTTCGCCCTCCAGGGGCGCCGGTTCGATCTCGACGGCCGAACCGCTCGCCGCGGCCATCGCCCGGACGCTGGTCCGGTTGCCGCCGACGATCCGGTAGATCGCGCCGTCGAAGACGGGGTCTCGGGGCTTGGGCGTCTCTTCGAGGTCGCCGCTGATTCCCGCCTCGAACCGGGTTCGAACCGCCGCCGGGCACGACCGCGCCACGCCGCAACGCTCAAGCACGCCGTATGCATCCGCGAAGGTGCTCGGATCGGGCGCCGTCGGCCCGCTGCCGATCACCGACGGGTCGTCGTCGATCACGTCCGAGAGGGCGAGTGTGATCACCCGCGCCGGCCGCAGTTGGCGCAACAGACCACCGCCCTTGGTCGTTGAAAGATGCTTGCGCACCGCGTTCAGTTCGTGGATCGTGGCGCCGCCGCGGAGCAACTGACGGGTCACCTCCAGCTTCTCTTCAAGCCCGATACCCGGTGCGGGCGCCGGCAGCAGAGCCGAAGCTCCGCCCGAGATCAGCACCAGCGCCAGGTCTTCCTCGCCGAGCGCCGCGGCGCGCCGCTCGAACTCCCTTGCCGCGGCAAAACCGCGCTCGTCCGGCAGCGGGTGTCCCGAACGGAGCGCCCCGAACCCCGCCGGCCCCACTGCCTCGTCGTGCGTCACGAGCAGCACGTCGGACGGCCGGACCCTGTCCCCGAGGGCCTGCACCGCCGCCTCCGCCATGCCGAACGCGGCCTTTCCGACCGCCAGCACGGCTGTGCGGCCACCCGCCGCCACGCGCAGATCGAGTGCGCCGAGCGCCGAAGCGGTCGACGCCACCGGGTCGGCCGCCGCCACGCCCGCGAGGAAGATCTCCTCCGCACGCTGTCGGAATGCCTCGATCACGCGCCAAGGATACGGCGAGAGCCGCCAAAGTCCTTGCGCGCCGACTACTCATTTGGTACTTTCCATTGCACCAGATCGGACTTGCCGGAGACACCGAATGAACAGTCGAGACACTCGTGAGGAGCTTAGTCTCCCCGCCATCGACGAGATTCGGGGGGGATCGTGCTCCGCAGGCCTGCTGCGCGAACTGAAGACCGCGCTGGAAGTATCGGACATCGAACTGGCGGGCATCGTCGGCATCCCGCGCCAGACCATGCTGCGCCGACTGCAGAGCGGAGCACTGAAACGCCACGAAGCCGACCGGGTCGTCGCGGTCGCCAAGGCGTACAACAAGGCGCTGGATTTCTTCGACGGCAAGCACCAAGCGGCTCTGCGGTGGATGAAGCGCCCCAACATCGGGCTTGACGGAGAAACACCCCTGGAACGCGCCGATACCGTCACCGGCGCCAACGATGTCGTCGTGCTCCTGCACCGCATCGAGCACGGCATCCCGCTCTGACGTCGTCGATGAGGGTTTGGAGAGTCGCCAAGACCGCCCATGCAACCGACCCGCCCACCATGTTGAGCGGCATGGGCGCCGCCCTCAGCGGAGGCCGTTGGAACCCGCTTGGGATGCCCGTCGTCTACTGCAGTGAGACGTCCTCCCTGGCCATGCTCGAGATGCTGGCGCGTATCGAGGACATCTCGGACTCCCCCACCTTCGGGATCCTGGACGTGACGATCCCGGACGACGACGTAGTCGAACTGCCCGTTGGCGAAGGCGCTCGAAACGGCCAGAAAGCCGGCGCGGCAGCACTGAAGGAACATCTCGCCTTCGCCGTGCCCAGCGTGGTGAATCCGCTGGAGCGGAACATCGTGATCAACCCGCTGCACCGAAGGTTCGGCGCGGTAGAGCCCGGCGAGATTCGGACGTTCCGGTTCGACCAACGGCTGCGCTGAAGCGGCTGCGGGCCTCATGCCGCTGAGACGGCCGTTCGGGAACCACCCAACCCGCCGGTAGAATGAACAACCCGACACGGGTGCCGCCATGGATTCCAGTCAAGCGCCGCCTTCCGTACCTTGCAGGATCGGCTGGCAGTCGCCGGCGCCGGTTCCGGACGGGTACCGCTTCAACCACTTCCTCGAAGCGGCGGGCGGCCGCCTGAGAGCGCACGGGCTGGACTTCGCTGCCTTCTTCGAGCCGGGACGCGTCCCGGCATCCGGCCTGCCCTCGACTCCCATGCCCAGTCCGCTCGAGATCGCCTTCCTGCCCAACATCCGCGCCCAGGTGACGGCGATGGAACGCTGCTTCGACCGTGCGATCGACCTGGTCGGCTACCCCGCCCCGTTCCACTTCGCCTTCGCCTCGAAGGCGAACACCGCCGAGGAGATCGTCCGCTCGACTCTGGCGGCCGGCGCTCACCACGAGATGTCGTCGAACGTCGACGTCGAGATCGCCCGGCGCATGATCCGATCCGGCCAACTGCCCGAAGATCGGCTCGTGCTCGCGAACGGGTTCAAGGGCCCGGGCAGCGACTACGCGCAGAACCTGGTCGCGCTCCGGAGCGAACACCGCGGCACGATCCCCATCCTCGAGGACGCCTCCGAGCTTCAAACCTTCGCCGGCAGCGGCCTGACCTTCGAGATCGGAGTCCGCCTCAGGCTGCGGGGCCCAAGGGCCGGCGCCGCCGCCCGGCTCGACGGTACGCGGCTGGCCGATCGCGACTCGCGTTTCGGCGTCGATGCCGCCGAGGCCGAGCGCCTCGCAACCGAGATCGACCGGACGCCCGCAACGCGCTTCGTCCTCCTGCACGCGATGTTCGGTTCGGCAAGCAGCGACGAGGAGGAGTTCGTCACGGCTCTCGAACCGGCGCTCGATCTCTACGCTCGCCTCGGCCGCCACCACCGGGAACTCCGCTTCTTCGACTTCGGCGGCGGGGTGCCCGGAAGGACCACACTCGACGGCAGCTTCGACTACGACCTCTTCGCCCGCCGGCTGCTCGAGACCGCGACCGCACGCTGCGCCGCCCACGGCTCCAGGCCGCCGGCGCTGATCGGCGAGTTCGGGCGCTACACCGTGTCCGAGCACGCGGCCCACCTGTTCCGGGTCATCTCGGTCAAGCCGAACAGCCCCGAGCTTCCCTGGTACCTGGTCGACGGCTCGATCATGACCTCCTTCCCGGACACGTGGGCCCTGGGCGAGCATTTCATCTGCCTGCCTCTCAACCACCTCGACCGGCCCTTCCACCGTGTGCGCCTGGGCGGCATCACCTGCGACCGCGACGACGTCTACCCACCCCGCGGCAGCACGGTGTCACTCTTCCTCCCGGACCTGACCTCTTCCGAACTACGCGAGACGCCGCTGCATGTGGGCTTCTTCTCGGTCGGCGCCTACCAGGAGATGCTCGGCGGCGTGCGCGGCAGCAAACACTGCGTCCTCCCTGAAGCGACCGAACTCCTGATCGACGACGACGACAACGGCGGCTTCCTCTGCGACATCGTGCCGGGGCATACGACCGAGGACGTGCTCCACAACCTGGGCTACGGGCGAACGGCACGCGTCGGCCCGCCGCTGACCGCCGCGCCGGTGCCGCTGGCCTGATGCCGTCCATCGTGTCCGGGAACTGCCCGTCACCAGCGGTCGCCCTAGCCCTGGCCCTGGCCGCGGCCGCGATAGCTGAGCCTCTCGCTGCCGAGGATCCGAAGCCGGTCTTCGTCGACCGCGCCGCCGACCTCGGCGTTGATTTCACACACGCGAACGGAATGACGGACAAGCTCTACTTTGCCGAGCACATGGGGGGCGCCGTCGCGCTGCTCGACATCGACGGCGACGGCGACCTCGACCTCTACCTCGGCCAGGGGCACCCGCTGGCGCCGCCTGGGAACGCGGGCGTCTCGCCCGCATCCGGAAACGCCAGCGACTCAATCCTGCGCGACCGCCTGTATCGCAACGACCTGGACAGCGACGGTCTCCGCTTCACGGACATCACCGCCGAAAGCGGGCTCGACGCCCGTGGCTACGCCATGGGCGTCACCGCCGGCGACATCGACAACGACGGCGACCCCGACCTCTACATTCTGAACCTGGGGCCGAACGAGCTCTGGCGCAACGAATCGGGGCCTGGCGCGGCTCGGTTCACCAACATCACCCAAGGCAGCACCGCCGATCCGCGTTGGAGCGCCGCTGCCAGTTTCTTCGACTTCGACGCCGACGGTCTCCTCGACCTCTTCGTGGGTAACTACGTCGAGTTCCGGGTCGCCATCCACAAGCAGTGCGCCTCAGCCGAGGGCGTGCTGGACTACTGCGGGCCGAAGGCCTATCGGGCCGAGGCGAACCGCGTGCTGAGGAATCGCGGCAGCGGCGTGTTCGAGGACTGGACCGCACGCCTCGGTCTGGCCGACCTCGCCCGGCCAACCCTGGGAACGATCGCATCCGACTTCGACGGCGACGGCCTGATCGACATCTACGTCGCCAACGACCAGGAGGCCAACGCCCTGCTGCTCAATCGCGATGGCGCCACCTTCGTCGACGACGCGGTCATGGCCGGTACGTCCGTCAGCGCGTCGGGCCAACCGCAGGCGAGCATGGGCGTGCTGGCGGAGGACTTCAACGGCGACGGCCTGGTCGACCTCTTCATGACCCATCTCCGCCGGGAAACAAACACGCTCTATCTGAACCTTGGCGACGGCATCTGGGACGACGTCACACGCGCCAGCGGTCTGGGACGCCCCAGCTTCTCCTACACCGGCTTCGGCACTGCGGCGCTCGACTACGACCTGGACGGCGAACTCGACATCTACGTTGCCAACGGCGCCGTCAAGCGGATCGAGGAGCAATTCCGGGCGGGTGAATCGCTGCCGCTGCGGCAGACGGATCAACTGTTCCGCGGGCTCGGCAACGGCCGCTTCGAGGAGATCCTGGACTTCGAGAGCCCCATCGTCTCCGAAGTGAGCCGGGGGCTGGCCGCGGGTGATCTGGACAACGACGGCGACCCGGATCTCGTGGTCGCGACCAACAACGGCCCGGCGCGCGTTCTCGTCAACCAACTCCGGCCGGCGTCGCAAGCCTGGGCCGGAGTCGATCTGCGACTCGCGGGCAAAGACGAGAGCACACCCGGACGCCGCGCTCTCGGCGCCTGGGTCGGCGTACGCGACGCCGGGAATGACACCGTACGCCGTTGGCGACGCTTCCACACCGACGGTTCCTATGCGGCGTCCAACGATCCCCGCATCGCCTTCGTCGCTGCCGGCGCAGCCCCGACCGTCGTCGTCTCCTGGCCCGGCGGTGGTCGCGAGGTCTTCACTCCCGGCGGCCTGGGCCGGTACTTCACCCTGGTCCGCGGCCTCGGCGAGCCCGACGCCGCGGCAACAGGTGCATCGCGGTGAACCCCGTACCGTCAACAGGGGCGGCCACGCTGGCCACGCTCGTCGCGCTCTTGACTCTGAACCCTCTGCAGGCCCTCGCGCAGCCCGCCCTCGAGTCCCTCGATCAGCCACGGATCGACCACTACGAGCAGTCCGTGCAGGCTCAACTGACGGCAGCGCGAACCCGCGTCGACAGCCTGCTCGAAGCGCCCGAGTCCGACGACGCCGAGTTGGCAGCCGCCTTCGGCCATCTCGGTCAGCTCTACCTCCTGTACGACTTCATGGGGCCCGCCGCCGCCGCTCTCCGCAACGCCGAAACGCTCGCTCCCGCCGATCCACGCTGGCCCTACTTTCTGGCCGTTCACGAGACGTTCGAAGGCAACATCGAAAGTACGGTCGCTGCACTCGACCGGGTTCTTGCACTGGCGCCCCGCGACCTCGCGGCACGAACCCGCCGCGGCGACGCCCTGCTCGAACTCGGCCGCGTCGACGACGCCGAGCGCGACTATGTGCGAATCCTGGAACTCGATCAGCAGTACTCCGCCGCCCGCTTCGGCCTCGGCCGGATCGACTACGAACGCGGAGAGTTCGAGCGCGCGGCCGAACGCTTCGAGACCGCGCTCAGGGGACAACCCGACGGGTCCGCCATTCACCACCACATCGGGTTGGCGCTCCGACGGCTGGGCCGGCGCGAGGAGGCGGCGCTCCACCTGGAACGGAATCAGCACATTCGCGTCGGCTTTCCCGACCCGCTGTTCGCGGCCCTGCAGCGGCTGAACGCCAGTCGCGAGGCGCACTTCAAGCGCGGCACCGACGCGATGCGCCGAGGCGACGCTCAGGCCGCGCTAAGCGCCTTTGAAGCCGCACTGGAGGCCCTCCCCGACGACCCCGTCACGTTGTTCAACGTCGGCATGGCGCTGATCGAACTCGGCGACAAGGCAGGCGCCGAAGTGCACATGCGCCGCGCGGTCGACATAGACGACAGCTACCGCGAACCGCACTACAACCTTGCGCTCATCCTGGCCGAGCGGGGCGACCTGGAGGGTGCCGAACGCCACCTCCGGCGGGCGGTCGAGATCGATCCCGACGACCTCGAGGCGCGGGTCCGTCACGCCGAAGTACTGACTCGACTTGGCGGGGCGCCGGAGGCGATCGCGCTGCTGGGTGACGTGCTGGAAAAGGACGCGGCGATGCCGATAGCCCAGTTGGCCCTGGGCGCCGCACACCAGGCCGCGGGGGATCCGGAGGCGGCCCGGACCGCCCTGTTCGATGTGCTCGAGGCCGCCCCGGGCGCACCGCGGGAACGCGCCGAAGCCCACTACCGTCTGGCGGTTCTCGCCGAGGCGGAAAGAGGCGGCGCGCTGCCCAACGAAGAGCCGGCCCACGAGGACACCGGCAACCCCGCCTTCCACCTCCAAGAGGCAGTTGAGCTCGATCCCGACTTCGCTGAGGCCCACGCCCTGCTCGGACGCCTCTTGGCGCAACAGGAGCGCTACCCGGAAGCCGCCGGCCACTTCGCTCGAGCGCTGACCCGCGATCCAGCGAACGGGGCCTGGCACGGCGCCCGCGCCATGGCCCTCATTCTCGGCAAGCGCTACGCGTCGGCCCGCGGGGCCCTGGCCAGCGGTCGCCAGGCGCTGCTGAGCACCGAGGATCGGGCTGCCGGCGCGATGGACCACCTGGACACCCTGCTGGCGCGGCTGCTGGCAGCGAGTTCCGACCCGAGCGTTCGCAACGGCCGCGAGGCGCTGGCCATCGCCCAGCGCCTGATGTCGGAGCGGCCGACGCTGGAGCACGGCGAGACGCTCGCGATGGCGCTCGCCGAAGTCGGCGATTTCGAGCGCGCCGCGGCCCTGCAGAGGCAAGTGCTCGAGGAGGTCAGGAATCGCGGCGGCTCGCCGACTCCGGGCCAGGAGTTCCGTCTCCGCTCCTACCAGAACAACGAACCGGTGCGCGAACCGTGGTTCTCGCCCTGATCCCAACCCTCGCGGCCGCGCTCGCGATGACCGCGGCCGACGAAGCGGCAGGCGACCGGGCCCTCCGTTTCGTGGACGCCGCCGAAGTCTGGGGCATCGATTTCCGTCACCACCATGGCGGGCGGGGCGACTACTACATGGTCGAGACGGTGGGCAGCGGCGTGGTCGCGTTCGACTACGACGGCGACGGCGACGACGACCTGCTGTTCGTGGACAGCGGCGAGCCAGCGCCCTACGGCGGCAAGCCTGGCCGGACGACCCTGCTGCGCAATGACCTGGCCAACGAAGGTGGCCGTTTCGTCGACGTAACGGACCCGTCGGGCATCCTCCTCGACAGTTACGGCATGGGCGCCGTGGCCGGCGATGTCGACGGGGACGGCGATCCCGATCTCTACCTGACCGCCTTCGGGCCGAATCGGCTATGGCTGAACGACGGCGACGGCGCCTTCCGTGCCGCACCGCCGGACAACGCCGCCGCCGACCCTTCCTGGAGCGCCTCGGCAGCGTTCGGCGATGTGGATCTGGACGGCGATCTCGACCTCTACGTCACGAACTACGTCGACTTCAGCTACGACAACAACCAGCTCTGCGGCCAACCGGAACGCGGCATCCGCTCCTACTGCCACCCGGATGCCTACGACCCTCTGCCGGACCGCTTCTACCGCAACGACTACCGCGAACAGGGCCGGACCTCCTTCGTAGACGCGACGGCGGAGTTCGGCTTCGGTGAAGCTCGCGGCGCCGGCCTGGGCGTCGTCATCACGGACTTCGACGACGACCGGAGGCCCGACATCTACGTCGCAAACGACATGGACCCCAACCTGCACTTCCTGAACCGGGCCACTGCGGAGGGTCTTCGTTTCGAGGACGATGCTCTTCTCGCCGGCACCGCGCTGTCGGACCGCGGCGAGCCCGAGGCCGGCATGGGCATTGCCGTCGGCGACATCGACGGCAACGGTTTCGAGGACCTGATCATCACCCACCTCGACCGGCAGACCAACGCCCTCTACGCGAACCGGGGCGACGGGCTGTTCCTCGAGCGACGGTTCATCGCCGGCATCGCCGAACCGTCCATGCCCTGGGTCGGTTTCGGAACCGACCTGGCCGACTTCGATCTCGATGGCGACCTCGACCTCGCGGTCGCGAACGGCCACGTGATCCACAACATCACCGAACACGAAGGTTTCGGCGGCGCGGCCTACAAGCAGCCCAACCAACTCCTCGAGAACCTCGGCGGCCGGTTCGTAGAAATCCAGGATAGCGGCATCTCAGCCGTTCGCGTCAGCCGCGGGCTGGCCACCGCCGATTTCGATCTCGACGGCGATCTCGATCTCGTCATCGCGAACAGCAATGACCACGCGGAGGCCTACCGCAACGAGAGCGACCTTCGAGGCGAGGCGATCCAGGTGGACCTGCTCGACACCGGGACACCCAACCGGCGTGCAATCGGCGCGTTGCTTGAGCTTCGGTCGCGGGGCGGGAACCAGCGGCGCGAGATCCGGGCCGGCTCGTCCTACCTGTCCCAGAATCCGCTGACCCAGACCTTCGGTGTGCCAGTCTCCGGCAACGCAGACGAGGCCGGCGATGCCGAGGCGCCCGCCGGAGTCGTCGAGCTCAGGATTCGCTGGCCCAGGCAGGGCAGCCTGCGGCTGCCGGGACTGGCGCTCGGGCAGCGTGTGCGGGTGGTCCGATGAACACGCCGGCCGAAAGCAAGCGGGGCGCCTGCATAGCGCGTCTGGCAGCGGCCGGCCTGTCCGGCATTGCAGCTCTGGCGACTTCCGCTGCCGGCGGCGAAGTCACCTTCCGAGAGGTCAGCGTTGCCTGGGGACTCGACTTCAAGCACAACGCCGGAGTCTCGGGCCGGATGTACATGGTCGAGACGATGGCAGGCGGGGTCGTGCTCTTCGACTACGACGGCGACGGCGACGACGACGTCTTCTTCGTCGACGGCGGGATCCTCCCCGGATACGACGGTCCGCCGCCGCGATCCCGGCTGTTGCGCAACGACACGGGCGCCGGTTCCCCGCGTTTCGCCGATGTGACGGGCCCAGCCGGCATCGACATCGGCGGCTACGGCATCGGCGGCGCCGCGGGCGACATCGACGGCGACGGCGACTTCGACCTCTACGTCACTGCATTCGGCAACAACGAGCTCTTTCTGAACCTGGGCGACGGCAGCTTCCGGGCCGCCGGCACGGAGCGAGGCGTCGACGATCCCCGCTGGAGCGCCTCGGCCGCCTTCGGCGACATCGACCTGGACGGCGACCTCGACCTCTACGTGGCGAACTACACCGACTTCTCGGTCACGAACAACAAGTTCTGCGGCCTTGGCGCCTCAAACAAGAGGTCGGACGGCGACACCGGCAAGCCCGAACGCGGCTACTGCCACCCCGACATGTACAACGGCGTGCCGGACCGCCTCTACCTCAACGACGGCAACGGGTACTTCGTCGACGCGACCGCCGCCAGCGGCCTCGACACCGTCGCCGAGGCAGGCCTCGGCGTGGTGATCGGCGATCTCGACGGTGACCGCTGGCCCGATCTGTACGTGGCCAACGACAAGGATCCGAACCTGCTTTTCCGCGGTCTCGGCGGCGGCCGGTTCGAGGACGAGTCGCTGCTCTCCGGCGCCGCCTATGACCGAAGCGGCAACGCGGAGGCCGGGATGGGGGTCGAACTGGCCGACCTCGACGGCGACGGTCTACAGGACCTGGTGGTGACCAACTTCGCGCTCGAGACGAACGCCTTCTACCGCAGCGCCGGCGGCGGTGTCTTCCTCGACCAGCGCTTCCCGTCGGGGCTGGCCCAGCCTTCGCTGCAGCGCCTGGCTTTCGGTGTCAATGCCCTGGACGCCGACCTCGACGGTGATCTCGACCTGTTCGTGGCCAACGGCCACATCCAGCCGAACGCGGCGCGTATCGGCGAAGTCGGAACGTACGAGCAACCCAACCAACTGTTCGAGAACCTGGGCGGTGGGCGCTTCCGGGAGCGGCGCGATGTCGGTCTCGACGCCGTGCGCACCAGCCGCGGCTCGGCGGTCGCCGACCTCGATCTCGACGGCGACCTCGACGTGGTGGTCGTCAACTCGAACCAGCTATCCGAAACGTACGAGAACCGGACTTCCGGGAGGTGGCTTGCGTTCGGCTTCTCTTCGCACAACGGGAGCGGCCCTGGAACGATCGGCGCCCGAGTGGTGCTCACGACAGGTGGAGGGACGCAGATTCGAGAAGTGCGGGCGGGCTCGTCCTACCTGTCTCAGAGCACCCAGACCCTCTTCTTCGGACTCGGGGACGAGGAACGGGTCGAACGCCTGACCGTGCGCCAACCTCCCGCGGAGAAAGCCCTCGTGCTGCGCGACCTGCCGGCCAACCGGCGCGTCCGGCTGCGGAGATAGCATCGCCGCATGAACCCTCCGGTCCTTGTCGCCACCTTTGTGGTTTTGGCGGCACACTCCGCGATGGGGACAGCGGCGCCACGTCCTGCTCAGCAGATCGCCCCCGTCCCGGAACTCCCTGCCGCCATGGCCGAGGTTCTGGAGCGCGCCGGCGCCGGAGATCTGGCCGGCGCCATCGCCTTGGCGGAGGCGCTCTGCGCCGAGGACGACGCACCGGACGCGGCGTTCGCCCTGCTCGGCAGTCTGCACGTCGAGGCGGGCAACATGGAGAGGGCGATCGAGATCCTGGCGCCGCTGGCGGCCCCCGAACCGGCCGATCCGGGCGTGCTCTACAACGCCGGCCGCGCCGCCGAAGCGCTCGGACGGCGCCAGGCGGCGGGTGTCTACTATCGGCGCTCCCTGGCGATCCAGCCCCGCTCGCCGGCGCTGCGCTCGCTCGGCATGCTGCTGGGGCGAGTCGGACAACCGGCCGAGGCCTACGCGTTCCTGCGACCCTGGACCGCGGCCAACCCGCAGGACCACGAAGCCCGGATGGCGGCGGCGGCAGGCGCAATCGTCCTCGAGCGAACGCCCGAAGCCGAGACGTTGCTCGAAGGACTGAGCGGCGACGATCCCGGCCTCAAGATGCTCCGAGCGCAGGTCCTGCTCCAACAAGCGGACCCCCGGGGCGCGATCAACGAACTGCGCCTTCTGGCCGACGAGCCGCCTCCCGGCATCGACGGCGCCATCCGGCGCACTCTCGCCCGCGCCTACCTGGTGGTCGGCGACGCAGATGCCGCTCTCGGCCAAATCGAGGCCGCCCCGACCAGCGGCCCCGAGGATGCGGTCCTGCTCGCGAGCGCCTACTTTCAGGCAGGCCGCCTGCAGGAAGCGATCAAGACGCTGGCGCCGTTCGCCGAGCCGCTGCCCAACAGCCCGCCGCCGGAGAATCCGCCTCCCGTGGCCCGGGACGTCGTGCTCGAGTACGGTCGCTTCCTCCATTCGGCCGGCGAGGCCGAGCGTGCGGTGCCGTTCCTGCGTCTGGCCACCGAACTCGAGCCGGACACTCCGGACGCCTACCAGGCGCTCGGACAGGCGCTTGCCGCCAGCGACGAGCGCGAGGAGGCAAGGGAGGTCCTGGAGCGATTCCAGACGCTGTCGCGGGCAGCAGGCAACGAGGTCGCCTCGGTCAACCGGATGCGGCGCGACATCGCCGACCCGACCGGCCGCGAGGTGCGGGAGGCCCTGGAACTGGCCACCGCCGGCGATGTCGAGGCGGCGCTCGGCATCCTCGCCCGGGAGGCGCAGTTGGCGCCGACCGACCCCCGGCCCGCCTATGCCGCATCCTCCATTCTGCTGGGCGCCGGCCGCGGCGAAGAGGCGCTGACCGCCGCCGACCAGGCGCTCGTCGCGGCGCCGGGGCGTGCCGACGGTCTCTACCAGCGGGGGGCCGTGCTGATGTCACTCGAGCGTCTGGTCGAGGCCGAGGAGATGTTCCGTCAAGCCCTCGAAGATCAACCCGGCCATCCCGCGGTGCTGGCCGACTACGCCGTCCTGCTGATGAGCATCGACCGCAACGAGGAAGCACGTGGACTCCTCGAAAGGTTGCTCGAGGTCCGGCCCGACGACGCGCCGGCGCGAGGCCATCTCGAACGAATCGGCGGCGCTCCGAACGCGGAGGAGGCTGAGGCGAACGAGGAACGCGCCTGGGCGCGGATCGGGCGCGAGCAGATGCGCAGCCGCAACTTCCAGGCGGCGGAAGAGCCGCTCCTCCGCGCCGTTTCTCATGATCCCCTTGACGCCTCCCTGCGCCTCGACCTCGCGTCCACGCTCTGGGAGAACAACAAGCCGGCAGAAGCCGAGCTACAGGCCCGCGAGGCGGCTGCTCTCCTGCCCTCGTCCGCGGCAGCGCACCGGCTGCTCGGCGGTCTGCTCCTCTGGCGCGGCGCACACCTGGAGGCGGCTGAGTCCCTGGAGCTCGCGGCGACGCTGACCGAGCCGGACGCAGCCCTGCTGACCGAACTGGGCCGCGCCTGGGGCGGCGCCGCCGGCGAGGCAACAGCCTCCGAAGGACGAGACCGCCTCACGCGGGCTGAAGCCGTTTACCGCCGAGCGGTTGGCCTGGCGCCCGAGCACAGCGAGGCCGCCTACGGGCTGGCGCAGGTACTGAGACGCCTCGGCCGGGACGAAGAGGCGGCAGCCGAGATGGAGCGCTACCAACAGCTCTACCGCAACGACCAGGAGGACGCCCGCGAGGGTGGACTGGAAGCGGCAGAGCCCCCGGAGGACGGCTGACTAGCTGCTACAGGCCTCGCAGCAACGACCGCGCCACCGCAAGATCCGCTGCATGGCGCCCGCCGAGAGCCGGCGCGGACGCCTCGCGCACAAACCGCTCCAGCGCCGGCCCGGCAACCTCCCGGCGTCCGGCTCGCGCAGCCACGCTCCCCAGGTTGAACAACACGCCGAGGTCACGCGGATCGAGCGCCACCGCCTGCCGCCAGGCCTCGATCGCCTCGTCCGCCCGTCGCTGGTTGAACAGTGCGATCCCCAAGTAGTTCCAGGCCAGCGGCAACGCAGGGTTGAGTGCAAGCGCTTCGCGCGCTTCACGCTCGCAAAGCGGCCAGTCTCCGGCGTGGAGAGCCGCAAGAGCCAGGTTCTGCCGCGCTCTCGGGTTCCTCTCGTCAAGCTCAATGGACCGCAGCAGGATGTCCCTGGCACGATCGGTCTCACCCGACTCGGCAAGCACCAGGCCAAGGACGTTCAGCGCGTCCGGATCTCTCGATCCGGCATGCCGCTCCATCAAGCGCACCGCGCCCTGCGCTTGCCCCACCTGGGCCAGAGTCAACGCCAACTGCCGTTGCAGGAAAGGGGACGCCAGGCCCCGTCGCTCGGCGTCGACCATCAGGCGCAGCGCTTCCTCGATCCGCCCCTGGTCGAGCAGGACCTGGGCCAAGTTGGAGTATCCGAGGCCCATCTGCGGTCGGCGCTGGATCGTCCGCCGCGCGAGGTCCTCGGCCTGCTCCAGGCGGCCATCCTGGTACGCCTCCGAATAGTGCTGGATCAACCGATCGAGGTCCACGAGGTTCTTGGGGTCGTCCTGCTCACCGTATGACTCCGGCAGGAGGCTGCCGCCCGAGGAACTCAGGTAACCAAGACTCTGGAGCGCCCGCCGCTCGTCCTCGCTGACCGTGCCAGCCAGCGGCGGCCACTCGGATTCGACCGGCAACAGAGCCGCGAACTCGGCCGCGGCCGATGCCTCCGCGGCATGGAGGTTTCTGACCTCCGCCGGGTCGGCAGCGAGATCGTAGAGTTCGGGGCGCGGCAGCGAGATGTACTTGAGTATGCGGACGCCGCCCTCTCCGCCGGTCCCGGCCTTGCGCTCGACAATCACGCCGCGCAGAGGCGCCCAACCACGCTGAAGGTTGGAGCGCAGCGCCTCGAAGTAGGTCGCGTCGCGTCCATCCGGTCCACCGCCGTCGCCAAGCGCCCTCCAGAGACTGCGGCCCGCCATGTCGGGGATCGCGGAGGCTTCGATCCCTGCCGCTTCCAGCATCGTCGGCAACACGTCGACGTGGCGCACGGGCGTATCGATCCGGGCGGCGGTCAGCGCTTCGGCCCACAAGACGAGGGGCACGGCAAGCGTTGCCTCGTACGCGAAGAGGCCGTGCGTCTCTTCACCGTGATCTCCCAGGCCCTCGCCGTGATCCGAGGTGACGATCACGAGCACGTCCGGGCGCCCTTCGCGGGGCGCCACCGCCTGCACCAACCGGCCCACGTAGTCGTCGGCCGCCGCGACTTCGCCCAGGTAGGGCTCTTCGGCGAAGCGGGCCGAGAACGGCGCAGGCGGCTCGTACGGGACGTGGGGCTCGTACAGATGGACCCAAAGGAACCTGGGTTCACCCTCATGCCGCTCCCACCAGGAAGCTGCCGCCGCCACTACTTCCTCGCCGCTCCGCTCCGCGACGGCAAAGGCCCGCGCCGAACCCTCCGGATAGGCATCGTCGTAGACCTCGAAGCCCCGGTCCAGCCCGTAGCGGGCGTCGAGCGGGAACGCGGCGACGAATGCGGCCGTCCGGAATCCGGCGCCGGCAAACGCCTCGGCAGCGGTCGGCACGGACTCCGGCAGCACGAAGCCGGCGTTGTCACGCACTCCGTGCTCATACGGCAGTTGGCCCGTCAGCAGGTTCGCGTGCGAAGGCAGCGTCATCACGCTGTGCGCATGCGCCCTGTCGAAGACCCAGCCGCTCGCTGCCAGACCGTCCAGGTGAGGGGTCTCCGCTGCCGCGTTGCCCGCGAAACCAAGCGCGTCCGCACGGAGGGTGTCGATCGTCACCAGGACGACATCGCTCGCGAAACCGGGAACGGGCGCCTCAGGCCAGCGAGTAGCCTCCCCAACGACCGCCGACTCTTCGTGGCCCTGCCCCGGCTGGCAGGCCACCAAGGCCGGAACCGTCAACAGGAGGGCGGCCGCTGCCTGCCGGGACCGCTCGCTCAGAGCGATTCCAGGTACTCCGCGAACTGCTTCGCCTCCTCGGCCTTCGGATCGTCAGGCGCCAGCTCGATGAGTCGGCGGAAGTCGGCGGCCGCGGCCGCATTCCGGCCCGACGCCATGTTCGCCAAGCCGCGGTAGTAGTACGCATCTCCCCACTCGGGCGACGCCTCGATCGCGGCGTCGAACTTGGCGCGGGCGCCCTCGAAGTCGTCCTGGTTGTAGAGCTCGACCCCCTCGCGCAGCAGAATCTCGGGGTCTGCGCGCTGATCCTCCGGCATTCGCTCGATGTACGCCTGCGCCTCCTCGGAGCGGCCCAGCGCCGTCAGCCGCCGGCTCATCAGGCGCAGCGCATCCACGTTCGTGGGCGCGTAGCCGAGTGCCTGCTCCAAACTCGCCAATGCCTCGTCGTGGCGCTCCAGACGCGCCTGGTTCTGAGCGATCGTGACCAGCACCGCCGCCTTCGCGCCGTCCGACAGAGCCGGCAACGCCTCGGTGAAGGCCTGAATCGCGCCCTCGAAGTCCTGCTCACCGATCAGCGCATTGCCGCGTTCCAGCAGTTCGCGCGCCGCCTGAGCTGCCTCGCTGTCGTCCAGTGCCGCCGACTCGCCGGTCGATGCCTCGCCCGGCTCCAAGACCGTCTTCAGAAAGACGCGGTCCGAGGCAGTCGCGTACTCGTTGACACGCGTCGTGTGCTCGGTGGGTATGAAACCCGGCTTCGCCACGAACACCTTCCAACCGCCGCCGGCCAGCCCGGCCCGTGCCCAGCGCCCCTTCTGGTTGGTCAAGAACTCTTCCGGACCGGCGCCGTCCAGGGTCAACTTGACGCTCGCCCCTGCAACGGGCGCACCGTCAGGATCCTGAACGGTGCCGCTAAGGCGCCCCCGTCCCGCCCAGGCCTGGGCCGAGACCGCCGCCGCCAGGAGAATGCCGGCGACGAGCGCGCCGGCGACACGGGTTCGATAGCTCATGAGTCCTCCACCCTTGGTTCGGAGACCGCCGATCTGCCCGTCCATGCTACTACCGCAACGGGGCCTGAGAGGCTGGAGTCCGTTGGAATCCACCGGCCACAAACAAAAAGGGCCGGGGAAATCCCCGGCCCTTCTCGTTTCTTCAGCTCACGGCGTAACTCATGCCATGCGCCTCCTGCTCCCGGACTACTTCCAGCTCAGGCGCACACCCAAGCGGAAGATGCGCGGTGAGATGTTGTCGTCCAGGTTGCCGCCGTTGGTCGCATCCGCGCGAAGCAGGTACGACAGGCCCGTGCCCTCGTTGGTGATGTTGAAGGCATCGATGCCGAACGTCATGTTGACCGGACCGTTCAGGGCGATCTCCTTCTCGATCCGGAGATCGACCGTCTCGATATCATTGAGCCGGAGCGAATCGTAGTCCGACACAATGTTGAGGTTCGCGTTTCCCGTCAGGGGCAAGCTCTGACGATCATAGTACGCGATGGGAGAACCCTCACGTCCGGTGAGGCTCGCCGACACGTTGAATCCCCACGACCGATCCGGCATCACCTGGTACATGCCGTTCAAGCTGTACGTCCAGCTCGACTGCAGGTAGCGGGCGCCCTTGCCGGAACCGCTTGAGGATGTCATGTAGAGATCACCGTCGGCACAGCCGCCGGCGCCAACATTCCTACTCGCGTGATCGTAGTAGGAGTTCGGTACGCGGCACGTGGTGTCGCCGAACTGGTAGAACCCGCGGGCCATCCATTTGTTGGCAAGTCTCTTGGTGAAGCTCAGCGAGTAACCGAGGTAGTCGCGGCCCCGGTCACCGTTGGTCACATAGTCACCGCCGGTCCAACTCAGACCGGGGGTGGTGAGACCGTAGTACGGAACGCTGTAGCTGCGGTTCGTTCGCGGCAAGGTGCCGGTCAGCGTACCGAGCTGCGAGTAGTCGCTGCCGTTCGGAATCCGGACCGTGCTGCCGTCGTCGAGCAACAAGTACCCGTTGAGGAGGTCGGAGACTTCCCGCGAGGTAACGGTGAACGAGACAACGAACTCCGGCAGGAACGCATGTTCAATCGCTGCCAGGATCTCCCGCGTGACCGGCGCCTGCAAGCCTGTATCGGTCCGATCCACGACCAGATTCGGGTCGGTCGGGTCAAAGCCGTTGGCGTACTGGAACGCCCCGGTGACGGAATCGAAGTAGGCGTAGACATCACCAAAGGGTGATCGCCTGGTCACCCAGCCCGAACCGAGTTGATCGGCGAACTGCGAGATGCTGGCCCGAATGAGAGTCTTCCGCTGCTCACCGAGAGCATAGGTGGCGCCAACTCTCGGCACGACCGAATCCCAGTTGAAGCCGGCGGCAGAACCGGGGAAGTTGTTTTCCGGGAAGAGTCCCTGATAGATCGCCACCGGATGTGCCGGTCGCTTGAACGCCTCGTTCTGACCACTCTGGTCGTCATAGCGCAGGCCCACGTTCAACGTCACCTTGCCCAGGGAAATGGTGTCCTGGGCCCAGATCGACGTGTACTCGGAGACCGCGATGCCGGTCTGACCGCGGTGGGCCACCGACTGACCCCAATCGGCGTGGAACACGTCGCGCGGGCCCCAGGCAAAGTCCGAGTTCTGCACGAACTCGCGGAAACGGCCGCCGACCTTCAGTTCGTGGTTCACCGCAGCGCCGGTGGTGAAGAAGTACGAGGCGTCGACCTGGTAGGAGTCGAACGGTCGCGCACTGCCGCCCGAGAGGAAGTTGTCCTGCCAGACACCAGCCGCATACCGGGGATCACGAGCGTCCGGGTCGAGCCCGTTGCCACTGGCCAAGTGGCCGCGTGACAGCAGAGCGAAACCGAAGTCGCCATGGGAGTACGTGCCGGTCAGGAAGAAGTTCGACGAGAACACATGCGTGTCCTCCAACCGGTACTGCGCCGAAGGACCGCGCTGATTCCAGGTCGTCGCCGGCGGCCGCGAGGTGCCTCCGCCGCGCCCGAACTTCAGCTTGTCGCCGTTGTTGAACGAGGCGACAAGCGAGTTCGCCGCCGCTGGTTGGCCGTTCACCTTGATCGCCGTGTTCTCGAGGATCGTGTCGTCGGCTGTACCGGCGGCATTGTTCTGCTTGATGTCGTTCTGGCCCCAGCTTCCCCAGAAGAAGAGACGGTCCTGGACCGCCGCGCCGCCGGCCTCAAAGCCGATGTCCTCGATCTTGCGGATCTGGGCGCCGGCGATGGAGGTCTGGAAGTTGGACTTGTACAACTCGCCTTCGATGTTCGGCTGCGCCTGCTTCAGCGCGCCGCCGAAGTAGCCGTTGGCCTGGGTGTTGTAGAACCGGGTCGAACCGCGGAACTCGTTGCTGCCCCGCTTGGTCACCAGGTTCACCTGGACACCGGCGCTGTTCTTGGTCACATCCGAGCCGCCGGTTGTGAACGACATCTCGGTGAACTGGTCGAAGTCGTAGTAGGTCGGCGAGGCGCCGGTGGCCGCCATGTCGGTGATCGACGTGCCGTCCAACTGGAAGTCGTTCTGGTTGCCACTGACTCCCGGAGCGCGGAACACGGACTGCTGTCCCGACTCGGAACCGCCGACATTCACCCGGTCGACGAGCACGCCCGGCGTCTGCGAGAGCAGGGCCCAAGGGTCGCGGGCGGTCGGTATCTTCTCCAACTCGACCTGGCTGACGTTGGTGCCCGTCGAGAGTTTGCGCTCGTCGAGCAGGGGACTCTCCGAGGTGACGGTGATCGTCTCCTCGAGCGCCGCGCCCAGAACCAGGGGAAGGCTGGTGTTGCGGCCAAGGCCGACTACGACATCTGGAAACTCGAGGCCACCGAAGCCATCGAGCTCCGCCGCCACGTTGTAGGCGCCCGGATCGAGGGCGAGGAAGCGGAAGGCGCCTTGGCCATCGGTGAACTGTTCGCGAACCGCGCCGATCCCGCTAACGGTGATCTTCACGCCTGGCAGTGCGGCGCCGGATTCATCCGTCACCGTGCCAAAGAGGTTGCCCGTCGGCGATTGGCCCCAAGCCAAGCCTCCGACGAGCAGACTAACGACGACGCTTAGCGTCAAAACGAGGCGTCTGCTCATACCTTCGATTCTCCCTCCGGGGTGATTGTGCGAGAGGTCCGGGTGCGGCTCACACCGCAGTCTGACGACCTCCGCTGGTATCAAGGAGCCTCTGGGGCTCCCCAACAACTGCCTATGCCTACCTGTCTCTCCACCGCAAGGCATGTGCCAAAACGGCTTCGAGCCGGCCAATGCCGGCGGTGGGCGCAAACCCGCATCGATGCGAGACGATCTGGATGCCCCGAGCGCACGCGACGCCAAAACGGCGCGATGACGCTTGCGGGGGAATCCAAGAAACTGCTCCATATCCACTATTCTGAAGATACTCCTCACGCTGCCCTTGGCTTTGGGCTTCCCGTGGCCCCGCCGTGACTCGTCATCTGACTGTCATCTGCCGGGTGGCGACATGAACGATCCGACGGTGAACACCCAGAAGTGGGGCAGATGTGACCAACGGACGACCGCCAGCCGAACCTGACCGTGACGAGTGCAAACGCCAGATCAACCTGTTGAGTGTGTGAACCGTACAGTAGATTGACCAGGATGTCCACGATCCCACGCTACGCCGACATCCCAGTTCGCCTGCAGCGGCTCATGAACCGGCACTCTCCAGCTTCCCGACCGACCAGATACGGACGTTCCGGGCGCACCCTGGCTGTGCCGCCGGTGGCCCCGTCGCCGGTGGCGCTGCTGACCGCGGCGCTGCTTGCCCTGACCGCGGCCTGCGGCGGCTTTGTGCCCTTCGACGGCGCCCAGGCCTTGGCGCCCGAGCTCGAGCGCCGCTTGGGCGGTGGCTGGCAGGATCAGGTGGTGGTCCCGTTCGCCATCGACGAGCAACTGCGTGAGGCGGTAGACCAGCGAGTCAACCCGGCCGGCAGTCAGGCCCGCCGGCGCGATGCGGTGCTCGACTTCGTCTTCGGATCGGTGGACCTGCAGTACGAACTGACTCCGACCCGAACCGCGGCGCAAACCTTCGTCGCCGCCCGCGGCAACTGCCTCTCCTTCGTCAACCTGTTCGTGGCGGTCGGCCGCGAGCGGCGGCTGAACCCCTTCTTCGTCGAGGTCGAGGACTACCAGCGCTGGAACTACCAGGACGGCGTGGTGGTGAGCCGCGGCCACATCGTCGCCGGCATGTATGTCGACGGCGAACTGGCCACCTACGACTTCCTGCCCTACCGGCCGAAGTCCTACCGCGACTTCCAGCCGATCACCGACCTCGCCGCCACCGGCCACTACTACAACAACCTCGGCGCCGAGGCGCTGATGGCGGACGATCTGGACGCCGCCGAGCGCTGGCTTGAGATCGCCATCCGGCTGACGCCGGACTTCGACAAGGCGATCAACAACCACGGCATCGTGCTGCTCCGCCGCGACCGTCTCGGCGAAGCGGTGCGCGTCTATGAACAGGGCCTGGAACTCCATCCGGAGAACGTGCCGCTGCTGACGAACCTGGTTCGCGCCTACCAGCTCCAGGGCGAGAGCGAACGCGCCGGCGAGCTGTTGGACACCCTGGAGAGCATGAACCAGGCCAGTCCGTTCTTCTATGTGTATCGGGGCGACGCCGCGCTGGCGGCGGGCGATGCGGTCACCGCGCTCGACTACATGCGCCGCGCGCTGCGCGTCGACTCCGAGATTCCCGAGGTCCATGTCGGGCTGGCCCGGGTCTACCTGGCGACCGGCAAGGTGCGCGAAGCGAAGCACCATGTGGAGCGGGCGCTGACGCTCGACGCCACCCACGAGGAAGCGCGCAAGTACGCGGCGCTGATCGAACGTGGAGCGCCGTAGGCGCCTGCTAGCCTTACTGCCAACGATGCCCCGGGACAGGACAACCAAGGTCATGACACCCGCACCGTCGTTTCCGCCCCTTTATCCGCTCGGCCCCAAACCGCTCACACGGGCCATGCTCGCGTGCGCCGCGACGCTGGCGCTCGCCACTCTGCCGCCGGCGGCGACGCTGGCGGCCGCCCAGGAACCGCGGGACCTGCGGCAGTTCGAGGACCGCGCGTTCGTGTTCGAAGTGCAGGTGCCGGTCAATGTCGTCGCCCGCAGCGGCGAGGCGATCCGGGGTCTGAGCAGAGCGGACTTCCAAATCCTCGACGACGGCAAGGCCCAGGACATCACGGGCTTCCGGGTCGTCGATCTGGAACTGCTCGCGCCGGACGAGCGCCGCGTGATCGAGACCGACTACGGCATCCCGCCCGCGGCCCGCCGCCACTTCCTGTTCCTGTTCGACCTCTCGTTCTCGGCGCCGGCCGCTGTCGCCAGGGCGCGCTCCGCCGCTCAGGATTTCGTGCTTTCGGAGATGCACCCAACAGACTTGGCGGCGATCGCGGTCCACACCGTCGAGTCCGGACCGCAGTTGCTGATCACCTTCACTCCCGACCGGACGCAGTTGGCCCGAGCCATCGCCACCCTGGGCAACCCCCGGCTCCTGCACCTGGCAACGAAGGACCCGCTGGGCTTCATGATCGACGCTCCGGGACCGAGCGCCTCGGCGGTTCTAGACACCGGCGGCGTCAACCAGGAGATCATCGACATGGAGCGCGATGCGGACGCCTACCTGCGAGTGATCGGCAACGAGATGGCCAAGTACGAGAGGAGCCACGCCCGCGGCCAGATCTCGTCCTGGATGCACTCCCTGAGGCAGATGGCGCGCATTCTCTCCAGCGTCGAGGGGCGCAAGCACGTGGTTCTGTTCTCGGAGGGCTTCGACGGCCGGCTGTTGTTCGGTCGCCAACCGGACTTCTTCGACCCGGATATGCAGCGCGAAAACCAGGCGATCGAGAGGGGCGACATCGCTCAGGTCGACACCGACAACCGCTTCGGCAACACCCAACTCCAGACGCAGGTCAACTTGATGCTGAACGAGTTCAAGCGGGCGAACGCGGTGATCCACGCCGTGGATATCTCGGGCCTGCGGGCGGATCTGCCGGAGGAAAACCGGATGCGCACCGTGGGGCGCGACGCGCTGTTCTACCTCGCCAACGAGACCGGCGGCCGCCTGCACGAGGACGCGAACGACTTCGGCGCTGAACTAGGCGAGGTGCTGGAGTCCTCGACAGTCACCTATCTTCTCGCCTTCCAGCCTTCCGAACCCGGCGAACCCGGCGATCTACGGCGAATCAAGGTGCGCGCGCGGGCCCCGAAGGGCACGCAGATCTCCCACCGCATGGGGTACTACACGCCACGGCCCTTCGGCGACCTGCATCCGATGGAGAAGCGCCTGCTGGCCTCCGATCTGATCGCCGCCGCCGCCACGAAGAACGATCTCAAGATCGACGTGTTGGCGGCGCCATTCCGCGGCGGCAGCAACCGGGCATACATCCCGGTGATCGTCGAGATCGGCGGCGAAGGACTGCTCGCCGGCCACCAGCCGGCGCAGTTGCCGGTTGAACTCTACGCCTACGTCACCGACGGCAAGGCGCAGATGCGGGACTTCTTCAGTCAGGTCATCACCCTCGACCTCGCCGGCCGGGAGGACGCCTTCGCCAACACCGGCCTCAAGTACTACGGCCATCTCGAACTCGAACCGGGCGACTATCTGCTGCGCGTCCTTGCCCGCAACGGCGTCACCGGCACTACCGGCGTCAAAATGGTCGAGTTGCGGGTGCCGACCTTCGAGACCGGCGAGCCGGCCCTGCTGCCGCCGTTCTTCCATGAGGCGCCCGGAAGCTGGTTTCTGGTCCGCGAGCAGGCGGCCGATCAATACGCCAAGACCACGGTCTACCCGTTCACGGTGAACGGCGAGCCCTACGTGCCGTCCGCGGCGCCCCTGGTGCAGCGGAGCGGCGACGACGGCGGCGCCGAGATCTGCCTGGTGGGCTACAACCTCGGCCGCGGCGACCTGAACCTGGAGGCCACGGTGACGGACCTTAGTGGGGAAACGATGGCGGGAGGCGCGCTCAGCCTGCGCGAGCGCACCGTGACCGGAATTCCCGGACTCGACAAGATCGTCGCCGCCTTCAAGCCCACCGATCTGCCGGCGGGCGACTACACTCTGAGGGTTGCCGTGACCGACCCGGCGACTCAGGCCCGGCCGGTCAACTCGATCCCGCTGAAGGTGCTGAACTGAATCCGAGCCGAATCGGGTTCATCGGATCCGATCATTAAAGCTCTGCCCCGTTGGACAAGGAGCCCCTGGAATGAAGAACCGCAGGCCCCCCGACCGCCCGTCGACGACTTTCACCGCCGCCCTGTGCGCCGCCGCCCTGCTGTTGACCACTGCCGCCGCGGCCGAGGCGCAGCGTGGCCGCAAGCAGAAGCAGGCCCAGTTCAGCGGTTCAACCACCGTCACCGTGGTCGAAGTGCCGGTCCAGGTCAACAGCGGCGGCAATCCGCTGCGCGATCTCGGCCCGGAGGACTTCGAACTCCTCGACGGTCGCAAGCCGGTCCGGATCACCGGCTTCGAGATGGTCGATCTGTCGACAGTGGAAGGCAAGGCCACGGAGAAAGCCGTACCGGTCGCCGCACGCCGGCACTTCCTGTTGCTGTTCGACCTCTTCTTCACCACTCCCGACGCCATCGGCCGCGCCCAGCAGGCAGCCGCCGACTTGGTGTTGCGCCAGCTCCACCCCACCGACCTGGTGGCGCTGGCGATCTTCGACACCCGCCCCCGGCTGGTGCTTGGTTTCACATCCGACCGCAGCCAACTCCGGCAGGCAATCCGGACGCTGGGCAAGATTGAGACCGGCGAAGCGATTCGCGACCCACTCGGTCTAGTGATCGGCGACCTCAGCGCCCCACAGCCGACCGACTCCAACCTGGGCGACATCGGCGGCCGAGCTACTGCCGATACCGATTTCGAGGCCATCCAGACTCGGCGAGAGCTGCGAGCCCTTCAGGCCGCCGCGGAGCGCGGCAGAGCGGCCGCCAAAGTCGCCGCCCTAACCAGCGGCATGAGCGAACTCGCCGCCTGGATGCAATCGATCGAGGGCCGCAAGCACGTCGTCTTCCTGTCCGAGGGCTTCGACAGCAGCATCCTGGTCGGCAACCGCGGTCAAACGAGTGAGGAACAGGACGCGATCCTGCAAAGGCAGGACGCGGTCTCAAGCGGCCGGCTTGGGGAAGTCGACAACGAGGAGCTCTTCGGCAGCAGCGCCGCCCAGAGCCAAATGACCCAGATGTTGGCCAAGTTCCGCCAGGCGAACTGCGCCATCCAGACCGTGGACGTGAGCGGCGAGGTCCTTGCCGAGAGCGCCAGCAACCGGGACTCGCTGTTCATGATGTCCAAGGACAGCGGCGGCGAGCTGTTCGCCAACTTCACCGACCTGGGCGACGCGATGTCCGAGATGCTGGAGCGCACCAGCGTCACCTACCTGCTTGCCTTCCAGCCGGAGGACCTGCAGTACGACGGCCGCTTCCACAAACTGCGGGTACGGCTGAAGAACGCTCCCCGCGGAACCCAAGTCGTCCACCGACCCGGCTACTACGCACCGAAGCCCTACGCCCAAACGAGCCCCTTCGAACGGTCCCTGGATTCCGCGCAGCAGGTGATGGGCGGTGTCGAAACGGGCGAGATCGATGCTTCGGTACTAGCCGCGGCCTTCCCCGCCGACAACGGCAAACCGTACGCACCGGTGCTGATCGAGGTGCGGGGCGAGGATCTTCTGGCCGGCCTGGAGGGCGCCACCATTCCGCTCGAGATCTACGCCTACGCCCTGGACGACAACGGCGTCGTGCGCGACTTCTTCGCCAGCCGGCTGAGCCTGGACTCGGCCCAGGCCGGCCCCGCGCTCCGCCAGACCGGGCTCAAGTACTGGGGCCACTTCGACCTGAACCCGGGCGCCTACTCCGTGCGGGTGCTTATCCGCAACGACGCCACCGGCCGTCGGGCGCTGACCACGTCCTTGCTCCAGGTTCCCGGTGAGGAGCCCGCGCTGCAGCCGCCGCTGTTCCCGGAGCAGCCAGGCAAGTGGGTCCTCCTTCGTGAGGACGAGTCCGAGCAGCGAAGCGATGTCGCCTTCCCCTTCCTGCGCAGCGGCAACCCCTTCATTCCGGCGGCGCGGCCTGAGGTCGCCGCCGGCGGCGAGACGCCGATCAGCCTCGTGGGCATGAATCTCGGCGCCGGTCCGGTCTCCGTCCGGACGCAGGTGTTCCGGCCGGACGGCGAGCAGGTAGCCGACGGAGGTGAGATCGTCCTCGCTCCCGGAGCTCAGGCCGGTTCAGGTCTCTCCCAGCTCTCCGGCGTGTTCGTGGCCGGCCGGAAGCTGACCGCCGGCGACTACACCCTCTCCGTTGTCGTTACCGACCAGGAGAACCAGGAGCACGCGTCCTCGACCACGATCCGGGTGCTGTAAACCATCGGGCCGGAAGGCCGGCGCACCTGTACCGTTCTCAGTGCGCTACCGGACGTCGATGCCGCCGCGCAGGAACGACTGGCGGCCGCCGATGTCGTCGCGCAGGCCGACGCCGATGTCGTGGTAGCCGCCCTCCAGGGTGACCTCCAGGCCATAGCGCCAGGACCCGTTCTCGATCTCGGCGATTCGATCCTGGGGAACCGCGATCGTCAGCTCGGTCAACTGTGGCTCGGTCGCGCGGTCGCGCTCGTCCTTTGCCGCCAACCAGAGCCGGATGCGGCCATGGTGGGCGCCGTCCCGCGGGATCAGCGTGAGTTCCTTCCAGGCGACCTCGATCACCACCGGCACGTCGTAGTTGCCGTCTGAACGCCGCTTCGCCGGCAGGCTGTCGACCCGAACGCCCAACGGGTTCTCCTGCATGTTCAGGTTGAGCGCCGACAGGGTTCCCTCGATCATCCGCGATTCGACCGTCTTGTCCCGGTAGCCCTTGCGGAACCGGACACTGGCGCCGCGGGGTCTGTTCTTCCAGCGGACCTCGATCGAGTGGTAGCGCCCCGAACCGACCGTCGCCAGCGGCATGTAGCCGAGGGAGTAGTAGTTGCGGAAGTCGTCCGCGATCTTCAGCAGGTCGGGCATGATGCGGTTTGCGTTGATCACCGCGCGCCCCCCCGTCTCCTCGGCCATGAGCTGGAGCGGCGCCTGGAGGTTGGTCATCAGGATCTGATCGATCAGCGACGCCTGGCCCGGCGCCCCCGCGACCTGGCTCTGGACCGAACTCTGCGACAGGACAGTCAGTCCCCGGGCGTCGATCGTGTAGAAGCTCGTGCGGTTGGCGTTGGCCCCCGCCGCGAGCTGCTGGAATCGCCTCGACAGGTCGTACTCCGCCATCTCGATCAGGGACACGGACCTCTCGTAGAGCTGTTCGACGAAGTAGAAGACGTCCTCGCCGGCGATCATCGGAATGCCGTCGGCCACGTAGATGATCGCCTTGCGGCCGGGCGCCGCGGAGAGGTTCTCCACCACCCGGGTCAGGCCGTTGATCGCCAGGTTCGTGTCGTTGCGGACCGACCCCGCGTAGGCCATGAGCTGATTCCGGGCGTAGCTGGCGCCGCCGCCGACGGTGAGCCCGGCCCGCTCGGCGGCCGCGACCCCGGGCCTGCCCTCGGCCGAAGTCTCGTTGTTCACATCGTTGATGTTGTTGATCAGGTCGCGGCGCTCGTTGTTGCGATGGAGGCGCTGGGCGGAGACCTCCTCCAACTCGAGCAGCGCGCGGTTCAGCGACTCCCGATCGTTGGTGAACGGCAACCGGAGATTGAGAGCCGGGTCGAAGCTCGCCAGCATGACCTGGTCTTCGGGCCGCAGTTGCTCGCGGATGAAAGCCCGGAGTTCGCGCATGACCCGGTTGCGATTGAACGGCGTCAGGTTGTAGTTGTCGATGTAGACGGCCACATGAAGCGCCTGCTCTGCCGGTATCGGCGGCGGCGCCCGGCGCACCCGGTCCGCTTCCCGCGGGTCCTCAGGTGGAGGCGGTACGAGCGGCTGGGCCTCGACGTCGCCGCCGCGGCGGACGAACAGCTCGTCGTCCCGAAGTTCCACCGCGTAGAAGTTGCTGATCCGAACCGGTCTGCCGTCGACCCGGAGGTCGAAATCGTCGGGACCGAGACCGAGCACGGGCTTCCCGTCCGAGCCCGTGACGTAGACGTCGATGTTCACGACCTCGACGTTGACAACTTCCACAAAGCCCGGACCGGACGGCGCGGGCGCGGGTTCAGGCTGGGCTGCCGCGGGAAGCGTCAGCGCCGCCCAGGCGGAAACGCTCGCCGCCGCGAACGCCAGCCATGGATTGTTGCGCTGAAGCAACGCGGTGCGGTTCGCCGATGCCATGGAGAGAGACTAACCCGTTTGCCCCGTACGCGGGCGAAACGCCCTCGTGCCATCCGTGCGCCCGATGACTGGCGCACGGAGTGGGTCGCGGGTGGCGCGGCTCGCGCCACCCGGGTTCCCAGGCCGGAGTCACCGCGACTCGGCGAGCAGCCGCAGTTCCTCGGCTTCCGGCCACCGCCGCAGGGCCTCGCCGAGCACACCGTTCGCCGAGCGCTGATCGTTCATCGCCCTCAGTGCCCGCACCGCCTCGGCGTACGCCGCCGGATTCGGATTCACGGTGACCATCTCCTGCAGGGTGCGGCCGACCTCGCCACCCCGCCCCATCAGCGCCTGGAGAAAGGCCAGGGAGGAGTATGCCCCCAGAAGATCCCACTTCAGCTCGAGCGCCTCCCGGTAGGCGCTCTCGGCCTCGTCGTCGCGACCCAAAGCAGCCAGCGCAGTGCCCCGGTAGAGATACAGGTGTCCGAGGATCTCCCGGTCGCCGCGGTCGCCGAACTCGGCCAACACCTCGTCGCTCTGGATCAGAGCCTCCTCGAAGCGCTCCTGCTTGTTCAGCCAGGCCGTCCTCGTGATCAGTGGCATGACCTGGGGGCCGCGCTCGGCGATGGCCCGGTCCAGGTACTCCTTCGCCGCCTCGAGGTCGTCCTCAAACAGCGCCGCCTGGGCCAGCACGTCGTGCGCCATGGGCGCGCGATCGACAACCGCCAGAGCGTGTTCCCGGGCCTCATCGACGCGGCCCTCCAGCAACAGCAACTCCGCCACCTTGAGCCCGGCGCTGGCCGCGCCGCCCGCCGACGCCTCGAACGCCTTGCGGTACGCCTGGAGCGCCTGTCTGGGCCGGCCCCGGCGCTCCAGCACGTCGCCCAACTGCTGCCACGCCAGGACGAGCTGCGGTTCGCTGGCGAGCACCGCCCGCAGCGCCGACTCGGCCTCAGCCAATTCACCGGCGTCGATCAGCCGCGAGGCCCGGCCCAGGTCGGCGACCACGGCAATCCGGCTCTTCGGGTCCGCCAGCGTGTCACCGCCCGCGCGCGCGCCACCGGACAGGTACCCGAGCGACTCCAGGCGCTGCCGGATTTCGGGATCGTCCTCGGCCGGCGAAGTCAGCGTGCGGTCGATCTCCTGCAACGCCGCGCGCATCCGCCGCGCGGCGGCCCGCTCCTCCTGGATCACGTTCGACCGCTCGCCAGGATCCTCGGACAGACGGTAGAGCTCCGGAGCGGGCGACTCGATGAAGTGCAGGTCGCCTTCGACGATCGAGGCAAGATCGCTCCAGCCGAAGTGAATGCGGGGGTAGACGCTCTCGGACACGATCTGGCGAGGCGCGCCGCCTGAGGACGTCACCTCCAGCCCAAGCAGATCCAACCCGGCCAGCCCATTGGGCGATTGCAGCCCCGCAAGCGAGTAGACCGTCGGCGCGACATCGCTGAGCTGGGCCCCGACCGCGACCCGGTCGCCGGCGCGCTCTGCTCCCGGCAGCTTGACGATCAGAGGCACCTGAAGCACTTCCCGGTAGAGAAGGATCAGGTGATCCATCTCGCCGTGGTCCATCAGGCCCTCCCCGTGGTCCGAGATCAGGATGACCAGCGCGTCGTCGTAGACCCCAAGCTCCTCCATGCGCCGGATCAACTCACCGACTACCGAGTCGGCGGCCGCAACCTCGCCGTCGTAGGGGTTGTCGTAGCGTTCGGCGAACGGCGGCGGCGGTTCGTACGGGGCGTGCGGCTCGTACAGGTGAAGGAACAGGAAGAAGGGGGAGTCCGCCATGCCGGCGAGCCACTCCGAAGCCGCGGCCAGCGTCTCCGCTCCCGGACGCTGAAGTTGCCCCAACTGCCGCCCGGTCTCGAACCCGACCCCGTCGTCATAGACGTCGAAGCCCCGACCGATCCCGGTCGTGGCCCGCAGGACGTAGGAAGACACGAACCCTCCGGTCGCGTAGCCGCTCCGTTGGAGTTCGGCGGCCAGAGTCGGGATCGCATCGTCCAACCGGTAGCCGGCGTTGTCACGCACACCGTGCTCCGGCGGCAGCAGGCCGGTGAACACGCTGGCGTGCGATGGCAGGGTGACGTTGACATGGGTGTACGCGCGCTCGAACAGCACGCCCTCGGCAGCGAGGCGGTCGATCGCGGGCGTGTCCACCCCGTCGTAGCCGTAGGCCGGCAGCCGGTCCGAACGCAGGGTGTCGACGGAGATCAGAACGATCGGCCGGCGGGGCGCATCGCCGGCCGGCGCCGCGTCCGGCGGCGGGGACGGCGTGCAGGCCAACGCGGCCACCGCCGCAGCGCCCGCAAGCCGCGACCCGAAAGCGCGCAGAGAACTCACTTCAGTTCGAGGGTCACACTGACAGTCTGCGGCAGGCCGGAGACGTCGCCGACCGGCGTCCACACCTCGACCGTCTCACCGTCCTCTTCGACCTCTGACACCTCCACCCAACGCGCCTCGCGCAGGCGGACCACCACCTCGAGCTTGCCGTCCGCCGGCGCCGGGCGGCCGCTCTCCGAGGTCCAGAAGTTGTAGAGCGCGACATCCTCCGCTTGCCCCGCTTCGATCACCTGCAGGAAGAGCTGCTTCTCATAGACCGGCAAGGAATGCCCGTTCAACTCGACATCGAAGCCGAAGCTGTATACGGCCCGGCTGCCCGTGTTCTCGATCGTGGCCTTGAGCTTGCAGAGCGTCTCGGCGCCGGGCGCGGTTGGCGCCACTTCGATGCCTGACAGGACGACTTCCCGCTGATCGTCCGCGGCGACCGCGGTGACGGCGAGCAGCACGGCGACGGACCAGGCGCTGACGATCAGTGACCGCACTGACCGGCGCCGTGACGTGTTTCTTCCACCGGAAGTTCCGGTCCGGGACCCCGCGTTCAGCACGGCATGCATACTATCTGTGGGAACCCGACGATCATGGCCCTTCACTCCCTGCTCCGGCTCTCTGCCGCGATCCTCTTTTCGGCGGCGCTACTCGGCTCGACCGCACTCCCAGCGCAACCCCAGGATTCCGACGATCCGCCGGCGGTTGCGCCCACGTATTCCACAGTGGACTCCGGCGGCGCCGACAGTGCAGTCTACGACCGTCTGCGGCGGCTGATGTCGGACAAGCAGAAAGCCAGGCGCCGGGCCGCGAAGGCACTCGCCAAGGCCGGCCCCGCGACCCTCGTGCCCCTCGTCGACGCCTACTTCTTCATGCGCAACGAGGCCCGGGCGGACGGCAGGCAGCTCCTGGAGGACCTGTCAGGTGAACGGCTCGGCGGCCGCTACCGGGACTGGTTTCTGTACGTTGGCGGCCGCGACGATCTGACGCCGCCGCCCGGCTACCTTGCCTGGAAGGGTGAGGTGTTCTCCCGCATCGATCCCGTGTACCGGCGCATTCTGGGCCCCGGAACCAAGGTGCGCCTCCGCCTTCGGGAAGTCCAGTGGGGCGGCGTCCCGCTCGATGGAATCCCCGCCATCGACGACCCCGAGTCCGTTCCCGCCGACACCGCGCGTTTCATGCGCGACACCGACACGGTGTTCGGTGTCCGGATCGCTGGCGAGCACCGCGCCTATCCGGTCAAGGTGCTCAGTTGGCACGAACTCCTGAACGACACGGTCGGCGGTCAGCCGATCACTCTCTCGTTCTGCACTCTGTGCGGTTCGGGGATCCTGTACTCGGCGGTCGACGACGAGGGCGCCCGGCTCATGTTCGGCACTTCCGGCCTTCTCTACCGCTCGAACAAGCTGATGTTCGACCGCGCCACGCTCAGCCTCTGGAGCAACCTGACCGGCGAAGCCGTGGTCGGGGAACGCGCCGCCCAGGGTTCACGGCTCACCATGCTGCCGATGACGCTGACTCGCTGGGACGCATGGCGGCAGCGGCATCCGGACACGACCGTCATGGTCCCCGATCCGGCTGCCGCGCGGCAAAGCGGCTACCGCTACGTGGAAGGCGCGGCGGACCGGGCGCGCGCCGGCGTCGAGTTTCCCGTGTGGCGGCAAAGCGACGCCCTGGAGCGAAACGCCCGGATCTACGCGCTGCGGATAGGCGGCGAAGCGAAGGCGTACCCGCTCGAGAAGCTGGGTGGCGAGGGTCTCGTCAACGACACCCTGGGCGGCGTGCCGATCGTGCTCTCGGTGGACCCGGCCAGCGGCGCCGTCCGCGCCTACGAGCGCGGTCAGCGCAGGTTCGCAACGCCCGAGGAGACGCCGCTTCGTCAGCTTCGCGCCGACGACGGGTCAATCTGGTGGATCGGAGAGGATAGCCTGGCCCCCGACGGCGGCGGCAGCCCGCTGCCACGAGTCGCCGGCCACGTCGCCTTCTGGTTCGGTTGGTACGCGTTCTACCCGGAGACGACGGTCTACTGACCGTTGCCCGCCGCGTAGAAACCGCGCCTGATCAGCTACCGCAGGCGAACGCCTTGATGTTGCTCTCCGCTGCCGCAGTCTGGTTCAGGGAATTCTCGTGGGTCCAGACCTCCCCGTCCGGCGACTCGACCGTGAGGTTGAACGCCAGGGTCGTCACGGGCGCCACGAACACCCAGCGGTGGCCGTTGTTCCTACAGCCGTCCAGCACCTTGATCAGCACCTCGGCATTGTCGCGGTTGAAGAAGTACAGGATGGCGGATTGCTGGGAGTCCAGATCGTAGTCCTTCGCCTCCGCCACCACCGTCTCGCCGTCATTGTCGATGTACTCGACGCACATGTTCACGGTGTAGCCACCGCGAAGGGTCACCACGGGTTGCGGCTCGCATTCCGTCCCCTGCCCACCGCTGATCGGCTGAGCCACAGCGACCGGGGGCTTGACCGGAAACGCGTCCGGTTTCGAAGCCACCGGGACTGACGAAGACGGGAAGCCCGTATCGACGAGTTCCACCCCACGGATGCCGCCGACATCACCTCGCGAAGCCGTGGACGATCCGGGCGGCTCGCAGGGAAAGGCCCGAATGTCGCTCTTGGTCGTCGCCGTCTGACCGCCCCTCGGATTCTGGTGCGGCCAGAAACGATCGGAACCTACTTCGTCGACCCGCATGTTGAACGCCAGGGTCGTCACCGGCGCCACGAACACCCAGCGATAGCCGTTGACGGCACAGGCGTCGAGCACCTTGACCAGCACCTCGGCATTGTCGCGGTCGAAGAAGTACAGCAGGCCCGACTCCCGCGAATCCAACCCGTAGTTCTGGGCATCCTCCTTCACCGTGTCGCCGTCCTGATTCTCGTACTCGATGCACATGCTGACGGTGTAACCGTGTTCGAACGTGATCTGCGCGGCCGAGGGCACGCAGTCCGTGTACTCCGCGGTCGGCAGCACGAGCGTGACGACGTTGCTGCTGCCCCTACCGCCCCGGTTGTAGGACCGCACGCGGAAGTCGTAGCGGCCACCGCTTCGGAGGCCGTCGACATCGGCCGACTCCGTGTCCACAGGCAGCTTCAGCGCCAACTGCCAGCGCGCGCCCTGGAGCCGTGACTCGACCTCGAAGCCGTTCTCGTTGTTGGACTCATCGGTCCAGGTCAGCTTGACGCTGCTGTTGCCCGTCGCCATGACCTGGAGACCGGTCGGCGCCCGCGGGCCGGGCTCAGGGGGCGGAGGCGGCTGCGGGGGCGGTTCCCCGGGTTCGGGCAGATGGTCGCTGAACTGGACCGCGATGTGGACCGTCTGCTGGACGGCCCGCTCGTTCTCCCGCTCGTTCGCGACGCCGATGTCCCACCCTCCGGGCCGCTCGCGGACGGTCGAGAAGTAGGGCAACTGCTGTCCTTCGTTGTAGCTCATCACGCTCTTGACGTTCGGCTGCGGGGTGAAGTTGTGGTGGCCGAAGGCGTACGGATACATGGCATCCTCTGGATCGATGCTCGTGTTGTCCCGATCGTGGTTCGCGCCCAGGTTGTGTCCGATCTCGTGCGCGAAGGTCTCGAACTGGTTCGCGTGTTCGTCCTCCCGCACCAGGCGCTCGGCGGAGACACAGCCGCCGAACACGGACGTGATGCCGTAGCCGCTGCTCCAGAATTGCTGAGGCGTCGCAACACGCTTGGTCATCAGGTAAGCCAGGCCGCAGTAGTCGGTGTCCGTATTGAAGAACAGGTGGACCAGGTCGGCATCATGCTCTGCGCGCAGGTCATACACCTCTGAGTTCCGAGCCATCGGTCGGAGCGGGTCGTTGGTCTGGCCCAGGACCGCCGGCGCCTCCTCGTAGTGCACCAGGTTCGCGCTCACGTTGACCTGGTTGTTCTGAAACACCAGGTTCAGGTAGTCCATCGCAAGCTGCGTGAACGCGGCCGGCGTCCCCCAGCCCGCCTGATCCAACCGCTGCGCGGCGGAGGCCGTGTAGAGCATCAGGATGTCGAGGCGATCGTGGTTCGACGCCCCGACCACCCGCCGTGGCGGATCGGTTCGCAGCGCCTCCACCGCGGGGAAGGCCGGATCCGCTTCCGGCACGATGCCGCCGCCGCAGTTGCCGCCCGTCGCCTGCCCCTCGGTCAACCGGCCGGAACCGTCGCCGCCGGAACGAATCCAGTACGTGCCGCCCTCCGGCAAGCCGAAACGACCCAGCAGGTAGCCGTCCTGCAGCGTCAGCACGACGCTCTCGTACCCCAGTTCGGGGTAGCCCCCCGTCCACATCGCGTTGCCGTCGCCGCGGTCTTCGAAGACCCGCATCTCCACGGCCAGCACGCGGCCGTCCGGCGCCGTGAACTCAAGCCGCTGGGGCGCCGTGCGCACGATGTCGTAGTCGACCTCGATCGACCAGCCGTCCAACGTCGGATCGTCGCCGAGCGGGACAACGTTCAGGAACTGTTGGCCGTAGGCGCTCGTTCCACCGAGCACAAGGACAAGCGGCACGCAGACGGAAAGGAACCGCCGCCGCGGGTTGGTACGGGGCCTGGAAGATGCCTTGCCGGAGGCTCGGCCTCCGGGATGTAGGAAAGTACTCATGACGAATCAGTATAGACGTCGCTCGTCATTCGGAGACACAACACCCAGGAGCGTGCGCCGCAGAACATTGGGTACGCCGATTCTTCCTGCCGCGCACGCTGCTACCGTGGCAGAGCCTCGATGTCGATGCCGCCGCACAAACTGCCCGCCTCGTTGCGGTACGGCTTCGACTCGCCCGTTACCGTGTCGGTCAACGTGACCGTGTACTCGACGTCGGACAGGCCGCCATAGAGGAACCAGAACTTCCCGTTCAGCGCGCGGCCGTCCAGCACCTTCGCCGCCAACTCCACGTTGGTCGGACTGAAGAACCAGAAGAACCCGGTTTCCTTCGTCCCCACCGAGGTTACGACCTTGCCGGCCTTCCGCTCCATGTCCCCCGGATCGACGAGCTCCACCTCGACCGAGAACCGGCCGTCATGCAGGCAGAGGCGGGTCTCGTCTCCTTCGCAGGTCCCCCCGCTCTCCTGTCCCAGGCCGATGTCCGGCAAGTCGATCGAGGCCAACGACACAGGCGCCAGGTCGAAGCCCGGAGCCAGGTTCCTGCCGCCCGCAGCCGAGGCCGACGACGCACCCACAGGGACGAACGCCATCGTGTCCGACTGCCCGCAGTTCTCCGCGGGCGGGTTGTGGTACGTCCGGCGGCCGCCCCCCAGCGTGTCACGCACAGTGACCCAGTACTCCACGTTGGAGAGCGCGCCGAAGAACACCCAGTAGTGGCCGTTGATCTGCCGGCCATCCAGTGTCTTGACCACCAGCTCGATGTTCGTGCTGCTGAAGAACCAGAACATCCCCGACTCGTCCGACACGTCGATCGGGACTGCCGTCGCCGCGCCGAAGACTCCCTCCTCGAGGTGGTTCTTCCAGTGCGTCTGGATCTCAAAGCGGCCCGCCGACAGACAGAGGTACTGCCCGCCCGTACGGCAGGCCCCGGACGCGTCGCCGGTCGTCGCGCTGACTTCTTCGGACCACGCGGATGTCTTGCCACCGGCGGCCAGGGTCCGCAGCCGGAACGTGTAGGGCGCCTCGGCCTCGAGGCTCGCCACGGTCGCCCGGCCGGCCGCGGCATCGGCGGTCGTCACTTGCGTCCAGCCCGCCTTCCAGGTCCGCGCCTCGATCTCGACCGTCCCCTTCGTCACGCCCGCCCAGGTCAACTCGACGGATGTCAAGCCGAGCGCCGACGCGGTGAGATCGTCCGGAACGCTGATCCCTCCCGGTCCGGGACCGGGGCCGTCCGTGTTCTTCAGCGTCACCGTCACGTTGTCGCTATCCGCGGCGCCTCGGTCGTGGTACGCCCTTACGCGGAACGTGTACCGGCCTTCCTGCTTCAGACCGGTGACCTCGATGGACTCGCGGTCGGCCGCCGCCGTATCGACGATACTCCACATGCCCGCACCGGCCCTGGCATGGATTCGGAAGCCGAGCTCGTCGTCCGACCGGTCCAGCCATTCCAGCCGGGCGCCAGTGCTGCTCGTCGGCGCCACCTTCAACCCGGTCGGCGCTTCGGGTGGCGGCGTGTAGAAGTCCGAAACGCCAGCCGGATCCTGTATCGAGTTGCTGTACTCAAGAGCAATGGGAACGCTGTCGTAGAGGGCGCGCTCGTTCTCCCTCTTGCCCTCAGATCCGATCGTCCAACCGTTCGGTGAGATCCGAACCGAAGAGAAGAACGGAACCCACTGGCGCGGAGAGTAGCTTCGATAGCTCATGATCGTCTCGACCGTCGGGTTGCTCGTGATGTCGTAGTGCCCGAAGGCCCACGGCCTGAACGCCTGATCCTCGCTGATCCCGGTGTTTGCGGGATCGTGATTGGCGCCCAGGTTGTGACCGACCTCATGGGCGAAGACCTGACCGAAGTAGGGATAGCGCCCCTCCTGAGCCGGAAAGCTGCACGTCGCGCTGGTCACACCGTAGGGAATCGAGAACCCGTTCCTCTCCCCCGAGCGTGTCAATAGCCATGCGATGCCGCAGTATCCGAGGGTCGAGCCGGCTTCACCGGTGAACAGATGGACCATGTCCGCCTGATACTTGGCCTGAAGCTCCACGATCTCCTTGGTGTACGTGAGCCGCTGCAAGACAACCAGAGGCCCGTCCATGGCCGCCGGCGCTTCGGCCAAGTGGACGAGGTGCGGAGTGGCCGGCAACTCGTTGTTGCGGAACACCAGACCCATGTAGTCCATGGCGGCCTGGACCGACGATCGAGGTGTGCCGTAGTCGAACGCCTCCCACACCTCCGCCGCGCCAACGGTGTAGAGGACCAGGACGTCGAGCCGGTCGTGATTCGACGCGCCCGGCACGCCGACCGGTGGGTCGGCGCGCTGCGCCTCGACGGCGGCAGCGAGGGGTTCGATTGCCGCCGGCGCCATGCCGCCGGCGCAAAGGTCGACGGAGTCCCCAAGCGCAGTGCCGACCGGCTGATCCAGCCGCCCCACTCCATCGCTACCGGAGCGAATCCAGTAAGCCGCGCGGCCCGGCTCGCCGAACATTCCCTGAAGATGCCCGTCCTGCACCGTCAGCACGACACTGTCGTAGCCGGCGCCGGGAAAGCGGCCCGACCACATCACGTTGCCGTCGCCCCGATCCTCGAACACGCTCCGTTCGGCCGCCAGCACCCGACCGTCCGGCGTCTCCAACTCGAGGCGCTGCGGCCCGGAGCGCACCAGGTCCCGATCGACGACGATTGTCCGCCCGGCAGCGCGCGCTGACGCGCTCCGGTTGTCTTCCCGTGTCTCCAGACTCACGAACCTCTGGCCCGCTGCCGATGTCGCTACGAGCAGGAGCAGCGAGTAGACCAACGGACCGCACCAACTGAACGCGGCGCCACTGAGCCTCGTGTCACAAACGCTCTTACCCTCCAAGACCCCTCCTCCTCGAACGATGGGTGAACTCACTATGTTAGTGCCAAGACAGTGTCCGACTCCACCACCATTTGGGCTGAATCACTGTTCCCCGAGGGCCCGCGGCTGTCCAACCGCGCGCCGTAGCTCAGCGAAACCTCCGCCACCCCGCACCGCCTCCCAATCCCCGACCACCAGCAGCACCACACCGCCCGGGTCGAGGAAGCGCTCCGCCGCGCGACGGATGTCGGCCACGGTCACGGCCTGCAGACGCTGCCGGTAGCGAGACCAGTACTCGTGGGGGCGGCCCAGCAACTCGTCCTCGGCGTACATGCCGGCAATCGCCTCGGCACGGTCGAAGAGCAGCGGGAACCGGGCCAGCAGGGATTGCTTCGCGGTCTCGAGTTCGCCGGCCGGCACAACGTCCCGCTGCAGCCGCCGCAATTCCTGCAGCACGGCGCCGGCAGCCTTGGCGGCCGACTCGGGCGCGGTCTCCAGGAGGACACGGAACTCGCCCGCGTGCTCCGGCCCCCAGCCGGTCCGCAGGGGATCGATGTCGAAGGTTGTCAGCACGCGGTAGACCAGGCCGTCACCGAGCTGCAGACGGGACCGCAGGCGCGACACGGCGCCGGGGCCGTCGAGGATCTCGGTCAGGAGCAGCAGAGCCCAGCGGTCGCGGCTGTCCCACGAATCGAAGACCGCTCCCCGGTGACCGATGGCGATCGCGGCCTGGGCGCCCGGGCGATCCACATGCCACCAACCCGGCATCGCGGCCGCGGCTGCCGAATCCCCCGTTCGCGCCTCGCGCACCTTGCCCACCTGGTCCGCCTCCGGTCCGCCGGCGCTTGGACCGGCCGCCGGGCGGTCGCCTTCGTCGGGCGCCGTCCAGTCGCCGAACAGCACATCCAGGCGCGCGACTACGGCTTCCGAATCCACGTCGCCCGAGACGGCGAACACCGCGCCCTCGGGCCGGTAGTGGCGGCGATGGAAATCGGCGAGCGCCGCGGGCGTGAAGGCGGCCACCGCCTCGGGAGTCAGCCGCCGTCCGCGGGGCGCACTGCCTCCGTGCACGAGCCGCAGCCACTCCCGTTCGAGCAGCCGCCGCGGGTCGTCGTCCTGGGCGGCGAGGCTGACCTCGAGGTTGCCCTTCGCCTGGGCCAGGCGCTCCTCGTCGAAGCGCGGTTCGAGCACGATGGCAGCAAGCAGTTCGAGACCGCGACCCAAGGCCTCCGAGCCGCAGTCGAGAGCGATCACGCTCCGCGCCGAGGCGCCCACCGTCTGGATCCGGGCGCCCAGGGCGTCGATCTCGTCGTCCAGGCGGTCCGGATCGAGGTCGCCGGCGCCGCCGCGCCGCAGCATGGCCGCGGTCATCGAGGCCAGTCCCGCCTCCGTCGACTGCTCGTCCAGATCGCCGACCGGAACCGCCAGCACGACATCGACCAGGGGCAGGCTGCGATCCGGCACGACGTAGACCGGCAGCCCGTTGGCCAGTTCGAAGCGCGTTCCGGCGGGATCCGGCGCTGCGAAGGACGACGGCTCAAAGCGCAGGGCTTCCGGGCGCGGCGGAATCTGGGCAACTCCTGCTGCTCCCGTCGCGGCCAGACCGAACAGGACGAACAGACGGAGCACCGGCGCCAGCGCCGGATGCGGGCAGGATGCCCGCGTTCCCAGGACCGGAGTCGCGTACCGTTCCGCCGCGCAAGCTGCCGGCAACCCTCAGCCCTCCCCGGTCCGCTCGAGCGACAGGACCGCTCGTTTCTCGGCCACGAGAAAGGCGTCGATGACCCGCTCCAGGTCAGCCGCGCGAACGGCGGCCGCCGCCTCGAACCACCCTTCCAGTTGCCGCCAGCCGCCCAGCACCTCGGCCGCCGCCAGGCGGTGCGCGAGTCCGGCGTCGGTTTCGATCTGCCGGAAGGAGTCGGTGGCCAGTTGGCGCCGAACCCGCTCCAGTTCGCTGCTCTGGACTCCGTCCGCCCGGGCCTGCGCCAGCAGGCGGTCCCAGGCCGGGAGCAGTTCCTCCAACCCCGTATCGCCGGCAGCTTCGAGGCGCACCGCGAAGTAGCCCCCCTGCATCCGCGACACGTGCTGTGCCGAAGCCGAAGTTGCCACCGCGTCCTCCGCGAGCACGAGCCGGCGATGCAGCCGGCCCGAACGCCCGTTCAGCACCCCCGCCAGCACGTCGAGCGCGACCGCGTCGCCGGCGGCGTCAAAAGCCACCGTCGGATAACGGATCTCGATCTGGCCGCGGCAGGCACAGAGTCCGTCCAGGGATCCAAGAGCCGGCGCGGCAGGCGGATCCGACCGGTCGTCGGCCTTGACGGCGCCGCCCCTGCCGCTGCGGCTGCCAGGCTCGAGACGGCCGAAGTAGCGCTCGGCAAGTTCCCGCGCGCGCTCCGGCGCCAGGTCGCCGACCAGCACCGCAACCAGCCGCTCCGGCCGGTAGGCCGCCTCGAAGTGTGCCCGCGCGTCTGCCGGCAGCAGACCCGCGATCTCCAGCCGGTCCCCTCCCGGCGTATGCGCGTAGGGGTGGCCGGCGCCCCAGAAGGCGGCGTCGAAGAGCTCGAACCAGGACCCCGCCGGGCTCGAGTCGATGCGCTGTCGACGCTCCTGCTCGACCACGCGCAACTCGCGCTCGAAGCCGCGGAACACGGGCTCGAGCAGCCGGTCGGACTCCATCCAGAACCACAGCTCGATCTTCTCCGCCGGCGCCAGCACCTGGAACACGGTCGAGTCGTGGCGGGTCTCCGCGTCGAGGCCGAAGGCGCCGGCACGGGTGTAGACCGCCGAGTACTCGCCCGGCCGTTGCAGCGTCGCCAGCCGACCCTCGAGACGGGCGAGACCCGGCGCCGCGCGGCGCCGGCGGACGGAGTCCTCGTAGAGACGCTCCCACTGCCGCAGCAGCCCCGCCTCCGCGTCCCAGTCCGCGGTGCCGACGGTCCGGCTGCCGGCGAACAGCAGGTGCTCCACGACGTGGGCCAGGCCCCGCTGCCCCGGCGGATCGGACGCCGAGCCGCCGCGCACCGCCCACAGGGCGGAGACCAGGGGTCTTCCCGGCCGCTCGACGACCAGGAAGGTCATGCCGTTGTCCAGCTCGAAGTGCGCGGGCTCAAGCTCGGCCGGCAACGTCGCGGGCGCGGTCGGCGCTGCCGCGGCGAGCAGCAGGAAGGCGAGCGCCCGCGACGGCCTCACCGCCGTTCCCCGACCACCAGGTAGACGCCCGCCGGCGGATCGACGATGCGGGTGCGGGCGCCGGAGGGCCAGCGCACGTCGAGCCGGCGAACGGCCCCGGCGCCGGCCGCCGCGCGCGTGTCGGACGACGCCACAGCCCAGCGCAGCCGATGCCCGCTCGACGACTGGTAGCTGTCGCCGCGCAGCACCCAGCGACGAGCCGGCGGCTTCCCGGGCTCGCCGGCGAGCGTCACGGCGGCGCCCACCGCCTGCGTGTTCGATCCGGCGCCGCGCAGCTCGACCCCCAGCCAGCCTCCGCCTTCCGGCCCTGCCGTGTCGCCCCGCCCCGAGTCGTTGCGCCCCGTGTCGTTGCGCCAGAGGCGCGCCGGACCGTCGTTGGCGGTCACCGCTAGGTCGCCGTCGCCGTCGCCGTCGTAGTCCGCGACGGCGGCCCCACGGCTGACCAGCGGATCCCGATCCGTCCAGTCGCAGCGCGCCTCGGTGAAGCTCTGCCGGGTATCCGCGGCGTTGCCGCGGAGCAGCAGGTTTCGCTGCCGGTAGCTCGTGTTGTCGCGCCGCGGCGTCGTGAAGATGTGGCCATTGGCGACGTACACGTCCAGCGCGCCGTCCCGGTCGAAGTCCTCGGCCACGATCCCGAAGCCGAGCAGGTTGAAGGAGGGCTGACCGAAGCCGGAGACGGCTGATGTGTCCTCGAACAGAAGGCCGGACCCGGCGCCGGCATTGCGATAGAGCGTGTTCGTCTCCACGTCGAAGTTGGTCACCGCGAGATCGGGGTCGCCGTCGGAATCGAAGTCGGCCACCGCCAAGCCCATGCCCGCCTCGGGCCGGCCGTTTCGACTGACTGCGGCGCCCGAGACCAGGGACTGATCCTCGAACGTGCCATCACCCCGGCCGCGGAACAGGAGGTTCAGGGTCAGATCGTTGGCCACGTAGAGATCGGGCCGGCCGTCCCCGTCGAGGTCGGTGAACACCACCCCGAGACCCTTGCCGTCGGCGCCGTCGAGACCGGCGTCCGCCGCCCCGTCCTCGAAGTCGCCGCCGCCCCGGTTCACGTAGTAGCGGTCGTGCTGGCCCCGGAACAGCGACGGGTCGCAGACCTCCGGCGCGGCGCCCGGACCGTCCCGCCGGCAGACCAGGCCGTGGTCGGGGTCGTAGTCGAGGTACCGGGAGACGTAGAGGTCGAGGTCGCCGTCACCGTCCGCGTCCGCCAGCGCCATCGAGGAACCCCAGGGAAACTCGTCCGCCCCTCCCTCCGGCCGGGCTGCCAACAGCGTCTCCGCCGCGGCGAACGACCCGTCTCCGCCGTTTCGCAGAAGCACCGTGGGGCCGTAGTGCGACACCAGCAGGTCGAGGTCCCGGTCTCCGTCGACATCGGCGGCAACGACTCCCTGACCGTAGCCACGGGCAAGGCCGCCGGCATCGGCCGGCTCGAACCGGATCTTCCCCCCAGCGTCGGGCCCCAGGTTACGAAACAGCCGGTCCACCGACGTCTCGCCGCCCTGCGGCGGGAAAGCCCCCGACTGCACCAGGTAGAGATCAAGCCAGCCGTCCCCGTCATAGTCGATCCAGGCGACGCCCGCGCCCATCGTCTCGGGCAGATGCAGGCCGCCGCTGGCGCCCGATTCGTGGACGAAGCGCACACCGGCCTCGGCCGCCACTTCCGTGAACGTGAAGCCGCAATCCTCGCCGGCGGCCGCGGCGCAAGGGAGGACGAAGGCGCACGCCAACGTCGCGACCTGGGCGACCGACGAGGTACGGCCGGCGTCCCGGCTCATCCAGTGACCGCGCGACGGCCGCCGGGAAACGGTTCGCAGGTCATCTTGAAGCGCCCGTCGCCTTAAGGGGAGGCGATGTCCAGGATCCGCGCCACTCCAGTGATTCCCTGTAGCTTGCCGACTTCGCGGTTCAACTCCGTGATCTGGCCGGAGAGTTGTTCGGCCACCCGGTCGCTCCGCTCCTCCAGCCGGTCTCCCAACCGGTCAATCTTCTCCTCCAGCCGAGACCAACGCTCCTCGAACTTCGCCTCCATCTCGTCGCACCGCGCGTCGAACTTCGCCTCCATCTCGTCGCACCGCGCGTCGAACTTCGCCTCCATCTCGTCGCACCGCGCGTCGAACTTCGCCTCGATCCCGTCGCACCGCGCATCGAACTTCGCCTCGATCCGCGCCCGTTCCTGCCGGGCCTCCTCGAAGCGTCGGTCAATCCGACGCACGCCCCAGGCGAACAGCCCACCAAGCGCCGCAAAGCACGGCACGACAACGCCAGCGGTCTGCAGAATCATCTCCATTCCATCCTCCACCGAAACACCTCCGGGCCCAGAGTCCAAGTCGGGAACGACCTCAGAGCCGGCGGCGCCACGATGGCGCGGCCACGACTCTATCCAATGACTGAGACGGAATTCCGCTGCGCCATCACGCACAACTCCGACGAGGTCCATTGGCGCGGCCACGCTGGAAGAGACTTAGACTGCGCCCATGGACCTCGTCTGCGGCCCGCACATCCTGACCTTGGACGATCGGCCCCTCGTCATGGGGGTTCTCAACGTGACGCCGGACAGCTTCTCGGACGGCGGCCGCTTCGACGTTTCCGAGGCCGCGATCGAACACGCGCGGCGCATGGCGGCGGAAGGGGCCGACCTGATCGACATCGGCGCCGAAAGCACCCGGCCCGGCGCCGATCCGGTGGGATCGACGGAGGAGCTCGCCCGGCTGCTGCCGGTGATCGAGGGCGTCGGCCGGCTCGACCTCGGAGTGCCCCTGAGCGTCGACACCGCGAAGCCCAAGGTCGCCGATCGGGCGCTCGCTGCCGGCGCCCACCTGATCAACGACATCTCCGGCGCCGGCGAGGCGATGCTCGAGGTCGCGGCCCGCCACGGCGCTCCGGTGATCGCCATGCACATGCAGGGCGAGCCGCGCACGATGCAGCGCAAGCCCCGCTACGACGACGTGGTGGCGGAGATCCGCGACTACCTCGCCGAACGGGTCGCGGCCGGACGTCGCCTCGGAGTCGAGGTGCTCGTCGACCCGGGGATCGGGTTCGGCAAGACGCTCGAGCAAAACCTCGACCTGCTCGCGAACCTGCACGAGTTGCAGCAGATCGGCGCGCCCCTGGTGCTCGGCGTGTCGCGCAAATCGTTTCTCGACCGGCTGCTCGGCGGCGTACGCGTCGGGGAGCGACTGACCGCTACGCTGGCGGTCAACGCCTGGGCGGCGGCACTGGGCATTGCCGACGTGCTGCGGGTACACGATGTCGAGCCGCACCGGCAACTGGCGGAGAGCATCGGCGCCCTGAGGCGGCGCCGCAGTCGATCGGCGCCACGACGGCGCAATCGATCTGCGCCGCAACGCCGCGTCCTTGCACACGGCATCGTCTGCCGGAGCCGGATCGGCGTCACCCGGGAAGAGCGCGCCGCGCCGCAGGAACTCCTGGTCGACATCGAAGTGACCCTGACGGCCGGGGCACGCAGAACGCCCGACGACCTGGGCGAGACGGTGGACTACGCTGAGCTCGCCGCCATCGCGCAAACGGTCGCGGCACGCGACGAGTACCGACTCGTTGAAACACTGGCCGAGCGGATTGCCGCCATCGTCGGCCGGGAAGCCCCTCGGGCGGCAGGCGGTTCGACGCTGTGGCGCCGGATCGAATCGCTGCGGGTACGGGTCACGAAGCCCGGCGCCGCGCGCCAGATCGGCGCCGCGGAAGTCGGCGCCGAAGTCGACTGGCGGCCGTGATCCGGACCCGCGCCTTCGTCGCCCTCGGCTCGAACCTGGGCAGTCGACGGGCGAATCTGGGCGCCGCGATCGACCGCCTGCGACCACTCGGAGACGTGACCGCGGTCTCGGGATTCCACGCCACCCAAGCCGTACCGGAAAGCGGCGTGGCGGCCACCGACCCGGAGTTCCTCAATGCCGCGGCGGCGATCGAAACCCGCCTCGACGCCCGGACCCTGCTCGACGGACTGCTTGAGATCGAGGCCGGCCTCGGCCGGGATCGGACCGCATCCGCCGCCGGCCCACGGACGATCGACCTCGACCTGCTGCTGTTCGGCGACGCCGTCATTGCCGGACCCGGTCTGGTGGTGCCGCACCCCCGCATGCACCGCCGCCGCTTCGTCCTCGAACCCCTCTGTCAGATCGCCCCGAACGCCTGGCACCCTGGCCGCCGGACGACGGCCGCCGAGCTGCTGGCCGGGCTACCGGTCGACTGATACTGGGTGCGAACGCGCCTCGTTGTAGCCTCCGCAGTTCCGATGGACTTCACACTGACCGGACCGCAGCGCGCATTGTGTGAGGGGATTGCCCGCACCTGCGCCGCCTTCGACGACGACTACTGGCTCGCGGTCGACAACGAGGTCCGCTTCCCGGAGGAGTTCCACCGGGCCATGGCCGAGTGCGGCGCGCTCGGCATCGCCATGCCGGAGGAATACGGCGGTTCGGGCCTGGGGGTCACGGAAGCCGCCCTGGTGATGCACGAGGTGGCGCGCGCGGGCGGCGGCATGAGCGCGGCCTCGGCGATCCACATCAACATCTTCGGACCGCACCCCATTGTGGTCTTCGGGACCGAGGAGCAGCGCCGCCGCTTCCTGCCCGAACTGATCGAGGGCCGTGCAAAGACCTGCTTCGCGGTCACCGAGCCCGACGCCGGACTCGAGACAACCGCGATCACCACCCGCGCCGAGCGCCGCCCCGACGGCAGCTACATCGCCCACGGCCGCAAGATCTGGACCACGACCGCCCAGGAGGCGGACCGGGTCATGCTCCTGGCGCGCACCACGCCGCGGGCCGAGACCGGGAAGGCGACGAAGGGCCTTTCGCTGTTCTACACGACGCTCGACCGGTCGACGGTCGACATCCGGCGCATTCCCAAGATGGGCCGGGCCGCGGTGGACTCGAACGAACTGTTCATCGACGGGCTCGAGATACCGGCCGAGGACCGCATCGGCGACGAGGGCCGCGGCTTCGAGTACATCCTTCACAGCCTGAACCCGGAGCGGATCCTGATCGGCATCGAGGCAGTCGGCGTGGGCCGCAACGCCCTGGAACGGGCCACCGACTACGCCCGCAACCGACGAGTCTTCGGTCGTCCGATCGGCCAGAACCAGTCGATCCAGCATCCTCTGGCGGAGTGTTGGATGGAGCTGGAGGCGGCGTTTCTGATGGCAATGCAGGCAGCCTCGCTCTACGACCGCGAGGAGCCTTGCGGCCACTACGCGAACGCCGCGAAGTACCTCGGCGCCGAGGCGGGCTTCAAGGCCTGCACCCAAGCCGTCATGACCCATGGCGGCATGGGCTACGCGAAGGAGTTCCATGTCGAGCGTCTGATGCGCGAGGTCATGATCCCGCGCCTTGCCCCGATCAGCCCGCAGCTCATCCTCTGTCACATCGCGGAGAAGGTCCTCGGCCTGCCGAAGAGCTACTAGCGCGGCAGAACTACCGGAGGCCGGCGCTTCGCGCCGGATGCGGGCAGGATGCCCGCGTGCCATCCGTGCGCCCGATGACGGGCGCACGGAGTGGTTCGCGTGTGGCGCGGGTCGCGCCACACGGGTTCCCAGGTCAGATCGTTCTACCGCGCAATCTCCTAGGCCGGCGACGGGAGCAGCACGTACCGGGCCAGAACGGCGAAGCCGCCGATCAGGATCAGCGCCGCGGTCCAGATCAGGGTCGTGCGCTGCCAGCGCTCGAGATGCTCCTGCCTCCGGGCCCAGCGCAAGACGGTCCGCAGCAGGTACGGCAGGGACGCTCCCCAGGTCAAGAGCACGCCCAGCAACAGCCAGGAGGCCGGCGAGAAGCCCTGGAGCACGGCCAGCGCCGCGATCGCGAACAGCAGCGCGACCCGCACCACGACGCGCACAAAACGCATGCTGCCGGCCTGCTGCCGCTTGAGCTTGTCCCGCCGGTCGCTGAAGTCGATCGCCACGTTCTCTCCTGGTTCCCGCCGCTCCCCGGTTCCCGCCGCTCTACGGCGCCCCGGCGCCGGCGCGGTCGAGCAGGAAGGCGTACACCAGAGCTGTCTCGCGGTAGCGGTCGAACCGCCCGGAAGCGCCGCCGTGGCCGGCGCTCATGTTCGTCTTCAGCAGCAGCAGATTGCCGTCCGTCTTCTTCGCGCGCAGCCGGGCCACCCACTTGGCCGGTTCCCAGTACTGGACCTGGGAATCGTGCAGCCCCGTGGTCACCAGCATGTGCGGGTAGTCCTTCGCCTCCACGTTGTCGTAGGGCGAATAGGAGAGCATGTAGTCGTAGTACTCGCGCTCCCTGGGATCCCCCCACTCATCCCATTCGAAGGTCGTCAGCGGAATGCTCGCGTCGAGCATCGTGGTCACGACATCGACGAACGGCACCTGCGCCACGATGCCGCCCCACAGGTCCGGCCGCAGGTTGAACACGGCGCCCATCAGGAGCCCTCCGGCGCTGCCGCCCATCGCATAGATCCGGTCGGGATCGGCGTAACCCTCGGCCGTCAGATGCTCGGCCGCGGCGATGAAGTCGGTGAAGGTGTTCTTCTTGTTCAGGAGCTTGCCGTCCTCGTACCAGGAACGCCCCATCTCCTCGCCACCGCGGATGTGGGCGATGGCGTAGACGAAGCCGCGGTCGAGCAGGCTCAGTCGCAGCGAACTGAATCCTGCGTCCATGCTGGCGCCGTAGGCGCCGTAGCCGTACAGGAGCAGGGGGCTGCCGCCCTCGGCCGGACGCAGATCGGGCCGGTAGACGACGGACACAGGCACCTCCGTGCCGTCCGCGGCGACCGCCCAGAGCCGCTCGGTCCGGTAGTCCGCCGAGTCGAACCCGCCCAGCACCTGATCCTGCTTGCGCAGGGTCTTCTCCCGCGTGGCCGGGTCGTAGTCGAACACGGACCGCGGCGTGGTCAGCGACTGGTAGACGTAGCGGAGCGTTCCCGACGACGGATCGGGGTTGACGCCGAGCCCTGCGGAGTAGGCCGGCTCGCCGAAGTCCAGGTCGTGACCCTCCACGCCGCCGCCACCCACCTCTTCGATCCGCAGTTGGTTCAGGCCGCCGCGACGTTCGGCCAGCACCAGGAAGCGATCGAACAGCTCGAAGCCCTCGAGCAGCACATCGTCGCGATGCGGCGTCTCCTCGCGCCAGGCGGCGCGGCCGGTCGTGTCTTCCGCGGTCGACATGAGGCGGAAGTTCGGCGCTTCGTCGTTCGTGCGCACCCAGAAGCGGTCGCCCAGGTGGTCGACGCTGTACTCGTGCCGCTCGCCGCGCGGCTCGAAGACCGCGAAGTCGCCATCGGGATCGTCGGCACGCAGCGTCCGCACCTCGGTGCGCAGGGTGTGGTTCGAGACCGCCATCAGGTACTTGCGCGACTGGCTGCGCTGCAGGAAGACGCTGAAGGTCTCGTCCGGCTCCTCGTAGACGAGGTCGTCGGCGGCGCCCTTGCCCAGCCGGTGCCGGAACACCTGGTAGGAGCGCAGCGTGTCGGGATCCTGGCGGACGTAGAACAGGGTCGCACTGTCGGCGGCCCAGGCCAGGTTCGCGGTGACGTCGGGGATCTCGTCCGGCAGCGTCTCCCCCGTCGCCAGATCCTTGAAGCGCACGGTGTAGAAGCGCCGCCCCACATCGTCGACGGCATAGGCCAGGATGCGGTGGTCCGGGCTGACCGCCGGACGAACGGACGTGTACTCCTTGCCCTCGGCGATCTCGTTCACGTCGACGAGGACTTCCTCGGCCGCAGGATCAGCGGCGCCGCCGAAGGTGTCGCCGTCCGCCGGCCGGCGGCAGTGGATCGGGTACTGCTTCCCCTCCTCGTAGCGGGTGTAGTACCAGTAGTCGCCGTCGCGGTAGGGAACCGACGAATCGTCCTCCACGATGCGGCCCCGGATCTCCTCGAACAGGGTTTCCTGCAGCTCTTCGGTATGCGCCATGACACCGTCGAGATACTCGTTCTCCGCCTCGAGGTAGGCGATGACTTCGGGATCTTCCCGCTCCCGAAGCCAGTAGTACTCGTCGACGCGGACGTCGCCGTGGGTATCGAGTTCGTGCGGCCGCGCCGCAGCCATCGGCGGGTCGCCCGGGCCGGCGGCGGGGGCCGTGCAGGCTGTCACGGCGAGAGCGGCCGCGAGGAGGGCTGCGGAAGCGATTGCGGCGGTTCGAGGCGGCCTTGCTTGTGTGGAGAACATGGGCACGGGAGTCTAGCGGGTTGAATCAACTTCGTTCCCACAGCAGGGAGGCCGCGAAGAGATCCTCGAGCGCGGCGCCGACGGACTTGAACAGGGTGATCTCGCCTTCGGTCCTGCGCCCGCCGTGCTCGCCCCGGCACAGCTCGTAGAGGTCGGCGGCGACGTCTTCCGGAACGAAGGCGCCTGACTCGATCGGCTGGGTGAGGTCGCCCGCCTCCACCAGAGCGCCTGCCCGGGTGTCGACGAAGACGGTCGAGCAACGCATCGCCTCGTCGTCCGTTTCGCGCATGGCCGGCGTGAAGCCCCCGACCAGATCCACATGGACGCCGGGCTGCAGCCATGAACCGAGCACGAGTGGTTCCGTCGCCAGGGTCGCGGTGCTGACGATGTCCGCCGCGCGCACCGCCGCCTCCAGATCAACAGCCGCCTTGGCACGGAGCCCCTGAAGCAGCGGCGAACGGGACGCCGCCAACGCCTTCTCGGGCCGGCGCCCCCAGAACTCGATCTCGAGGTCCGGCCGCACCGCCGCGTGCGCGGCCGCCAGGTGGGGCGCCAGGTTGCCCGTGCCGACCACCAGCAGGCGCCGGGCATCGGGGCGCGCCAGGAACTTCGACGCCAGCGCCGAGGCGGACGACGTTCGCCGCAGGGTCAGCTCCAGGCCGTCGATCAACGCCAGCGGCGCCCCGGTCACCGCCGAGGACAGGATGTAGCTGGCCTGCACCGCCCCCAGACCGCGGGAGACGTTGCCCGGGAAGACCGTCGCCACCTTGACCCCGAGGTAGCCGCCGGCTGTCCACGCCGGCATCAGCAGCAGCGTCGCCTCGGGATCGCCGGCCGGCGCCGCGACCCCATGATGGTGGCGCACCGGCATCTCGCAACCGTCGCGGAAGCCCCGTTCCAGGGCCTCCACCACGGCGCCCCAGGGCAGCAGCTCGGCCGTCTTGGCGGCGTCGAAGAATCGCATCCGAATGCGGAGGATAGTCTCATTCGCAATGGACCATCTGGAAGAGCTTGAACGGAACGGCTACGCGATCCTCGAAGAGGCTCTGGACCGGCGGCGGGTCGACGCGCTGCGCCGGGAACTCGAACCGCACCTCGACCGGCAACTGTTCGGCCGCAACCCGTTCGAGGGACACAGCACGCAGCGGGTCTACGGTCTGCTCTCCAAGTCCCGCCTGTTCGATCCCCTCGTCGAGCATCCGGCGGTGATGGCCGCCTGCGAGAGCACCCTGGGCGCCGGCTTCCTGCTCTCCGTGGCCCACGCCATCCTGATCCACCCGGGCGAGGCGGCCCAGAACCTCCATTTCGACGATTCGTTCTACCCCCTGCCCCGTCCCCGCGCGGCGCTCGGCGTGAGCACGATCTGGGCGCTCGACGACTTCACCGAGGACAACGGCGCCACGCGCATCGTGCCCGGCAGCCACCGCTGGAACGGCGACCGGCCCGACGAGTCGGCGGTGCAGCCGGTCACCATGCCGGCCGGCTCGCTGCTCATCTTCCTCGGCACCCTCTACCACGGCGGCGGCGAGAACCGGTCGACCGGTACGCGCCTCGGCCTCACCATCCAGTACTGCCCGCCGTGGGCCCGCCAGCAGGAGAACTTCATCCTCGGCGTACCCTCGGGCGAGGTGCCACAACTCTCTGAGAGGATCCAGCAATTGATCGGTTACGGCATTCATCCTCCGTTCATGGGCCACGTCGACGGCCGCCATCCACTGAAAGCGCTTCACTCATGAGGCGGTTCCATCTGTCGCTGATGGCTGCGACCGCCCTGGTGTTGCTGGCGGCCTGCGGCGGTCCCGCCACCGCCCCCGAGGGCGAACCCGCGGACGCACCGGCGGCCGCCGTCCCCGAAGGCGCGCCCCGACTCGTCCTTCTGATCGCCGTCGATCAGATGCGAGCCGACTACCTGGAGCGCTTCGGCCCCCTGCTCACGGAAGGCCTGGCCCGGTTGCTTCGCGAGGGTGTCGCCTTCACCGACGCCCACCACTTCCACGCCGCCACCGAGACCGCCCCCGGCCACGCCACCCTGGCCACGGGCGCGTTACCCAAGCGGCACGGGATCATCGCCAACGGTTGGTTCGACCGGGAGACCCGTGACGAAGCGTACTGCTGCGGGGACCCGGACCACGGCGTGTCGCCCCGCAACCTGCTCGTCCCGACCCTGGGCGATCTCCTCAAGGCCGCCTATCCGGAGTCCAAGGTCTTCTCCGCCGGCGGCAAGGACCGGGCAGCGATCCTGATGGGCGGGCACCACCCCGACGGCGTCTGGTGGTACAGCCGCCCGACCGGCCGCTGGGTAACCTCGACCTACTACGGCGACCGGGACTCCCAGCCCGAGTGGCTCGACGACTTCAACGCCCAGAGCCGTCTCTATCTGCTCTTCGGCACCCCCTGGGCGCCGCTGCTGCCCCTCGAGCACACCGCGGCGTACGACATCGAGCCGCTCGACAGCGGTCTGTTCACGAACACCTTCCCGCACGCTCTAGGCGGCTATACCGTCGAACGGTCGGCGTTCTATGCCTCCATCTACCGGTCGCCCTTCCTCGACGGCTACCTCGAGGACTTCGCCGAGACCCTGATCGAGGCGGAGGGCCTCGGCGCCGACGACGTCCCCGACCTGCTTGCGCTCAGCTTCTCGGCGCTGGACACGGTTGGCCACAACTTCGGCCCGAACGCCCCGGAGACCCTGGACACGATCCTGCGTCTCGACCGGACGATCGGCGAACTGTTCGACTTCATCGACGAGAAGATCGGCATGGAGAACGTGGTCGTCGCGCTCTCCGCCGACCACGGCGTCGGCATCGTGCCGGAGCTGGTGGTCCGCGACGGAGGCCAGGGCGGGCGCTTCGGCGCCGAGCAGACGCTCTGCCTGCAGCGGTTGCTGGCGCGGCTCGAAGAGCGCTTCGACGGCAGCGAGTTCCTGCTCGACACCTTCTACCTCGACGACGAGGCCATCACCGCGGCCGGCGCCGACCGGACGGCGGTCGAGGACGAGATCATCGAGGCGATGGGCAACTGCCCGCTGATCGCCGAGGTCGTCCGGCCCGCCCAACTCGACCCGGCCAATCCCCTCCACGAGCTCTACCTGAACAGTTACTACGCCAGCCGCAGCGGGGATCTGATCGCCGTGCTGGAGCCCAACGTGTTGCCGACGTCGTCCTCCGCGGTCACCGCCAGCCACGGCTCCCCGCACGGCTACGACACCCACGTGCCGCTGATTATCCGCCGTCAGGACGGCGCCGGCCGCGTGGTCACAGAGCGCGCCAACACGATCGATCTCGCGCCCAGCCTGGCCACGATCCTCGGACTCGACTTCGATGGGTTCGACGGCGTCGACCGGCTGACCGAGTGAGTCGATCGGCCGACCCAATGAGGACGACCTCCATGCCCAGGACCAAGACACCCGCACCGACATTTCGAGCCACCGCCGCGGCCACTCTCTGCCTGGCCGCAGCCTTCCTCACGGCCGGTACGGCCGCCGCCCAGACCTACGCCGAGAAGCTCGGCTTCCCCGCCGGCACACGGGCCGTCATCCTGCACGTCGATGACGCCGGCATGTCGCACGACTCGAACGTCGGCGCCTTCCGCTCGATCCTCGACGGAGTCGCGAACTCGATGAGCGTGATGATGCCCTGCCCGTGGGTGCCGGAGTTGGTGCTGGGTCTGAAGGAGAACCCGGGGATCGACGCCGGCCTTCACCTGACCCTGACCGCCGAGTGGGACAACTACCGTTGGGGCCCCCTCGTGGGCCGCGAGGCAGCGCCCGGCCTGGTCGACCCGGAGGGCGCCCTGTGGTCCAGCGTTGCCGAGGTCGTCGCCAACGCGACCCCCGACGAGGTGGAGGCAGAGGTCCGCGAACAGATCAACCGCGCCCGCACCATGGGCTTCGAACCGACCCACCTCGACTCCCACATGGGCACGCTGTTCGCCACCATGGACTTCCTCGAGCGGTACATCGCTGTCGGCCTCGACGAGGGCATCCCCTTGATGTTCCCGGGCGGCCACAACACGATCCTCGAAGCGCAGTACGAGGCCCAGGATCGGGACACGCCGCCGGGCCTCGGCCGCGCCACCGAACTCGGCCGGCGGATCTGGGACGGCGGCCTGCCGGTGCTCGACGACCTCCACAACCTGAGCTACGGCTGGGTCCCCGAGGCCGGCGCCGACGCCACCGACGAGGAGCTGCTGGAATACAAGGTCGAGCGCTACATCCAGGGCCTGCGCGACCTCCGCCCCGGCTTAACGATGGTCATCATGCACTCCACCGACCCGAGCGAGAACTTCAAGTACATCTCCAGTTCCGGCCCCAGCCGCAAGGGCGACATGCTGGCGATGCTCGACCCGCGCCTGAAGCAGGTGATCGAGGAGGAAGGGCTGGTCCTGACCACCTTCCGCGAACTCAAGGAAAGGCGGGACCGCGTCGACTAGCCGGACGATCCGGCCCGGTGGCGACTCGTCAGCCGACGAGGTGGCGGATGTCTGGTTGATTCAGGCGCGGCGGGTTGCTCGCCTCAGCGGACTTGCCGACCGACTTAGCGACCGTTCGATCCACGGACGGCGAGCCTCTGATCACGATCGAGCTTCCAACTGAGACGGCCAACGCCGTCCTCGAGTGGGCTCTTGAAGCAGCGATCCGGGTACTCCGAGGCGACCCCCAGCCCTCCGACGTCGAGGTCTACAAGGCGGCCCGGGCGCTGTCGGGCTAGCGCGGCAGAACTCCCGGAGGCCGGCGCTTCGCGCCGGATGCGGGCAGGATGCCCGCGTTCCCAGGTCAGATCGTTCTGCCGCGCAAGCTCCTAGCTCGTGATGCGCTGGAAGTTCGGCGACCGGCGCTCGACGAAGGAGGCGACGCCTTCCTTGAAGTCGTCGCGCTGCAGGCTCTCGGCCATCAACCGGTTCGACTCGCGTAGGGCGTCGCCGGAGTCCATCATCAGGTGGCGGTACACCTGCTGCTTGATGACCTTGAGCGACATCGGCGCGGAGCGCTCAGCGAGCGCCCGGATGTAGTTCTGGGCCTCGGGGACGACCTGGTCGTGCGGCACGGAACGGTTGACGACGCCCATCTGGGCGGCCTCCGGGCCGTAGAACTTGCGTCCCGTCCACAGTATGTCGAGCGCGTTGGACGGCCCGGCGACGCGCGGCAGGATCCAGCTCAGGCCGTGCTCGGCGATCAGTCCGCGGTTGACGAAGGCGGAGGCGAAAACGGCGCGGTCGGAAGCGATGCGGACGTCGCAGAGCATCGCGATGGCGAAACCGAGACCGGCGCAGGGGCCGTTGATCGCGGCGACGATCGGCTTGCGAACCGCCATCAGGTAGTTGAAGGTCACGCCGAAATTCTCGGCGCCCATCTCCTCGATCGCACCGGCCTGGGCGTCTTCGAACGCGTTTCCGCCGCCGCTGCCGCCCTCGCCGCGACTCGTGGCCTGGAGGCCCTGCATGTCGGCGCCGGCACAGAAGCCGCGGCCGGCCCCGGTGAGCAGGATGCCGACCACCCGTTCGTCCTGCTCGGCGGCCGCCATCGCGTGCTTCAACTCGGCCATCATGCTGCCGGTGATCGCGTTCAACTGCTCCGGCCGGTTGAGAGTGATCGTGGCGATGGGATCGTCCACGTCGTACTTGATCAGGTCGTACTCGGTCATGCCTTGGCCTCCAGCCGCTGTTCGAGGGTGAGCGGCCAAGAGTAGCGCAACCCGCTCGGCCGCTAACATGGCCAGACGCCATGCGCAGCAGAACGCACGCCGCATCGAAGGAGAACGTCATGCCTCGAACTGCAACAGCCGGCGACGACCGTCGCGCAACCCTGCTGGCGACGCTTGCTCTGGCCGCCGCAGCGCTCCTCGTGGCGTGCGCCGGTGCCGAGCCCGAACCGGAGCCCCGACCCGAGCCTCCGCCCGGCACCTCCGAACGGCTCGAGATCGTCGACCGCGCGATCGAACACCACGGCGGCGAACTCTTCGAGCAGTCCCGGGTCAAGCTGACGGTGGCTTCGCGTTCCGGCAGTTTCGACGTCGACTCGATGGTCGACGGCGACCGCTTCGAGTACCGGATCCGCGCCTCGAACGGCAGCGACGAACCGGAGTACAGCCGCGACAACATGGCCCTCGAGGTGACCGAGGGCGGCGAGCCGATGGAGATGAACGAGGCGGAACACGTGCGCGCCGAGAGCCATGTCAACCAACGCATGTACTTCCTCTTCCTGCCCTACAAGCTGAACGATCCGGGCACCTACAAGGAGAACCAGGGCCTCGAGGAGTGGAACGGAAGGCAACTGCACCGCGTCCGGGTCACCTTCGAACCTGGCGCCAGCGACGGCGCTGACAGCGCCTACGTCTACTGGTTCGATCCCGAGACCGCCCGCCTCGAGCAGTTCGCCTACGACTACAGCGAAGGCACCGGCCTCCGCTTCCGGGTGCTGACGAACTACCGGCGAATCGGCGGCCTGCTGTTCTACGACGCGGACAACTACGGCCTGAACACACCGGACGGCGGCCTGACCGTCGACGACATCAACCCGGTCTACGTCGAGGAGAAATTACCCCTCGTCTCGCAAATCGAACTGCGCGACATCCACGTGGAACGGACCGGAACCAGCTAGTGCGCGTCGCTACCGCCTGCGCCGGCATCGCCGCACTCCTGCTGTTCGCCTCCTGCGAACCGCCGGCGCTCGACGAACCGGCCCCGGAGTTCGACCCCCAGACCGTCGCGGCAGCGGTGCTCGACGTGCTCGACATGCAGGTGGAAGCCTGGAACGAGGGCGACATCGACGGCTTCATGGCCGGCTATCTGAACAGCGATGAACTGCGGTTCACTTCGGGCAACGAGGTCCAGCGCGGCTGGAGACAGACCCTTCAGCGCTACCACCAGCGGTACCCCGACCGCGCCGCGATGGGAACGCTCGCCTTCGAGAACCTGGACGTGCGCGTGCTGTCCGAGCATGCCGCCATGGTCTTCGGCCGCTTCCGGTTGAGCCGCGAGGCCGACGAACCGACCGGGCTGTTCACCCTGCTGTTCGAGCAGCACAGCGAGCAGTGGCTGATCGTCGCGGACCACACCTCGCAGTAGCGCCGATACGCGCCACAGAGCAACCTCTTCACACCTGCACTGGCAACAAAGACGATGAGAGAGCCGAGCGTGATCCTGGTGGGCACGGCGTCGATCCTGACCCTGGTTCTTGCCTGCTTCGCCCTCGAGGGACCACGCATCCAGGCCGAGATCGAGGCGCGAACCGCGGCGGCGCTGGCCGATGTCGGCGTCCGCAACCTGAGTGTGCAGGCGAGCGGACGCGACGTGACGCTCTCCGGCACAGTCGCCTTCGCCGAGATCGGAGTCGAGGCGGCGCGGCGCGCGGCCGCGACACTCGGAGTCCGGAGCGTCGACAGCCGGCTGGAGATGGCCATCGGTCCCTCCTTCGAGTTCGGTCCCGACGGCGACATCTGGTTGCTCCGGGGCCAGATGCCAACGTCCGAGAGCAGGCAGGAGCTGTTCGACGCTGCTGCCGCCATCGTCGGCCAGGGCAACGTGATCGACGAGACCGACGTCGACAGCTCCGTGACCGAACCTCCCTGGCTCTCCACCCTGCCGAGGCTGATCCAGCTTCTGCGCCGGTTGGACGGCGCCCCGGGCCTGCGGCTCGAGGACAGAACGCTGACTCTGACCGGTCACACGTCCAGCGAAGGCCTGCGCGACCACCTGACGTTCGAGATCACCTCGATCGGAGCCGCGGCCAATGCCGGCTGGAACATCGCCAATCGGATGAGGGTTTTACGCGTGGCCGTAAACCACGAAGCTGAGAACCGCATCCGCAGCGTGCTGGAACGTGGGGCGATCGAGTTCGAGGACCGCACGTCGGCCCTCACCGAGGAGGCCAGGGCCACGATCGGCGAGATCGGCGCCGCGCTGGCCGACATCTCCGAGATCCGGGTCGAGATCCTCGCCCATACGGACGCCGGCGGCGATCCCGCGGCAAACCGGTCGCTCAGTCTCGAACAGGCCAGCGCCGTGCGCGACGCTCTGTCGGCCAGCATTCATCCGGACCGGTTGCTGGCGGTCGGCTACGGCAGCGACCGCCCGCTTGCGACAAACGGCGACGACGCCGCGGACACCGGCGACGGCTCGACTCCGCGCATCAGGTTCCGCGTGCTTCACCGACCCTGAACCGACACCGATGCTCTACATCCTGCTCGAGATCTGGTTCTGGGTCGCCGCCGCGGCCCTGGTCGGCGCGATCTTCGGCTGGTGGCTGCGCAGCATCCGGGCCGGTAGGCAGGTCGCCCGCGAAGCCCTGCTCTGGCAACGGCGCATCCAACAGCTGAAGAGACTCGCGGAGGATCTAAAGCAGACCACGGAAGGCGAAGGGCGCCGGGAGCGCTCAGACGACGCCGGCTCCTGAGGCCTGGTCGCTCGATGCGGGCGAATACCCGTTTCCCGGCCGCTCGTCGCGGGCCGTTCACTCGACGCCGGTGCGGAGATCGAACTCCGACGGCGCCACGATGACTCCGGCCCGGTGCTGCAAAGCGCGCGACGTAACCTCAGCCAGGACCTCCGGCTGCTCGGCCGCGACGTCCCATTGCTCACCGGGGTCGAGCGCCAGGCCGTAGAGCAGGGGCGGGTCATGTTCGGTTCGTTCGCCTGCCAGGCCGTAGGCGCCCTGGGTGATGAAGTGCGCCTTGTAGTTACGCACCCGGTAAGCGTAGAGCTCGCTGCCGCGGTAGAACGCCATCTCGTCGCGCGGCCCATCCCTCTCGCCCAGGAGTACCGGTCCGAGATCGAGACTGTCCATCGGCCGGTCGTCCGGCATGGCGCCGCCGGCCAAACCGAGGAAGGTCGCAAACACGTCGCTGGTTGACCCGATCTCGTCCGTGACTACCGCCGGAGCGATCGTTCCGGGCCACCAGAACAGCCCCGGCACCCTTACGCCGCCGTCCCAGGTCATCCCCTTGCCTTCGCGGAGCGGCCCGGCCACCCCCCCCTGGGTGCGGAAAGCGGTCCACGGGCCGTTGTCGCTGCTGAAGAGCACCACGGTGTTCTCCGCGATCCCCTCCTCCTCGAGCGTGTCGAGGATGCGGCCTACGCTCCAGTCGATCTCCTCGATCACGTCGCCGTACAGCCCGGCGCCGCTGTGGCCCTCGAACTCGGGCGCCCGGAACAGCGGCACGTGGGGCATGCTGTGCGGCAGGTAGACGAAGAACGGCTCGTCCCGGTGGGCGCGGATGAAGTCCACCGCCTCCTCGGCGTAGCGCTTCGTGATCGTGGTCTGGTCCGCGGGCTGTTCAAGCACCTCGGTGACGACGCCGTCCTCGCCGGCGCCCTCTCCGTCCGCGGCGCGGCGGGACCGGATCAGGGGCACGTTCCAGTACTCGATCTTCGGGTCCAGGAACGCGGCGCGGCGCTCTTCCCGCTCCAGGGTCGCCATCATGTCGTTCGAGTAGGGAATGCCGAGCCAGTAGTCGAAGCCGTGCCGGGTCGGCAGGTACTGCGGCCGATCGCCCAGGTGCCACTTGCCGAACATGCCCGTCGCATACCCGAGGTCGCTCAGCGCCTCGGCGATCGTCACCTCCTCGTCCTGGATGCCGCCCACGAAGTCCGGGAACAGCACCCGGGCCCGATCGCCGTAGAGTCCGCTGCGCACCGGCAACCGCCCGGTCAGCAACCCCGCCCGGCTCGGAGAACAGACAGAAGCGGTGACGTAGAAGTTCGTCCAGCGCTGACCCTCGGCCGCCATCCGGTCCAGGTTCGGGGTCCGAATCACCGGCGCGCCGTAACTGCCCAGATCGCCCCAGCCGAGGTCGTCGGCGAAGACGATGACGAAGTTGGGGGGGCGGTCCGAGACGGTGTCGGCGGACTGCGGAATCTCGCACGCGGCCAGCAGGAGAACTGCAGGAAGAGCGAAACAGACTGTTCGTGACATGGGGGGCAGTTTACGAGACGGCCGACAAGGCCTTCAGCGGTCACACAGAGGCAGTAGGATCGCGAACTTCCGCCCCAGAACCCAACCCGGACCGGAGCATGACGACACCCAACATCAACGAGACCCGCGCCCTCGACCACCTCATGGACCTGCTCAGGATCGAAGGCCTGAGCGGCCGCGAGGCCCAGGTCGCGGCGGCGGTCCGGGAGAAGCTGCTGGCCGCCGGCTGCGAACCCTCCTGGATCGGGCATGACGACGCGCACGAGCGCATCCCGCGCGACTTCGAGATCGGCAACCTGATCGTCACGATCCCCGGCACCCGGCCGGGACCGCGGCGACTGTTCATGGGGCATCTCGACACGGTGCCGCTCTGCCGCGGCGCGGTGCCGGTGCGCCGGAACGGAAAGATCGAGGCGGAGGGCAACACCGCGCTCGGCGGCGACAACCGGACCTCGATCGGCTGCCTGGTCACGATGATCGAGACCCTGCTCGCGCAGGACGTGCAGCGGCCGCCGATCACCGTACTGATGACGGTCGGCGAGGAGATCGGCCTGTGGGGCGCACGCACGGTCGAGTTGGAGCGACTCGGGAACCCGGAGATGGGCTTCAACATCGACTCCGGCGCGCCGCACGTCCTGATCATCGGCGCGACCGGCGCGGATCGGTGGGAGGTCGATGTATACGGCCGCTCCTCGCACGCCGGCGTCCATCCGGAACGCGGCGTTTCGGCGGCACTGATCGCCTCGCGCGCTGTCGCCGACGTCGCCGCCCAGGGCCTTTTCGGCAAGATCGAGCTCCCGGCCGGCAGCGGCACCTCGAACATCGGCCGCATGGCCGGCGGGGAAGCGAGCAACCAGGTCACGGACCACGTCTTCGTGTCCGGAGAGTCGCGCAGCCACGACAAGGCCTTTCTAGCGCGGATCACGGCCGCCTACCGCAACGCCTTCGAGAGCGCCGCCAAGAGCGTCACAAGCGCCGACGGCACCTGCGGCCACGTCGACTTCCGCGCTGAACACGACTACGAGGCGTTCGAGATGTCGACCGAATCGCCGCCCGTGCAGCTTGCGGCGGACCGGGTGCGAGCAGTCCTCGGCGCGGAGCCCGAGTACCTGGTTGCGAACGGCGGACTCGACGCGAACTACCTGAACGCCAAGGGTCTGGCCACGGTGACCCTGGGCGCGGGACAGCACAATCCCCACACCGTGGACGAGTACGTCGACGTGCAGGAGTATCTCGACGGTTGTCGAACCATCGCCGCGATCGCCGCGGCCTGAAAGCTGGAGGCCCCAGAATGAACACTCGCATGCTCCACGAGAAGGTGCTCGTCGTCACCGGCGCGGGCCGCGGCATCGGCCGTGAGATCGCCCTGCTCGCGGCCGCCCACGGCGCGTCGGTGATCGTCAACGACCTCGGCGGTTCGGAGCGCGGCGACGGCGCCGACCAGACGCCTGCCCAGGCCGCGGTCGACGAGATCGTGGCCGCGGGAGGACGGGCCGCCGCGAACTACGAGAACGTCGCCGACTTCGACGCCGCCGGGCGGATCATCGAACAGGCTCTGGACTGCTACGGCCAGGTCGACGGCATCGTCAACAACGCCGGCATCCTCCGCGACGGCATCTTCCACAAGATGACCGAGAGCGACTGGGACGCCGTGATCGCCGTCCATCTCAAGGGCAGCTTCAACATGGCGCGGGCTGCCGCCCCCCACTACCGCAAGCAGATCGGCGGCGCCTTCGTCCACATGACCTCGACTTCGGGACTGATCGGCAACTTCGGCCAGGCGAACTACGCCGCCGCCAAGCTCGGCATCGTCGGGTTGTCCAAGTCCCTTGCCCTCGACATGCAGCGCTTCGAGGTGCGCTCGAATTGCATCGCCCCGTTCGCCTGGTCGCGCCTGATCGGCACGATTCCGACCGCGGACCCGGCCCAGGCCGCGCGGGTGGCGAAGATGCAGGCGATGACGCCGGCCCTGGTCGCACCGCTTGCGGTGTACCTGCTGAGCGATGCCGCGAAGGACGTGAGCGGTCAGATCTTCGCCGTACGCAAGAACGAGATCTTCTTGATGAGCCAACCGCGGCCGATCCGCTCGGTCCACAACGGCGGCGGCTGGACCCCGGAGGCGATCGCCGAGCACGGCATGCCGGCCCTGGCCGGGTCGTTCCACGACCTCGACCGGACGACGGACGTGTTCACCTGGGATCCGACGTAGGGGGCTGCCCCGCTACAACTGCCAGGCCAGCAGCAACTGCACGGCGCTCTCACAGTGGCGCCCCTCGGGCTCACGCCACCTCGAACAGTCCCGCCGCCCCCATGCCGCCGCCGATGCACATTGTCACCACGACGTTCTTCGCGCCGCGGCGCTTGCCCTCGATCAGCGCATGGCCAACCATGCGGGCACCGCTCATGCCATAGGGATGGCCGATCGAGATCGCGCCGCCGTTCACGTTCAGCTTGTCGTTCGAGATGCCCAGCCGGTCGCGGCAGTAGATGACCTGGACCGCGAACGCTTCGTTGAGCTCCCAGAGGTCGATGTCGTCCATCGTCAGGCCCTGGCGCTCGAGCAGCTTGGGAACGGCGAAGACGGGACCGATCCCCATCTCGTCCGGCTCGCAGCCGGCGACCGCCATGCCCCTGTAGATGCCGAGCGGCTCGATGCCCCGCTGCTCGGCCAGCTTCGAGTCCATGACCACGCAGGCCGACGCACCGTCGGAAAGCTGGCTGGCGTTGCCGGCGGTGATCGTTCCGTTCTCGCGCACCGGCTTGAGCGAGGCAAGGCCCTCGATCGTGGTGCCCGGCCGGTTGCCCTCGTCCTGGTTCAACTCGACCTCGCCGAAGCTGATGTCGCCGGTGGCCCTGTCGAGGATCATCTTCGTCGCCTTCATGGTGATGATCTCGTCGTCGAAGGCGCCCGATTCCTGGCCCGCCGCGGTCCGCTGCTGGCTCTGGAGCCCGTACTCGTCCTGCTGCTCGCGGGTCACGCCGTAGCGCTTCGCCACGACCTCAGCCGTGTCGATCATCGGCATGTGGAGCGCCGGCTTGTTGTCCCTGATCCACGGATCGGGAGCGCGGAAACCGTTAATCTTGTCGTTCTGCACCAGGCTGATCGAGTCGATACCGGCGGCGACGACGACCGGCGCCCTGTCGACGATGACCTGCTTGGCCGCGGTGGCGATCGACATCAGGCCCGAGGAGCACTGCCGGTCCATCGTCATCCCCGACACCTCGACCGGCAGGCCGGCCCGGATCGCGCACTGGCGGCCTACGTTGAAGCCCTGGGTGCCCTGCTGCATGGCGCAGCCCATGACGACGTCGTCGACCTCGCCCTTTTCGATACCGGCGCGCTCGATCGCGGCGGAAATCGCGGCCGCTCCCATCGTCGGCGATTCGAGATTGTTGAACGCGCCACGATAGGCCTTGCCGATCGGCGTGCGGGCGGTGGAAACGATGACGGCGTCAGTCATGGAGAAACTCCCTGGCTCGTTTGGTTGCTGTGTGTTCAGTCCCTGCGGAACTCCAAAGGGTAACACCTACCGTCCGTTCGGTCGGTGCTCAGTCCTCCAACCAGGCGTTGAAGGCCGGGTCCCGCTTCTCACGGAACGCGGCCACACCCTCCCGGGAGTCCGGGTGATGGTCGCCGATCGGCGTCCGGGCCGCGATGTCCTCCAGCGACTGCTCCCAGGTCTGGTCGGCGGCGTTGTAGAGGCTGCGCTTCAGGAGTCGCATCGCCACCTGCGGTCCGTTCGCGAGTTCGCGAGCCAGGTCCATCGCCCGTGGCATCAGGTCGTCGGGCGCCACCACCTCGTGGACGAGCCCGAGTTCGAGCGCGTCCGCCGCGCCGACGATCCGGCTGCGCATCAGGAAGTCGATCGTCTTCGGCAGACCCATCATCTGCAGCAGCAGGTAGTGGCCGCCCTCGTCCGGCAGCAGGCCGAAGCGGAGCGTGCCGCTGCCCATTCGCGCCGCGGTCGAGGCGATGCGGAAGTCGCAACTGAGCGCCAGCGAGAAGCCGGTCTGCACCGCGACACCGTTCATCGCCGCGATCGTCAGCTTGTCCATGCCCCGGATCGCCGTGTTGACTGGCTGCGAAATCTTGCGCAACCCGTTGATCGTGCCGAGCACGTTGTCATGGCCCCGATGGATGTCCGGCACGAGTTGCTCGCCGCGTTCGCCGCGGTCCTTGCCGCTGATGTCGTCGCCAGCCGAGAACGCCCTGCCGCTGCCGGTAAACAGCACCACCCGCACCGAATCCTCCATCGATGCCTGGGTGAGCGTCTCGAGCAGATCGCGCTTCATCCGCGCGTTCATGCCGTTAAGCCGATCCGGCCGGTTGAACGTGATCACCAGGATCCCCGGATCCTCCATCGCCGCTTCGAAGCCCCGGAACTCCCCCATCTGAATCATTCTCGATGCTCCCTTCCTGTCTTGGTTCGCCGCCATGGAGCGGTCATGTCCCGCGTCACGGCTGGTTGAGTCTCCAGTCGTACTGGTAGTCGATCCTGCCTTCGAACCGCTCAAGCCTCGCTGCGAGCGGGGCGTCGGCATACTCGACGAGGTGCTCGATCACCGATTCCCGCGTGCCCCCGAAATCCTCGACGTACCATTCGTAGAGGCTCGAGATGACAATCAAATCGTCGTCGACCCAATCGACACCCCGGGGATGGTTCACGTAGGTCCGTGCGGCCCCGTCGAGCAACGTCTCCGTGTTGGCGGCGGTGAAGGTGGTCGCCATCACGTGAGGGCAGCCATAGGCGGCGCAATTCACGGCGTAGTGAATCCGGCTGTCGCGCCAGATCGGGCGCAGAATGCCGTGTTCGATGTCGTTCAGGGTGAGGTCTCGGCCAGCGACGTTGGCATGCACATCGTCCCAGGGGCCGACGTTCGGGATCACGCCCCGGTGGATGTCCCGAATCGAGTCCACTGGATAGGCGTCCAGCACCACCCACAAGGTGAGCGCGTTGTAGAGGTTGATCCAGTACGCCCGTTGTTCCGCGCGTGAATGGTCCCTCGGCTCGAGTTGCTGCAGACGCTCGAGGTAATTGGCCAGCGTCGCGACGCCGTCACCGTTCTTCTGTAGCGCGGCGTAGTCCACCAGATTGACGCCTGACGGGTCGGTCTCGACGTAGCCATCCAGGATGTCCTGCCAGGCGCTGTGATCGATGCGCTCGAGGCTGGTCTCATCGCTCGCGTCCCACTCCGGAATCCCGGCAGATTTCGGTGCACCGCAACCAACAACGATCAGCGCCGCAAGGAGCCGGCTCGCGAGGATCCACCGGCAGCCCGGCCCGACTTCGAGACGCTTTCCAATCCGCTTCATGATCCTCCTTCCCACGGTCCGGCCACAGGGCAAACTCAGTTTACGCCGACCTCCCAGCTACCGCCTTGCCAGCAGCAGCACCGCCGCCGCGGGCAGCACCGTCACCGACGCCAGCAGGCACGCCGGCAAACCGATCAGCATGACCGCGGCCATCGTCTCCAGGCCCAGGTGGTCGGTGAACAGAAGAACGGAGAAACTGGCGGTCGTCGTGAGGGTCGTCATCGTGATCGCGCGGCCCACGGACAAAGCGGCCTGATGGATTGGTTGCGTTGGATCGTCGAGGATGCGGTGAACGACGTGGATGCCGTCGTCGATGCCGAGGCCGAAGATCAGGGGGAGCACCAGCCAGCTCATCACGTTGAAGGGAATGCCGACCCAGCACAAGGCGCCCAGCGTGAACGGCACGGCGACCAGAACCGGCAGCAGCGCCAGCAGAACCGACGCCCGGCGGCGGAAGTCGAGGCACAGGACGATCAGAACGAACGCCAGGATCGAGACCGCGATCCACGGGATCCACGGCCGGTTGCCGATCATCATCCCCTCGACCACCGCCAGGAGCCCCGTGGCGCCGGGGTCGATCGCCTGGACCGCCAGACGCTGCCGCCGGGCCAGGTCGCCGTCGGCCTTCGAGTCCACGGGGTACGCGTAGACCAGGAATTCGCCGGTCGGCGCGACGAACTTCTCCCGCAGACCGGCCGGCAGGGAGTCGATGTCCGGCGGCCCGGCGGCCGCGGCGCGCCGGAGCGCTTCGACCGCGAACCCGAGCGGACCGCCCACCGCCGGCCTGGCCGCGTCTTCGCCTCCGACGACCCGCTCCAGGGCAAGGGTGCGTTCCGCGAGATCGTCCGGCAGGATGGCGCCGAGGCTGACTGCCTCACTGAACAGCGGATGCCCGTCCAGCCGGCGCGCAAAGCTCCGCGACTGCTCGAGGCTCTCCGCCGAGAGGATCCACGGCGCGCCGTTCGTCCCCAGAATCTCCTGAATCCGGTCGACCACCGCGAGTGCGGGAATACCGCGGTTCATGATCCGCTCCAGCCGCGTCTCGACCTGGAGCCGGGGCAACCCCGCGAGCGCCACCGTCAGCATCGCGGCGCTGACGACCAGGCAGCGAACCGGCCGGTCCGTCGCCCATCGCACCAGAAGCGCAAGACCCGGAACCCGGACCGGCGCCGCGCACACCCTTGCGGCCTCAACCACGGGTTGGCCCCGGCGATGACGCCTCCGCTCCCTCAGAACCCACACCGACGGCAGGATCAACAGCGTCAGCGGCAAGCAGAAGAGCAGCCCCAGGCCGCCGGACAGGCCGAGGTGCAGGGCAACCGGGTCCGGCGCCGCGGCGGCGACAAGAAAGGCGCCCGCCGTCGTGATGCAACCGGCGACCACGCCGCGACCGGCGCCCGTCACCGTCCTGCGCAACGCCTGCTCGAAGGGAAGCCCGTGAGCCAGTTCCTCGCGCTGGCGCACGAAGAGGTGGACGGCGAAGTCGATGCCCAGACCGAACACCGTGGCCCCGAAGAACGTCTCCATGATCGTCAGCTTGCCGGTCAGGAGACCGGCCGCGCCGAGCGCCGCGCCGATCGAGAGCACGAGCACCGCCGCCACGGACAGCAGGCCGCCCGGCCTCTTCTCGACGATCCGGAACAGCAGCAGCACGAGCGCCAGACTGATCGGCGTGAGGCGCTTGATCGCACCGAGGGTCTGCTCCTGGTCGCCAGCCGACACCGCCGGCAGTCCCGAGAAGCCCACCGTGCCCCCCGAACCGGAAAGCGCGCGCTCAACCGCGGCTTCGAGTTCGAAGAAGGCGCTTCGGCCGACCTCTTCCTCCAGCGGATCGAGCGCCATCTTGATTTCGACCAGCCGGGCGCCGGGCACACCGCCGACGGCGCCGCGAAGCGCGATCGCGGAAGCCGCGAACTCTGCCGCGTTGGCGACATCGCCCGGGTGCTCCACGAGCCCCACCCAACGGTCGAACAGGGAACGCTCGACCAGCCACGGCGACTGCTCCTCGAGCCATTCGGTCGGCAGCGGACGGCGCGCAGCAACCACCGACGGAAGCGCCGACGCGGCCTGAATCGTGCGCTCGACCGCGTCGTCGAGCAACTCCTCCTCGCCTTCGAGCAGCACCAGCAGCAACCCGCCGAGCTCGTAGCGCTCGGATATCTCGAAGTAGCGGCCGATGTGCTCGTTGGCGCGGTTGATCACGCCCACGAAGGTGAGGTCCACCGGCGTCGCCGGCAGCAGTGCCGCCAGCGCGAGCGCCGGCACGACCGCCCACGCGATCGCGCTTCGCGGCGAGCGGATCGTCCAGCGCGCGACCGCGTCGAGCAGGCTCCGCATGGTCACGTCACGGGCCCTCCGAGGGGCCCCGGTGCGGAGCGAGATGCGCTGCTACAGTCGCGCGCTTCAAACCTCAGGGAACAAGGAGACGAGATGAAGTTCGGCATCATGTTCGCCAACACCGGTCTGTTCGTTGACGGTGCACGAGCCGTGGCTCTGGCTCAAGCCGCCGAAGCCGCCGGCTTCGATTCGCTATGGACCGTGGAGCACGTCGTCGTCCCGCGCGGTTACGCCTCCCCATATCCCTACGACGACAGCGGCAAGATGCCCGGTGGACGCGAGGACTTCGACATCCCCGACCCGCTGATCTGGCTATCCTACGTGGCCGCGGCAACGAAGAGCATCAAGCTCGCCACCGGCATCCTGATCGTCCCGCAGCGCAATCCGCTGATCACGGCCAAGGCGGTCGCCACGCTTGACAAGCTCTCGGGTGGACGCGCCATCCTCGGCGTCGGCGTCGGCTGGCTCGAGGAGGAGTTCAACGCCCTGGGCGTACCCTTCGCCCGCCGCGGACGCCGCCTCGACGACTACCTGCGCGCCATCCGGGCGCTGTGGACCGAGGACTGCTCCAGCCACGACGGTGAGTACGTCTCCTTCTCCGACTGCTACAGCCGGCCGCAGCCGGTCAATGGCTCCGTGCCGATCGTCGTCGGCGGCCATTCCGAGCGCGCCGCCCGCCGCGCCGGCGAACTGGGCGACGGCTTCTTCCCCGCCATCACCGACGTCGACAAGCTGAAGCACCTGTTCCGCATCATGCGGGAGAGCGCCGAAGCCGCCGGCCGCGATCCGGACGCGATTGAGATCACGGCCACCGGCGGACCGCCGGATCACCTGGCACAGATGGCCGAACTCGACGTCTCGCGCGTCTTCGTACCGCCGATGGCGCCCGACCGGATCGCCCAGTTCGGCGAAGAGGTCATCGCGCAGTTCGGCTGAGGAGGCAGCGCTCGTGCGGTGGTAAATTTTACCCATGACCTACCTTCGCCGCTTCGCCCCACTCGCCCTCACCCTGCCCCTCGCCTCGGTCGCGCCAACGCTCGCCTCCGAGCACGAAGCTGACGGACCCGTCCGCGTCCTCTTCGTCAGCAAGTCGTCCGGCTTCCAGCATTCGGCGATCACGCGACAGGAAGCCCGGCCGAGCCACGTCGACACCGTGCTCGCCCAGATCGCGGCCGACCGCGGCTTCGAGGTCACGTCGACCAAGGACGCCGGCATGATCAACGCGACGCAACTCGCCTCGTTCGACGTCGTCATCTTCTACACCACCGGCGACCTCACCCAGCGCGGCGGCCAAGGCTCGGGCATCTTCCGCGGCGACGGCAACCCGCCCATGAGCGCCGACGGCGTCTCCGACATGATCGAGTGGATCGAAGGCGGGGGCGGCTTCGTCGGCTTCCATCCCGCCACCGACACCTTCCACGGCGAGAACGACGAGGTGACTCCCTACGTCGGCATGATCGGTGGCGAGTTTCTCCACCACGGCGCCCAATTCGAAGGCATCGTGCGGGTCGCCGATGCGGACCACCCGACGATGGGCAACGTCGAAGACGGCTGGAAGATCATGGACGAGTGGTACCTGTACAAGAACGTCGCCAAGGACAAACTGCACGTCCTCGCCCTGATGGACCCCGGCGAAGAGCGTGCAAAGCAGGAGGTGTACGACATCGCCCCCTACCCCATCGTCTGGTGCCGCGAGCTCGGCGCCGGCCGCGTTTTCCACAACGCGATGGGCCACCGCGAGGACGTCTGGTCCCACGAGATGTTCCAGACCTGGGTCGGCGACACGATCGACTGGGCAGCCGGCAAGGGCGAAGCCGCGGCAGCACCGAACTGGAGCGAGGTGGTGCCGTGACGTAACTAACGGAACGGCACCCGGCGGCGGATGTCCAGGCCGCGACCTGCCGCAGCCGGCGCCGCAGAACGAACCGCGATGCCAACCGCAACACCCGAAACCGAAGCGATCGCCGCGACGCTGCGCTCCGAACTCCACGCCGAGCCTGACATCGTCGCCGCCTACCTGTACGGTTCAGTCGCCCGCGGTACCCAGCGCCTCGACAGCGATGTCGATGTCGCGATTCTGCTTGAATCGGATCCGCCGGACACACTCGAAAGCCTCCGACTGGACCTTGCCGCTCGCATCGAGGAAAGGACCGGGCGGGCGGTCCAGATCGTCATCCTCAATCGAGCCCCGTGCGACCTCGCACACCGTGTGCGGCGAGACGGCGTCATCGTGATCGACCGCGACCGCCGAAGGCGCATGGCGTGGGAGGTCAAGTCCCGAAACGAGTACTTCGACATGGAGCCCATCCGCCGGCTTTACCGACACGGTCCCAGCTCATGACCGACGCTGAGCTCGTAGCCAAGAAGCTCGCCGAGATCGAGACCTATCTGGCGGAACTGCGCAGGCTCGGCAGACCCGACCTCCTGGAGACCGACCTCAAGGAGCAGCGTTTCCTGTTAATGACGCTCCAGACGATGACCTCATTCTGGCTCATCGCTTCGGACCGCGGCATCGGAATGACTCACGACTTTGTGGAAAGAACCCGTCTCAGGGATCAACAGCTCGAACGGTGCCGCCCTCACCTCGAAACCGCTCCAACGCGTCAACCACAGCCGCCGACTCCCAAAACGCCGCCGCCTTCATCGAACGTCGGCTGGTCTTCGTCGCGCTCGCCCCCAACACGAGCACGTCTACGATTCGGGCCCCCGACCCCGCATCGTACAACACCCGATCGAACAGGTCCGCATCACACGGCAGCGCCGGTTCGAGCACCGTGACCTCATCACGCTCCACCGCGGCGGCACGCAGCAACTCGTCCAACTCGGAGCGGTCCGCCGTGACCACCACCGTTGTCTTCGTGGCCGGCAGCGGAATCGGACCGACGACGACCGGCTCCGGCCCGGTGGGCGTTTCGAATGGCTCGTCCTCCGGCCGCCGCTCGCGGAAATACCGGTAGATCGCATCGAGCGCGAGCCCGCTCTCCCACGGCCGGAGTCGATTGGGGGTGGCCGGATCGTACCCGCCGTGTACACGCCCGTCCGGCGAGTACACTTCCGCCCAATCACCCGCCGGCGAGGCCATCGACACGAGGTTGGCGAGGCCGGTCGGGGCCAGGTCCGATTCTACGGACAACAGGCCCTGCAACAGATACGACGGCGTGGTCCCGACGTTGTAGCCACAACGGGGCGTGACTCCAGTCCATCCAACATGGCTGAGCACGGCGTCGAGATTCGGACGGGCGCGTGCATCGGCTACGCCGTGGTATCCCAACCAGAGTGGCTGGAGATTGACGGGCGCAAAGGGGGTTGCGTGCGGCACCCCGCTGAGCGGATAGAGCGCGGGCGCGTAGAACCCGCGATCGGGCAGCCAGAAACACCGCTCGATTTGCCCGCGCATCTGCCGTCCTGATCTCGCATACTCGGCCACCTCACCCTCCCGGCCGACCCGCGCGGCCATCCAGGCCATGGCTTCTTGCGCCACGACGTAGGCAACGCAGGAGGAGAGCGACCACGGTGCGTAACCACTGTCGATGTCGTCGCCGATGAGATCGTTGGGCCACCCACAGCGGTCGGGGAACACGGAGTAGAGGGCGCCATGCAAAAAGGTCTCATCGCCGTTGAACGACTGGAGCCCGTTCCTTCCCACCTTCTGCCCGGTCGCGCAGCGCCGAAGGTAATTCCAGTGTCGCCGCACCAACTCCACGTCACCGCCCGCGTCCAACCACCACCGGTGTTGCAGGATGACAAACGACGGCACCTCGGCGTGCGGCACGGGTACGCGCTCCCAATCGGCGGGCTCCCTGGCGGCGTCCACGTCGAGATCGAGCGGCGCGGAGTTGGGGATGCGGCCGAGGATACACGAGGCGCGATAGTAGTACTCCAACTGCGCCCGGACCTCGTCAACCGCCCCCATCTGCATGAACGCACGGATCGGTCCGCTGGAATCGCGCGCCCACACGCCCTTGAAGTGCACCATCGGGGACACACCGCCTCCCGGCAGGGCCTGCTGCATCTTGAGTTGCAGCTTGGTCGCCTCGATGAGGTCGGCGGTGCGCTGGACGTCGGCGGTGGGGCCGCCGAACCGCTGGGGCCACAGAGCGGGAGTCGTCGTCTTCGCGAGCCAGCGCCGCCAATGGTCGCGCGTTTCCTCCAACAGATCGACCACATCGCCAAGCCGATCGACCTGGCGGTGCGCTTCATCGGCATCGCGCCCGGCGGAGAGAATCACGGTCGCCCGTTGGACGCCCCCGCTATGGGGGCAGTGCGGCAACCGCAAACACCTGCCCTCTCCGTGCGCCGGTGAGCCAACCGCCGCCACCACCATGAACTGTCCGGGACGATACGGAATCTCCAGACGCGAACTCCCGCGCGCGCCGGACGCGTGCGGAGCCACGATCGCGACGTCGGTGGGCACATCGCCCCCGCACCACGTCTCCACGATGCGAACCACGGCCGCCGCGATCGGGTGCGCGAAGTCAATGGTCGTCAGCGCCATGCCATGCCGGTACGCAACCGTCACCAGCACGCCGGATTCGCGGGGGCGCCAGATGTGGTCATGGGGAAGCGGCACCGGTTCCAAGCCGACGCGTAGCTCTGCCCAGCAATCTCCAAAGGCGCCCGAAGGTCGATGCACCCCTTCCGTCTGGTAGCTCGGGCCTACCAATCCTTGCAGCCGATTGAACGGCGCGGCCAAGCCGGCGTGAGCGAAGACGTACCCGTTGCCGATCGGCCACACCCCTCGATCGTCGACGTCGTACTCGTCGTCCGGTCCGGTGGAGGCACACCAACTACTTGCGTTGGTGAGCCACGGGCGGCGCGCGAGCAGGCTGTCGGCCGGAGGCTGGTATCCACCAAGAGCGAATGCCATCTACGGCTCTGGTATCGCCTCGACCCGCACGAGGTGTTGCCCGGCCGGCAAATCGATATCCGCTGTCGAGCGTGTCTCGATCGTTCCATCGATCTCCACCCGCGCGGTGGGCCCGAAACCCTCGACACACAACGTAACGGAGGTGGCGCAGGTCACCGTCGCCCTCAGTGCCTGGTCGCTGTGTTCCAGGTGGCGGAACGTTGCGGGTCCTGTAGTGGTGAACATGCGCTGGCCGTCGCACTCAACGGCGACACCCTCGGGCGAGAGGGTCACGTCCCAGGACCGATCGCGAATGACTAGCCGCCGCAACGTGGTGGCGGCCGGCGGGGTGAGGGTGCCAACCCGCAGGCCTTCCCACGGGGTCACGTCGACAAACTCCTCGACGCCGATCAAGGCAAACAACGGCCCCCAACTCTGGAAACGGTGCCCACCTCCCTCACCGGTGTCTCCATGAAAGTTCTCCCGACAATATCCGAAACGGCGCCAGTCGCCGAGGAACATGGCGACGCTGCGCGCCGCCATCTGGCCGGCATCGACGTCGAAGCCATAACGCCGCAGTCCCTGATAGACGAGATAGTTCATCGGCGGCCAGATGGTGCCGCGCCAGTACTGTTGATCGGGGAACGCCGGGTCGTCACGACTGATGCTCGGGAGCACAAAGGATCCGCCGAATCTCGACTCGTCCCGTAGGGTCTCGATCATTCGCGCCGCTTGCGCGTCGTCCGGAACGCCGGCCAGCAACGGGAGGAAGTTGGAAGCCGCCATGCGACGCGACCATTCACCGCTCCAACGTCGATCCAGGTACATCCCGGCGTCCTCGCACCAGAAGTGCACGTTCATCTTTTGTATCAGCAGCGCACGACGGTCTCGGTACGCCTGCGCCCTATTCGTCTCTCCCAGTATCGTCGCCAACTCGGCGAGGCACTCGGAATCGAGCGCGAGATAGGAGCAGAGGTCGACGGCGTCCAGGTCGAGCGTCTCCGTCTCGGCACACCACTCCGCGTCGTCCCAGTTCGGCAGGTCGTCCTGCCCCGACTCCCACGCCGCTTTCTGTTGATGGCTCGACGAGTTCTCCCACTCGGCGGGGGAGTCGATCACGAGATCGAGGTCGCTGCCCCACTGAAACAGTGCGTGGGGGCCACCACTCCGGCGCCGGCCACGACCCTTGGGCGCCGTCCACCAGGCGGACCACCGCTCGAGGAACGGCAACGCGCGCACGACCAGCTCGCGGTCACCCGTGCGCAAGAAATACTTGAGCACGGCAAAGGACCCGATGGGCGGTTGCGAGCGATCCGGCGTGCCGTTGAACCGACCACGCCAGTTGGGAACGTTGCCGTTGTTGTACTGGGTATGGAGAACGGAGCGCAGTACCGCCCGGGCTAGGTCCGGACTCTCGACGGCCAGCTGGAGGGCGTTCAGGAAGCTGTCCCAACAGAATATCGTCCAGTGTTGGTCCGTAGCGTCCGCCGCGTGCGCGGGGAAGATCCAGCGCCTACCGGCGGGCGTGTAGAGCCGCCCCGTCTCTGGCTGCAATGCGATCATCCAATGGAGATTGTTGGCGATGGACGCCACCAGACCGGCCCACTCCCCGGTCACCACAGGGCGTTTGGATTCGTAGGCCGCGAGCGCCTGGGAGAGATGCGCGTCGATCGCCTGCGTCTCGGCCGACGGCGGATCGTCACCGATCGCCGCCCGCACGTAGATGCAGTCGCCGGAAGTCACGGCGATCCGCGCCACCGCCGCTCCCGCTTCGATCGCCCACTCCGCGTCCGGGGCCGACTCGGGAACGACGACAAGCACCTCGAGCCGATGGGAACCACCTTCCGTTTCGGCGTGCAACACACCCGGAGCCACACGCCAATGACCCGTCCAGTCCCACGGGAAATACCCCCGCACCTCCAATACGCCCTCGTAAGCCGCCTGCACCCGAACGTCCACCACGTCACCCCCACGCGCCCATTCCACAGTGAGTCCGGCACGGCGCTCGGCGGCCGGCACCTTGGGCGTGTCATTGCCGAGGCCGAGGGGAAGGTCCACATCGAAGGCCACTCGCGCGTAGCTGCCATCGGGAGCGTGGGGGCCAACCTCATGCGCGAGAAAGAAAAGATCTCCCCCGTCAGCGCGCGTACCGTCACGCTCCACCGCAAACCGAATCCCAAACCCCGACCCCGCCTCCGGGCACAGGACGATTCCGGCCCAGGCGTCCGGGGCCAACGCGCCGATCGTGGCGCCGGACGGCGTCACCGGGTGAGACGCAATGTACGAGTCGTGCAACCCACTCCATTCGCGAAGGTCACGCGCAATGTCCTCATGTCTCCCTGCATCGCGCACACGAGCTTTCGCACGGCGTCTCCTTGCATGGTTCGGCGTTACTTGAAGCCGGTGAGTTGGATGCCCTCGACGAAGTATCGCTGGGTGAACACGAACAACACGATGACGGGAAGGATCGCCGTGACCGCGGCGGCCATTTGGAACGGCCAATTCGTGGCGAACAGTCCGTGGAACGACGCGATTCCCACCTCCACCGTCCGCATCCCCATCGATCGCGTGGCGATGATCGGCCACAGAAGATTCTTCCACGCCTCGATGAATCCAAAGAGCGCGATCGTGGCGATGGCCGGCTTCGCCAACGGCACTCCAATTGACCAAAAGATGCGCCAGGGACCCGCTCCGTCGATGCGAGCGGCATCCTCCAGCTCCCGAGGAACGCTGCGAAAGAACTGGCGCATGAGAAATATTCCCCACACTGAGACCAGCTCCGTACTGATCAACCCGACATAGGTATCGACCCACCCCAGGGCGTTGATCAGCAGAAACCGCGGAATCAGCACCACCACGACCGGTAACATCATCGTTGACAGATACGCAAGGAATATCCGCTCTCTGCCCACGAACCGCACGCGCGCGAACGCGTACCCCGCCGTCGCCGCGGTAACCACCTGGCCGATCACCACACAGGTCGCAAACACCATCGAGTTGAGGAAGTAGCGGCCGAAGGGACGTGCCGTGAGTGCCGCCGGGTAGTTGCTCCAACGCGCCTCCTCCGGCACCACCGGGGGCGGGAATGCGAAGACCTCCAGCTCGCCCATCAAGCTCGTCGAGAACATCCACAAGAACGGCAGGAGCATGGTGAGCGCCAGGACGCCGGCGGCGACCCACGCCAGGGTCGTGCCCCGCACTCTTGCACGTATCATCACCCAAGCCCCTTCGCCCGGCGTTCCACCATGCGGAACTGCGTCCAGGTCACAACGAACACAATGGCGAATAGCACCCAGCTCATCGCCGCGGCGCTTCCGAACCGGAAGAGTTCCCACGCCTCACGGTAGATGTGAAAGACCGCCACGTTCGTGGCCTGGAGGGGACCGCCTTGGGTCATGACGTACACGGCGGCAAAGACCTGAAACGAACCGATCACCGAGGTGATCAACACGAAGACCAGGGTGTGGCGTAGCCCCGGCAAGGTCACGTGCCACAAGCGCTTCCACGGGCTCGCGCCGTCGATCTTGGCCGCGTCATACAGCTCGCGCGGAATAGCGGAGAGGCCGGCCAGAAACAACACCATCTGATACCCGACCACCAGCCACACGGACATGATCATGATCGCGAGCATCGCCGTAGCCGGCGAGTTGAGCCAGCGTAACGCCGGAATTCCCACCAGCCCCAGCGCCCAATTGATGATCCCGAATTCCTGATGAAACATCCACTGCCACACAATGGCGATCGCCACCATGCTCGTAATACTCGGCAGGAAGAACACGGCCCGAAGGAACATCACACCGCGTGCCCGCCGGTGGACGAGGAGCGCCAGGGCAAGCGCCACCGCCATCGCGAACGGCACGTGCAGCGTGAAGAACGCGGTGTTCGCGACGGCGCGCCACCACGAGCCGTCGCTCAATACGGCCAGATAATTTCCGATGCCGACGAAGGGCCGCGCATCGTCGATCAGGCTCCATCGGTGGAGGGACAACCATCCCGCCCACGCCAGTGGTCCGACCGTAAAGACGGCGAGGTGGAGCGCCGATGGACCGAGAAAGGACCAGGCCACGAGATTCCGGCGGAGCACCCGTGGTTGGTCGCCCAGCGCGGTCAGTCGACCGATCGCCCAGGCGACCGTCAATCCCACCATCAAGATGACGGCGAGTCCGACCGCCGGCGAATCCGTGTGTTCGTCCGTAAGCAACGCGAGTCGCACCGAACCAACGTCGGCGACGAGATAGGGCGCCCCATCGCCGCGGACGGTGACCCCGGTGGGCGACACGTTGCGGAGATCTTCCGCCGCCGCCGTGGAGAGATGACTGAACGTGACATCTCCATCACGACCCTGGAGTACGTACGGTACGCCGGTCAGTTGGAAGACACCTCCCGGGCGCCGACTCACCTCATCCGCCCCGACGACGTTCAGGGCCGTCACCGCAACATCCATCCGGCGTGGGGTTGCATCCGCAAGTCGCGCGTGCGCCCATCCTCCCCCAATCATCACCGCGAGCGACACCAGCACGCCCGTCGCGACCAGGGCAAGGCGTCCGGTCGATGAAGACGAGCCCGGTCGAGCCCAGCGTGGCACCAGCAACCCCACCCCGCCCAGAGCCACCAGGGCGCTGAGCCATACATATAAAGGAAGGCGCGTCTCCAGATCGGGAGACCCCTGCAGCGTGACGCTCCCCAACGGATTCCAACGGTCGGCGTCATACACGACGGCCCGGCCCACGAGCCTACCGCCGTTCGCCGTCACGACCGCCCCCTCCAAACCCGGGGGCGTTTCGTCGTCGAGCGACCACCGGCCGGGAAAGAGCCGATCCAGACCCGCCGACCCCATCTCTCGGGCGATCTGCGCGGCGATGTCGGTCTCGTTGCGCAACGCCCGGGATTCGACGCGCGCGACCGCACGCCCCGACGACATCAACCCCGTCATTATGGTTGCGCCGAGGATCACCACGGTCAGTACCCGAAGCGCGGCGAGCGCGGACGGCCTTTTCATCGGGCGATCACCTCGTCGATCCGTCGCGCCACCTCCGCCGCCGCTACGGCCAGCGAGTCCCCCTGTAGGATCCGGCGATCCATGATGTCCAACGCCAGGAGTTCGATTTCATGGAAATCCATGACGCGAGCTCCCCAGGGAACGCGCGCGTGAATCACTTCCTGCAGGAACGCCCGTTCCAAGCCTGAGGTGTCCTGCGCCGCCAACTCTTCGGCGATGCGCCGGTTGGCCGAGATCTCGATGCCCGATCGGGCGCGCATCCGTTGGGCCTCGGGGCCGCCCAGGAAAGCGGCAAGTTCCACCGCGAGGCGTTTGAACCGCACGTTCGTGGGAACGGCCCACCCCGCCGTGTAGATCACGGTCTGCGGCGTGGCGCCCGCGCGATGGGGAATGGGGGCGATCCCCAGGTCGAGATCGCCTTCGGCGGCGTACGCCCTGAGGCGAGGCAGTTGCCAGTGCCCCGACGTCTGCATGGCCTGGAGGCCCACGAAGAAGCGACCGACGGACATCGGGTCGCCCTCGCGCTGGTATTGAAACGGCGGCACCACCTTCCACTCCGTCACCAACGACGTGAGGAACTCGAACACCTCGACGGTCTCCTCCGAATCCAAATACCCCACCGTGCGGCGCCCATCCGGATCCATGATGTCGGCACCGGCCGACCACACCCAGGGGATCCATTCGTACAACTGTCGCGGGAAGTTGATGCCGTAGACGTCGGTGCGTCCATCGCCGTCGACGTCGCGCGTGAGTTGTCGCGCCACGGCGAGAAACTCCTCCCACGTCCACCCACGCTGGTCCGGCTCCGCGATGCCTCGCTCGGCGAAGAGGCGGCGGTTGTAGTACACCACCATCGGCGTGAATCCCTTGGGAAACGCAAAGAGCCGATCGCCGTTAGCGAACACGTCGAGCACCTCGGGAAACACCGCATCGGGGTCGTACCCCACCCGTGCCGCATACGGCGCGAGGTCGAGCACCAACCCCCGGTCGACGAACGCGGGGATATCGGGCACGTCCAAGAGAAACACATCCGGCGGGGTTCCCGCCGCGATCGACGTGATGAGTTTCTCGCCGTAGTTGGTGACAATCGACTCTACGATGACCTGCACCCCCGGACGGCTCGCCGCAAACCGATCGGCGATACGCTGCTCCATCTCGATCTCGAGGTCGGCCGCCCAATTCATGACCCGGAGCGTAACGCCGGATTCGTCACTGCCGGCGTGGCATCCCGTGCCCGCTAGAACGGCCACAGCCCATGCCAACTGTCGCGCAGCTCCGTACGACTTCATCACCCCTCCTCTCCCGCAGGCGCGAGTCGCGCACCGTCAGCGCCGGCGAAGAGGTGAAGCCTGCGCCGGTCCAGGCGGACACCGATCCTGTCCCCGGAAACACACGACATATCGGGATCGGCGCGAGCAACCCAGGGTTCTCCCTTGGGGCCGCCGAAGTACACAAGGACCTCGCTCCCCAGCGGTTCCAACCGGGCCACCGTTGTGCGGAGGTCCACGTTCTCGCCATCCGTCACGAGCCTCACGGCCTCGGGGCGAACGCCCAGCGTGGCGACGCCGGCATACCCCACCAACGGCAGGTCGAGCTCCAAGTCAGTTGTACGAAACCGGCTGGCCGAGTTTTCGGCGGTGACGTCGCCACCGACGGTATTGATCGGAGGCATGCCGATGAATCCCGCCACGAAGAGATTCGCCGGACGCCGGTAGACGTCGAGGGGCGGCGCGTACTGCTGCAATCGTCCGTCGCGCATCACCGCTATGCGATGCCCCAGGGTCATGGCCTCGACCTGATCGTGCGTGACGAACACCATCGTCGTGCCGAGCTTTCGGTGGAGGCCGGCGATCTCGGTTCGCATCTCGAGGCGAAGGCGGGCGTCGAGATTGGAGAGGGGCTCGTCGAACAGAAACACGCGAGGTTCGCGCACGAGCGCCCGCCCCAACGCCACTCGCTGTCGCTGGCCGCCCGACAGCTCGCCCGGTCTCCGGTCGAGTAGCTCCTCGACGCCCAACACCGACGCCGCCCACTCCACCTTTTCACGCGCCTCCGCCGGCTGCGTCCGCCGCATGCGGAGCCCGAAGGCGAGATTGTCGTGGACGGTCATGTGGGGATAGAGCGCGTAGTTCTGGAACACCATCGCGACGTCGCGCGCGGCGGGTTCCACCTCGTTGACGACGCGACCGTCGATCCGCACCTCGCCGGCCGTTGGCTCTTCGAGGCCGGCGATCAACCGCAACGCCGTGGTTTTGCCACACCCCGACGGTCCAAGCAACACCACGAACTCTCCTCGATCGACCGTCAGATCGAGGGGGCGGAGCGCCGCAACCGACCCGTATCGTTTCTCCAGACCAACGAGTTCGAGGCTCATCTCACGTATAACCGATCTCGACCGGCGTCCCGACCTCGGTCTCGTACCGGTCGCCGTCGACCGTAGCGGTCACGCGCGAGCCCTTCCGCATCACGGTGACATCGTGACCTCGGACCACCGCGCGCTCGACCGTTACGTCGTCCAACTCCAACGTCAACGGATCGATTGCGATGCCATCCCGCCCAGGCACGATACCGGCGACGCCGCGGAGCAGGAGGTCGAGCACCCAACTGTGTTGGTAGTCGTCGATGCCGCGGTAGACCGACGCCTGACCGGTAAACGGATTGTAATGCTCGAAGCAGTTGGGCCGGTGGACGTCGCCATTGTCGAACATCATCTCCACAAACCGCACCAGCAATCGGCCGGCCACCGGACCAACCGCTCGACGACCGCGGCGCCATTGCCGCAACAAGCCGTCGATGACGTGGCTGTTGACCATCGGCCACACGCGCCCGTTCCACGGACAGTTGTGCCGCTTTCCCTTCCATAACGGTTGGCCGGCGAAATAGGCGTCATCGAGACTGGACGACGGTATGGGATACGGCGATCCGAACTCCTCCGGATTCTCGAGGTGCGCCACCAGCGCGCGCACGTGCTCTTCTCCGACGAGATCGGTGAGCAGCGGATAGAAACCCACGGCGGCCTTGGCGCCAGTGCGACGCATCGTACGGGGATCGACGTCGAAGAAGAAGCCGCACTCGTCGTCCCACAGATGCTCGAGGATCGCCGCGCCGATGCGATCCGCTGCTCCACGCCATTCCGCTGACTCGTCCCCCTTGCAGAGCCGGTCGGCCATCACCGCCAGCGTCTGCTTCAGTTGATACGTGTAGACGGTGACGTCCACGCCCTTCAGTCGCAAGCCTGATTCCCGACCGTCCATATCGGCACGGTCGTCCACCGCCTGGTATCGCGCCATGTACTCCTGGCCCGTCTCGTACTGGTTCACGACGTCGTACAGACATGAGGCTTCCCGATCTCGCGTCGTGTCCAACCATCGCGCATAACGCGACAGCCCGCCATACGCCGTCTCCAAGAACTCCTCGTCATCGTGTACCGCATCCACCGCCAGCACAGCATCGCCCCAGTCGGCGTGATAGAAGTCCGTGCCTTCGAGGTGGTTGGTGTACAGACGGCCGTGCAACGATCCATCCTGGCGTTGTGCGTCCAGGAAATTCAGCAGGGTGCCGTGGGCCACATCCGGCGTTCGGCTCCACCGCATCTCCCGCATGTGACACTGGCCGCTGTACGTAATCGGAACGTGGAAATAGCCGATCCCTTCGGCGATCGCGGGGTGCCGTACGTTGCCCGCGTCGCCGTCCAGTCGGTTGAGCCGCAAACCGAACACACGGTAATCGTAGTATCGCGTCAGGTGCTGATTGGAACAGGTGAACCGAGGAAACCCGTCAAAGAACTCTACCCACGGTGACCGCGGATCTCGATTGCCCTGAGCTGCCACCCGACCTTTCCGCGTCTCCGGCTCCAGCCGCAGCGCGAACGACACCTCACCGGCATCGGCCAGCGGAACGTCCAGCGCCACGTACACGACATCTCGCGTTTCCACACCGCCGAGGCATACCTCGCCAGCAAGCCCCGGCGGCGATTGCTCGCGCCACTCTTCCCAGAACGGGGTCAGACGCCACAGCGGATGCATGGCACTCGGCTCCGACCGGCGCGCCGACACGAGTGCCGCGGTTCCGGCGCCCGCCGCGGCGATGGTCGCCTGCACCTGTAACGGGTGCTCGTGCCGATCGATGAGCGTGCGGCCCCACGTCAGCACGTCGCGCGCGTCGTCGCGGCGCAGGTTTTGCACGGTCTCCCACGGTTGGACGGAAAACGCTACGAGGTGCCAGTCGCGGAGTGACGACGGCCACTCCGTAGCACCCGCGGGTTCCCAATGCGACACGAACTCACCCCCCGGCAACGCAAACCGACGCTCGATCAACTCGGCTCGCTGCGCGCGCCACTGCACGGTCAACCCATCTGGTCGCCAATCGAGCGGCCCACGCTCCAGGGCCGCCGCCTCTCCCGTAGGACCGACCAACGCGACGGTGAACAACGGCGCGAAGGGGTGATAGTAGACGAGCGCCTCATCCCAAAACCCCGGATGGCTTAGCCATTGGGGAAACGGCGGCGCCCACACGATGCCGTCCCCGCACGAGAGGTACCACTTGTCGCTCCGCGCGAGAGCGTCGAGTCGATCGCCGGTAGTGGGCGCCGTGACGCCCGCGGTCATCGTTCCACCAGACCGTACCCCTCACGCATGGCCCCGTCGTAGTCCCCAATCAACCGCCACCAATTGGTCAGCGGCCGGCCGCCGTACGACAGTGTGTGACCGGCGCCCGGAATGTTTTGGGTCCAGTATCGGAACCAGCCCAGGCTCGTGCACCCCCACCGCTCGCAATTCGTCCGCTGCGTGGCGCCCATGCGGTCGGGACGCCAATCTTCGCAATCGCTCTCGACGAACCGCTGATTCGCCCAGTCGTAATCTCGCTCGCCGTTCGGCGGAATGTGCGACCACCCGCACCGCGGACTCACGATACGGTGCGAGATGTCACTTCCCACGAATTTGCCCCAGAACAACAGATCGCTCCAGGCATCATCGGGCGTCGAATCGCGCTCGTCCGCGGCATTCATCACTGCCTCCAGCTGGTGCATATGGTTTTCGATCGCTTCCGACAGACCGCGCTGGTAGTTGTAATGGTACACCGTATAGGTACGGCTGGTCACCGGCAGGTCGAGGGTATCGCGATCGCTGTTGCTCACGTCCCCCCAGGGACCGGCCATGTTGGACTCCCACAGGTCGATGACGCCGCCGTGATAGCCCCAGATCCACACTTCCTTCACGCCCTCGTCCTCAACCCAGCCGGCGATGTCATGAGCGGCCGCGATCGCGCCATAGTCCGTCATCGGCACGTCGTGCCCGGGTTTGTCAAAGGTGGGCAGGGGTTTGAGCCGTTCCTCCGTGTGGACCACTTGGTAGCGCAGGCTGGGAGGTGCGGCCGAGTCGACATAGGCGCGATACCGCGATCCGTCCTCGAGCGCCACGACGAGCGCCGCGGTGAGAGAATCCGTCTTCCGGCGCGTGTCGGCGATGGACTCACCCCAGTCGCCGGTGACCGATCGATCGACCACGTCACCGTCGCTCGTGGGGAGATAGCGAACCACCACCACCGGGATCTCCCACGGCGGTCCGCTCGGGCGGTCTTGGTCGGGCGCCGCCGTGCAAGCCGCGAAGAGCATGGTGCACCCCACCACCCGGAGGGCATCGTGCGAGCCGGGGCGGCGGAGTTGCGGACGATCGGCCTGACGTTGTGACGACAGAAGAAGACTCGCGACGGGGACGGGGCTACGTTACCCGGTGCAGAGTGGAGCCCGCAACTCGTCTGACATTCCCCTTCATCTATCCAGCTCTCTTAACATGGCGTCCGCTCCCTTTCACCACGGGTGGAGCCAGGGTGTGCCCCTACACCTGAGGTGAATCCCTACGAAGGAAGGAAGTAGAGCCTGAACCTCCAATCGGAACAGGAACTGCGCCGCACACGGCACGCGGCCGGCCGTTTACTGCTCTCCTCTAGCCCGAAGTTCTGAGGCTCCTGGGGCGTCCTCGTCGTCGAGAGGCGTTGCAGTGCTTGGGTTTTCGGGTGTTGGGCCGCCCCTGTTTTCTGCCATTGGTAGCCATGTAATGATCTCGTGGCATGTAGACATCCTGAATGGTTTCGTCTACAATAGGAAGCCATGTACATAGAACGGGTACCCAACCGAAACTCACCACCCGCCGTCCTGCTGAGAGAGTCCTACCGACAGGACGGAAAGGTCAAGAAACGCACTCTCGCCAACCTCTCCAAGTGGCCCGACCAACTCGTCGAAGGACTCAGAACCCTGTTCAAGGGAGGAGTCGCCCTGCCTTCGCTCGAGGCCGCCTTCGAGATCCTGCGCGCCAGACCGCACGGCCATGTCGCCGCCGTGCTCGGCGCGGCCCGAAGCCTCGGCATCGAACGACTCCTCGACCGACGGCCCTCGCGCGAACGGGCGCTGGCGCTGGCCATGATCGCGGCCCGCATCCTCGAGCCGCGATCCAAGCTCGCCACCGCCCGCGGACTCGCAAGCGAGACCATGAGCCACACCCTCGGCGAGGAACTCGGCGTGCAGGAGGCCTCGGCCGACGAACTCTACGGCGCCATGGACTGGCTGCTCGAAAGACAGCCGCGCATCGAGCGGACTCTTGCCCGGCGGCATCTGGAAGACGGCTCGCTGGTGCTTTACGACGTGACCTCGGTCTACTTTGAGGGCAGGAAGTGCACGCTGGCCAGGCACGGCTACTCCAGGGACAAGAAGAGAGGCAAGGTCCAGATCGTCTTCGGCCTGCTCTGCAGCCGGGACGGATGCCCGGTCGCGGTCGAGGTATTCGAGGGCAACACGGCCGATCCGACGACCCTGAACGCCCAGGTGCAGAAGCTCCGCGACCGCTTCTCGCTGGAGAGGATCGTGATGGTCTCAGACCGGGGCCTGATCACCGACGCGCGCATCCGCGAGGACCTCGACCCCGCGGGCCTGTCCTGGATCAGCGCCCTGCGCGCGCCGGCGATCAGGACGCTGGCCCAGGAAGGCCACCTGCAACTGTCGCTCTTCGACCAGCGGAAGATGGCCGAGATCAGCGTCCCGGAGCTGTACCCCAAGGAGCGCCTCGTGGTGTGCCGGAACCCGCTTCTGGCGGAGGAACGCGGCCGCAAGCGCCAGGAGCTTCTCGAATCCACCGAGCGCAAGCTCGACGCCGTCGTTGCGGCGACGCGGCGCAAGAAGAACCCCCTGCGCGGCAAGGACGCCATCGCCGTGCGCGCGGACCGCGCCCTGGGCGCCTACAAGGTCGGCAAGCACTTCGAGGTCGAGATCGAAGAGGACGGCTTCCAATACCGCCGCAACGAGGCGCGCATCGCCGAGGAAGCCGCTCTCGACGGCTTCTACGTCATCCGCACCAACGTCCCCGAAGACGAACTGCCGGCAGCCGATGCGGTCCGCGCCTACAAGAGCCTCAGCCGCGTCGAACGCGCCTTCCGCTCCTACAAGAGCGTCGACCTCAAAGTGCGCCCCGTCCACCATCGCCTAGCCTCGAGGGTACGCGCCCACGTCTTCCTCTGCATGCTCGCCTACTACGTCGAGTGGCACATGCGCCGGACCCTGGCGCCCCTCCTCTTCGACGACCAACGCCGCGACGACCAACGCGAGTCGCCCGTCGATCCCGCGCGAAGGTCGCACGAGGCAATGACCAAGGCCAACTCCCGGAGGACCCCCGACGGACTCCCCGTCCACAGCTTCCAGACCTTGCTCGCCGACCTGGCCACGCTGACCCGAAACCGCGTGCGGATGCACGGCAAGGCCGACTCCACCGCCGACGTCCTCGCACGGCCCACTCCACTCCAGAACGAAGCCTTCAAACTACTCGGCATCCGCCCCTGAAGCCGACGTACCCAGTACAAGACACCGCCGAACAACTGAAAACGCCCACCACTACAGGCGATTTCACGACTTGAAGCTCAGAACTTCGGGCTAGAACGGTTGACGTGGAGCAATCACGAGGCGAGGATGCCGGGTGACAACGCTCGGCCAAGGAGCGAATGTGAACTGGCAATCATACGAGGAACTCACGAAGGACATCTACCAACGATTGGGGCAAGCGTCTGGCGTAACAGTTGAATGCTGGGGCCCGGCTTGCCGGGTCCACGGTTCGTCCGGCACGCCATACCAGATCGACGTCCTCGCTTCCCACACCGACGGCCTTCACAGATACCGTACGGCAATCGATTGCAAGTACTGGGATCGCAGAGTCGGCAGGCCCAGCGTCGCCATGCTGTCCTCAATGCTCCACGACACTGGCATTGAGAAGGGAGTGCTGGTCTCCCTCAATGGATTCACTAAACCAGCTGAACGCTTCGCGGCGGGCAAGAGGATCAGCCTAGTGCGGCTTCGACCGGTCACCGACGCCGACTGGAACGGCTTCATCAGACGTCTCTCCGTTGACCTTTGCCTTCTTCAGGACGTAGTCGTTGACAGCCAGGCCGTGATCAAGGGCGCGAGGCCATCCCAGAAGCTCGGCCGTGCTACGTCAGGCAACGAGCTGCGGGTCCCCATGAAGGACGGATCAACCGCTTCACTGCGCGATGTCATCAACTACACACTCGCGCTCCCGATTTCGGTGGGGCTGCCTATACCTGCTGGCCGAGTGCCCGGTCAAGTGACCTGCTCACGAGAGGACGGACTCCGCTCCTATTCCTTAGTGTTCGAAGAGGGAACACCGGTACTGCACGGCGACGCGAACGAGAGGGCTAGGATCGAGTCACTCGACTTCAAGGTCAAACAGGTCGTGATTCGAGATGCCGTTCATGTCGACGCAGCCGACCGGGTCGCGTGGATACTAGAGGCGATCTTCGAGGAACAGTGTTTTGCAATCTCGCCAGAGCGCGTCCCGACTCGCTGGACCAGAACTCCGTGACGCCGCCACAGGTCCCAGTTCACGCACGCCCAAGGCCTAGCCAAGGCGAGAGAGGACCGGCGGCGACTAGATCGCGACTGCCGTCTCTGGATCCCCAGCGTCCAGCGCGTTCACGTAGGCGAGGACCAGATCTCGCGTCCGATACCGCCCGAACTCCGCCTCGTCCTGCCGCCGGACGATAGGGAACGTCCCAAGCACGTGCTCTGCTTCGTCCCGAGACAGGCCATAGAGCAGGAAGTACAGCGCATCGAGCCATGCCTTCAGATGTCGACGCTCCTCGTCGTCCCAGTCGAAGGCCGGCCCGTCGTACCCGAGGTCATTCGCGAACGGCTCCATGTCGTGCGCTGTGCGGGTCAGACGCAGGACGTGGTCACGGACGAGATCCCGAGCGGTCTTGTCCCCAAATCGGCGCTCATAGTCCTTAGGACCGATCACCGGCAGTTGCTCGACGATGAACCAGTTCAAGTGCTGGCCCTGGACCTTCTGTCGCGCGACGAAGTCGAAGACGAACGAGTTGAAGTTCGCCGCGAGCAGCCACAGTGCCTCGGCGTTGCCCGGAGCTGGGCCAACGCCACCCGGAAGGAGCAACGGAAGCGTGTTGCCCACGCCGGAGCGAGGCACGAGAGCGGCGATCATGGTGCGGACGTTGGTCGGCGCCGTGACGTCCTTGAAGGCGACGGCCCAGTCGAGACCTTCGGGCCAGGCTAAGTCATCGGCGGCCACCCAGAACTGCGGATCAGGCGACCAGCAGGGATCGACGTGCTCCGCCAACGTGGCCTCCCGCGGCTGTGCAGGCCGGTTCAGGTTCTCAGGGTTGACCACGACATTCGCGGCCCGGTGGTCGTAGGCCTGGACCATCTTTCCCTCATACAAGGGCAGCCACTCTTCCTCGCCTCGCTTCCACCGATTCCCGGCAATCGGGTAGCAGCCGGCCGCCTCAAGCTCAGCAGCAGTCCTGAAGAGGTGGGAGTCGTTCGTCATGTCGAACATTCGGTTGTAGCGAACCGGCCAAACCCGCCGCTCCCCACCCCCGGATCGGTCCACCAGCACCGGATGACGTTCGTAGATGCCCCGCGTGATCTCGGCGTCCCGGCGGGTGCGGAACACGGGCGCGGTGCCGGTGTTCGGATTGACCCGCGTGAAGTCGACCGGACTCAGGGGGAAGCACCGTTCCGGGTCGCTCAGATCTCCTGCGCTGTCCAGGAAGAACCCGCACCGAGTCTCCGCGAACGACCGTTCATCACCGCCGAGGACCAGGGCGAAAACTTGAACCGCGAATCGACGTCGGGGAAGAACGGCGGCTGTCCGGCGCCCAACCGTCGATTCTCGAAGTCGAACAACCCGGCCACTCGTCCCCCGCTAGACATCGATTGGAAGAACGGCGCGGCCGTCCTGTCGGCGTAGATGCCTGAAGGCACGAGCAGCCCCACCAGGCCGCCCGGCTTGAGCACCTTCAGCGCCCGCTCGACGAACAGCGAGTACAGGTTGATGTCGCCCCTGCCGAGCAACGGATAGTCGCCCGAAGTCCGGAACAACGCCAGCAGGCTGTCGGCGCGCCGCTTCGCCTCGTCGAACGCGGCGGCCAACGGTTCGCCCCGGTTTCGGCGTTTCTTGATGCCAATACGGCGCTGTGCCGCCGTGGGAGCGCGGGCCAACTCCGGATCACGGGTCGCGAACCACTCCACTTCCTGGAGTTTGATCCGGTCCCAGGGCGGATTGCCGATCACCGCGTCGAACCCACCCTCCGGGCTCCGCCGCTGCCAGTGTCGCCACACGCCCGGGAAAGCCACCTCCCAATGCAGGAAGGTCTCGCGTTCGGCCAGGGCGCGGGCATCACGCCATAGCTCGGCGAATCTCGAGAGGCCGGCGTCATCCGAACCGGCCGCCGATGTCGGATCAATTGCTCCCGGCCCCTCTGCGAGGAGTGAGTACGCCTTGGCTGGATAGGCGCCAACCACTTCGAGCAGTCCACGCGTCTCGAACTCGTTGCGCTGTCTCTTCTTCATACCCGCGGTCAGCCAACGCAAGGCGCACAGGCAATCGAGCACGCGGCGCAACTCGGAGGTCGCCTGGTCGACACCCTCGAAGAGCCTGGCCGACTCCCGAACCTCCGCCACGTCCGCGTCGGACATCTCTTCGATCAGTTCCATCCCGGCGACCGCGTTCTCCGCGCCCTGGATGGCGCTGGAGGCGATCAGCCCGCCGAGGCGGCGAAGCTCATCCGTTCCATCGCCGACCCTGAGTCCGACGAGGGAATCGCCGCAACGCAGGTGATGGTCCAGGAATGACAACGGCGCACCGACAGTGAAGCTGTGCAGCCACAGCGACACCTTGGCCAGTTCCACCGTCAGGCGGTTCTTGTCTACTCCGTAGATGCAGCGCTTGAGCACCATTCGCCGGATGATCGCCTGGTCGGTGAGCTGCGCCTCGTCGATCACCCATTCCGATTCGGCGGCGCGATGGAGGATGCCCTGCCGAATACGAGCGATCCGACCCACCAGAGGCGATTCGTACGGCTCGTCAAGCCAGTCCGGCACCGCCGGCACGTACTCGATGAGTTCCGCCACATAGTCGGAAAGGAAGTCCACGGCCGTGACCAGGAAGTGGCCGCTTCCCATGGCGGGATCGAGCACCTTGAGATCCAACACGGCCTCCGCCGGGTCGATCTGCACCAGATCCGCCAGGCGGTCGGCCTTGGTCCGGCGGTCGCTGCTGAGGTCCTCGGCCTTCGCCTCGAACGCCCGCAGACGCTCTTCCGCCAGGGGCTTCAGCGTCTGCTCGACGATCAGGTCGACCAGTTCCTGGCTCGTATAGAAGCTGCCGCTGTCCTTCCGCGCGAAACGGTTGAGCTGGATCGAGACGTTGCCTGCCGGATCTCGGACCGGCTCGCGCTCAAGGAGCCGCTCGTAGATCGAACCAAGCTGCTGAACCGACATGTCGCGGTAGTTGACGAACTTGGCCTGACCATCGCCCCTGTGGCCGAAATGGCTGAGCCCGAAGACGACCGGGGCCGTCTCACTGTCTGCGAGACGAACCCTTGCCAGCAGAGGCGCCGCTTCCTCGGCGAACAGACCGCCGTTGTAAGGCGGTAGGCCGATCGACCGGTCACCGCCGTCGATCTGCCGGAAGAGCTCCATCAGACGGTTGTAGTAGTTGCCGGCCGTGCTCGAGAACGTGTCCCCTTCGGCCATCCGGCGGGCAATGTCGTCCCGCACTCGCCGCCTCAGACCGTAGTCGTCGTACCTGGGGTCGTTCACCGGCAAGAGACCCCGGTCCTCGGCGTAGAGAACGAACAGAAGCCGGTAGAGGAAGATCAGCGCGGCGTCGCGGATCTCCCGCAGATCGGCCGACGGGGCCTCTTTGGCAAGCGCGTTCAGAAGTCGGGGGAAGGCATCGTCGAAGACGGCCTGGGAGAGGTCCTCGGCGACCTTCTCCTCATAGCGCTTCCCCTCTGCGATCGCCCTTTCGATGAAGGTCGCCGTCGCTCCGTCCTGCAGCGTGAACGCCCGACGAGCGAACAGGAGAAAGAACCTTCTCAGACCTTCTTCGTCGCCCTGTTCCAACAGGGCTGGGAGGTTCGCCTCGAAGTACCCGCTGGCGCGAGGACGCGCCCGGTGGTCGTACAGCCTCCAGCGATCGCCGTTGGTCAGGATGCCCCAACGGATCCGGCCATCCGAGACGCTCTCGGCCGTGGCCAGGTACCGGAGGATCTGCCCATGCGGCGTGCCCACGTACAAGCGGCCGGCACGGTCCCGGCCATCCAGAGGCAAACCGAACCGCTTGCTCTCCTGGACCAGGAGAGCGTCGAGATAGCGGTCGCCGGGAACGGTACGTTGGTTGGCACGGGCCTTCGATTCGGCATCTTCAAACAGCAGGTGGTCCGGAACGTCCTCGCCCCGCGCCGTCGCCTGCTGCGGCAGGTAGTGCGACCATCCGAGCAGCTCCAGGATGGGCCGGATCAGATCCGCCTCGGTGACCGCCTCGTTCGGATCGCTGGAGCGGCTGAACGCCGCGAGGAGAGTGGGGACCCTCGCCTGGAACTCGGCGAAGGCCTCCGGGTGACGGACCGACTCCCGCCACTCCGCCGTGTCCCGAATACCGTCGGTGAGGAAGTACTGGGTGAAGAGTTGGCCGGGCAAGGTCGTCTCAATCGAGCATTGAAGGCGGGGGGCGACCGAAACGTCGCCGCGTAGGCGAGAACGAGAGCCTGGAGTCTAGGGCTTTGCCCGCCAGAAGCAAGCTCGCCGCCGGGTCGGCCAGGACGCCAACCGGCCCAGCCCGGACGCCATCCCCGTCGCGAGTCCGCGGTTCACCGGTTCCGATTGAGCGGAGCCCAGGAGGACGCCAACCGGGCATCTGCATCGACCTCAATTGCTTGTGTTCCTCAAGAACTCATGCTATATTCCTTGGCCTCGGCGGAGGCCCCGAACGGCCGGTTTCAGGGCCTCCGATACGTGCCAATCCGGACCGTCGGGTCCCACCACAGGGTGGCAACCAAATGATTGACAAACAAACCGGCATGAGCAGCAAGGAGCGCATGGGCGAAGAGATCGCCACGCTCGCTGCGCGCATTGACGCGGCGACCTATGAGCTGCTCGTCCTGATCCGCAAGTTCGATGAAGAGGAAGGCTGGAGCTGCGGCTTCCTCACTTGCGCCCACTGGCTCACCTGGCGAATCGGGCTAGCGCCCGGCGCGGCCCGTGAGCGGGTGCGAGTCGCCCGAGCCCTGGGTGACCTGCCCTTGTTGAGTGAGGCAATGAGCAAGGGCGAACTCTCCTACTCCAAGGTGAGGGCGCTCACCCGTATCGCCGCGCCGGACACCGAGCAGTCGCTGGTGGACTTGGGCAAGACCGGGACCGCGGCCCAGATCGAACGAATGGTGAGAAGCTGGCGAAGGATCGACCGCACGGTCGAGGCCCACGACGACGAGTTGCGCGACGCTTCCAGCCATGTGACGACCCACATCGACGAGAACGGCATGTTCGTGATCCGCGGTTGTCTGGCGCCGGAGGCGGGCGAAGTCCTGATGAAGGCACTCGATGCGGCGAGCGACAAGCTCTACGCAGAGCAGCAGGAGGACAAACCGCCAGTCGGCAAAGTGCGCGCCGACGCTCTTGCGCTCGTTGCCGAGAGCGCGCTCAAGGGCGGGCTCGATCCGGGGTCGAGCGGCGACCGCTACCAGGTCGTGGTTCATGTCAACGGGGAAGAGCCGAGGGCGCAGCAGAGCGCGACGGCTGACAACCGGACTCACGTTCCCGCGGGAACGTCCAGGGCAGGCGTTCCCGCGGGAACGCCAACGGATGGGGGCGAGACGCCCGCGTTGCCAGGATCGGTCAACGGCGCCTGGCTCGGGAGCTCCCTTATCCCGGTTTCCGCGGAAACAGCCCGGAGGATCGCCCGCGACGCCGGCAGAGTCTCGATGGCCCACCGGAACGGCCAGATCCTGAGCGTTGGCCGCAAGACCCGCACGATCCCGCCGCCGATCCGGCGGGCCCTGGAGTTCCGCGACCAGGGTTGTCGCTTCCCCGGCTGCACGTCGAAGCACTGCGACGCTCACCACATCGTCCACTGGGCTGACGGCGGCGAAACAAAGCTCTCGAACCTCGTGCTCCTCTGCCGGCGGCACCACCGCCTGCTCTACGAAGGCGGCTTCAGCGTGAAGATGAACAACGAACGCGCCGTCCAGTTCCTCGACAGACGTGGTCGGCCGCTGGAGCGCAGCCCCGCGCCGCCGCCAGTCGGCTCGTACCCTGCCCATGAGCTGATCCGCCACTTGGAGGACGCCGGCATCATGATCACCGGCAGAGAATCCATGCCCGCTTGGGACGGCACACCGATGGACCTGCCTTACGTCATGGAATGCCTGTGGCGGCCGCCACCGCACCTCGAAGCAGCGGTCGCCCGGGAACGAAACACATCGCACGCCGCGTAGGGGCCAACGGCGCGGAACCAGGCTCGCTCCGCTAGCGCGATAGCGTGGGAGGCGCGTAGAAAAGGAGGCTCCTTCCTCCCGGAGATCGCGACATGGACGAGACGGCGGCGCCCGCTCAGAAGCGGTGGAAGCGATGGGGAGTTCCGGTTCTCCGATTCCCGCTGACCCGGATCGTCCTCTTTGGCGCTGGTATCGCCGCGGCCGTCGTGCTCCAGGGTCTGGCGGCCGCCGGGCTCAGCCTGTGGTTGGAAATCTCCTGGCTGCGCGTCGCGGTCGGAGTGGTCTTTCCCATCCTCGCCGTTCACTTCGCCTACCGTGGAATGACCCGTCTCCTGGAGCGACGGTCTGCCGCTGAACTCTCCCTAAGCGGGGCACTGCGTGAAACCAGCGCGGGAACTCTGGTCGGCGCCGCTTGCTTGACGTTAACCGTGGCGCTCATCGCGGCGCTTGGCTTCTACCAGGTGCAAGGAGTCGGTGCCTGGACCGCCCTGTTGACCGCGTTCGCCATCGCCGCCGTGTCCGGCTATCTCGAGGAGGTGGTCTTCCGCGGAGTGGTGTTCCGGATTCTCGAAGAGGGGCTCGGAACATGGCTGGCCCTCACCATCTCGGCAGCGCTCTTTGGTCTCGTACACCTGAGCAATCCGAACGCGACCTTGTACGGCGCCGCGGCGATCGGTATCGAAGCGGGCGTGCTGCTCGGTGCCGCCTACGTCCTGACCCGGCGACTATGGCTCGCGATCGGCGTCCACTTCGGATGGAACTTCATGGTGGCGGGCGTGTTCGGCCCGAATCTCTCCGGCATCCAGGTGCAAAGCGTTCTCCAATCCCGGCTGAGCGGACCCGACTTCCTCTCCGGCGGCGCTCTCGGCGTAGAGGGTTCCGTGTTCGCCATTGCCGTGTGCCTGCTGGTGAGCGTTGTCTTCCTGAGGCGGGCGCGGCTTCAGGGCCGCTTCATCCGGCCGTTCTGGCGGCGAGAAGCGACCCGTGACCAGGCATGTGGTACGCGCAGAGCATGAACAGAATGACCGACCGGAAATACCTGGTCGAGGACCAATACCGGGACCCAGGCAATCTGCGAGATCGCGCTCAGTTGCACGCCCGCTTCAGCGTCAATCCGCGAGGCTGGTTGCCATGGGTCTTCGATCGGTTCGATTTCGGGGAAGAGGCCCGCCTGTTGGACCTGGGCTGCGGACCCGGAGACCTCTGGCGTGCCAATCGAGCGCGGATTCCGTCTGGATGGGAGGTCACTCTGGCTGATCTTTCGCCTGGCATGCTCGACGCCGCCCGCCAGACCCTTGGCAAGGTACGGTTTTCCTATCGCGTAGCCGATGCCCAGGATCTGCCCTTCGACAACGATCGGTTCGATGGTGTGATAGCAAACCACATGCTCTACCACGTCCCCGATCGAGCACGGGCATTGGACGAATTGCGTCGGGTGCTCAGAGCCGACGGGAGTCTGTACGCGGCGACCAATGGGCTCACCGACCGGATCGGCCTGGGCGGGTGGGTACGGCAAGCGATGCATCAGGAGGATCAGCACCCAGAGGAGAGCACGCTTGAGCTCTTTAGCCTTGAGACCGGCGGAGCCCAATTGAAGAGAGTGTTCGCCTCCGTCGTGATACACCGCTATGAGGACGCCTTGGAGATTACCGAGGTCGAACCCCTGATCGCTTATGTGCGCTCGATCGGCACGATGGCGCCGAATCCCAACAAACTGGATGAGTTGCGCGACGCAGCGGCCTCGGAGATAGAACGCAATGGCTGCTTGCGTCTGGCCAAGAACACCGGGGTGTTCGAGGCAAGTGGGTGCGCCAGTCGGTGACAAAGACTGGATTGGGAGCCAGCTACCGGTTCCATCTCTCTTCCGCCATCCGGGTTACCCTTGGCCTGGCGACATTTCAGTTGGTGCTTCTGCTGGTTCTGGTGGCGTTCCAGCCACCGGCGGCGCGTGAGCTTCTGCTCAAGGGTCTGGCGGCCGGTATCGCGACGCCCGAGGCGTTCTCGGCGTCCAGGCTCGGCTTCGCGCTCTGGGCCGTCGTTGCCGCTGCCGTGGCGGCCCGGCGTCTCGCGCCGGCACACCGCGGTTGGCACCTTCATCTGCCCGTCGGCGTGCGAACGCGCTGGACCGCCGGTGTTCTCGGCGTCGCATCCACGCTTCCCCACCTTGCCGGTCTATGGATCCTGCTCTGGACCGGCGCGAAGTTGCTCGGCGAGCCAGCTTCGGTCCGCGCCCTGCTTGGTCTTCCCCTGCTAGCCCTGGCCGCCGCAAGCGTGTGGACGCCAGCACCCCGGCGGGTTCGCGCCTGCGGTGCGGCAGCAGTACCGCTGGCGGCGAGCGCCTCTACGCTGGGGCTGGTGGCCGCAATTATCCTTCTCGTACTGGCCTACGCGCAGGCCGGAGACTGGTCAACTCGCATCGCAAGAGTTCCCTCCGCGCCGATCTCTCTTCGCGGTCTCGGCCGGCACCTGCCAATTGGTCAACTCATCCTCTCCTTGCGAGCGCTTGGGATGTGGATCACGCTGGTTCACCTACCGGCCGCCGTGTTTGCGACACCGACAGGCTTGGCGATTCACAACAACGAGTTCACGCCCGACCAGTCCGAACTCGTGTTGCGCCTGGGCACGTCGCTCGGCATCACCGCGACGGTTCTTGCCATGGCGACGCTGCTGAACGCCCGCCGGCCGCCCTGGGCCTGGTCCCGCTCCCTCCCCTGGTCCGCGAGACAGAGGGTCGTCGCGGATGCCGTCCTGATGCTGCTGGTCGCCAGTCCGCTGCTGATCCCGATCCTCTACCTGCGTCTCTCAAGCGGCCTGTCCGTCTTCGTGCTCCTCGTCTTCCTGGCGGTCCGCCTGCCGGGACGCATGCGCAACTCGCTACATGGGCTCACACGACTCGGAGCGTGGACGTACATCGAGGCCTTTCTGGCGGCGCTTCTCACGAGCGTCCAGCCCATGGCCGCGCTCGTCCTCGGACTTGCCTCGCCGCTCGTCCTGGAAACCTCCGCCAGACGCGAACAGTCGCTCAAGGTGGGTCTCTACCTGGAGCGTCGATTCGACGGCGCCCGCGAGGCGGAGCCGTGATGCGGAGCCTGCGGATGGAAGGCGTCGCCTTCGCCTACGACGACCGGTCGCAGATCTTCAGCGATCTGAACCTGGAGGTCACAAGTGGCGTCACCGTGCTCTCCGGCGAGAACGGATCGGGCAAGACGACGTTGCTGAAACTGGCGGCCGGGGTGGAGAAACCGGACGCCGGAAGAATCCTCGTGAACGGTTCCGACCTGTGGCGACGAGAGGTCGCAGCCCGCTCCGACCTGGCCTTCGTTCCCCAGGAACCGGATATCACCCCGTTCGCAACCATTCGCGAGGTGCTCCGCCTCGTCTGCCGTCTGAGGTCGCAGCGGGTGGAGCGAGCCGAAGAAGTCCTCATCGAAACGGAGCTCGAGGCCGAAGCTGACCTCTCCGTGCGCGAGTTGTCCCGAGGCCAACGACGTCGAGTTCTCCTGGCGGCCGCCTGGATCGGGATGCCGCGCACAGTGGTCCTGGATGAACCGCTCGACGCCATGGACGAGCACTGGAGAGGTCGCATCCACCAGTGGCTTGCAGCGCTGCGCGAGGCCGGCGGTCTGGCCCTGTTCGCGACTCACGAAGCAGGTTCCCTGGCCGAGTTCGCCGACCGCTTCCTCGTCCTGCGCAACGGTGAGGTCCTGGAGGTCGATTCGCTGTCCGACGCGGACTGAGGCGGTATTCTCAGCCGGCCGCTCTGAAGAACCAACCGCGATGCCAACCACAACACTCGAGACCGAGGCGATCGCCGCGACGCTGCGCTCCGAGCTCCACGCCGAGCCGGACATCGTTGCCGCCTACCTCTACGGGTCCGTCGCCCGCGGCACTCAGCGCCTCGACAGCGATGTCGATGTCGCGCTCCTGCTCGAATCGGATCCTCCGGACACGCTGGAGAGCCTCCGCCTGGACCTCGCCGCCCGCATCGAAAAAAAGACAGGGCGACCGGTACAGATCGTCATCCTGAATCGAGCCCCGTGCGACCTCGCCCACCGGGTGCGCCGGGACGGCCAACTCCTCATCGACCGCGCCCCACGAAGGCGCATCGCCTGGGAGGTCAAGTCTCGCAACGACTGCTACACGCCGCCGGCTGGATCAACGAAGACCTCGCCCGCCGTTTGCAGCACATGGTCGGCTTCCGGAACATACTCGTTCACGAGTACGCCAGGACTAATCTGGCGATCGTCCGGGACGTGCTGGAGAACCAGCTAGGCGATCTGCGGGAGTTCTGCGAAGCGGTCGGTCTACGACTGCCAGCAGGCCACAGCCACGCCTAGGCCGAAGTTCTGGGGGCCTGAGTGTCGCGGATCGTTGCCGCGCCTAGGGTTTTGCGGTTTCCTGGCCGCATAGTGTACCCATGTAGCATGGTCAAGTGCGGTAGACATGGAGATATGATGAAGCTACAATAGAAGCCATGTACATCGAACGCGTACCCAACCGCAACTCGCCACCCGCCGTGCTCCTGCGCGAGTCCTACCGAGAGCACGGAAGAGTCTGCAAACGGACACTCGCCAACCTCTCCAAGTGGCCCGATCATCTCGTTGAGGGCCTGCGCACTCTCCTCAAGGGCGGCGTCGCACTGCCCTCCCTCGACTCCGCCTTCGAAATCCTGCGCTCCAGGCCCCACGGTCATGTCGCCGCCACGCTCGGCGCCGCGCGACGACGCGGCCTCGAGACACTCCTCGACCGCCGACCCTCGCGCGAACGGGCGCTCGCGCTCGCCATGATCATCGCCCGCATCCTCGAACCTCGCTCCAAGCTCGCCACCGCACGCGGACTCTCAAGCGAGACCTCGTCCCACACCCTCGGCGAGGAACTCGGAGTCGAGGAGGCGGGCGCCGACGAGCTCTACTCCGCCATGGATTGGCTGCTCAAACGGCAGCAACGCATCGAGCGACGGCTGGCCGAACAGCACCTCAATGACGGTTGCCTCGTCTTGTGCGACGTGACCTCGGTCTACTTCGAGGGCGCGAAATGCGCCCTCGCCCGGCGCGGGTACTCCAAGGACGGCAAGCCGGGCAAGCCCCAGATCGTCTTCCCGCTGCTCTGCAACCGGGACGGATGCCCGGTCGCGGTCGAGGTCTTCGAAGGCAACACCGCCGATCCCGGCACGCTGAGTGCCCAAGTGCAGAAGCTCAACGAGCGCTTCTCGCTCGACCGCGTGGTCATGGTCGGCGATCGGGGCCTGCTCACCAGCGCCCGCATCCGCGAAGACCTCGAACCCGGCGGCCTGTCGTGGATCACCGCCCTGCGCGCGCCCGCGATCCGCACCCTGGTGCAGCAGGGCCACCTGCAACTGTCGATCTTCGACGAACGGGACATGGCCGAACTGAGCGCCCCCGAGCTGTACCCCGCAGAGCGGCTGATCGTGTGCCGGAACCCGCTGCTGGCAACCAGGCGGCGCCGCAAGCGCCAGGAGCTTCTCGACGCCACCGAGCGCAAGCTGGAGGCCGTCGCCGAAGCGACAAGGCGCCCACAGCGCCCCCTGCGGGGCAAGGACAAGATCGCCGCCCGCGCCGACCGCGCCCTGCGCGCCCACAAGGTCGGCAAGCACTTCGACACCGAGATCGACGAAGACGGCTTCCGCTACTGCCGCAATCAGACGCGGATCGCCGAAGAGGCCGCCCTCGACGGCTTCTACGTCATCCGCACCAACGTGGCCGAGGCCGACCTCCCGGCGCCGGAGGCGGTCCGGGCCTACAAGAGCCTCAGCCGCGTCGAGCGCGCCTTCCGCAGCTACAAGAGCGTCGACCTCAAGGTGCGGCCCGTCCACCATCGCCTGGCCGACAGAGTGCGAGCCCACGTCTTTCTGTGCATGCTCGCCTACTACGTCGAGTGGCACATGCGACGCCTTCTCGCTCCCTTGCTCTTCGACGACGACGACCCAAGGGACCAACGCTCCTCGCCCGTCCAGCCGGCTCGCCGGTCCCCCGCAGCCCGCGCCAAGGCGAGCGCCAAGCGCACACCGCAAGGACTACCCGTCCACAGCTTCCAGACCCTGCTCGCCGACCTGGCCACCCTGACCCGAAATCGCGTCCAAATGCAGGGCCACGAGAACGCCACCGCGGATGTCCTGGCCAGACCGACACCCCTCCAGGCCGAGGCATTCAGCCTCCTCAACCTACCGACCATGACCAACCGTACCCAGTAGACAACACACCCATATCCAAAAAAACACCGTCATTGCAGGAGTTTCACGACTTGGGCACCAGAACTTCGGCCTAGGCTGGGCCGGAAGGTCGGTGAGATCAAGCGGGAAGCGAACCCGAGAAGACGCGGGGTTCGAAGTCCGCCTCGTTGACGATGCTGGCGCTGCTGCCGGTGGCACGGATGACGAACAGCCCTTGCCGCTCCGCGTACTTCGTTACCGAGCTGTCGCTCTGGAGATACGCCACCGCGCCGTAGATCCGATGTTCCCGGTACGCCGGGAACCACTCCGCGAACCGCGACAGCTTCTCCACGAAGCGGGTGACGTCTCCGGGCCTGAGTGTCGTCTTGACCTCGACGACGACAACTTCCGTGCTGTTCAAAGCGAGGATGTCGATCTCGAAGTGCTGTCCGTTCCGCCTCCCTTCGAATCTCTGCAAAGTCCCTTCCACCGCGATACCCCGCTTCTTCAGCAGGGGTACGAGGTCGCCCTCGACCAAGCTCTCCATCAACTTGCCCCACTGGGACGTGAACAGGCCTTCCGCCTTCTTGAGCCGCCGGTCCGTCTCCTGCATCTGGCGGTCGGTCTCCCTGAACCGCCGGTCAGCCTCCCTCGCCTGTTCCTTCAGCAGCCGGTCGGTCTCCTTCGCCTGTGCCTTCAGCAGCCGATCGGTCTCCTTCATGCCCTCTCTGACCTCGACCATCCTGGCATCGCTCTCCGCCATCAGGTCGGAAGTGTGCCGCAGAATCGCCCAGATCTCCTCCGGCGTACCGGGAGCGCCGCGGCTCTCTTCAGGTGCATTCCTCGTCGTCATCGTCTCCTCCACCGCAATCGGCGCCGCGAGAGGGTCCGCTCATGCTGGCAAGGTCAGGACCGCCCGTCGGCCGCTTACGCGCCGAACCGGGCGACGACGATGGTAACCCGAAACGCGGGGCGCACGAGTGTCGCGGGCGCCTGCCCTCCCGCCTTCTCCTCCTAGGTCTCCACGCCCTCGTTCAGGATCCTCAGATACTCGCTGTAGACGTACACCCGGTTCCGGCTGAAGCCGGTGATCTCTCGGACGAGGTCAGCGCGTTCCAGGAGTCTCAGAGCGGCAGAAACGGCCGGAAACGAGAGGCCGGTGCGCTTGCACGTCTCGGGAATGGAGAGGATAGGACGTTCCTGGAAAGCCTCGTGGACGCGAAGCGCCGAGCCGGCTCGGCGACTCTCGGCTGCGATGCGTTCCCGGTCGGCCGTGAACCGTTCGGTGAGGCGCCGCGCTGTCGCCGCGGCATTCTCGGCCGTCTCTTGTACACCCTCAAGAAAGAACGCCAGCCAGGACTCCCAATCGCCGGTGTGACGGACGCGGTCGAGCAGTTCGTAGTACTGGTCCCGGTGGCGTTTAAAGTAGACGCTGAGGTAGAGGAGCGGCTGGCTCAGCACCCCGGCTTCACACAACAGCAGGGTGATGAGCAGCCGGCCTACGCGGCCGTTGCCGTCGAGGAAGGGGTGGATCGTCTCGAACTGCACATGGGCCAAGCCAGCTTGAACCAAGGTCGGCAAACCGTCGTCCCTGGCGTGCAGAAAGCGCTCAAGGTCCGCCATGCAGTCGGGCACAGCGAGGTGCGGAGGTGGCACGAAGACGGCGTTGCCAGGACGGGTGCCACCGATCCAATTCTGGGAGCGGCGAAACTCACCCGGAGCCTTGCTCGCGCCGGGGCCGGCAGACAGCAGGATGCCGTGTAGTTCACGGATCAGACGGTTCGAGAGGGGGAAGTTCTCGCCAAGGCGTTTCAGGCCGTGTTCCAGGGCAGCAACGTAGCGTGAGACCTCGGCCGCATCGGCGCGCGGCACGCCCGGCGCCTGGTCGAGCTCGAACAGCAGGAGATCGGAGAGCGACGACTGAGTGCCCTCAATCTGGGAGGACAGCACCGCCTCCTTGCGGACGTAGGAGTAGACGAAGAGCGTCGGCTCCAGGAGTTGATTCGCTCCCTCCAGCCGCCCAAGGGCGAGACTGGCGGCTTCCAGGGATCGCAGCAGGGGGCCTTCGAGGTTCAGCGGGGGTTGCGGCGGCAGGGGCGCTGGAATGAAGGCGCGCACCTGCTCGCCTCCCCCGACGGTGACTTCGTAGCGACCCGGTGTTGGACGTTCCATCGAGTGGTCCGACTCCTGACCTCAGCTCAGTTGAACAACTCTGCATTGGCCAACCGACTATGAAGAGTTAGAGGATAAGTTTTACCACAGCGGGAAGGTTGAATATGGGTTCGAGTTATTAACTTTTGGCTCCCAAGTTTTAACACGATCCATCAGTGGCCGTTGTACGGGCCTATGCGCAGCGGCGAACGCCGCAGCAAGTGAGCTTCCTGTTTACGCCCTAGTTGCGCTATGATGCTCTCTTCCCACCTTCCCGCTTCTCGCGTTTCGCGTCCCTCGGCGCCGTGACTTCCCTGCCCGCAGCTCTCACCGACCCGCAGTGGCCGCGGTCGCTGGTGCGCCAGATCCGGCGCGGGCGGGAGCTGGTGGGCGACAGTCCCGCGATCAGTATTCAGGAGACGGACGCTGAACTGTTCGCCACGCGGCTTTCTGGCGTCGACCGGTTGCTCGGCGGCGGGATCTGTCGCGGGCAGACGGTCGAGCTGGTCGGCCCTCGAAGCAGCGGCCGCTTCTCCCTGGTGCTGGAGCTTCTGGCCGGCGCCACCCAGAGCGGTGAATCGGCGGCGCTGGTCGATCTGGGAGATCACTTCGATCCGCAGGCAGCGGCGCGGGCCGGAGTCGTCCTCGAACGACTGCTCTGGGCGCGGCCCAAGCGGCTGAAGCAGGCGCTGGGCAGCGCCGAAGTGCTGATCGGCGGCGGCTTTCCCCTGGTCGCGATCGATCTCGGACTGCCCCCGGTGCCCGGCGGCCGCGGCAAGGAGTCCGCGTGGCTGCGGCTGCGCCGCGCGGCGGAGGATCATCAGACGGCACTGCTGATCGCCAGCCCGTACCGCGCCGGCGGCACGGCGCCGCAGAAAATCATCGACCTGGGATCGCGCACGTCGCCGGTCCGGAATGCGGGCGAGACGCCCGCGTTCCCAGGGGGCGAGACGCCCCCCGTTCGCGCTCTCTGGGCGCAGGCCGCGCCGAGGAGCCCGCGGTTGCTCGACGGACTCGCGACCCGCCTGGAACTCGCCAAGTCGCGCGGCGAACGGCCGGGCGCGGCCGCCGACGTCGAACTGCGCGTTCTCACCGGCAGCCTGCGGCGCCCCCTGCCCGTCGCACCGCCTCGATCGACGGAAACCAGCCGCTCCGGCTCGCCCGCCGAGGTGCTGAGGCGTGCCGGCTAAACGCAGGTCCCGCATCGCCTGCATCAGGGCGGCGTTGTTTCCATTGGCGGCCTACCTGCGGGGGGCGCCGGAACTCGCCCGCGAAGCGGTCGTGGTCCACGAAGGCCCCTCGGCGCGGATCGTCGCCGCTTCCCGGTTGGCGCGCCGCGCGGGAGTGCGGCCGGGGCTGACCGTGACCCAGGCCCGGAACATCGAATCCGGCCTGGTCGACCGTGTCCGCGACCCGGAGCGCGAACACACCGCGCAGGAAGTGCTGCTCGAGATCGCCGGCGCCTTCTCGCCCCGGGTCGAGGACGGCGGTGAGGGCATGGTCTACCTCGACATCGCGGTCGATGACGAGCACAGCCTCGGCCAGACGATGATGCGGGACATGGATGCCGCCGGCCTGCCCGGGCGGGTCGGCATCGCCGGCAGCAAGCTCGCGGCGCGGGCCGCGGCCGCCCTGCCGCGGTCGCCGAACGTCGTGGCGCCACGCGGCGAAGCCCGGTTCCTGGCGCCGTTGCCGCTCAACTCCCTGCTCGAAAGCGGCGGCGGTTCCGGCGGCACGGCGCCGGACGGCGACGACCAGGAGATCCTCCACACGCTGAAGCTCTGGGGCCTGCGCACCGTCGGCGATCTGGCCGGCCTGCCGGCTGGCGAGGTCCACAGCCGTCTCGGCGGGCGCGGAACGGCGCTCCATGCCGCCGCCCGGGGCGTCGATCCGGCGCCGCTCACTCCCCGTCCGCCGCCGCCCACCTTCCGCGAGTCGCAGACCTTCGAGTGGCCGATCGACAACCTGGAACCGTTCCTGTTCGTCGCCCGCGGCGCGGTCGAACGGCTCACCGCCCGGCTCGAAGCCCGGGGCATGGGCTGCAAGCGGCTCGAACTGTCGCTCAAGCTAGAACCCGAAGGCTTCCACGAACTTGCAATCGAGCTGCCGGCGCCCACGCGTGAGGCCCGAACGCTGCTGTCCCTGATCCGTCTCAACCTGGAGGCGGCGCCACCGCGAGCGCCGATTCTCGGCATGCAGCTAGCGGCCCACCCCGATGTACCGCGCCAAGCTCAACTCAGCCTGCTCGGTCCGGCCGCCCTGTCGCCCGACCGTCTGGCCGCCGTCACCGCCCGGCTGCTCGCCCTGCTCGGCCCGAACCGGGTCGGCTCGCCACGCACCAGGAACGGCCACCTGCCGGAACGCTTCCGGCTGGCCGACTACGACCCGCCCCCACCGCCACGCATCCGGCTCGAACCCCGTCCGGGCCGCGGCATGCTGGCGGTCCGCACCCTGCGGCCGCCACTCGAGGTCGAGGTGCTGACGGTCGAGGCCTCCACGCCCTGCCCCGAACCGGTGCAGATCAACCCCCTGCCGAGCGATGAACGCCACGTCCGCATCGAGGGCCCCGTCCGCACCGCCGCCGGTCCCTGGGAGATCGAGGAGGGCTGGTGGCGAGAGGCCCCGGCCCTGCGGGACTACTGGGACGTGGAACTGCGGAACGGCGCCGTGTGCCGGATCTACCGCGACCGGAGGTCGGAGCGGTGGTTCGCGGACGGGGTGTACGATTAAGGTAGCGGCTGGTCTGGGGCGTGGTGGCACCAAGGTCAGCCGAACACCCCACCGGCACCCACCCCCAGCGGCACAACAGGATCGGAACAGACATCTCACAGCCGGCACGGTCCCGCCGGCGCTGGCCGCCGCGCCAAGAAGTCAACGACCCATGAACGAGATCAGACTCCGCGGCTACCGCTGCTTTCGCGACGAACAAACCGCGCGGCTGGCCCCGCTCACTCTCCTCGTCGGCGAGAACAGCACCGGCAAGACCTCCTTCCTGGCGCTGATCCGCGCACTGTGGGATCTCGGCTACCGCCACGAACTGCCGGACTTCAAGGAAGCCCCATACGATCTCGGCAGCTTCGACGAGATCGCGCATCACCGAGGAGCGAGGGGCAGTCGCGCAACCGCCTTCGAGGCCGGGTACACCGCCAACGTCCTCCCACCGACTGAGGATCCTTCGCGCCGGAAGGAAGAGTGCTCCTTCGACTTCACGTTCGCGCGAGATCGCAACCAACCAGCACTCAGCAAGAGACATGTCTCCTACCGCGATGCGTTCATCCACCTCGATGTGCATGACGAGGAAGTCACTGTCGGGACTTCGAACGGGCATTGGAGCTGCAACCTCAAACCCGATTTCGACCCCAGCCTTCCCTTCTATGAGCGGCGCATTCTGACACCCTTGATCTTCGTGCTGGATACTCTGCTATCCGGGAAGAACGGCGACAGGAACGCGTCAGATTCGGGCTGGATCAGCCTGTGCGGCCCAAGACTCCCTACCGCGGAAGACCGCAAGCACATAATGAGAATCGCCGTTCTCGGCACTAGCGTGTTGTCTCACGGCCAACCCTATGCAAGCGCACCGGTCCGTTCAAAGCCACGCCGCACCTATGACCCATCACGCTTGACCCGAGATCCCGAGGGAGAAGCCGTTCCCATGTACCTCGCGGACATGGCGCAACGCAGCCAGGGGAACTGGAGGGCATTGCACCGCGCCCTCGAAGACTTCGGACAGTCTTCAGGACTCTTCGACGAGATGCGCGTCAGGCGCCTCGGGAAGACGAGCAGCGAGCCCTTCCAGATTCAGGTCAGAAAATCGGGAAGCCGGCGGCTCAAGGGACCGTGGAGGAATCTGACCGACGTGGGCTATGGCGTCAGTCAGGTGCTTCCTGTCATCACGGAGCTCCTCCGCTCGGATGCGCCAGGCATGTTCCTCCTGCAGCAACCGGAGGTCCACCTCCATCCAAGCGCCCAAGCCGCTCTCGGCTCGCTCTTCTGCAGCGTGGCCGCGCACGGGAAGCAGTTGATCGTCGAGACCCACGGTGACCACCTGATCGACCGGGTGCGCATGGACATCCGCGACGGAACCACCGGTCTGAAACCCGAAGACGTCTCGATTCTGTTCTTCGAGCGCTGGGAGTTGGAGGTGCGCATCCACTCTCTACGGATTGATGACGCCGGGAACATTCTGGGCGCGCCGCCCAGTTACCGCCGGTTCTTCATGGAAGAGACGAATCGGTCGATCGGGCTGTAGCGGTCGTGTGCGCAATTCTCGACGCGAGCGCGGTTTCCGCCGTGTTCACGAGTGACCCCCCACCCGGAGCGAGGGAGTTCAGGCTCTGGATCGAGTCGGGTAGGGGGCGCTTGACCGTAGGCGGCCGCTTGCGCCAGGAACTTACCAGTCACGAATCGTTCAGAGAATGGCTGCGTCAGGCTTTGCTCCGAGGCAGCGCCAAGGACATTCCGGACGCTCTGGTGAACGAGGAAGCGCACGTGTTGGCTTCCCAGGAGACCGTTCGATCCAACGACCAGCACGTTCTCGCCCTTGCCCGGCTGAGCGGGGCGAGGCTCCTCTACTCGCGCGACGAGGCCCTGCGCGAGGACTTCAAGAACGAGAAACACCTTGCCGACCCGCGTGGCAAGGTGTACCCGGAGGGAAAGGGATCCGAATGCCGCCGCTGGCTGCTGCGGCAACCCCGACTGTGCGCGAACTGAGGCGACGGCCGGGGTAGCGAACCTTCCGGGAGTTCCGCTTCGCCGCTTTCGCAGCCACCGAGTAGGGCGCGACCGCGATCACGTTCTTCTTTGCGCGTCCCGCAAGCGACGGCGGACGAAGTCGTCGAACAGAGGCACGGTGAAGTCGATCTCGCCATGACGGGGCGAGTAGCACAGCCCCTTCTTGATCAGCTTGTCGCGTAGTGAGGCCACTCCCGGCGTGTCCTTCCCCAACTTCGCGGCGACACCGCCGGACGAGTAGGGGCCCTTCCCGAATGAAGCCATGGCGACCAGATACTCGCGCTCCGCATCCGTCGTCCGGTCGATCCGGACGAGAAAGAAGCCGGTGTCCAGTTCATCAACGACAGTCGGAACCGCGGCATCGACATCGGCGGCGGTGATCCTGCCAGGGCCTTCGGCCATGTTCCACGTCTGCTTGCCGAACTCTTGCAAGAAGTACGGATACCCCTTCGTCTCGCTGACGATCCGGTCGAGCGCCGCCGGCTGCCAGGTGACTTCCTCCTCCATCGCGGGCTGTTCCAGGGCCGCTCTGGCATCGACGTCGTTCAGAGTGCTGATGGACCGGAAGTCGAACAGGCGCTCCGCATAGGACTTCGCTTCGCCCGCGAGCGCGGGCACCGACGGCAGGCCGGCAGCGACCACCAGAAACGGTAGCTGCTCCTGATTCACCTGGTGCAGACCAACGATCAGGGCGCCCAAGTCCTTCCGTTTCAGGTACTGCGCCTCGTCCAAGGTGACCAGAACGCCCTTCCCTCGCTCGCGTGCGGTTTCGCCGACCTCTGTGAACAGGCCACCGAGGTCCTCGTCCAGGAGCCCGGAATCCGCCCAACCGGGAACGGGATCCAGGCCGACGGTGACGTCACCGCCGTCGGGAAGGTTCCAACGCATCTGGAACGACTTGAGCACGCCGAGCGCCCGCCGCGCTCGCTCGGCCAGATTCTGCGCCGGTGAAAGCCGCAAGAGCACCTTGCGCACCAGTTCGGCCACAGCTTGGGGGAGTCGCATCCCCTCGCTGGCCTCAAGCGGCTGGCAGACCCAGTCCCGCTCTTGGCCGAGGCGACGAAACTCCCGCAAGAGGACCGTCTTCCCGACGCCGCGCAGGCCAGTCAGAATCACGCTCTTGGCGGAACGGCCGAGCCGAAGACGCTCGAGCGCGACACGGATGATCTCAAGCTCAGCATCGCGACCTACGAGTGCGGGCGGCGGACTGCCGGCACCTGGGCTGTAGGGGTTCCGGATCGGGTCCATCGGACGATTATAGGGTTCTGCCCGATTTATAGCTAGTCTCGCTATAAATGAGGCAGATCGCTATAAACTGGTATTCAGCCAGTGACCTAGCCGGGGACGAGTTGACGCCATTCGACCCGCTAACATCGCCCGAGGTGCCTGCGTGACGCCCTTGGCCCGACATCCGAACGGGAGACGTGCCGGTGTGCTGTCGGTGCTCGCAGCGGTCGTCACGGCGGCACTTGCCAGCGCCGTTTCCTGTCAACAGCAACCGGCACCAACGTCTTCGTCCGACTACGTCGAGGATTTCGACTCGGCCTGGACCTTCATCGGCGACACCTACGCCTATCTCGACGACAAGGCTGTCGACTGGGACCAAGTGCGGGATCTGTTGCGCCCGCGGGTCGCGGCGGTCCGTGACACCGACGAGTTCATCGGCCTGCTCGAGGAACTCGTCGAGCATCTCTACGATCACCACGCTCACCTGGGCGTGAACACGGCGGCGTCGCCCCGGCTGGTGCCGACCGGCGCCGATGTCTGGGCCGTCCACTGGGGCGGTACGGCCCTCATCACTCAGGTGCGGGCCGGCTCGGACGCCGAGCGGGTCGGGCTGCAGCCGGGGATGGAGATCGTGACGATCGATGGCCGCCCGGTCCAGGAGGCCGTAGTGGATCGCCTGGGCGAAGCTATCGACCCAGACGAGGCCGACGCCCGTGACTGGGCGCTTCGCGCGCTGCTCGCCGGACGGCAGAACGCGGCGGTTCAGCTTGAAGGCCGCACGGACTCTGAGCTGCGGAGTATCGAGTTCCAGCCCGGTCTGACCGACAGGCCCGGTTCGATGCTGACCGCGACGGTGATGGACAACAGCATCGGCTATGTCCGTATCCACAACAGTCTGGGTCAGTCCGCTCTCATCAGGGAATGGGATGCCGCGCTCATGACGCTCCGGCAAACGGATGGACTGATCCTCGATCTCCGGGACACACCCAGCGGCGGCGACACGGTCGTCGCGCGCCCCATCATGGGCCGCCTGGTGGCGGAGGCCCAGCCCTATCAGCGTCACGAGATTCCGGGCGGGCGAACCTGGGTCGAGGAGGTGAAACCGCGTGGTCCCTTCACCTACGACAAACATATCGCCGTGCTGGTCGGACGCTGGACCGGGAGCATGGGCGAGGGCATCGCAATCGGCCTGGACGGTATGGGGCGCGCGACCGTCTTCGGCACCGCCATGGCGGGCCTGCGAGGCGCGCTGTACAACCACACTCTCAGGCACACGGGGATTCAGGTCCGCGTACCGGCTGAGCGCCTCTACCACGTTGACGGGACACCGCGGGAGGAATTCGTGCCGCCCAAGCTCGTCGAGCCGAGCGGGGCCGGCGAGGACGCGGTGCTCGAAGCGGCGCTTCAGTGGATGGAAGAGCATTCCCAATGAGCCCCGATCGACAGGAGAAGAACAGCATGAAGAACCAATGGATCTTCCTGACCCTCACTGCGATCAACTTCGCGCTCCTGGCACTGCTCCTGTTACTGCCCTACTTCACGAAGGCGGACGCCGCCGAGGACACCGTCCTGCGCGGCGCTGGGATCGAGATCGTGGACCGCAACGGGCGCTTGCGGGCGCAGCTCGTCCTGGAACCCGAGAACCCCGGCTACGAGTGGCCGGACGGGCGGATCGGGTATCCCGAAACCGTCATCCTCCGCTTGATCACTGCTGACGGGAAGCCCCGGGTCAAGATCACGACTTCCGACGAGGACTCCGGCCTCATGCTCCTCGGGGCGTCCGACACGACCCACACGATTCTCAAGGCGTTCCGGGACGAGACGTCTCTGTTGTTGCGGAACGACGCCACAGCCCAACGACTGCTCACGCCCGGCGTGTCGGCAGCCCGGTAGATCCGAACGCGCCGGCCTCAATCGTCCGGCAGGGTGGGTCCCGGCGCTCGCCCACCGATGACCTGCTCCGCCACCACCCGGCCGCCGATCAGGTGTTCCTGGATCACCCGTTCCAGGACTTCCGGCGTGCACCCCCAGTACCAGACGCCCTCCGGGTAGACGACCGCGATCGGGCCCGCGTCGCAGATGCGCAGGCAGTTCGCCTTCGTCCGCATAACCGTTCCGGACTCCGTCAGGCCCACTTCGACCAGGCGGCGCTTGAGGAACGACCACGACTCGAGCGACGCGTCCAGGTCACAGCACTTCGGCGTCGTCTGGTCGCAGCACAGGAAGATGTGCCGCTGCACGTTCGAGATGCCGATGGCCTCGGCTTTGCGCCGGGCGCGGTCGAGCGCTTCGCGGTCCATGGCGCCGATGATTCCACGACCGGCGCGGAGCTCCAGCGATATTCTGCTCTGCCATGAAGCTGTTCGAGGCCGCCTACCCGTTCCAGGACAACGTACTCGCCCTGCCGGTCGACGACCTCGACGCCACCGCGAGGTGGTACGCGGAGGCCTTCGGGCTCCAGGAGGTCGAACGGCGCGAAGAGCCGGCGCCGACGGTCACTCTCGAACGCGACGGCGTCCGGATCGGCTTCGCGATCAACGGCGGCGACGCCAGCATGGACGGCGCGGCGATCCTGGTGGCCGACATCAAACGAGCGCGGGCCGAGCTCAAGAGCAACGGCGTCAAGGTCAAGAACTGGCGCATCGACAAGCGAGACGGGAAGAAGTTCCGCGTCTTCTTCGTCGTGGCGCCGGATGGCCTCTGCTACTACTTCCATCAGCCGGTCTGAGGCCTTCAGGCCGTTGGCACGCTGCGACCGAAGTAGAATCGGCGTTGCCGAGGATCGCTGGGTGCCTTTGACCTGACAGAGTGCAGACTATGCTCACGCTCGACCCCGAAGAACAGACTTGGCTCGACGAGTACCGCGCGGCGCTCCGGGAAGAGTACGCGGACGTGGTCCGGCGAATGGTCGTCTACGGCTCGAAGGCCCGTGGCGACGCCCACGAAGAAAGCGACCTCGACATCCTGCTCCTGGTCGCTAACGGAGCCGCCGACCTTCAACGGAAACTCCGACGCATCGGCTACGACCTCGCTGCGGCTACGCCGATCGCGCCCTCGATCATGGCGTACACGGAAGAAGAGTGGGACACACTAAAGGAGCTTCGCTCCGCGTACAGGGCATCCGTCGATCGTGACGGCGTGACGGTACTGTGAACCGACCCACGGTCGTCGCAGAGTGGGAGCGCGCCCTGCAGTCGCTCCGCGCATCCGAGATCCTGATGCGCGAGGACGGCCACGAGGAAGAGACGGTCACCACTTCCTACTACGCCATCTTCCACGCTGCCAAGGCGGCTCTGTGCGTTCAAGACATAGAGACATCCACTCACTCAGGCCTGCGGAGCATGTTCGGCCTCCACCTGGTACAAACCGGAGAGATCGAACCCCAATGGGCAACCGATCTCACGTAGAGTGGTTCGCTCACTTCTCTGGCGAAGACGCTCGAGCCGAACACCACCGCGCAAGGTCTTTTCTTGAGCGGATCCGGGACTACCTCCTGGAGAAGGGCCTCGGCCCAGACGAGATTCCGCCCGTTTCCGTCGCCTGATCGCGGCCCCCGATCAGCGATGAGGTCGTCAACGAGGACATTCCTTTCCGAGGGGCAGCCAATTCGCCACGCTCTCCCGCTCGTGACGCTCCTCCTGGTCACGCCGGCCATCCCCGCCCACCCCCAGGACTTCGCCGAACTCCTGGAGATCCGGCGCGTCAAGGAAACGCTTGACCTGAGCCAGGTGCCGGAACCGGACCTGACCGGCGTCCTCGCGGTCGACGCGCAGCGGCTGCGGGACTACCGGGCGCTCACCGCCAACGCGCTGGAACACGCCGAGGAGCCTCTCGAGGCGCAGTTGGCGGCGAACACGTACGGTGATCTGTGCGCGCGCTACCTCCACTACGAGCTCCACCACGCGGCGGCGGCCTGTCTGGATCAGATCATGGAGCTGGCGCCGGGCGACTTCCAGTGGGCCTACTTCAAGCTGCTGCTGGCCGTTGCGAACGGCGACCTCGAAGGGGCCCGCGCGAGCGCCGAGCAGGCGCTCGCCATCCGGCCGGACGACCCGCCGACTCTCATCCGCCTGGGTGAACTCCACGTCGCGGCCGGCGACATCGATGCCGCCGAAGCCGCGTACGAAGCCGCAATTGCGGCCTACCCGGAGAGCGCGACGGCCCGGGTCGGCCTCGGCTACATCGCGCTCGAACGCGGCGATCCGGCGCGCGCGCTCGAGATCTTCCAGGAAGTCGCCGCGTCCCAGCCCGAGGGCAGCGAGGCGAACCATCACGTCGGTCTCGCCTACCGCACCCTCGGCGACGCCGACCGGGCTGCCGAGGCGTGGCGCCTGAACCAGGACATCCAGATCCCCATGTACGACCCGCTGATCGAACGGCTGCGGCCGCTCGAGGAGGACATCGCGCTGCCCCTCGACCGCGCCGTCGCCGCCGCCGCGGAGGGCGATCACGAACGGGCGACCGAGCTGTACGAAGAGGTCCTCGAAGCGGACGAAGCGGACGACGAGGCCCACTATCGGCTGGCGGGCTCACTGCTGGTGCTCGGCAACGCCGAGCGCGGCGAACGGCATCTGCGCCGGGCCATCTCCCTGAACGCGGACCACGCCGGGGCCCACTTCGCCCTCGCCATGTACCTCGCCCAGGGCGGACGGCGAACCGAGGCTGCCGAGCACCTGGAACGCGCCGCCGACCTCGCGCCACAGAATCTGCGCTGGCGGCTTCAGCGGGCGCAGATGCGGGCCGCCTCCGGCAACACCGCGGGCGCCATCAACGAACTCAGGCAGGTCGTCGCCCTCGACCCCGGGATGATCGAAGCACGGCGGCCGCTCGCCGCCCTGCTCGTCGGCTCGGGTCGGGCCGAAGAGGCCGCTGCCCAGTTGCAAGCCCTGGTCGCGCTGACGCCGGACGATCTGCAGGCGCGCTTCAATCTCGGGCTCATGCTGTTCGAGACCGGCCGCTACGCCGAGGCGCGTGCGGCTCTCGACGAAGCTCTGGGGCGCTTCCCCAGCGATGTCGCCACCCGCCACCTGCTGGCGCGATTGCTGGCTACGAATCCCGACGACGCAGCGCGAGACGGTGCGCGGGCGGTCGAGCTGGCCCAGTCGGTGGTCGACGAACAACCCGCACTCGACCACCTCGAGACGCTGGCGATGGCCCTGGCCGAGGCCGGGCGCTTCGACGACGCGGTCGCCTGGCAAGAACGGGCGCTGGAACGGGAACGGGCCGAGGCCGGTGGCAACTCTCCGCAGCGGCTCGATCGCCTGGCGCTCTACCAGGCGCGGCAGCCGCTGCGCGCGCCGCGGCGTCAGAACTAGCCGCACCGGTCAGACCGGCGCTGCGCCGGATGCGGGCAAGATGCCCGCGTGCCATCCGTGCGCCCGATGACGGACGCACGGAGTGGGTCGCGGGTGGCGCGGAAGCGCGCCACCCGGGTTCCCAGGGATGGAGCGGCTGAGACTCTTGCCTTCTATTACCGCCCGGTTTACGCTTACCGGATGGCCCCCAAGGTACCCAAGGTCGACGTGCCGGCCCGCAACATGGGTCTGTCCGGCGCCATGCGCAAGAGCGGTAACCGCGGCGGCAACGGGCTGCTCGACGCCCGGGGCGAGCCGAACCCCGGCTATGCCGCGCCGGGCGCGGTCAAGGAGCAACTGCGCCGGCGCCAGTTCCAGACTCCGCCGAAGCGCCGGCGGGGGACCCCGCCCTACGCCGAACTCCACACCGCTTCGTCGTTCTCCTTCCTGCGCGGCTCGTCGCAGCCTGAGGACCTGGTGGCGCGGGCGGCGGCGCTGGGGCTGCCGGCAGTCGCCCTGCTCGACCGGAACGGCGTCTCCGGCGCGCCGCGCTTCTACAAGGCGGCGCGTGAGGCGGGGATCCGGGCGCTGGTCGGCGCCGAGGCGGTCATCGACCGGCCGCAGGCGTCCACGGTGTCGCGGCAGCGCGAAGAGCGGCCGATGCTGGACGACCAGGAAACCCGCGTCCACCTCCTGGTGCGAAGCCGACAGGGCTATCGCAACCTCTGTCGCCTGCTGACCGCCGGGGCGCTCAACCACCCCAAGGGCGAGGCCCGGATCGACTGGACGCTGCTCGAGGAGCACGCGGCCGGGCTCCACTGCCTGGCCGGCGCCGCAACCGATCCGGTCGGACGCGCGCTGGCCCGGGAGGGGTTGGAGGCCGCCCAGCGGCAGCTCGAACGGCTGCACGCCGTCTTCCCCGGCCGCCTGCACGTGGAACTCGCGCGGCACGGCATCCGCGCCGAGGAACACCGCAACCAGGCCCTGGTCCGGCTGGCGCAGGGGCTCAAGGCGCCGGTCGTGGCCACCGGCGGGGTGCGCTACGCCACCGCTGCCGACAAGCCCCTCTACGACCTGATGACCGCGATCCGGCACCATGTGACGGTCGACGACGCCGGCGCGCGCCTCGCCCGTGAGCGCCAGCGGCGTCTGAAGAGCCCGGAGGAGATGCACCGGCTGTTCGCCGATCTGCCGCAGGCCGTCCACGCGGCGCACGAACTGGCCGCGGAACTCGACTTCACCCTCGCCGACCTCGGCTACCGCTTCCCGGACTACCCGCTGCCCGCCGGCGAGACGGCGATCTCCCACCTCCGCGAACTGACCTGGCAGGGGGCGCGGGAGCGCTTCCGGCCGCTCACCGCCCGCGCCGGGGCGCAACTCGAGAAGGAACTCGCGCTGATCGGGAAGCTCGACCTCGCCGGCTACTTCCTGATCGTCTGGGACATCGTCCGCTTCTGCAAGGAGCAGCGGATCTTCGCCCAGGGCCGCGGCTCGGCGGCGAACTCCGCGGTCTGCTATGCGCTATCGATCACGGCGGTCGATCCGGTCAAGATGGACCTTCTGTTCGAGCGCTTCCTGTCCGAGGAACGCGGCGAGTGGCCGGACATCGACATCGACCTGCCGTCCGGCGACCAGCGCGAGAAGGTGATCCAGTACGTCTACCGGCGCTACGGCCGGCACGGCGCGGCGATGACCGCGAACGTGATCACCTACCGCGACCGTATGGCCGCGCGCGAGGCGGCCAAGGCGCTCGGGTGCTCCAAGTCCCAGGTCGACCGGCTGGCCAAGGGCCTGGGACACTGGCACTACGATCTCTCCCGCGGCGACAGCAAGGAGATGGACGAGGAACTGACCGAGCTCGGGTTCGATCCCCGCGACCGGCGCATCCAGCTCTTCGTCCGCCTGTGGCGGCAGCTTCAGAACCATCCCCGCCACTTAGGCCAGCACTCGGGCGGCATGGTGCTCTGCGCCGGACGGCTGGACGAGATCGTGCCGCTTGAACCGGCGGCGATGGAGAATCGGGTCATCGTCCAGTGGGACAAGGACGACTGCGCCGATCTGGGGATCATCAAGGTCGACCTGCTCGGCCTCGGCATGCTGAACGCGCTTGAGGAGGCGGTGCCCATGATCCGCCGGCACGAGGGCAGGGAGATCGACCTCGCCCACCTGCCGCCCGACGACCCCGCGGTCTACGAGATGATCTGCCGGGCCGACACGGTCGGCGTCTTCCAGATCGAGAGCCGGGCGCAGATGGCGTCCCTGCCGCGCCACCGGCCATACAAGTTCTACGACCTGGTGATCCAGATCGCGATCATCCGCCCTGGACCGATCGTCGGCCGCATGGCCCATCCCTTCTTCGAGCGCAGGGTGGGGCGCGAGGAGGTCACCTATCCTCACCCGCTGCTCGAACCGATCCTGCGCCGCACCCTCGGTGTCCCGATCTTCCAGGAGCAGATTCTCAAGATCGCCATGGTCGCGGCCGGCTTCTCCGGCGGCGAGGCGGAGGATCTGCGGCGCGCGATGGGCTTCAAGCGTTCCGTCGAGCGCATGCAGCAGATCGAACAGCGGCTGCGCTCCGGCATGAACGAGCGCGGTATTCGCGGCCAGGCCCAGGAGCAGATCGTCAAGGCGATCACGTCGTTCGCGCTCTACGGTTTCCCCGAGTCGCACTCCGCCAGCTTCGCCCTGATCGCCTACGCCAGCGCCTACCTCAAGCGCCACCACCCGACCGCCTTCTTCCTTTCGCTCCTGAACGCCTGGCCGATGGGCTTCTACCACCCGGCGACCCTGGTCCGCGAAGCGCAGCGCGCGGGCAGCGTCGTGCTGCCGATCGACGTGAACGAATCGGGGGTCAGGTGCCGCTGGCAGGACCGGCCGGTGGAGAACGACGGGGCGGCGCGGCCGGGCGAACCGCCCCCGCCCGGCGCGATCCGCCTCGGGCTCCGCTACATCAAGGGGATGCGGCGCGAAGCGGCGGAGCGGATCGAGGCCGAGCAGGCGGCGAGGCGGTTCCGTTCCATCGAGGATCTGGCCGAGCGCTGCCGCCTGCGCCGGCATGAGCTCGCGGCCCTGGCGTCCATTGGCGCGTTGCCTGGGCGCGGCCGGCGCGCCGCACTCTGGCAGGTGGCCCAGGTCGACAAACCGAAGGGGCCCCTGTTCGCGGACCTTCCAACCGCCACTCCCTCGCCGCTCGACGAGATGACGCCGATGGAAGAGACCGCCGCCGATTTCGCCATCGCCTCCATCACCACCGGCCCTCACCCGATGGAGTACTACCGCCGCGCGCTCGACCGCCGCCGGGTCGTGACCGCGGCCGCACTCCCGGACCGGCCCGCCGGCCGCCGCGTACGTACCGCCGGCTCGGTCATCGTCCGCCAACGCCCGGGCACCGCCCGCGGCCTCCTGTTCCTGACCCTGGAGGATGAGACCGGCATGAGCCAGGCGGTCGTCATGCCGGACCAGCTCAAGAAGCACCGCCGCACGATCGTCTCGTCCTCCGGCCTGATCGTCGAAGGCGTACTGCAGAAGAAGGACGGCTCGCTATCCGTCAAGGCGGACAAGTTCTGGCCCATCGACCGGCTGGAGAGAGTACCGAGCCACGACTTCCGGTAGCACGATCAAGCACTTCATCCGCCTTCAGGAAAGATGCACCCGAGATTGTCCACATCGCTCTTTGTCGCGTAGAAAACCCGAGATCCGGTCTCCCACGGAACATCGAGCGCACCGCGCGACATTTCAACTCCGATCAACTCGGGCTGATCCAAGGCGTGCTTGAAACCCAGGAGATGAAACAACTCGTGGACGATGACCTCTCCGTCGCGTCGATTGGCGTTCCCCTGACAACAAGGATCGTCATCGGTCCACCATGGCCCCAGGGCGCGTTTGTTGTAGCTCAGAGTCCCGCAACAGGCATGGGCGCTCATTATTGAGCCCCCCTGCCATCCCAATCCTGAGGGTTATCGTCGTTCATGTAGAACACAAGGATCTGACCGCGCTCGCGAAGCAGATAGGACTGCGAGAAGCGACCGAATTCCTGATCCCAACGCGCTGGTGCGCTGGACGGGACCTCGATCAACTCGCCCATCTCAACGATCCGGTACCCGAGCTGCGCTTCGATCTGATCGGCGAGTCGACCGATCGGATCGAGCAACTGCTGGAGATCTGTGTCGGTGACGAACTCGGGAAAGTTGCGCACCATGTCCACACGAAACGGGGTTCCATCCCACTCCCCGACTACGCCGTGGTCTCCGAAGTAGGAATCATGGCGCAACGCCAGGGATCTGGTGTCCGTACATTCTCTGCCGGCGCCGTCATTCCCTGGTCCGCCCGCAGATCCAGACAAGTGGGGAACAATCCCCATTAGACCCTGCGTGTCATGCACGAACAGGCTGCCGGTCCCGAATACGCTTCGCGTGGTCTCTACACCCCCTGGATCGAGCGCCGCCGCTCCCCCACTCAAGCGCCCTTCGCATATCAACGGAGCGACAGCCGCATTGCGGTCCCCGTTCACCCAGTACCAGTGCTGTCCCACAAACGGGGAGGAAGGATGGGTCTGAACCGTGCCTTGTCGCATGATTGGTGTTCAAGCAAAGCCAATGACGGCAAGGAGATCCAGACCCATGGCGCACAATAGTACCGTACTTGGCCAGTTCCTCAAGCTGGTGTCGAGACATGAGTTCGAGCGGGAGGCCCGGCGGCATCACAGGGGACGCAAGCTGCGCTCGATGAGCCGCTGGGGCCAGTTCGTAGCGATGGCGATGGCGCAGCTTTCCGGGCGGCGCAGTCTGCGAGACATCGTGTCGAACCTGGATGCGCAGGCTCACAAGCTGTACCATCTCGGCGTTGGCCGGGTAGCCCGATCTTCGCTGGCGCGGGTGAACAGAGAGCAGCCTCACGAACTGTACGAGGCGCTGTTCGGTCGCCTTCTGAGCCGTTGTCAGGCGGCGGCGCCGGGGCATGGGTTCCGTTTCCGGAACAAGCTGTTGTCGCTCGACGCCACGTACGTGGACCTGTGCCTGAAGGTGTTTCCCTGGGCGCGGTACCGCAAGACCAAGGGGGCGTTGAAGCTGCACGTGGGTCTCGACCACGAGGGCTGTCTGCCGTCGTTCCTGCACGTCACCGACGGCAAGGGCTCGGACCTCGAGGTGGCCCGGTCGCTTCGTCTTCCGAAGGGGAGCATCGTGGCGGCGGACCGTCTGTACCTCGACTTCGGATGGCTGAAGGACCTTGATGCACAAGGGGTTTTCCTGGTCACCCGCCTGAAGCGCAAGGTCAAGTACGCGGTTCGGGAGCGGCGCTCGTTCGCTCGCGGCCGGGGCGTGACGTCGGACCAGACCATCGAGCTGACCAGCGTCAAGGGGCGCAAGCGGTGCCCGATTCCGTTGCGTCGGGTCGGCTATCGCGACCCGGAGACGGGCCGGCACTACAAGTTCCTGACCAACAACTTCAGCCTCGCCCCGAAGACCATCGCGGACATCTACAAGGCGCGCTGGCAGGTCGAGCTCTTCTTCAAGTGGATCAAACAGAACCTGCGCATCAAGAGTTTCGTCGGCGCCTCGCCCAACGCGGTCATGACGCAGATCTGGATCGCCGTGTGCGTCCATCTCCTGCTCGCCTACCTGAAGTTCGTCAACAAGATGTCCTGGAGCATGAGCCGGATCCTGCGCCTTCTGCAACTCAACCTGTTCGACCGAAGATCGCTGCTGGACCTCTTCGAACCTCCGAGCGGACCACCCGACCCGAACAACACGCGAACTCAACTCGCTCTACTCTGAAGTTTGTGGGACAGCAATGGTTATAACCCATCTGGCTTCTACTTTCTGCATCGCTGATCACGATTGCATTACCACTCGGTGAACATGTGTATCGATCAACTCAATCGTAGTAGCCAGCCCGGACGGTGGCGCCGATGAAGTTGCAGATCAGGCGCTCGGCGTGGACCTGGTACCCGTTGTTGTAGCCTGCAGGGAACATGCCTCCGGGCACTCCCCTCGTGATGCAGCGATCCCAGACACTCATATGCTCGTAGGAGTCGGCGATGCGCTCGAGGTGATAGCGCCGCTCCTCCTCGGCTTCCGGGCGAACGGGAACGCGGCCGTTGGGCGGGTCGACCACCAGCGACGTGCTCCGGCTGCCGACGACTTTCATTCCGAGCTCCATCCAATGAAGGTTGTAGGCGCCGATGCTGCCTCCGGCCTGCGTCTCGGAAGCCGGGCGTGCATGGAGTCCTTCGATCTGCTCGGCTCGACCGCTCTCCAGTTCGGCAACTTCCTCCTCGGTGAGGAAGGCTTTGTCACCGAGATCGGCGGGGCGCTCGAAGGGCGTCAGGGTGGTGTTCGTGTAGATGCCCGAGAGATCGGGATCGCCCCAAGGAGTCTTCGGCGCGGTCCAACTCTCGGAGGCCAGCGCCGTGCCCGAGCACGCCACGGGAAGGGCGGAAAAGAAAGCCGGAGTCGCAGAGCGGGTCGAGGTCTTCATAGCAGTCTCCAGTCGGCGCGTCCGCACGACCTCGGCAGAGGTGCTCAAGAGCTCGGGGCTCGCCTCGAGCCTGCTCCCACAACCGAGGGTCGTTCCGCAAGCATACCGAACGGGCATGGACCGGGGCGGACGCCGGTCCCGCCCTATAATCGAAGGATGAGAGCAAGAGCGGTCGTCGCTTTGACGCTGGCGGTCGTGCTGCTGCCTAGCCTGACGGTGGCTCAGCCCCGGATCGAGCAACGGCCCGGTCGGGTATCCGGCGGCGGACCGGACCACAGCTGGCCGACCGCCGACCCTCAGGACCGGGGCATCGACGCCGACCGTTTGGAGGGCGCCGCCCGGCTCGCTGCCGGCAACGAGTCCGACAGCCTCCTCGTCATTCACGACGGAGCGATCGTGCTCGAACGCTACTGGAACGGCAAAGGACCGGGCGACGTGCAGCAGACCTACTCGGGTACGAAGTCGCTCTTTGCGCTCGTCGTGGGACGTGCCATCGAGCGTGGCTACCTTCGCGATCTCGACCAGCCGGTGCACGAGCTCGTTCCCGAGATGCCCGAAGAACAGTCAGCCGTCACCTTCCGCAGTGTGCTGGCCATGGAATCGGGGGTGGAGAACTCGCCGGAGATCGAGGGCCTGGGACGCAGCGGCAGGACGCAGCTCGAGATCGCCTTGGAGCGCAGGATCATCGCGGCTCCCTTCGAGCGCTATCACTACAACAACGTCGTCTACCGTCTGCTCTTCACCGGCTTGGAGCGAGCCTCTGGAAAGAGCCTGGAGGAACTGACCGCGGAGGAGGCTCTGGCGCCGCTCTCCATCGACGGCGCCTATTGGGTGCGGCTCTACGCCGTCGATGGCGACACCGAGACCTTCATCGGCTACCAATCGATCCGCCTCACGCCTCGGGACTTCGCGAAATCCGCCCAGGTGATCCTCGACGGTGGTGTGTGGAACGGAGAGCGCTATCTGCCTCAGAGCTACACGGCGGCCCTCGTCGAGTCACCGGCTCCCCGAGTCAACCCGTCTTTCGGGCTCTTTCACCACTTGAACGCGGGCGACTTCTTCCGCGCCTACTCGGTGCCCGAGCGGATCGATCGAAAGCTCGTTCCGGGCGCGCCCGACGACACCTTCCTGATGTTCGGCTCGGGCGGCCAGCTGGTGGCCGGCGTTCCGAGTCTGCGGCTCGTGATCGTACGGACCGGTGGGGGTCGGGGCTCGATCAACGCGGAAGACAACTTCTTCGCCGAGCTGATCCGGCGGATCGCCGAATCCGTGCGCTAGGGCACGGCCTAGTCGGTGGGTTCGGGTAGGGCCCAGACGACGAGCGACTCGGGCTCACCGGGCATGCCGACCGCGGTCGCGATGTACTGGCGACCGTCGAGAGCGTAGGTCATTGGCGGCGCCCGGCCCTCGGCCGGTAGGGGCAGCTCACGTGCAAGAGCTCTCCGCTCGTCTTGTCGCGCACGTAGAGATACGGACTCGTTGCATCGCCACGACTCAGCATCGAGCCGCGGCCGGGGACGAAGAGCAGCTCCGGCGTCACCAGTACGCCCACGATCCGCGCCCAACCCAGCGGCGGCAGGTCGAGATGCGCCAACGCCTCGTGGTCGCGTGGGCCGGCGCCGTTGGGCACCATCCACTCGTGCTCGCCGGTTTTGAGGTTGATGGCCGTCACCCGGCCGTAGGGCGGCTTGACGTAGGGCAGGCCGCGTGGACCCTCCAGCCGTACGCGCATGATCACGGCTTGATCGAACTCGGTCCGCGAGGGATCCGGCGGCGGTCCAACGGCGACGCGAATGGGAGCCGTCATCGACGGCACGAAAAGCCACTGCGTCTCGGGGTCGAAGGCCGCGCCACCCCAGTTTCCGCCGCCGCCGAAGCCCGGCATCTGAATCGTTCCTTCGGGCGACGGAAGCTCGTAGAGCGGTCCGAGCTTGTAGGGCTCGAGGATCTCGAGGGCTTCGGCGTGGAGCTCCGGCGTGAAGTCGATCACGTCGTCGAGCGTCATGCCCTGGCGATCGAAGGCGGCCGGCAGTGTGGGCACGGGTAGGAAATCGCTTTTCTGAGCATGAGGAGCATGAGGGTTTTCGGAGACCTGGGCGAGAGCTGGAGGTCCTGGGGGCGACTTCTCGGCGGCTCGACAGCGGGATTAGAGTGCGCGGGCCTGGCGGCAGGTGGGTCGCGAGAGTGCTTGGGGGCGTGCGCGGCAGCGGGGCCCCCCAGGAGTCCCCGGAGGGGGGCCAGAGGAGTCGAGGGTCCCCCGGGAGCGTCAGGCGCTCTTTGTGTCGGCAGGGATGGGTGTCTCAGACAGGCTCATAGACCAGCTCGGGGGCTGGCGGTGAGTGAGCGAGGGGCCTGCGGATGGAAGAGAGCTTGGTGACGAAGGCCACGATTCTCACTTCGCCGCCGCAGTACGAGCACAGCAGGGGATCGATCTCGTACACCTTGCGCAGCAGGCGAGCCCAGCTGATGCTCCGCCGCCGGGTCCTGTTCCCTGTGCTGGCGGTGGTCGACTACTATGAGATGGCGGAACGCATCATCGGCGACCGGGCCGCCACCCAGGACTTCTATCGTCTCTTCATGATTCCTGGACGGTCGCACTGGTAACGGGGTGTCGGTGCCGCCAGCGGTGACTTTCTCAGCTATCTCGAGGCCTGGGTGGAGGAGGGTCAGGGGCCCGATATGATCATCGGCTACCACGCCGCAGGGTTGAACTCGGTTGAAGCGAATGCCTCGGTACCCGACAGCTACGACTTCACGCGGCCGCATTATCCCTATCCGCTGCAGGCGCGATACAAGGGCAGCGGCGATCCGAACGACTATCGGAGTTTCGAGCCTGTCGAACCGAGGCGTCGCTGAAGGCAACAAAGGAGATACGATGACGCGCACCTTCAAGAGATTCCCGTTGGTTCTAGCGCTGGCGATGGGCGCGATGGGGGTCGGGGCCGGCAGCTTGCGCGCCGGTACGCTCCCGGCCGTTGATGACTGCGAGGCGCTGCCGACGATGGACTTCACGAGCATTCAGGATGCGCCGACGCAGGTGACGGCGACCCGAATGGTGGAGGCCGCCGGCGAGGTGCCCGCCCATTGCCGGGTGGAGGGGTATGTCGCGCCCAATGTCCGGATCGTGGTACGCCTGCCGAACAGCGCCGCGTGGAGCGGTAGGTTTTTGGAGGCGAGCCCTGGTGGCTATGGCGGCTCGACGGAATCGATGGCCGCCTGGTGCGATGAGGCCTTGCGGAGAGGCTATGCCTGTCTCTCACACGATACGGGGCATTTCGGCAGAACAAGAAGGGCCTCGTGGGCCTACAACAATCTCCAGGCGGAGTTCGATTACGGCATCCGCGGTCACCATGTCGCCGCCCTGGCGGGCAAGGCCATCACCGAACACTACTACGGCCGGGCGCCGGCGTTCTCCTATCATGTGGGCTGTTCCGCCGGCGGGAAGCAGGGGATGGTCCAAGCGAATCGCTTTCCCTGGAACTTCGACGGCATTCTCGTCCAGGAGCCCGCGAGTGTAACGGCCTCGGGTGTGATGATCCTGTGGAACGCCTTGGCAACGCATGACGCGGACGGCCAGCCGCTGTTCACACCCGCCGATCTGGACGTGCTGCACGCGGGGGCCATTGCCGCCTGCGATGCGGACGATGGCCTCGAGGATGGAATCATCGGTGGCGATCCCCGGACCTGCCAATTCGATCCGGCCGACCTGACCTGCGCGTCGGGGCAGACATCGGGCTGTCTATCGCCGGTCCAGGTGGAGGCGGCCAGGAAAGTGTACAGCGGGCCGGTGACATCGACCGGGGAGAAGCTCAGCAAATACTTCCCGTGGTACCCCGCCATGCCCGGCTCGGAGAAGGGCAACTACTTCTCCATGGGCCTCGACGGCCCCACCTCGTGGTGGCGGTTCATGGGGTTCAACCCGGATCCGGGACCGAGCTGGACGGCGACCGACTTCGATTTCGACCACGATTACAAGCGCACCGGGATGATGGATGCGCTGGTGAATGGTTACAGCAATCCCGATCTGCGCAATTTCAAGGCTGCGGGTGGCAAGCTGCTGATCATCCAGGGTTGGGAAGACTCGGGTCTGCCCTCGCCGCAAGTCAGCGTCGACTACTATGAGATGGCGGAACGCATCATGGGCGGGCGAGCCAGCACCCAAGAGGCGGTTCGGCTGTTCATGATTCCGGGCCGTACGCATTGCTATGGTGGCGTTGGCGCGGCCAGCGGCGATTTTCTCAGCTATCTCGAAGCCTGGGTCGAAGAGGGTCAGGCGCCCGACATGATCGTCGGCTACCATCCCGAAGAAATGCCATCCGGCCCACGGAGTGGGGCAGCTTGGGTCAAAGCGAATACTTCGGTCCCCGATAGCTACACGTTCACGCGGCCCCATTATCCCTACCCGCTGCAGGCGCGATACAAGGGCAGCGGCGATCCGAACGACTATCGGAGCTTCGAGCCTGTAGAACCGGAGCGTCCCTGAGGTCAACAAAGGAGATATGATCCTCCGCTGCCGACGCCGGACTTCACGACCATTCAGGATGCGCCGACGCAGGTGACGGGGGGCGCACCGCCCGGGCAGCGTTTGAGTAGAATCCCCAGTACGATCCTCCCCACTCGAAGTGCCCGAAGGGTTCGTGCAGGTCGAGGTCCTGCACGATTGAGCTCATCTCACGGCCGAAACCGCGCTCACAGCCAGCCCTGAGAGCGACGCTCTCGAAACGACTCGAAGTTACGGCGCTCCCACTCGTCACAGAGCTCCTCGGCAGAGGCGTGAGACGGGTGTTTGTACACAGCCCAACATCATCGTCATCGTCGCTGACGACCTTGCCATCGAAGGGGTAGCCGGCGTTGAGATGGGCGTCCTCGGCAAAGAGCTCGACAAAGGCGTCGTACTCTCGAAAGTCGATGTGGCGCGCATAGGCGATCGAAAGCTGCGTGCAGGTGTGCTCGATCTCGATGCGCTCTAGGGATTGCTCAGTCACGACTCGAGACAACCTTCCCCAGCGCGTCCGCCTCGAGCACGCGAGCGCCGCGCAGGATGTTCCCCATGGCGTAGTTCCCCTCGTGGCAGGCGTACTCGAAGACTCGGTCGGTCGTCGAACGCAACACATACTCGCCGGTCCAAGGCGCTGTCCACGATGAGGGATCGTCCACCGTGAAGCGGTAGAGCACGTCGCCGTCCTCGAGCTTGGTAAAGCGCTCGACAACGTGCATCTCCGTGGAGCCACCACGGAGAAACGCCTCGGGATGGAAGTTCGTAGTGTCGACGACCAACGTGTCGCCCTCCCACCACCCGATCGAATCGCCGGTCCACTTCTTGATCTCTGACGGCAGATGCGCCACGGCGCGCCCCTCGGACTTCATCCGCACCACCCGCGCGTCGTGGACCATCTCGATCAGGATCATGACGTGGTCCTCGGTCTGGACGATGGTCTTGTAGTTGTTGTACCCGCTGGGGAGCGTCGGCGTGGCCCTCTCTGCCAACGTACGTGACACAGCGGCCATCCCGTTGAATAGTGGAGGGCACACGTTGGCAAGGAGGATCAATGTCAAGACGAGAGCAGAGGTTTGGCGGCGGCTCGGAGCTCCCGGCCGCGGGGGTTGAGGAGCGTAGCGACGAGGCCCCCGCGGCCGGCGCGGCGCCCGCCGGGGCGGTTCCCGACCCGGAAGTGCTGGCGAGACCGACCAGGCGGCAGTTCACGGCGGAGTACCGGCTGCGGATTCTGGAGGAAGCGGACCGATGCACCCACCGCGGCGAGGTGGGTCGGCTGCTGCGGCGAGAGGGTCTGTACAGCTCCCATCTGGCCAACTGGCGCAAGGCGCGGCGCGAGGGCGCGCTTTCCGGTCTGAGGCCGAAGAAGCGGGGCCGCAAGCCGAACGAGGCCAACCCTCTGATGCCGAAGGTGAAGCGGCTGGAAGCGAAGGTCAAGCGTCTCGAGAGGGAAGTCGCCGCCGCGCACACGATCCTGGACGTCCAGGGAAAAGTTGCAGGGCTGCTGGGATTCAGCCTCGAAGACGGGAAGGACTGCTGATGGCGGCAAGGTCCCTGGCCCGGCAGGTCGGCGTCGCGCCGGCGTGCCGGGCGCTGGGCGTATCGCGATCGACCTTCTATCGTCGTGCGAGGCCCGCTCCCGGGCGACGGCAGCCCCGCCCCACGCCTGCCCGGGCACTGAGCCAGATCGAGCGGAAACGGGTCGAGGCCACGCTTGCGTCGCCGCGTTTCGTCGATCGTTCGCCGGGAGAAGTGGTGGCCACCCTGCTCGACGAGGGCCGCTACCTGTGCTCGGAGCGCACGATGTACCGCATCCTCGAAGCGAACCACCCCGTGAGGGACCGCCGCAACCAGCGCGTCCATCCGTCGTACGCCAAGCCGGAGCTGGTCGCTGTCGCGCCCAACCAGGTCTGGTCGTGGGACATCACCAGGCTGCTCGGACCGCAGACCTGGACCTACTACTACCTCTACGTCCTGCTTGACCTCCTAAGCCGCTACGCGGTCGGCTGGATGGTCGCCGACCGCGAGAACTCCGCGCTCGCCCAAAGGCTCATCGAGGAGACCTGCCTCAAGCACGGCGTCAAGCCCCATGTCCTGACCCTGCATTCCGATCGAGGCGCCCCCATGACCAGCCAGGGTACCGCCCAACTGCTCGCCCGCCTCGGCGTGAACCGGTCCCTGGGCCGCCCGCGGGTCAGCGACGACAACCCCTACTCCGAAGCACAGTTCAAGACCCTCAAGTACCACCCCGACTTCCCCAGCCGCTTCCCCAACCAGGACGCCGCGACCGACTACTGCAGGTCCTTCTTCCCCTGGTACAACACGGAACACCGCCACGCCGGCATCGCCATGCTGACCCCCGAGACCGTCCACTACGGCCGGGCGCAAGCCGTGATCGAGCAGCGCCAACGCACGCTGAGCGCCGCCTGGGAAAGCTCCCCCGAACGATTCGTCGGCGGCCAACCGATGCACACGCCACTGCCCCAGGCCGTCTGGATCAACAAGCCCGACAACGAGACTGCAGAGACGACTCAGTAAATCCAGAACCCCGCTGTGTCAATGTCGTTGACAGGTTCCGTACCGGGTGCCGGCAACGCTTGCCCTGCGTAGCTCTTGGGGCCTAGGCCTTGAGTGCCATGCAACTCGGCTCCGGCCCTCTCAAAGAGCGTGTCGAAGTTTGTGGTCACTACGGAGACGTGATTGTCGAGACCACGGGACAGGCGAAGCACTATCTTGTGCTGTTCAAGGTCAGGAGTCTCGGGCACGGCTAAGAGGTCCGACACCGTCCTCTCTACCGCAGACGGGTCCGCCAGTCGTCCCTCAAGTGCACCCAGAACCTCTTCGTAGCGCTCCTCGGCGAATGCCTTCTTCTCGGCACCCGATGGGTCGACACGCAGCTTTTCGTATGTTTGGCAAACGAGCTTCCCGAAGTCCGGCAACTGCGGAGCACTGACCCCCGCACCACAAAGGAACACGGCTTCGCCCTCCAGTATCGAGTCGAGGAGTTCGGTGGGTAGCTCGGGCCCACCGGGTAGCAACTGGATCTTCTCTGCCATCTGGACGTGGGAGTCTCGCCGGTCGGTGGAATCGTGGAGGAGTCAGAGCAGTAGAGGCTCCGCCGAACACTAATTCGGCGCTTGGCCCAGTTGTGGGAGAGTAGCGGCAAGCTGGTCCTGTTTCTACTCGCCCACCTCAGCTCCGCCCGCCACCATCGCCGAGCCGGTGCGCCAGTACCAGAAGCTCGCACCCAGCAGCACGAACATCAGTCCGGTCATGGCGTACCTGACGGAGGATTGACCGGCCGGAAGCGCGAGGGCGCTACAACAAGATCTTCTCGGCCGGCCAGGGCGTCGGCATGGTGCACGAGAGCAAGACGACCGTCGAGTTGTGCGACGAGATCATCGCGCAGTACGAAGAGGCGCGCTCGGCGCTGCGCGATCGCCTCGTGCGGTCCGCGCCGCCCTGAACTCAGACGAGTCGCAGGCGCATGCCGCAGATCGTCACGAGATCGTCGCCGGTGCGGCAGCCGGCCGCCTCGGCGTTGGCGAGCGCCCGCGCTCGGTCTGTCACATGAACGTCCAGGCCCCCGAGGCCTTCGGGGCGGCCATCGCGCGGGGGCACGAACCGAATCTCGGCGTCTCGTAGCGCGATCGTCGGCACGTCGTCGCCGCCCACCGGCTCGCCGAGCACCTCGCTCCAGCGGGCGGCCACCGCCCCTGGATCCGCGGTCTGGATCTCGGCGGCGCGGATGCCGTCGACGATCTCCGTGTGCTTGGCGCGCTGCCAGTCCGCTCCCGCCGGCCACCAGGCACCGTCCGAACGCTCCTCGTCGACGTTCCAGCGCAGCTCCGGGATGGCGCCGGGTACGTCCCTCGGGTGAAGCTGCATCCCCATACCGTGTTCGTTCCGGCCGGGCTCCGAGACCAGGCGGATGCCGAGGTCCGCGACCCGCTGCTGGTAGCCGGCATAGCTGTCGCGCGGGACCTGCATGATCACCATGTAGCCGCCATCGCCACCCCGGCGCTGCAGGTAGCGGCCCCCTGGTGTGTCGTGTTCGCCGGGCTGGGGTGAGACCGTCTCGAGGAACTGGTTGCCGAAGGGAATCAGGAAGTTGTGGAGACCGTACTTCCCCACCCCGGGGTCGCGGTAGCAGACCTCGACGCCGAACACGCCCTCGACCTGCTGCTGGATGCGATCGAGGTCGTGGGCGACCAGGCAGATCTGGCGCATGCGGATTTCAGACATGGCGTGACTCCCGTAGGTGCTGGTTGGGCGGACTCTAAGGCAACGCAAACACGAACAGATTGCTGGCACGGCTCGGGCGGAGTTCGGGCGTCATGCGCGCGTTGGTCAGCCGGCCCGGACCGGTGTTGACGGCCACGTACTGGCGGCCGGAGTGGGAGTACGTGATCGGGAAGCCCATCACCGGCGCGCCCAGGTTGATCTCCCACAGCACATCGCCGGTCTCCTGGTCCAGGGCCCGGAAACGGCCGCCCTGGTCGCCCCCGAACAGCAAAGCCCCGCCGGTAGCAAGCAGCGAGAAGGTGGCGGCCCGCGTTTCGTAGACCCACTGCGTCTCACCGGTCTCCACCGAGATCGCCCACACCGTGCCGAGGAGATCAGTGCCAGGCGCCACCCGGTGGTTGGCGCCCAGGGCGTAGTGCGCGACGGTCTGGTCCAGGGCCTTGACTTTCTCGCTCTCGAAGTCGGTCGTCACAAGCATCTCAGCGCACGCCTGGCGCAGTGGGAAGTACATGGTGCGCGTGAGTGGGCTGTAGGCCCCTGCTTCCCAGTCCTTGCCACCCGCCCACGAGGGACAGATGAACATCACCTGCTCAAGTTCGCGGAAGATCACCTCTTCGTTCAGGCTGACCTCACCGGTGGCGCCGTCGATGCCTATGATCACGTTCTGCGGCACCGTCGGCGTCGCCCAGAGAAACTCACCGGTGGCACGATCGAGGGTGTAGACCAGGCCGGTCTTGCCGGGGATACCGGTGACGACCTTACGCACCTCGCCCGTCTTGAGCCGCGGGTTGATCCACTGGACCGTTTCCGGCGCCGGCGCGACCACCGTGTCGACCAGGATGCGCTCGAACACATGATCGAGGTCCCAGGAGTCGTTCAGATGCTGGTAGTACCAGCGGATCTCGCCGGTCGAGACGTCAAGAGCCAAGGTCGAGTTGTGGTACAGGTGCGTGAGATCGGCGCCGCCGAGCATGAACCTCGGCGCCGGCGCCGTGACGCCGGTGCCGATGTAGACGAGTTCCAGGTCCGGGTCGTAGCTCGGTGGCATCCAGGTCCCAACGTGCCGGCGGTCTTCGTAGGGCACCGCGCCCCAGGTCTCGTCTCCCGGCTCGCCGGGCGCCGGCAACGTGCGGCGTCGCCAGAGTTCCCGACCGGTCTGGGCGTCATGGGCGAGGATGACGCACGCGTCGGGGCCCCCGAGGGGCCTGCAGCTCCGCCCCGAGATGAGCTTGCCGTCGGCGACGATCGGCCCAGCGCTGTGATGGGCCGGGTTGGCCTTGTAGTCGAGGATCCGGGTCTCCCACGCGAGTTCGCCGGTCACAGCATTGAGAGCGTAGGCGTAGAGGTCGGCGCTGGTGCCGAGGATGTACTCGCCCCAGATGGCGATGTTGCGCGTCTTGCGAGCGAGTGGACCGACGTAACCCCAGACGCCCTCCGGCAGATCGCGCCGGTACTCCCAGATCAGATCCCCGGTCTCGGCGGACAGCGCCTGGACGATGTCCTGCGCATTGGCCAGGTACAGGACACCGTCGTACGCCAGCGGCGTGGTCTCGGCGCTTCCTGAGGCCATGGATCGGGTCCACTCCATCCGGATCCGCGCGACGTTCTCCCTCGTGATCTGGTCGAGCGGGCTGTAGCCCCAGGCGTCGAGGGTGCGGCGAAAGCTGAGCCAGTCTTCCGGCTCGGGGTTCTGCAGCATGGCGTCGGTGACCGGGACGAAGTTGCCGGACGAAGACTCCTGTGCTCCCTGTGCCCCAGCGGCCGCGCCCTCTACGGCCGGCCACGCGACCGCAAGGGCAGTCGACAGCGCGAGGAACGTGACACTGCGCCTGTTCATCTGTCGCTCAGAGTCACGTTGGTCACCTCCTTTGAGCCGGTCTCGCCACTCCAGAGCCGAAGTAGAACACATTTGCATGCTATTGTGTTCTCCATGGGCAAGACGGTCACCCTGAGGCTTGACGAGGCGACTTACGAGGAGCTCAAGGAAGCCGCACGCGCGGAGAACAGGCCTCTGTCGAATCTCATCCAGACGGCGGCGCTCGCCAAGGTACGCGAGCAGCAGTTCGTGGACGACGCTGAGATGGCCGAGATCCTGGAGGACGAGTCGTTGCTCCACCGGCTGAAGGAGGGCTCGCGCCAGGCGTTGGAGCGCAAGGGCTCGTTTGTTGACTGACGATCGGCTGTTCGAGACCGAGCGGTTCGATCGGGACCTACGCCGGATCTCCCGCGCGGGCCATCAAGCCATCGTCGACAAGCTGAGAAGGGTGGTGTACCCGCAGTTGCGCCAGCATCCCCACACGGGGCCGCACATTCGGCGCCTCAAAGGCTATGAGCCGCCGACCTGGCGCTACCGCATCGGGGCCTGGCGCTTCTTCTACGAGATCGATGAAGAGGAACGGATCGTCTTCCTTCTCGCCGCCGCCCATCGTGGCGCCGCGTATCGGTAGCGTCCCATGCTGGCGGAAGATCCATACGATGCCGCTTCCCGGATCGGCTACGCAAGCACCACGAGGAGACCACGCTCATGCCACAAGGATTCACCGACCGCGAAGTAGCAGACCAGTCGGGCCGCACGTTCATCGTCACCGGCGCGAACACCGGCATCGGGTTCGAGACAGCGAAGTTGCTGGCGAAGCGCGGTGGGCGGGTGTTGCTGGGATGCCGATCCGAGCAGCGCGCAACGGACGCCATCGCGAAGATCCGCGCCGAATCGCCTGAGGCGGACGTCGAGTTCCTGCCGCTCGATCAGGCGGACCTTGCGAGCGTCCGCACCGCGGCCGCGCAGGCGGCCGCGGAGCGGCGCATCGACGTGCTCGTCAACAACGCGGGCATCATGATGCCGCCCCGCGCTCTGACCGTGGACGGCTTCGAGTCACAGTTCGCCGTCAATCACCTCGGCACGTTCGCGCTCACGGCGCACCTCCTGCCCAAGCTCGAGGAAACCGAGGGCAGCCGCGTCGTCATCACCAGCAGCCTGGCCCATCGGGGCGGCCGCATCCACTGGGACGACATCGACGGCGCGAAGCTCTACGGCCGCCAGGCTCGCTATCAGCAAAGCAAGCTGGCGAACCTGCTGCACATGTTCGAACTCGACCGGCGGCTCAAGGCCCGCGGTTCCCGGACAGTCGCGGTCGCCTGCCATCCAGGCCTGGCCCAGACCGAGATCGGCCGCCACTTCCCCTTGATCCAGTTCGCGGCGCCCCTGGTTCGCACCTTCTTCAATACCCAGGCGATGGGGGCATGGCCGACGCTCATGGCCGCGACGGCGGCCGGCGTCGCTGGCGGTGACTACTACCGGCCGAGGAACTGGGGAGAGCTGAGCGGTCCCGCCGCCAAGGCCTGGTCGACGCCGACGAGCCGCGACCCGAGACTCGGCAGGCGGTTGTGGGAGCTGTCGGTGGAGATGACCGGGGTGGACCCGGGGATCTGAGCGGATGCGGGCGGAGCCCCGCAAGTTGCTAGGGCTGCTGCCGGAGCAGCCGCTCCCTCACTTCGCGCTTCAGAATCTTGCCGACCGCGTTCTTCGGCAGCTCCGCCTGGACAACGAAGCGGCTCGGGATCTTGAAGCGGGTCACGAAGCCCGCCGTGTGGGCGCGGAGCTCGTCGTCGCTGGCGGCAGCGCCGGGTTTGAACGCCACCGCCGCCCAGATGTCGTCGCCGTACGTCTTGTGCGGCACCGCAACCACCGCAACTTCCGAGATCGCCGGATGCTCGTAGAGCGCCTCTTCGATCTCGCGCGGTGAGATGTTCTCGCCGCCCTTGATGATCAGGTCCTTCTTGCGATCGGTGATCCGGAGGAAGCCGTCCGCGTCCAGGGTTCCGATGTCGCCCGAGTGCAGCCAGCCGTCGCGGACCGCTTCGGCGGTGGCCTCCGGCTTGCCCCAGTAGCCCTTCATCACGTTGCGGCCGCGGATGCACACCTCGCCAGCCGCCCCGGCCGGCAGCCGGTTGTGATCGTCGTCCAGGACGGCAACCTCGACTCCGTCGACCGCACGGCCGCAGGAGCCTGTTCGGTACTCATCGCTGTCGGAGTACGCGGTCGCGACCGCGGTGGACTCGGTCAACCCGTAGCCGTCGCGGACCGTGCAGGCGAACTCGCGCTCGAAATCGACGCGGACCTCGTTGGCGAGCGCCGCGCCGCCCGACCACACCCAGTTGACGGAACTCGTGTCGTAGCGCTCGCGCTCCGGAAAGTGGAGCATGTAGGTGAGCATCGTCGGCACCATGCCCAGCCGCTCGATCCGGTAGCGCTCGATGTTCTCGAACACCTGGCGGGTGTCCCAGCGCACCATCAGCGTGGCCTTGAAGCCCTTGACGAAGCCGACGCACATCATCAGCACGCCGAAGGAGTGGGCCATCGGCATCACGTGCAGGATCGGCATTCCCTCCGGCATCTCGGCCATGCCGGCGATCTGCTGCGACGACCACAGAATGTTGTCGTGGGTGAGCATGACTCCCTTGGGCCGCCCGGTCGTGCCCGACGTGTAGAGCAGGAGGGCCAGGTCGTCGCCCGCCCGGTCGACCAGGATGTCGAGGGGCGCCGCCGCTTCGAGCTCGGCGGTGATGTCGCATGCGTCAGCCGTCTCGACGGAGCCCAGGCTGAGGAGCGCTTCGCAGGTCGAGCCGTCGCGCCTGGCCGCGTCGACCACCGGAGCGAGGACGGGCGCCACGAGGGCGACCTTCGCCCCCGAGTCTTCGAGCAGATAGCCGACCTCGCGCTCCCCGAGCTGGGGCATGACCGGCAGGATGACGGCGCCCAGCTTCCACACCGCCTGGAAGGCGCTGAAGATCTCGGGGCAGTTCGGCATCATGACGACCACCCGGTCGCCTGTTCCGACGCCGCGCGAGCGCAACACCGCGGCCAGCTTGCGCGCCAACAGCTCCTGCTCCTCGTTGGTTCTGGTCGCGCCCCCGAAGCGCACCGCGTCGTAGACGCCGAAGCGGGCGAGGCTGTCGATGGCGAGCTGTGCCGCGTTCATTCGGAGCGGACCCTCATGTGCAATCGGTGCATAGACTGGAGAGACTACGTTCCGAACACCCCGGTTACGAGCGAGGAGGCCCCATCATGCGTCGAGTTCCACCGACAACCGCACTTCCGCTGTTCGCCATCATCCTGGTCGCCGCGGCGAGCCACGCCCAGGAGTCCGCTCTCTCGAACCACAGCGTCGCCACCGACCTGGTGCCCGGCGAGGCGCGGTTCGACCTGCTGCTGCCGCCGGCCTATGACCCGGAACGCGCCGAGCCCTACCCGCTCCTGCTCTGGCTTCACGGCGGCTCCAGCGGCGAGGGCAACTTGGAGCGTCGTCTTCGCGCCCATCTCGAACGCGCTTGGGACGAGGGAACGATCGAGCACATCGTGGTCGTCACTCCGATCACAGGCGGCTCCTACTACATCGACTGGAAGGGCGGAGGGAAGAGTTGGGAGACCTTCATACTCCAGGAACTGCTGCCCCACGTGAGAAGTCACTACAACGTGGCACAGGACCGGGCCGGCACCGTGCTTGGCGGCGGCTCCGCGGGGGGCCAGGGCACGCTCCGGATCGGCCTCCGCAATCCCGAGACGTTCGCGGCCGCGGCGGCTCTCGAACCGGGATTCCCACCGGTAGCCTCCTTCGCCGACCTCGACATCACGCCCTACGGTCCCGGCGCGATGCGGTTCCTCCACGAGCGCTTCGGCAACCCCGTTGACATCGAGTACTGGCGGGCGCGTCACCCGCCGACGATCGTGATCGACAGCGCCGACCGGCTACGCGAATCGGGTCTGCAACTCCTGGTCGAGGCCGGCGACGAGGACGCCAACCTGACGTTCCTGAGCGCCGAGCTGGTTCATCGCCTGCTCTTCGACGCGGCCATCCCGCACGAATACCACCTGGTCCGGGGCGCCGCCCACACCGGCCGCTCGGTCCCACGGCGGATCGAGAACATGCTCGGCTTCTTCCAGCGCGCGCTGCGTCCCGAAGGGCCCGACCCGCAGGCCGAGAACCACCTGGCCAGGGCCAAGCAGAGCGGCCGCTACGCGCCGAGAGTGCCCAACCAGCTCGACTTCGAGACGGTCGACTTCGGCAGCCCGCCGCCTTGAGGATCGACCGGCTCGAGCTGTACCACGTCGCGTCGCCCCTGCCGGCGCCTCTCCACGTTGCCGCGCAGCCCGGCGTCGGACAGACGCACAACGAGCTGACCTTCGTCCGCATGACGACCGACGAAGGTGTCGTCGGCGAGTCGGCGGGAATGACCGTGAGCCGGTTTCACGCCGGCCTCGGCGACGCTCTGGGCCATTTCATCCTCGGCCGCGACCCGCTAGACATCGAGGGCTTCGGCAGCGTGCTCGACGCCGGGGAGGCGCTCGGCATCCGCCTGGCCTGGCTCGAGCCGGCGCTGTGGGACATCGCCGGCAAAGTGGAGGGCGAACCGGTCTACCGGTTGCTGGGCGGAACCCGGACCCGGATCAAGGCCTACGCATCGACTTCCGAACTCCGCCCTCCGGACGAGCGCGCCGAGAATCTGCTCCGACTGAAGGAGACGGGCTTCCAGGGCGTCAAGCTTCGCGCCCACCACCACGACTGGCACGACGACGTGGCCGTGATCGAGAGAGCGCGGGACGCGGTCGGCGCCGACCTCAAGCTCATGGTCGACGCGAACCAGGGTTTCCACTTCTCCCTCCGGCCGGGAGCACCGCCGAAGTGGGACACCGACACGGCCGCCGCCTTCGCCCAGGCCATCGAGCCCTGCGACATGACCTGGCTGGAGGAACCGCTCGACCGCAACGACTATGCGGCACTGGCCGAACTCCGTCAGCGGACCTCGATTCCCCTAGCCGGCGGCGAGCTGAACTGGCGGTTCAACGAGTACGGACTGCTGGTCGAGAAGCAGTGTCTCGACGTCCTCCAGGCCGACGCCATGTTCTTCGGCGGTATCGCGGGCTGCCGCAAGGTGGCGGCTCTCGCCGAGACCCACGGCCTCGCATTCGCCGCCCACACCTGGAACAACGGCTTCGCCCTGCTCGCCAATCTCCACCTGATGGCCGCCAGCCCCAACTGCGAGTGGTGCGAGTTCCCCTACGAGCCGCCGGGCTGGACGCTCGAGGGCCGCGACGCGCTCCTCGCCGAACCCACCGGAGTCGACCGCGACGGCTACGTCCACCTGCCGCCGCACCCCGGCCTGGGCATCGTGATCGACGAGGACAAGCTGCAGAGCTTCGGTGAACGGTTCTACGACGGGCGGGCGTGAGGCGCGGCGCGGCGACGGACCTTCAGTCGCCCGGCGGCAGCGGCAGGTGCCGGCTCTCGGACTCGCGGGCCGGGAAGAAGGAGCGCCGGGGTTCGGCGGTGCGGACCTGTTCGAGCCAGAAGACGCCGTCGTAGCGGCCGCTGTTGCCGCGGGTTGCGACCAGATCGCTGTCTCCGTCCTGGTCCATGTCGAGGACGACGAACTCGTCGAACATGCCGCGCACGCGGCGGGAGACGTCGTGCCGGGTCCACTCGCCGGTCGGATCGCCGGGATTGGCGAACCAGCCCAGGCGGCCGGCGACGCTCTTGGCAGTCTTGTCCTCGCCGTCGCGGTCGCGCGGCCGCGAGCTGTAGCCGCCGCTCCAGAGATCGAGGTCGCCGTCGTCGTCGATGTCGAACAGCGCGAGACCGGTCGGATTGTCGGGCGCCGTGTCCCCGATCACGTGAATCGTCCACGGTTCCACAGTCGGGTCCGGCGGCTGCTCGAGCCAGACGTTGAGCACCGGCGTCTCCTGGAGGACCAGGTCGAGCCTGCCGTCGTGGTTCAGGTCGGCGAACTCGACGTTCATGCCGGTGAGGCGCCGCGGCCCCGGCTGCCACGGCACGGTTCTGCCGGCGATCTCGATCGGATGCTCCTCGAACGCCAGCTCTCCCGATCCGGCTTCGAGCAGGTTCTCCAGCCAGAAGATCCTCGCTTCCGAGCGGCTGCCCGCGAGGATGTCCAGATCGCCGTCCCCGTCCAGGTCGACCGGCCGCGAGTTCATCGGCACGGTGACTGTCGCCAGCACGGTCTCCGTCCAGCTCGAATCGACCAGGGGATCGCCGTCGATCCTGAACAGGGACACTTCCTCGAGGGGGAAGGTGTCGGGCACCGGCTCGCCCTCCGGCTGTTGCGCTCCCTTGTTCGGCGCGATGGCCTCGAGCCGACCGTCCTGGTCGAGATCCGCCAGAAAGACCCGGATCCAGGAGCCCCGCCCCGCCGTCACCGACGGGATCAGACGCGGCCAGCGACCGTCCCGAACTCCCGTTCCCGGGTTCTGGAAGTAGGTCAGGTGGTCAAGCTCGCACGCCACCAGCACGTCCAGCAGACCGTCGTTGTTCACGTCGCCGATCGCGATGTCCTCGGCCGCGGCCGCCTCCTTGCCCCCGGCCAGCGTGACGCTGGCCCAGCGGTCGGGATCGTCGCTCCCGAAGTGGAGCCGAACGTGGTCGCTGTCCTCATGGACGGAGACGATGTCCAGGTGTCCATCGCCGTCGAGGTCGGCCATCTTCAGGCCGTCGGCGCCGCGCAGCGGGACGCCGCCGGAGAGTTCCTCGTCGTCGATGCGGTGCTCACGCCAGGAGATGAACTCGCCGCCCGCGGTTTGTGCAGAAGAGGGTGTCTCGGCCACCGTGAGCGGCCCGCCGGAAGCCGCCGGGTCGACGGCGTCCGTACCGGCGGGAGCGCAGCCGGCCAGGAGCGCGAGCGACCCCAGCAGGGCGCCGAGCGCCAGAGGCCAGCCGCCGAGTCTGGAAGTCAGCGCTCGCTCAGGCTGGCCCGACGCGCTGGATCCGTCCGTCGATCTCGAGATGCTCATGCCAGTCCCCCCACTCCACATGGCAACAGCCGTCACTGGTGATCTCTCCGACATTCTCCCACTCCGGTTGCGAGCCGGAGTCCTCCCCGCCGCAACGCTCGAAGAGGCGTAGCCGGCAGCTCGCCAGATCGCTGTGGAGACAGAAGCAGCTCGACCCGTCCGGGTCGGTGTACGGCGCCTCGAGGATCAGCTCCAGAGGACAGGTCACCTCCAGCTCGAGCCGTTCGCGCTCCGATTCGGCCGAAAAGCGCCACCGGCCCGGAGTCGAATCGCTGGTTGCAGCGGAACCGTCCAGCGGCGAGATCAGCCGCACTTCGCGGCCATGGATGCGGGCGATCATCATGTGGACGGGAGGCGGTCCGTCCGCGGACGCCGGGATGCAGGAAACCTCCAGGTAGCCTGCCGGATCGTCGGCGAACCGGTTGCAGTGGGCCCAGAGCCAGTGGGGCGGGTGTTTCCGGCCCCAGATGTGGCTCTGCTCGCCCGGCGCGCCCTCGATCAGGAGCCGGCGGTCCCCGATCTCGATCGTCCCGGCGAACTTCGTCGCCGGATACGCGTAGAGCATCGCTGCGGGCACGTCGCCCGAGCTGTAGAGCTCTTCGGGAAAGGGCAGGATGAGTTCGGACTCCGCCGGCCACTCCAGATCCCATCGGACTCGCCGGTCGCCCGAACCGATCGCTCCCCGCGACAGCCCGTTGCGTAGTTCCGCAGCGTCGAAGCGACCTCCGTCGACCGGACCGCCGCCGAAGCCGAGACGAAAGGGGGCGGTCCGGGACTGGAGCGTCGCGAGGGGACGGTGCTCGAACACGCCGAAAGTGCGCGTGGGTTTCCTGCGGTCGAAGAAGCTGAACCAGATCTCCAAACCGGGGCTGCGCTCCGCCTGCTCGGGCGCCTGGACCACGTACCGGATCCAGCAGCCCGTCTCGCTCGCCAGGTCGTTGAGGGTCAGGTAGTAGACCTCGTAGTAGCCGCGGACGGCGGCAGTCCAGCGGAGGGCATTGGCCTGGTCGAGGTTCATGCGCGATTCCAAGTTTAGTTTGCCGGCCTAGGCGGTGGCCGCCCCAGGTTCGGACAGAATGTACCGGCCATGACGAGAGCCACGATCGCTGGGGCCGCCGCGGTGCTCGTCCTCCTCTCCCTCGCTCTCGCCCTCACCTTCGGCCGCCTGCTGTCCAGGCAGAACGGCGAGCCGGACGCGGCGATCTCGCCCGCGATCAGCCAACTGACCGACGCGGAGGGGTCCGAGGCCCACCAAGGCTTCATCTACGGCCGCATCACAACCCATGACGCCGCCACGTACGAAGGGCGGCTGCGCTGGGGGGGCGACGAAGAGGCATTCTGGGGCGACTACTTCAACGGCTTCAAGAAAGAGAACCCCTGGGCCGCCGACGCGCCTCCCGAGCGGCTGAAGCAGAGCCGCCCGATCAAGATCTTCGGCGTCGAGATCGCCCAGCGGGAGCGTCCGATTCCTCTCGGTCGGCCATTCATGGCCCGCTTCGGCGACATTAAGCGCATCGAGCCACGCGGCCGCGACATCCTGGTGACGCTCAAGAGCGGGACCGAGTTCATCCTCGACCGCTTCGCAGCCGACGACCTGGCGGACGGCGTGCGGGTGTGGAACGGCAGGCACGGCGTCGTGGACCTCGGCGAACGCCTCACACGCGCCATCGAGTTTCTCCCCACCGCCGGGCTGACAGCCGCCCCCGACCGGCTGCACGGTACGGTGCGCACGCCCCAGGGCGACTTCACCGGCTTCCTCCAGTGGGACCGGGAGAAGTGCGTCGGCGCCGATGAGCTCAAGGGCCGCACCGCCGACGGTGAACTCAGCCTGCGGTTCGACGCCATCCGCACCATCGCGCGCGAGTCGGACGACAGCTCCCTGGTCACGTTGCTCGACGGCCGCGAGCTCGTGCTCTCCGGTACCCGCGAGGTCGGCCGCGGCAATCGCGGGATCTACGTCGACGACCGGCGCTACGGCCGGGTGCTGGTCTCGTGGAACGCTTTCGAGCACCTCGACTTCAACCCCGGCGGCAGCGGCCCGGCCTACGACGACTTCCCGCCGGGGCGACCGCTTGTGGGCAGCGTCACCACCCGCACCGGCCGCCGTCTCACCGGTCGGCTCGTCTACGACCTCGACGAGAGCGAAACGACCGAGACGCTCGACGCCCCGGCCCGCGGCGTCGACTACACGATCCCCTTCGGTCTGGTCGCCTCGATTGCGCCTCTCGACCGTGAGGCGTGCGCCGCCGGACGACGCGCCGGAGTAACGCTCCACAACGGCGAGATCCTGCAACTGGAGTGCGCCGGAGATCTCGGCGCGGCGAACGCCGGCATGCTGATCTTCACCGGCGGCGGCGAGGGTGCGGAGTACGTGCCGTGGAACGACATTGAGCGGATCGACCTCGAACGCGCGGCGGAGGTCGCGGAGCGGCGGCGACCGGACTCAACTCGCGAGGCCGAAGGTCTCTCCTTGCCGCCGCTGCCGCGAGGGACCTCGCAAGCGCGTTCCAGGTGGTTCAGAAGATGAGTTCGATCGCTTCGTCGTCGACCATGCCGGCGGTGCCCCGGTTGCTCCACCACCGCGGCTCGACGAGTTCGCTCTCCCAGGCATCGAGGGCGCGCCTGAGCTCTTCGAGCACCGCCTGCTCGTCGTCGGCGACGGGAATCCGCTCGCCGAGGTCGTTCTCCAGGTCGTGCAGCCGGTTCAACTGGCCGAGCGGCGACCCGTGGGGCGCTTCCCAGTCCGGGAACAGGGCGCCAAGCAGCGGGAGCGAAGCGACCTGTTCCTCCGAGGCGCGGTTGACCTGCCAGAGCTTCCAGTCGCCGCGGCGGACGGCGCGGTTCGGACCGGCCCGCCAGAACAGGTACTCGTGGGGAACGCCGTCGACCTCGCCGCGAAGGTAAGGAAGGAGATCGACGCCGTCGAGCGGCTTCTCGGGCAGCGAAGCGCCGGCCGCCGCCGCCAGCGTGGGCAGCAGATCGAGTGACGACACCGCCGGCCGGTAGACCTGGCCCGGTTCCACCTTTCCCGGCCAGTTCAGCAGGAAGGGCACCCGGATGCCGCCTTCGAAGAACCAGCGCTTGCCGCCGCTGAGCGGACCGTTGGTGCATCCGCCCTGGAGGTAGAAGGCGCAACCGTTGTCGGAGAGGAAGACGATCAGGGTGTCGTCCTCGACGCCGTGCTCCCGCAGCCGGGCCCTGACCTCGCCGACGCTGTCGTCGAGGGCCGCGACCATCGCCGCGAAGATGCGGGTCTTCTGGTCCTCGATGTGGCGGTAGCGGTCGAGGTACTTCGCCGTCGCCTGGAGAGGAACGTGGGGCGTGTAGTGCGCCAGGTAGAGGAAGAACGGCCGGTCGTGGTGCCGGTCGATGAAGTCGAGGGCCTCGCGGGTCAAGACCTCGGTCAGGTACTCGGTCTCCTCGACGACTTCACGCCCGCGGAAGATCGGCCGCCGCCGCACCTCGGGCAGCGGCAGCGGACTCCAGTTCTCGACTCCTTCGGTAGACGGTTCGATGTAGATCGACCCGCTCTGCATGCCGAAGAACTCGTCGAAGCCGCGGTCGAGCGGGTGTTTGCCGTCGCCCCAGCCGAGCTGCCACTTGCCCACGGCGCCGGTCGCGTAGCCCGCGGCTCGGAGCACTTCGGCCAGCGTCGTCTCGTCGAGGCTCAATCCGTAGTCCTGGCCCGACGGGTTGAACTCGTAGCCGTGACGCTGCGGGTAGCGGCCGGTCATCAGACCGGCCCGGGACGGGCTGCAGACCGCGGCGGTCACGTAGCCGGCGTCGAACCGCACGCCGGCGGCGGCGAGCGCGTCGATGTGCGGCGTCTCGATGATGTCGCTGCCGTAGAGCCCGAGATCGCCGTAGCCGAGATCGTCGGCCAGGATGAACACGACGTTGGGCGGCCGCTGCGCCTCGCCGTCCACCGCTTCGCCGGCCGGATCCTGGCCGCAGCCAAGCACGGCGCCCAACGCCACTGCCACGAAGAGAGATCGTCTGATCATGAGAGCTCCTCAGGCAACCCGGTACTCCTCGGGATCGATCCGGGACACCGCTTCGAGCACCGCCCGATTGCCCGGCAGCAGCTTGTGACGCCAGACCGGCAGGTAGTCCTCCATGCCGGCGAGCAGTTCGTCGATGGTGAAGTGACCGGCGATCCGGTTGTAGAGGCCCAGCATGCCCATGTTCGCGAGGCCCGGGGCGCCGCCGTCGCGCGCCAACTGGAACACCGGCACGCCGTACGACCGGACGCCCACCAGGGGTGGCGGATTCCTGACCCTCGAACTGTCCCACAGGATGAGCCCGCCGGGCTCGACGCCCGGGCCGTAGGACAGGTAGCCGGCGTGATCGAACGCCAGCACCGCGGTGTACGACTCGATCACCGGGTTGTCGATCGGCTCGTCGCTCGACAGGACGACCGTGCCCTCCACCAGGCCGCCGCGGGTCTCCGGGTTGTAGTCGGAGGTGTAGGCCATGTGCCAGCCCTTGGCGGCGGCCGCGTAGCCGAGCGTCTTGAGGCAGGTCAGCAGACCGGCGCCGCCGGTGCCGGCGCCGCCGACGCGCTCGACCACAGGCCTGCCCGGGTTCCATCCGTGCGCCCGATGACGGGCACACGGAGTGGTTCGCGGGTGGCGCGAGATCGCGCCACCCGGGTTCGCGCCCGCCGTCATCGCACGCGGATCGGCGGGTAGCCCTCAGGCACCGTCGCCTCGCCCATCTCGAAGTACTTCATGATCTTGTCTTCGATGAACTGGTTCGAGCTCTCCGGCGTGAAGGTCACGCCGCCGCCCTTCCAGTTCACGTTGCAGTTGCCGAGGCAGTCGATGACCTTCATCCCCTTGATGCCGGCGAGGTGAATTTCGAAGGCCCGCCGGATCATCCGGCTCGCCTCCCCGTAGCGGACACCCGAGGTCAGAGCGCAACGCCCCGCATAGACCACGCCGGGAAAGTGCGCCAGGGTCTTGATGATGTCCATGGGATAGCCCATGACCTCCTCGTCGCGGCCGCCCTGGAAGTTGGTCGTCGGCACGTCCTTGGTGGTGGTCGGGCCCATCTGGCCGCCGGTCATGCCATAGGCGTTGTTGTTGTAGATGACGACGATGAAGTTCTCGCGCCGGTTGCAGGCGTGCATCAGGCCCGCCAGCCCGATGCCGCAGGAGTCGCCGTCGCCCGAGTACTGGACGACGACGCGGTCGGGGACCATGCGCGAGACGCCGGTGGCGGTGTCGCTGGCGCGGCCGTGCGGCGAGAGCACCGTGTTCACCTCCATCTGCGCCGCGATCGCCGAGCCGCAGCCGACGCCCAGGGCCAGGATCGTCCTCTCGGCCAGATCGAGCTCGGTCACCAGATCGCACAGGATCTGGCTGACCGACCCGTGCCCGCACCCCGGACACCAGGACGACGGCAGCCCGGTATGGACATCGAGCTGGGGCGAGATCTTGCGCGCGGCAGCGCCCTCGGGCGGCGTGTAGCGCTTCGTCGACCGTGCGGCTGGTTCAGTCACTTTCCAATCTCCGGGATCACCGAGTTCTTGCGGATGCCCAGCAGGTTGTCGAGCATCCCCTGGGCGCTGTCGCGCCCCCGTTTGGCGGCGAGTTGGTCGAGCATCTGCCTTCTCGCCGGGGGATGGGTGTCGGCGAGGTGGAAGGCGGTGGGATGGATGTCGAAGAAGTCCCGCGGCTCGACCGGCTGCCCGGCTGCCATCTGCCGGATGGCTTCGAGCACGGCCCCGGCCGGGATCGCCAGGGCCGGCTGTCCCAGGAACTGGACAGGGCACCGACCGGCGACCGCCAGGCGCACGTCGGTGAGGACCTGGCCGAAGTTGATCTCGACCATCAGCATCTCCCGGGCGCTGGCGGCGAGGTCGCCGAGCGGCGCCTCCGGGAACGGGAAGAGGGTGATCGGCCGGAAGAGCCCGACCTTGATCCCTTCCTCGCGCGCCCGCTTGACCGCCTCTCTCGCGATCCTCGCCATGATGCCGTAGGCGACTACGACGAACTCGGCGTCGTCGCAGAGGAAGGTGTCCCAGCGCGTCTCCTCCGCGCGCATCCGCTCGAGCTTGTTCTGGATCTCGTAGCAGACCATCGTGTCGAGTTCGGGCGTTCGGGCCGCGCCCACCACCCGGCGCTTCTCCCTAAGCGAACGGTCGAGCGCCCAGGTCTTGTCCGGCAGGTCGCGCTCCGGCACCTCGAACGGCTGCAGCGTCTCGATCATGTTCGCCATCTTGCCGTCGATGCAGACCACCGCCGGGATGCTGTAGAGATCGGCGACGTCGAACGCCTCGGCGGTGAACTGGACCGTCTCGGTGATCGTCGACGGCGCGTAGAGCGGCAACTGGTAGTCGCCGTTGCCAAGACCCCGCAGCATGCGAATGTCCGACTGCGCCGGATAGAGACCGCCCGAGACGCCGACATGGGCGCGGGTGAGCGCCCCCAGCACCATCGGCGTCTCGGCGCCGGCGGCGTTGGTCAGGCCGTCGATCATGAGCGTCAGTCCCGGGCCGACCGAGGCGGTCATCGCCCGCTTGCCGCACGCGGCGGCGCCGAACACCGCCATGACGCTCGAGATCTCGTCGCCGAGTTGCTGGAAGACGCCGCCATGCTCGGGCAGGGCCTCCGCTACGTACTCGAGCAGTTCGGTCTGTGGGGTGATCGGATAGCCGGCGAAGTAGTCGAGGCCGGCGACCATGGCGCCGATCCCCATCGCGTGAGCGCCCATCGTCGGCTTGCCGATCGGCGGCTCGAAGGGCTTCTCGCTCATGGCAACTCCTCGTGGGGAATCGGCCGCTCGAAACGGTGGACCTCGATCGCCTGATCGGGGCAGACCATCGCGCAGAGATTGCAGCCGATGCAGTACTTCATCGCGTCCGCCTCCACCACCACCGGCCTCCAGCCCATCATGTTGGCGCCCCGCCCCGGCTCGATGATGCGTACCGGGCAGGCCGGGATGCAGAGATCGCAGCCCTTGCAGAGCTGCTCGAAGATCTCGATGTAGCCGCGCTGGACCTTCGGCCGCGGCACTTCCCTGGCCTCGATGACGTGGCCCGAGGCGCCGTCGTTGCTTGCAACCGGGCTCACCGGTGAAACGTCAGCAGACACGATGGTGCGGCTCCTCTCCGCGCAGGACACGGTCGACGTTGGCGATGCTCTCCCGGATCGCGTCTATCACGCACTCGTTCGTGCTGCCGCCGCTGTGGGGAGAGAGGAAGGCATTGGGGGCTGAAAGCAGGGGATTGTCCGACCGGATCGGCTCCACGCTGAAGACGTCGATGGCGGCGCCGGCGATCCGCCCACAGGAGAGCGCCGCAGCGAGTTCCTCTTCGTTGACGATACCTCCGCGCGACGTGTTGATGAGAAACGCCGACGGCTTCATCAGCCCCAATTCCCGGGCGCCGATCAGATCCCGCGTGGAATCGGTCAGCGGCACGTGGAGGCTGACCACGTCGGCCTCCCGTAGCAGGCGCTCGAACGACATGCGCTCGACACCGAGCTGGCGCTCGTCCGGGCTCGGCGCCAATCCGCGCTCGCGCTCACGTTCCGGGGTGGCGGCGGAAAGAAGCTCCATCTCGAGCGCCCGGGCCCGCTTCGCGACTTCGTGCGCGATCGCCCCGTAGCCGATCAGCCCGAGCCTCTTCCCTCGGACCTCGTGGCTTCCCTTGACGAACAGAGCCGGGTACGGGTTCTCCAGCCTTCGCAGGGCCGCCGCCGCCTCCTCCATCCGGCGCAACAGGAAGATGCACGCCATGATCACGTACTCGGCCACCGACACGGCGTTGGCCTGGGGCACGTTGCAGACAGGGACCCCGAGTTCGCGGGCCGCTGCCACGTCGATGTTGTCGATGCCGACACCGACCTGCTGCACGAGTTCCACGCCGTTCAGGAGTTCCAGCTCGGTCCGTCCCACCAGGTACGGGTGGGTGGTCAGCAGAGCGCGGGCGCCCTCCGTCAGTTCGGCGGTGAGGTCGTCGTTGCGATGGACGAAGCGAGGCGCCCAGTGCTCCGGGAACCGGGCGATCTGATCGCGCGGACCTGGGGGCACGAGACAGATCACTTTGTTGCTCCGGTTTCCGCTCACTTCTCGTTCCGATCCTGGGAACCCGGCGCAAAGCGCCGGATTCGCAAACGCTACACTCAGCATCCTACCTCCCAACTACGTTCGAGGAAATCCGCCATGAGATGGACACGCCTTCCAGCGCTCGCGCTTGTCGTTCCGATGCTGCTGATCGGCTGCGGGGAAGCCGACGATGGCGCCGGCGCCGGGACTGACGGGTCGGACGCGGCGAGTGCGCCACAGCCCAATCCCCTGCGCAACGCCTACTTCGGCGATCTGCACGTCCACACCCGCTTCTCGATGGACGCCTACATCTTCGAGGTCCGGGCCAGCCCCGACGACGCCTACCGCTTCGCCCGCGGCGAGCCCCTCCTCCACCCCGCCGGGCACGCGATGCAGCTCAGCCGGCCGCTGGACTTCCAGGCCGTCACCGACCACGGCATCCTGCTCGGCGTTCTGCCGGCGATGGACGACCCGGAGGATCCGCTGTACGAAGTCCCGCTCGCCAGTGAGCTGCGCGAACTGGGACCCGCCGAGGGCTTCCAACGCGCGCTGCAGGCCTACCGTGCCGGCGAGTTTCACGAGATCGACGCGGCCCAGACGAATCGCTCCGCCTGGCAGCGCATCGTCGAGTCCGCGGAGCAGCACAACGACCCCGGCGCCTTCACCACCTTCATCGGCTACGAGTACACCTCCATCGCTGCCGACCAGGGCAACCTCCACCGCAACGTGATCTTCCGCGGCAGCGAAGCGCCGGAGGTCCCGTTCACCGCGATGGACTCGGCCAATCCGGAGGACCTGTGGGCCTGGCTCGACGGCCTGCGCGCCGACGGTGTCGAAGCGCTCGCCATCCCCCATAACTCGAACGGCAGCAACGGCAACATGTTCAGCCTCATGACGTTCGGTGGCGATCCGCTCGACGCCGAGTACGTCGAGACCCGGATGCGCAACGAGCCGCTGGTCGAGGTAACCCAGGTCAAGGGCACGTCCGAGGTCCATCCGCTGCTGTCGCCGAACGACGAGTGGGCCGACTTCGAGATCATGCCCCACCGCATCGCGACCACGCTCTACAGCGAGCCCAAGGGCAGCTACGTGCGCACCGCCTACCTCGACGGGTTGCTGCTCGAGGAGACCCAGGGATTCAATCCCTTCCGTTTCGGCCTCGTCGGCGCCACCGACACACACAACGCCGGCGGCACGCCGGACGAGGACAACTTTCACAGCAAGGTCGGCAACCGGGACGGCACGCCGCAACTGCGTGGCTCCGTGCCGCTCGACGAACCGAACGAGGACGGTTCCCCGGCCTACGCCCAGACCTACTTCCACAACTGGGGCGCCTCCGGTCTGACCGGCGCCTGGGCCGAGGAGAACACCCGGGACTCGATCTACGACGCCTTCCGCCGCAAGGAGACGTTCGCCACCAGCGGACCGCGGATCCAGGTGCGGTTCTTCGGCGGCTACGACCTGGACGCGGATCTCGCCGACGATCCCGACATGATCGCCAAGGCCTACGAGCAAGGCGTCGCGATGGGGGGCGACCTGCTGGCGAACGGCGACCGCGCGCCCAAGCTGCTGCTCTGGGCCTCGGGCGACCCGGAAAGCGCCGGATTGCAGCGGCTCCAGGTCGTGAAGGGCTGGGTCGACGGCGGCGCAGCCCACGAGAAGATCTTCGACGTCGCCTGCTCCGACGGCGGCATGCCGTCGGGCGATCCTCCGCGCTGCCCCGACAACGGCGCCACGGTGGACGTCTCCGACTGCAGCATCTCGGCCGACCTGGGCGCCGGGGAACTCCGGACCGTGTTCGAGGATCCCGGGTTCGATCCCGGCCAGCGGGCGGTCTACTACCTGCGGGTGCTCGAGAACCCGACCTGCCGCTGGTCGACCTGGGACGCGATCCGGGCCGGTGTCGAGCCGCGCCCCGACCTGCCACCGACGATCCAGGAACGGGCCTGGTCGTCACCGATCTGGTACCGGCCGTGAGCGGTTTGCGCGAGGTCTCGCCGCGCATGCGCCGGACTGCGGCGCCTTGCCTGATCCTGGCGTTCGCCATGACGCTGCCGGCCTGCCAGATCGGCGAGACCGAGGCCGATCCCACCTCCAACCTGGTCGCCGACACGCCGACTCGCGCCCAGTCCCAGGACGGACAGTGGATCTCCTGGAGCGAACACATCATCGACGACGCGGAGCTCGGCGGCGTCGCGATCCGCGGCGGCGACGGGCTCAAGATGGGCGATCTCGACGGCGACGGCCACCTCGACATCGTCTCCGTCCACGAGGCGGATACCGAGTACGGCAACGAAGGGGCGGGTCACGTCCGGCTCGCCTTCGGCACCGAAGACCCCGACACCTGGCATCTGGCGACCCTCGCCGAAGGGCCGGAGGCCGCCGGATCCGAGGATGTCGCCATCTCCGACTTCGACGGCGACGGCGATCTCGACGTCGTTGCCGCCTGCGAGCTGGCCCACCTGATCTACTTCGAGAACCCCGGCGCCGGGACCGAAGAGGGGGCCGCCGCTCTCCGCAGCGGCGACTGGCCGAGGGTTATTCCGCCGGCGACCAAGGACCGGGGCTCGTACATCCGGGTGTTCACCGGCGACCTCGACGGCGACGGCCGGCCGGAGGTCATCGCCCCGAACAAGGGTGCGCAGAACCCCGATCGGAGAAGCACCGCCAAGCACCCGATCTCCTGGTTCGACACCACGGCCGACCCGCTTTCCGGGCAGTGGATCGAGCACGAGATCGTCCAGGTGATCTGGCCGATCAATTCCCAAACCGTCGATCTCGATCAGGACGGAGACATGGACATCGTCGGCGGATCGACCGGCGAGGGGCGGATCTTCTGGTTCGAGAACCGGAGCGCCGGCGCCGTCGAACTCGTCGAGCACGCGATCCGGATCGAGGGCACCACGACCACCGCCGACACCGTCCGGCCGCCGAACGCCCCCCACTCGGGCGCACTCGTCAACGGCTTCAACATGGCTTTCGTCGATCTCTCCGGCGACGGCCGGCTGGACCTCGCGACGGTGGAGTTCGGCGGTGTCCTGGTGTGGCTGGAGCAGCCGGCCGATCCGGGAGACACCTGGCAGTTGCGGCCGATCGGCCGGCTGACCCCGGACAGCCTGGTCGGCTTCGCGTTCGCCGACATCGACGGCGACGGCGACTTGGATGCCATGTCCGGCGCCTACAGCCGCAGCGGGCGGGCGGAAGACCGCGAGGTCGAGCCCGACACACCGCTCGGACGGCTCAGTTGGTTCGAGAACCCCGGCGACATCGACGCCGAGTGGACCCGGCACGACATCTCGCGGCGCAAGCGCGGCATGTTCGACAGCTTCGTCGCCCGCGACATGGACGGCGACGGCGATGTCGACTTCGTTGGCACGCGCGGCAACAGCGCCCAGTTCGACGGCGTGTTCTGGCTCGAGCAGGTGCGCACCGCGGAGCCCGTGGCCGCATTCGACCAGGCCCGCGAGGTGGAAAGCGAACAGATGCCGCTGCCCTGATGGCCGAGACGCTGGAAGGCGCCGTCCGTGAGCTGGCCACGGACCTCGCAGTCGACCTGATCGGCTTCGCGTCGATGGCCGATCTCGAGGAGCGGCTCGATGAACGGCACCGACCTTCCACGCTGAGCGCGGAGTCCCGAACTCTCATCGTGCTCGGCAAGCGCACGCTGCGCGGCGTGCTGTGGGCGAAGCACTTGCCGAGCAAGCAGCTCGCCGGCGGCCGCACCCTGCGCGCCCTGGAGTTCGCCGCCGAGCGGATCGCGTTTCGCCTCGAGGAACGGGGCCTTCTCGCCTTGCCCGTGTCACCGGCGTCGCTCGACTTCGACCGCAGGAAACCCGAAGACCTCCTCCCCGCCGGCCAGGGCTCGCCCCTCCTGCGCGAGGGCGCCGTGCTAGCCGGACTCGGCACGCTCGGCCTCAACCGGATGGTGCTGACGCCGGAGTACGGTCCGCGGGTCTTCTTCGCCGGCGTCCTGATCTCGGCGGAGATCGAGCCGGGCGGCGAACTCCCCGAGGAACTCTGCCTCGGGCTCGAGGAATGCGGCCGCTGCGCCGCGATCTGCCCGGCAGACGCGATCCCGAGGCGAGCCCCCCGCGGCGCCCGCCTCACCACGATCCGCGGCCTTGACGAGCGAGCCTGTGCGCAGAGCTGCCAACCCTTCGGTTTCGAGGCCTTCAGCGAGCATCTCGCTTCGATCTTCGAGGCGCGCGCCGGCGACGAGATGTGGCAGCGGATGCGCGGCCGCAAGTCCGGCGAGATCTGGTCGGAGATGGCGATGATGAAGGAGGCCTCGCTCACCGGCTGCAGCGAGTGCGTCCAGGTGTGCCCCGTCGGCCGGGACTACGAGCGCTTGAGTGCGTCCACGCACCGCCGACACGACCTGCCCGACCGGCTGCCGCGGCGGCACGCGGACGGATTCGTCGAGATCGAGAACCTGGGGCCGCAGGTCCGCCGCCGCACGACCTGGGACCAGGAGCGCCGGTGAGCCTGAAGGAGCAACTCGCCCGTTTCGCGCTCGAGCGGGGCGCCGATTCGGTCGGCGTCGCCGATGTCGCGGCCTACACCGCCATCACCCAGAGCGGGCAGGTGCCGGACTACCTGTGCGAGGGGATGAAGAGCATCGTCGTGGTCACCAAGCACCTCCTGACCGGCGCGATGGCGCTACAGGACGTGGCGACCCAGTCGACGAACTCGCACCTTTCACTCGACTCCGCCGAGGAGATCACCTATGAGATCGCGGAGTGGCTCGAGGAGCGCGGCCACTGCGCCCTGCCGGTCTCGGGCGAGTACGCCGACCTCGACTTGAAGTGGACCGGCGCCGGCCTGCTCGATCTCAAGTGGACGGCCGAATTCGCAGGGCTCGGCCACGTCGGGCTCAACCTCAACTTCCTGACCCCGGAGTACGGATCCCGCGTCTACCTGGGGGCGCTGATCACCGACGCCGAACTCGAACCCGACCAACCTCTCGGCCACGACCTCTGCCCCGGGCTTCGCTGCGGCCGCTGCGCCGTGATCTGTCCGCCGCAGGCGATTCCGCTCAAGGCGTCGAACGAGAGCAGCGTCAACGACATCCGCGATCTCGACCAGCGGGGCTGCTCGCAGGCGGCGATGCGCATCAGCATCCGCTCGCTGTACGTCGTGCTGCGCAAGCTGCTGGGCGCCGAGATCGATCTCGACGTCTCCCAGGTGCTCGACAACCGCTACTGGCGGGACTTCTTCCTCGCCACGAACAGTAAGCGCGGCGCCTTCGCCGCCTGCTTCGAGTGCATGTACATCTGCCCGGTGGGGTCGAAGGACATCCGCAAGGTCATGCGCATCCCCTACCGGCGGCAGGACCTGCCGCCCGGCAGCGTGGTGCACATCCGCGGCGACGAGGAGCACGAACTCGTCTTTCGCGGCCCGCCCAGCGAGCGGGACCGGGAGTACATTCGCGACCGCGACTTCGATCATCTTGTGCGCATAGGGGCCAGATGACCGACCCGGTGAGCAGAAACGGCAACGGCGCAGGCCCGAGGCTGAACACCGAGGCAATCGAAGCGAAGGCGAAGACCCTCGGCATCGACCTGATCGGTTTCTGCTCGTGGCAGGAGCTGGAGGGGCAGGCGCCGGACTACGACAAGCCGTCGCAGCTCTCGACCTACCTCTCGCGCCTGATCGTGCTCGCCAAGCGCTACCCGACCGGCGTCGCCTGCTCGCCCGACGCCGCCTTCCGCCAGTACGCCAACGGCCGCGTGGCGCGCCATCTCGAGGAGGCCGCGGGCGAACTCGCCTACTGGCTGGAGCAGCGGGACGCGATCGCCTGCGTGCTCTCGGCGACCATCCCGGACCTCAGACGTCAGCCCATGGCCTACGCCGGTCCGGGCGGCCAGGGTTCCCTGCTCCTGAGGCAGGCGGCGGTCGCCAGCGGCCTGGGAACGCTTGGCCTCAACGAGATGATCCTGACCCCGGAGTACGGTCCGCGGATCTTCCTCGCCGGGGTCCTGACCGATGCCGCTGTCGAGTGCGGGCAGCCACTAACCGAGGAACTCTGCCCCGGACTCGAGGAGTGCGGCCGCTGCGCCGAGGTCTGCCCCGTTGGGGCGATTCCGAGGTCGGCGCCCCCCGGGGCGCCGCTGGCCGAGGTCCAAGGACTCGACGCCGAGGCCTGCGCCCGGGCTTGCCAGCCCTTCGGCCCCGATCGCATGGTGGAGCATCTCGAGGACCTGTTCGATTCGAAGTCCGCCGCCGAAGCAGTCGAGATCGCCAGGAGCCCGGTGACGCAGCAGATCTTCTACAACCTCACCGTCCAGCGGCAGGGCGCCTACACCGGCTGCCAGAGCTGTCAACTCGTGTGTCCGGTCGGCGCCGACTATCCGCGGATCGAGCGGTCGCCTGCCCGGCAACAGGATCTACTGCAACTGCAGTAGAGCGTCAAGATCGGCAACGGTCGTCCCCTGGGTGCGCCGGCGTCCCCGCCGGCCTCTGGGCTGGGTGCGCCGACGGAGACGCCGGCACACCGATAGTCGGGCTAAGGGCCCGTGTCGGGCCGGTCGTCCGGTACGAACCCGTCGCGGTTCGGCATCTCGACCCGCGGCAGGCTCTCGCGGTCGAGCACTTCGTCCTCGCCGACGATCCCGCCGAGGTGCAGCAGGTGGGCGACGACGGCGTAGATCTCGTCGTCTGTGAGTGAGCCGGGCGCCTCGTAGGGCATGGAGCGGCGGATGTAGTCCCAGACGGTCGTGGCGTAGGGCCAATAGCTCTCAACCGTCCGCCGAGGCCGCTCCGAGGTCAGGCTGCCGCGGCCGCCGACCAGCGCCGCAGCGTCCTCTCCGCCGGCGTTTCGCCCATGGCAGGCGGCGCAGAATTGCTGGTAGACGGCCCTACCCTCGCGCGCGGTTCCCTGGCCTTCCGGCAAGCCCTTGCCGTCGGGAAAGACGGTGAAGCCGGCCGCCTGGAGTTCCGCGGCGGTGGCTTCGTGGCCGAGACCGGTGCGCTCCGACTCCTCGGCGGCAACAGCCATGCCCGTGGCGCCGAGCAGGGCGAACAGGAAGATCGCACTGGCGCCTACGGGCCGGCGCTTCGCGCCGGATGCGGGCGAGACGCCCGCGTTCCCAGGAACGGAGCTGCAGGTCGTTCTGCCGTGCAGTCCGCTAGGCCTCGACATTCGTCACCTCCCCCGACTCCTTGACCTCCCAGGCCTTGATCCGGTTGTTGTGGTAGATGGTCGACCGGCCCCTCGCCTCGAGCAGCGCGGCCAGGGTCGGCTGCACGTAGCCGGTGTCATCGGTGGCCCGGGACATCAGGACGTGGCGGCCGCCGTCCCAGCGCCAGGGCGACCGGAAGCGGGTGAAGGCCTTGGCGTGGCGCGGGCCGTCGATCTCGGCGTCGCTCCACGAGCGGCCGCCGTCCGTCGACACCTCGACACGGCTGATCGCGCCGCGGCCCGACCAGGCCAGACCGCGGATCTCGTGGAAACCAGGCCCGTTCAGCTTCTGCTCGCCCGAGGGCCGCGTGATCACGGACTTGGCGTCCATGACCAGGGTGAACTGGCGCGCCTTGCCGTCGGGCAGGAGGTCCGTGTACTTGGAGGTCTCGTCACGGGCCATCGAGGGCATGTGCGCCACCTCGAGCCGGCGCAGCCACTTGACGTTGACGCTGCCCTCGCAGCCCGGCGCCAGTAGCCGCAGCGGATATCCCTGCTCGGGCCGCACCGGCTCACCGTTCTGGCCGTAAGCGATGATCACGTCGTCGAGCGCCCTCTCGATCGGCACGCTGCGGCTCATCAGGCCCGCGTCGGCGCCTTCGGCGACGACCCAGCTCGCCTCCGGCTTGACGCCGGCCTCGGCCAACAGATCCGCGAGCAGCACGCCGGTCCACTCGCTGCAGCTCGCGAGCCCGTGGCTGAGCTGCACGCTCGCGGCGCCGGCCGGCGACCACTCGCGGGCGCTGTTCCCCGAGCACTCGATGAAGTGGAACCGGGACACCGACGGCATGCGGACCAGATCGTCCATCGAGAAGACCAGCGGCCGGTCGACCAGGCCGTGGATGGTCAGGCGGTGGGTGTCCGGGTCGATCCCCGGTACGCCGGTGTGATGGCGCTCGAAGTGCAATCCGGACGGCGTGACGATGCCCTCGGTGTCCGCGAGCGGCGTGTTCGAGGACGACGCCGTCGCGTCTGGGGCGCGGCTCCACCGCTTGGCGCCGGCAAACGGCGACGGCTGCCCGTACTCGCTGGGCGTCTCGCCGAGATCCCGGATCTCACCTGATGTCTGCGCCCGGGCGGCGCCCAGTGAGCCCGCGGCAGCCATACCGGCAAGCCCCATGAAGGCACGGCGGCTGGGCCGCTCCTGTCGTCTTCTCGTTGGGGTGACGTCTGCGGCTTTCCGCTTGCTCATGTTGGTCTCCTCAGAGCCGGCTCACCGCCTCTTCTGCCAGGTCCAGCGTCCTCACGATGCGCTGGCGCATCTCGTCCATGTCGACGCCCTCGGTGCTCTTCTTGCCTTCCATGTAACGCGCGTAGACGCCGTGGACGATCGCCGCCGACTTCCAGCGGTTGAAGCCGACGTAGTAGTCGAGGTGCGAGATATCCCTGCCGGTGCGCTCGGCGTAGCGCTCCAGAAGAGCCTCGCGCGCCGGAAAGCCGGGCGCCCCGGTGGCGCCGCCGCCGCCGCTCGGCATGGTGTTCACCGCCGGCGTCCACTGGTTCATCGCGTAGGCGAGGTCGGCCAGCGGATCGCCGAGGGTCGAGATCTCCCAGTCGACGACGGCGGCGATCACAGACTCCGGTCCAACGAGGCAGTTGTGCAGCCCGTAGTCGCCGTGGACGACGCGCGCCGGCCCCTGGTCCGGCAGATGGTCCAGGAAGTACCGCTGCAGTTCGTGGGCGCGCGGGTCGTCGAGGTTCGCCGGCGCCACGGACGCGGTCCAGGACCGGTACCAGGTCCGCAGTTGCCGTCCAACGTAACTGTCCCGCTTGCCGAGCGCGCCGAGCCCCACCTCATCCGGATCGACGGCATGGAGCTCGGCAAGCACGTCGATGAAGGAATGCGCGAGCTTCACGCGCCGCTCCTCGGGCACCCACTCCTCGGTGTGAACGGAGCTGTAGAGCGGGCGCCCGTCGACCAGGCCCATGACGTAGAACCAGGCGCCGGTGATGTCCGGGCTCTCGCAGAACGCGAGCGCCGGCGGCACCGGCACCGGCGTCGGCCCGAGCGCCGAGATCAACGACCACTCGCGACTCATGTCGTGCGCCTTGGGCAGCAGCTTGCCCTGTGGCGGACGCCGGATAACCGCCTTCCTGCCGTCGGCGTCGTCGAGCCGGTAGGTCAGATTCGAGTGACCGCCCTCGAGCCGCGTCCACCGGAGCGGCGGTCGCAGGGCGTCGACGTGTTCGGCGATCCAAGCCTCAACCGCAGGCTGATCGTAACCCTCCGGGCCCTTGCTCTCGTCGTGTGAAGACATCCCTCTCGCGGCTACGCCGGTGCTGCAAACGCAAGCGGCAACTGTAACAGTCCGCAACGGCGCTTTGAGCGCGTCGGCGTCCGACCTGGGAACGCGGGCGTCTCGCCCGCATCCGCCGCGAAGCGGCAGCGCTACGGCAGCCGGAACGCCAGCACCTCCTCCGTCGCCGCGATCGCCAGGTACTGCCGGCCGTCGACGCCCAGGTAGGTCAGCGGATTCGCGTTCCCCTGGAGTGGCAACTCCGTCGACCACAACTCGTCGCCGGTGGCGGCGTCGAGCGCCCGAAACCGACGGTCGTCGGTGGCGGCGATGAAGGCGAGGCCACCGGCGGTGACGATCGCCGAGGCGCGGCCCGGACGGCCGGTCTCCTGCTTCTCGACCGGCAGGCCTTCGGTGACCCCAACCGGCCGCTGCCATGCGACCTCGCCGGTGTCGGCGTCAACCGCGGTCACCTGACCCCACGGCGGCTTCTGGCACGGCCAGGACTGATCGCCGATGCGAACCGCGAAGGAGAACGGCCGGGCCACCCGCAGGACGTAGGTGGCGGGGTCCGCCTCCGGATCCTCCTCCACCCAGGCCATCGCGCCGACGTCCTGGCTGAAGGCCAGCAGCCGGCGGTTGGCCGGGTCGAACGCGACGCCGCCCCAGTTCGGGCCGCCTGCCAGCCCCGGGAAGAGCAGGGTCGCGCCGCTGTCCCCGTCGCCCTTGTGAAGCCACGGCGTGTACGGACCCTCGTTGTGGAGCGGACCGGCGCTGTCGACGAGTTCGGCGCAGGCTTCGGCGTGTTCCGCCGTCGTGTCCTCCGCACTGACCAGGTCCGCCGGCACGTAGCCGACCCGCGCCAACGCCGGTGTCCCCGGAATCGGTTGCGTGGGGTGGGTCCGTTCCCCGGGCGCCTCGCTAGCCGGCATCGGCGCCTCCTCGACGCCGAAGACCGGTTCGCCGGTCTCCCGGCTCAGGATGAAGAGATAGCCGGACTTCGTCGTCACCGCGAGGGCGTCGATCGTCTCGCCGCCGCGCTCGATGTCGAAGAGCACCGGCGGCGCCGGCGGGTCGTGGTCCCAGATGTCGTGGTGGATGGTCTGGAAGTGCCAGCGGTACTCGCCGGTCCGGAGGTTTACCGCGACCACCGCGTTGGCGAACAGGTTGGCCCCGGGCCGGTCGCCGCCGTAGGCGAACGGAATCGGCGAAGCGAGCGGCAGGAACACGAGCTCCCGCTCGTCGTCGACCGTGAAGTAGAACGGCCAGGCGTTCGCGCCCAGCCGGCCGCGCCAACTGTCGCCGTCCCAGGTGTCATGGCCGACCTCCCCCGGCTGCGGCACGGAGTTGAACTCCCACAGCTTCGCACCAGTCACGGCGCTGAAGGCCCGCGCGTTGCCGATGCCGCCCGGCGCCCCGCGCGGCGTGTTCGCGCCCACGACCACGATGTCCTCCCACACCAGGGGCACCGAGTTGTAGGGCACGCCGATGTCGACCTCGCCACCGCTGCCGAAGTCCGGGACCGGCGCGCCGGACGCGGCGTCGAGCGCGATCAGCCGCTCGCCGGCGCAGAACAGGATGCGGGGCGCGAGGTCGTCCGCGCCGCCGCCCGGCCAGAACGAGACACCGCGGCGGGACGGCGCTCCGCCGGTCACGGGTCGCCGCCAGATCTCCTCGCCCGTGGCCGGATCGAGTGCGACCACCGCGTCCGCCGTCGGCAGGTACATCACGCCGTCCACGACGATCGGCGTCGCCTGGGAGCGGGCGGGCCGCGACTGCTCGGTTCCGTCATCACCGGCCACCGGCGCCGACGCCAGGGAGTAGCTCCAGGCCTGCGCGAGACCGGCGACGTTCGCGGCGTTCAGTTCGTCGAGCGGCGAGTAGCCCGTACCGGCCGCGTCGCCCCGGTACATGGGCCAGTCGCCGTCGCCCGCGCCGTCCGAGGCCGCTCCGCAGGAAAGCAGGGCCGCTGCAAACACCGCCGCCACGGTTGCGATCCTCGCCTGTTGTTTCACCCGAGCATAGTCCCATTCAGAGATGAGCCTGAAGGGGGCTCCTTCGGGAGTTGCGGCGAGAGAGTGCGGCGGGGCGAGTTTCAGGGCTGCTGATCGAAGCGAAGCGGAGATCGGCACCAGGGACCAACGGTAGCGCGGGGACCGCGAGCCGCGGTGGAGGTGCACGAAGTGCGTGGCGCGAGGCGCGAGAGACGGGGGCGGCGGCGGCTTGCTCATGCGACGGTGGCTTCGCGGCGGTGGATTTCGGCGAACAGTGCGACGAGGGCGTCGTTGACGGCGCTGGCCGCGGTGAGGTCGTCGAGTGCCAGGGCCTGTTGGTCGAGTTTCTCGAAGGTGACGCCTTGTCGCAGGCAGAGGGCGGCGCCGTCGAGCGACTTCAGCTTGAGGTAGGGCGTGGTGACGTTGTCGAAGGGGTAGGTCTTTCGCTTGCGACCCTTGGCGTCTGTCGTCTCGACGGGGAAGTGGCAGGGCCGGTGGTAGTTGAGGAACGGAGCGAGCGCGTCGCGCAGGAAGTCGTTGACGAGTGCGGCATGACGCCGGGGAATGTGGTCGTAGCCGAGGTACCGCCGCACCACCGAGGCGTTCTTGCTCTCGACCAGGGCGTTGTCGTTGCAGCGCCTCGGGCGGGACTTGGTGAACTCCTCGATGTGCAGCTTGCGCAGCAGCGCGGCCACCCGGTAGTTGATGTACTCGGAGCCGTTGTCGGCGTGGAAGCCGCGGATGATGAAGGGGAAAGCCTCGATCGACCCTTCCAGGGCCGGAACCAGGAAACGCTCCGAAATGCCCTCTACAGCGGCCACGAACTCGTACTGCGTGACCTCGTCCACAAGATTGATCTCGTACAGACCCTTCTCCCCGTCCAGGTCGCCCTGATGGATCGAATCCACTCGCAGAAAGCCCGGCCGACCCGCGGGATGAGGCTTGCGGCGCTCCCCGATGCGTACCTGCGTCGACCGCGTCCTGGCCACCGTCAGGCGACGGCGCCGGTACGCTGTCGACTGGCGAAGCCGGTACAGATGGCTGTTCGAGAGCCCCGCCAGACGCTCGAACCGCACATCCCCGAACACCGCGTACTGGCGCTGCATCATGCGCCGAGTGACCGCGCCGCACAGACCGCCAAGGGTCTCGTCCACCTCGGCCAGCAGACCGATGTCCGCCTTCGTGTAGCGCCGGGGAAACGGACGCTTCGGACCCCGGCGCCGATCCTCGATGCGCCCCGTATCCCGGTACTGAGAGATCAACCGCGCGATCTGCGCCCGACTGAACCCCGTCACCTTGACCAGGAAGCGCCGCACCAGACCCTTGTCGGGCCTCGACAGTCGAAAGTAGCGCGAACGCACCAGAACCCGCCGCACAAAATCGTACGCATGGGCCCGCTTCACGAAGCGGAAGTCGACCGGCGCGCTGCCGACCATGAAGTCGCGGACCTCGTCGAGGGTCCGCAGCCGTTCGATATCGAGTCGCAAGATCATCCTCCAATGATCCCCAACCCACTCTCAGGCTCATCTCTCGAGGGATTGACGCCGCTCCTTCAGGCTCATCTGTCATGGGACAAGGCTACCCGCTGCTCCGCTGCACCAAAAGGGCTACACTTTAGCCGAGACCCGCTGCGAGCAGCTCGAGCCGCTGAGCCGTCGCGGGTCTCTCCGCTTGGAGGGAAGGGAGGAATGAGAGCACGCCGTCTGTTCACCATTCCGCTGGCTCTGCTCGCCGCGGGCTGGATCGGGGCCCCGCGGGCGAACGGCCACACCGAGGACAAGGTCGACTACGCCACCCAGGTGCAGCCCATTCTCGAGGCCTTCTGCTACGAGTGCCATGGTCCCGACCGTGCGCGCCGGGAGGCGAATCTCAGGCTCGACATCAAGGAGCGCGCTTTCGCCGACCTCGGCGGCTATCCCAATATCGCGCCCGGCGACCCCGACGACAGCGAGCTCTACCTCCGGGTCAGTTCCGAATTCGCGGAGATGCGGATGCCGCCGCACGAGGCGGGCACCCAGTTGACGGTCGAGCAGATCGAGACGATCCGTCTGTGGATCGAACAGGGTGCGGAGTGGCCGGAATCCGACTCGGAACCGGAATCGGACCCCGAGTCGGAGTCGGATGAAGAGGACGGCTAAGCGGATGCGGGCGAGACGCCCGCGTTCCCAGGGCCGGCGAAAACCAGACGGAGACACACGATGAACCGAACGACCAAAACGCGACTGACCGCGATCGCCATGCTCCTACTCGCCGCCGCCGTCACCGGCGGGGCCGCCGCCCAAACCGGGTATGGCGGCAGGGGAAGCGGCATCCCCCGGGTCGAACTGCCGGACGAGCCGTGGATCATGAACACCCACATGATTCCCGAGGTGCGCGTCTCCGTCGTCGCCCGGGGCCTCGACCATCCCTGGTCCCTGGCCTTCCTGCCCAAGGGCGACATGCTGGTGACCGAGCGCAAGGGCGCCCTGCGCCTGATCCGCGACGGCGTGCTCGTTGACGAGCCGATCGCCGGCGTGCCCGACGATGTCCTGGCCCGCAGTCTCGCCGGCATGATGGAGGTCGCGGTGCACCCGCACTTCGCCGACAACGGGTACGTCTACCTGACCTACACTCGGCAGACTTCCGGCCGCGAGGGTACCGTGGCCCTCGTCCGCGGCCGGCTCGACGGCACGTCCCTGGTCGATGTCGAGGACGTGTTCGTCGCCGAGCCCTGGGGCGGCTCGGTCGCCGCCGCCCGGCTCGCCTTCGTGCCCGGCGAGGACATCATGTTCATGACCATGGGCGGCGCCTTCGGCGCCGACCTCGTCGACGGCACGCAGAGCTTCTTCGGCCAGGCCAAACTGGCCCAGGACCCGAACAGCCACGCCGGCAAGCTGCTGCGCATGCGCCTCGACGGCAGCGCGCCTGACGACAACCCGTTCGTTGGCAAGGAAGGGCACAAGCCGGAGGTCTACTCCATGGGCCACCGGAACCAGATGGGGCTGGCGCTCCACCCCGAGACCGGCGTCCCCTGGACCACGGAACACGCCCCGCAGGGCGGCGACGAGCTGAACGCGATCGAGGCGGGCAAGAACTACGGCTGGCCCGTGGTCTCCTACGGCCGCCACTACAACGGAGTCCGCATCTCCGAGCGCTTCTGGGCCGAAGGCATGGAGGAGCCGGCGATCTTCTGGCTGCCGTCCATCGCCCCTTCCGGACTCGCCTTCTACACCGGCGACGCCTTCCCCGAGTGGAAGGGCAATCTGTTCGCCGGGGCTCTGATGACCGGTCGCATGCCGAACACCGGGCACGTCGAACGGCTCATCTTCAGCCCCAAGGGCGAAGAGCTCGGCCGCGAGTGGCTACTCACGGACATCCGCAAGCGCATCCGCGACGTCCGCCAGGGCCCCGACGACCTGCTCTACATCCTCACGGAGGAGAACAACGCCGCGGTGCTGAAGCTCGAACCGGTCGAGAAGAAGGCGACCGAGGAAGAGACCGTCTCGGGCGGCTAGGGCCGCCATCGCGGGCATCCGGTTCGTGAACGGAATCGGTTGCACCGGGCCCTGCGCGCGGCCGTCGGAGATGAACACGAGGAACGGCGGAATCCCCTTGCCCGCTTCGACGTAGTGCCAGGGCGACGCCCTGCGCCACACCGCCGGGTCCTCGCCGAATGCCTGACGCTGGGATTCCCCGGCGACCTCCATCTGCAGGGGCACGTTGTACATCGCCGTGTCCAGCGAGATGACGCCGCGCAGATCCTCGAGCGAACCGCCGGCCGCTCCAGCAGGGTTCCGTTCGTGCCCACGAGGGAGACGAGGTGGGCGCCGGCCGAGTGGCCCATCAGGAAGATCCGTTCCGGGTCGCCGCCGTACTTCGCCGTGTGATCGCCTAGCCAGACCGTCGCGGCCGCCACGTCCAACGCCATCTCCTCGAGCGACGCCTGAACTGCCAATTCCGCTGCCGATTCGGCATCAGCACCTCCGAAAGCACAGCAAGCCCCCTCATGGCGTGTACCAGATGGGCGAGCTCCACGCCCGTTCCTGGTGGGTCGCGGGCAGGTCGGGGTTCGGCTCGATGCCGAGTCCCAAAGCGTCCCACGTGGACCAGCGGCAGGTGGGGTTCTCGAGCACCCGGACGTAGTAGAAGGAGCGCGCGCCGGGGTCGAAGTCCGGGTCGGTCCAGGTGGCGCTCAGTTCCACCGCACCCTTGTCGCGGCTGATGGAGCAGTCGGCGAGGTTCACCAGGGCGCCGTTGTCGGCGCAGCGGTGGGTTTCGGGGTCGGGCTCCAGGCCGTCCGAGCAGCCGACGTCGTAGACCTGCTCCATCGCTTGGCCGTCTTCCAGCCAGCCCTTGATGACCTGGGCCCGCTGCAGCCAGCCGTTCTCCGGGTCGCGCAGCGCCCAGACCAGGAAGCTCGGGGCGCCGGCGCCGGATGCGGGCGAGACGCCCGCGTTCCCAGGAGACTCGTCGGTTTGACCGCCCGAGAGGTCGCCGCCCATCGGCACGCCGTGCTCGTACGCCGCGGCGACGGCATCGGGTTCACCCCCGAGCGCTTCCTCGAGCCCGAAGCCGCCGAAGAAGCGCACCCGGATGCGCGTGCCCGAAGTGGCGAACGACTCGCGCCGCTTCAGCGCGTCGAAGATCGCCGCACGGGTGTTCTCGCCGGCCCACACCCCGGCCAGGCCGCCGCTGCCGTGGGTCGCCTGGCGCGGCGTCCAGAAGTTCTCCCAGCCGCCGTCCTCCTCGCTGTAGGCGGAACCGCGGGACTGGGGCGTATTCGCCCTCCCCGAGAAGCGATTGTCCTCCTCGAAGGAACCGGCGCTGACGTGGCTGTCGCTCGAACCGATCGCACCGAGAGCGTAGGGGTTCACGCCCAGGCTCTCGCCCATCTCCAGCCCGGTCAGCAACGCGTCCCGGTAGTAGCCGCCCTTGAAGACCGAGATCGGATCCGTGTTGTTCACCCGGTCCAGGAAGTACTGGACGATCTGGAAGTCGGCCCACTCGTCGTTGGGCGACAGCGACGGATGGACCTCCGAGGTGCCCTTCTGCTGGCTGATCTCGGCCACCGGTTCGTTCCGTATCCGCTTGGCCGCGAACGCCGCGTCGATCTCCGCGCCCTTCCAGGTCTCCCGGTCGGGAAAGGCCAGACCGTCGCTCTGGTTCATGTTGTGCGGCATGGCCAACGCCTCGATCCCCTCCTCGCGCAGCCCATCGAGCCAGGTCCAGAGGTCCTCGGGATCGCCGTCGAGAGAACTGAAGGGCAGCTCCGGCACCTCGCTGCCGCGGAAGATCACGTTCCGGTGCAAGTGGCGGCTACTCACCCCCATCGTGTACTCGTAGCCGATCAGCGCCGTGAACCGGCCCGGGTCATTGTGCCGTTCGGCGGCCTCGATGATCCGCTGCCAGGCGCTTCCCCGTACCTCCGGGCCGTTGATCGGGTCGCCCGCACGCGCCAGTTCCCGCATCCGGGCCAGCGCTCCCAACCGCGCCCGGTTGCCGCGGCCAAGCCCGCCGAAGAGATCCTCGGTCAGGGGATGTCCGTAGGTCGCGCTCGACGGATCGATCAGCGCTGCCAGAGCGCCCAGGTACTCCGCATGGTCGGTCACCGCGAGGAAGTCGAGCGGCGCGCCGGAGAGCCGCAACTGTTCGCCCGAGGGGTGCGGAATCGCCTCCCCCTTGGCGTACCGGTAGGCGTCGTCAGGCGTCGTCCGCACGGTGCCCATGAACGCGTCGTGCGAGTACATCGTGTGGATGTGCAGGTCGCCGAACAGGGCGACCCGGTGGGCGGCGGATACGGGTGGGACGCCCGCGTTCCCGGGCCGCGGAGCGTCGGCAGCGTCCTCGGCCGAAGGGGCGGAGCAGGAAAGGGCGGTTACGGCGAACGCCAGTAGAGCGGACCGTCCGAGCATCGTCGCGGGCATCGCGAGCCCTCCGAATGTCTGAGTGGAGACCATCAATGATACAGGAGGAAGGCACCGGCCTCGCCCGCGAGAGCTGTCCAGCGAGAAGTGAGCGTGAGCGGGGTGCGTGAATCCAGCGAGAAGTGAGCGTGAAGCGCCGGTATCGGGGATCATCGGAGGATGATCGTGACGCTCCAGACAGGCCGACTTCAGACTCTTTGTGAGGTCCGCAGTTTCGTGGCCGGCAACGAGGCGGTGGACTTCGTGGTGGTGGACCGCGGATCGACGTACGAGTTCATCCGTGAGACGCTGGTCAGGTTCCGCTACCGGGCGCTTGTGAGGCGCGACAAGGGCATGATTCGGCGCTACCTGATGAAGATGACCGGGAAGTCCGAGTCGCAGTTGACGCGGCTGATCCGGCAGCACCGGGAGACGGGCCGCATCGAGGACCGCCGCGGTGCGCCGCCTCACGCATTCGGGCGGCGTTACACGAAGGCCGACATCGGCCTTCTCGCCGAGGTCGACGCGGCACTGGGCCAGATGTGCGGTCACAGCACGCGGGCGGTGATGCGGCGCCAGTTCGAGGTGTACGGCGACGAGCGCTTCGAGCGTCTGGCTGTGATCTCGAACGGCCAGTTCTACAACCTGCGCAAGTCGACCACCTACCAGCGGCGCCGGACGACGTTCAAGAAGACGCGGTCGACCGCGGTCGGGATCGGGGAACGACGCAAGCCCCAGCCGGAGGGGAAGCCGGGCTACCTGCGGGTGGACACGGTGCATCAGGGGGACAAAGACGGCGAGAAGGGCGTGTACCACATCAACCTCGTGGACGAGGTGTTGCAGTGGGAGCACGTGGCGACGGTACGGGCCATCTCCCAACGGTGTCTCGTGCCGGTGCTCAAGGAGCTCATCGAGTCCTGCCCCTTCAAGGTGCTGGGCTTCCACGCCGACAACGGCTCCGAGTACATCAACCGCAAGGTCGCCGAGATGCTCAACCAACTGCACGTCCCCGAGTTCACCAAGTCCCGCAGCCGGCACACCAACGACAACGCCCTGGTCGAGAGCAAGAACGGCAACGTGATCCGGCGCCAGTTCGGATACCGGCACATCCCCAAGCTCTTCGCCCGCGAGATCAACGTCTTCGCACGCGATGTGCTCACCCCCTTCCTCAACTTCCATCGCCCGTGCCTGTTTCCCACCGAGGTCACCGACAGGAAGGGCCGCACCAGGAAACGCTACCGCTACCAGGACACCATGACGCCGTTCGAGAAGCTCAAGTCCCTGCCGGACGCGGAGCGGTACCTCAGGCCCGGCGTCACCATCGCCGCCCTCCAAGACCAGGCCGGCGCCACGAGCGACCTCGACGCCGCGATCGCCCTCAAGCTGGCTCGTGCCAGACTCTTTGAACTCATCGACCGGGAGTCCGATCCCCACCGGCGCCGGAGCGCCTGAACCGCAGACCGCGCAGCCCGATGCCATACACCGCACAACACCATCGGCCCAGGCCGGAACACAACGCCCGCAACCGCCGCGGCCTCGCAGCGGGCGCTACCCTAGGCGGCAGACGGTGCAGAACCGTCTGCCGCCCCAGAACTACCCCGAGACCGACCCGACTCGACTCTCCATGACGGTCCCGTTCACGCTCATTTCAGGATTGGAAAGCACTCCGCGCGGCCCGGTACGGAGCCGGCGGGGACGCCGGCGCACCCAGCGAACGTGAGACAATGCCGCGGCGCTGATCGCTCCGAAGCGCCGCCCCGCGACCGGAGGTTCCGATGATCGTTTCCCGTCAAGTGCCGCGCGCCACGCTGGGCGCCACCCTCCTGGCCCTCGCCGCGCTGGCGCCGCCCGGACTGGCGCAGACCGGCGAGCCGACCAGGCTGCTCCGCTTCCCGGACCTCTCCGGCGACCGGATCGCGTTCACCTACGCCGGCGACATCTGGCTCGCCTCGACGGACGGCGGCACGGCGACACGACTCACCTCCCACGCCGGCCTGGAGCTGTTCGCCAAATTCTCGCCCGACGGTTCCATGATCGCCTTCACCGGCCAGTACGACGGCGACGAGCAGGTCTACGTCGTAGAGGCGGCGGGCGGTGCGCCTCGTCAACTGACCTTCTACCCGGCCGCCGGGCCGCTGGCGCCGCGCTGGGGCTACGACTACCAGGTCTACGGCTGGTCTCCTGACGGCAAGTCCGTGTTGTTCCGGTCGCTGCGCGACGGCTGGGACCTGGGCGACACGAAGCTGTTCCTGGTCGACACGGCCGGGGGATTGCCCCGGGCGCTGCCGATGCCCGAGTCCGGCGGCGGCGATCTCTCGCCCGACGCCCGGCGCGTCGTCTACTCGCCGGTGACCCGCGACTTCCGGCACTGGAAGCGGTACGAGGGCGGCTGGGCGCAGGACCTGTGGATCCTCGACCTGGACAGCCTGGAGTCGATCCAGGTCACGAACCATCGGCGCTCGGACCGCGACCCGATGTGGATCGACGACCGGATCTACTTCTCCTCAGACCGCGACGGCACCCTGAACCTGTACTCGTACGACGTCGATTCGGGTGAACTCGCCCAGCTCACCGGCGAGGACGAATGGGACGTGCGCTGGCCGAGCGCGGACAAGGCGAACCGCCGGATCGTGTATGAGAAGGCCGGCTCGCTCGAGATCCTCGACCTGGCCTCGGGGAACGCGCGGGCGATCCCCATCCATGTACCGACGGACCAGCTCGCCCGCCGGCCGAGCAGGGTCCCGGCGGCGAACCTGGTGTCCGGGTTCTCGCTCAGCCCGAAGGCGAAGCGGGCCGCCTTCTCGGCCCGCGGCGACATCTTCAGCGTGCCGATCGAACATGGACCGACCCGCAACCTGACGCGCAGCTCCGGCGCCAACGACCGCGAGCCGGCCTGGTCGCCGGACGGCCGGCGCATCGCCTTCGTCTCCGACCAGAGCGGCGAAACCGAGATCTGGGTCACGAACCAGGACGGCAACAGCGAACCGGTTCAGCTCACCGAGGGCAGCGTCGGCCGCCACTACAACAACCTGCTGTGGTCGCCTGCCAGTGACCGCATCGCCTTTGTCGACCAGCAGGGGCGGCTGGGCATCGTCGACGCAAGCGATCGAAGCGGCGGTGACGCGCCGACCGGCCCGCGGCAGATCATCGAGGTCGCCGACGATCCACGGCCCTTCGGCACCGCCTACGACTGGTCGCCCAACGGCGCCTTCCTGGCGGTCGAGCTCGGCGACCCGAACGAGTTCGGTTCGATCCATCTGTTCGAGGTCGAGACCCGGACCATGACCCGGGTGACGTCGGAGCTCTGGAACGACTTCTCGCCCGTGTTCGACCCCGGCGGCGACTACCTCTACTTCCTCTCCGACCGGCAGTTCCAGCCGCAGATCGGGAGCTTCGAGTTCAACTACGCCGCCGACCGCGAGACGTACATCTACGCGCTCGCCCTGCGCGAGGACACGCCCCACCCCTTCCCGCCCCGTAGCGACGAGGTCGAAATCGAGGACGACGACCAGGCGGACGACGGCGAGGCGGACGAAGACGGCAACGGCGAGCACGAGGACGGCGAACACGAGGACGGCGACGAGGACGGCGAGCACGCCGGCGATGACGACGACGAAGACGACGGCCACGGCGACGACGACGGGGAAGCCCGCGACCGGGTCGACCTCGACGGTCTTGCGAGCCGCGTCGCCCGCGTACCCGTGGACGCCGACAACTACGGCGGCCTGGGCGCTGCCAAGGGGAAGTTGTTCTACGTGCGCACCGGCGCCGGCTACCTGGGCCGCTCCTCGGACATACAACCCGAGCTCTTCGCCTACGACCTGAAGAAGCGCGAGGGCAAGAGCCTGGCAAAGGGCATCGGCGGCCTGGACCTGTCCCGCGACGGCAAGAAGCTGCTGGTCCGGGAGGGCCGGTCATTCCGCCTGCTCGATGCCAACGGCGGCGACGCAAAGACGCTGTCCCTCGCCGGCCTGGCCGTCGACCGGGTGCCGACCGAAGAGTGGGCGCAGATCTTCGACGAGGTCTGGCGCCGCTTCCGCGACTTCTTCTACGCCCCGAACATGCACGGCTACGACTGGGAGGCGCTGCGCGAGCAGTACCGTCCCCTGCTCGCCCATGTCGGCCACCGCAGCGACCTGAACTACGTGATGAGCGAGATGGTCGCGGAGCTCAACGTCTCGCATGCCTACGTCAGCGGCGGCGACTACGAGACCCCGAGCCGGCCGCGGGCGGCCCTGCTCGGCGCCCGATTCGAACTCGATTCCGGCGCCGGGCGCTACCGGATCGCCCGCATCTTCGACGGCCAGAACGAGGAACCGCGATACCGCTCACCGCTGACCGAGGTCGGCGTCGGCGTTGGCGAGGGCGACTACCTGTTCGCCATCCAGGGCCGCGAGCTGACAGCAAACGGCAACCCCTTCCAGCTCCTGCGCGAGGCCGGACGCGGGCCGCTCGAGCTGACCACAGGCTCCAGCGCCGAACGCGGCGAGGCGCGGAACGTCCTGGTCGATCCGATCTCGAGCGAAGACGCGCTGATCTACCTGGCCTGGACCGAGCGCAGCCGCCGCATCGTCGCCGAACGCGGCGGCGGCCGGATCGGCTACCTCCACATCCCCGACATGTCGGCCGACGGCATCCGCGAGTGGATCAAGTGGTACTACGGCCAGGTCCGCGCCGAGGCGATGGTCGTCGACGTGCGCTCGAACGGCGGCGGCAACGTCTCGCCGATGATCATCGAGCGCCTCCGCCGCGAGACCCTGATGCTCGACTTCGAGCGCAACCGCGACTCGGTCGACACCTCGCCCGGCGGCGTCTTCCACGGCTACCTCGCCTGCGTGATCGACGAGGACACCGCTTCGGACGGCGACCAGTTCGCCTACCAGTTCCGCCGCGCCGGCCTAGGGCCGATCGTCGGCAAGCGAAGCTGGGGCGGCGTGGTCGGCATCTACGGCCGGGCGCCCCTGATCGACGGCGGCACCGTCAACGTACCCGAGGCCGGCTCCGCCGACCCCGAGGGCAACTGGGTGATCGAGGGCTACGGCGTCGAGCCGGACATCGAAGTCACCAACCTGCCGCGCGACATCCTCAACGGCCGCGATCCGCAACTCGAGAAGGCAGTCGACCTGCTGCTCGAGAAACTGGCCGAGGATCCCCGGACCCTGCCCGGCCGCCCGGCCGACCCGATCAAGACGCCATAGCATCGACAACCCGCGAGACTCCAATGCAGGCTACGCGCCACGGTTCACCAGCAGCCATTCTGATCGCCACCGCACTTGCGGCGGCGACCGCCCTCGCCGCGGAAGCAGCCTCCAACGACTGGACCGGCTTTCGCGGCGCCGACGGCAGCGGCATCGCACGTTCCGGCCCCGGCCCGGCGGCCGACCTCACAGTCGAACGCAACCTGCTCTGGAAGACCCCGATCGAAGGTCGCGGCCACTCCTCGCCGGTCATCTCGGGCGGCCGCGTGTTCCTGACCACGGCGATCACAGGCCGCGTGATTCCGGGCGCCGGCCCTCCCGATCACACCTTCGGCGGGCAGCCGTTCGTGCATCCGCAGGCCACCGACGGCAACCGCCACCACACGATGAAGGTGATCGGCCTCGACGCCGACTCGGGGAAGGTCCTCTGGTCGCACACCGCCTACGCGGGCCGCGTCTTCGACGACCGCCATTCCGAGTCGTCCTACGCCTCGCCGACTCCGGTCACCGACGGTGAGCGGGTGTACGCCTATTTCGGTTCCGAGGGCGTCTACGCCTACACCCTGGACGGCGAGCCGGTGTGGGAGCGCGACATCGGCGACATCAAGACGGTCGGCCTCGGCGTCGGCACGTCACCGGTGCTCACCGGCGGTCTGCTCATCATCCAAGCCGACGAGGACAGTGGCGACGACTCCTTCATCGTCGCGCTCGACCCCGCAACCGGCAAGGAAGTCTGGAAGCGCGAGCGGCCGGTGCAGGCGAGCTGGGCGACGCCGATCGTGGTCGAGCACGACGGCCAGAAGCAGTTGATCACCAGCGGCAACGAGCTGGTGATCGCCTACGACCCCGCCGACGGCGGCGAACTCTGGCGCGCCACGGGACTCCAGAACAACGCGATCCACTCCCCGATGACGGTCGGCGATCTGGCCGTGTTCACTTCGGGCTACCCGGGCAAGGTCGTCTTCGCCATCCGTCTCGACAGCCGCGGCGATCTGACCGGCGGCGACCCGCGGGTGTGGACCTACCGCAAGGGCACCGGCTACGTGCCCTCGAACCTCCTCTACGAGGGACTGCTCTACCTGACCAATGACGGCGGCGTGATCACCTGCCTCGACGCGCGCACCGGCGAGGTGGTCTACGAAGGCGGTCGGCTGCCGATCCGCGGCCGCTACTCCGCCTCCATGGTCGGCGGCGGCGGCCGGATCCTGATGGTCAACACCGACGGCGACATCGCGATCATGCGCGCCGGGCGGACGCACGAAGTGCTCGGCAGCTTCTCGCTCGGCGAGTCGGTCTGGGCCACGCCCGCGATCGTCGGCGACCGGCTCTACGTGCGCGCCCGCGAACACCTCTTTGCGCTCGGCCCGGCTGAGGGCAGGACGGCGCAGTCGACTGGCAACGCCGGAGCGCCCTGAACCGCGCTCGCATCGCCGTCCTCCTCCCCTGCCTCAACGAGCAGGCGACGATCGCCGACGTCGTGGCCGCGTTCCAGCGCACCCTGCCTGACGCCGCCATCTACGTCTGCAACAACGGGTCCGACGACGGCACCGCCGAAGCCGCCGCGGCAGCCGGCGCAACCGTCATCGCGGAGCCCCGGCGCGGCAAGGGCCGGGCCATCCGGCGCCTGTTCCATGAGGTGGACGCCGACATCTACCTGATGGCCGACGGCGACCACACCTACGACGCCGAGAGCGCCGGCCGACTCGTCTCGACCCTCCAGGAGCGTGACCTCGACATGCTCGTGGCGGCCCGCAAACGCGCCGACGCACACGCCTACACGCCGCTGCGCAGCCTCGGCAACCGGCTGTTCACCGCGCTCGCCCGCTGGCGCTGCGGCCCGCAGGTTCTAGACCTTCTGTCCGGCTACCGGGCCTTCTCGCGCCGCTTCGTCGACCGCTTCCCGGCGCGGTCGAACGGGTTCGAGATCGAGACCGAACTGACCCTGTTCGCGGCGTCCTCGGACCTCGCCTGGACTGAAGTCCACTGCCCCTACTTCGCCCGGCCGGAAGGCTCGTCGAGCAAGCTGAGAGCGTTCCATGACGGCATGCGCATCCTGCGTACGCTCTTCTCACCAATCTTGGCAACGCGGGCTTCCAGCCCGCATTCTGGAGGCACAGCAACTGCCATCCGGCCCGTGCGCCAGCAGCGCCTCGGCCCCCTTCGCGCCACCGCCCTGGTCGCCACCGTCACCGTCGTGGCCACCGCGTTCTTCCTGGCGCTGAACTGGCTCGCCGTGCGCGCCGATCCGGAGCCTGTAGCAGAGGCGTTGCGCGCCTCCTACGAACAGCCGGGACGCACGATCGGAGACTCGTCCGAAAGCTTCAACGACTGCCTGATCAGCCTGATGACGCTCGACCGCTACGGATCCACCCTGGAGCGGACCATCTCCCCCCGCCGCGTGTACCGCTATACGCGCCCGCAGCGGCCCTGCGACGCGCTCAAGCAACGCCTCGACCAGGGCGCCGTCGACGATTCGGACTACCTGAGCGTCTTCTACCACCAGTACTGGGCCGGCCAGCGGGTCATGCTGCAGTGGCTGCTGCCGCGGATCGGGGTCGACGGACTGCGGCGCCTGCTGCGTGAGCTGACGTTCGGCCTGCTAGGCCTGGGACTTTTCGGCGCGCTGGTAATCGCAACGGCAATAGCCGCCCTACCTCGGGCCTGGGAACCCGCGCGTCCAGCCAGCCTCCGGCGAAGGCTCGGTCTCCCGCTCGTTCCAGGAGCGAAGGCGAACCCACTAGTGAGGCGCCAGACCCAGTTCCAGGCCGTTGCGCTCGCCGCGCTCTTCGGCAGCCTCCTGCTCTTCCTCGACCTCGACGACCGCGCCGGCAGCTTCACCGCCGGCGCCTCGAACGTGCTGACGGTCTTCCTGTTCCTCGCCGTGCCGAGATCCCGCGCCGCGCACTGGCGGCCGAGCCGCCAGGTCGTTCTCTTTTCCGCCTTCGGCGCCCTGATCGCCTACCACGAGCTCCTGTTCGGCAGCGCCCTGATCGGGCTTGCCGGCCTGCTCCTGGCTCTGGCCGTGGCGCCGCCGCCGGCCAGTGGCGACGGCGCCGAACCGTCCGACTGCCCCGGCGATCCGCGGACCTGGCGCCGCGGGCTGCTGATCCGCTGCGCCGGCGCCTACGTCGGCTGCCTCACCGCCGTCTTCCTGCTCCGCGTCCTCCTCGCCGAACTCGTGTTTCGCGAGCCGGTGTTGTTCAAGTTCTGGGACCAGCTCACCTTCCGGCTGTACGGCGCTCCCCGCAGTTCGATCCACCCGGATATCGACCCCTTCTACGCCAGCCGACCCACCATGGAGCGGTTCCTAGAGAGGATCGGAGACAACCTCGGTACCGTCGGCCTCGGCTCGCCGACTCTGGCCCTCGTCCTCATCGGCGCCGCCGCGGCTACGCTGGCCGGCGCCACCCTCTACGTCCTCCGCCACTGGTGGACCCTCGAAGACCCCTGGCGCTGGGCCGGCATCCTCGCCGCCGGCTGGTCCGTCCCCGCCTGGTACGTCGTGTTCTTCGCCCACACGCAGGCCCACGTGCCTGTGGTGATCCGCCTGCTGGCGCTGGCTTACGCGGCGGCTGCCGTGCTCGTCATCGGGGCGGCAATGTTTCGTCGGAGGGCCGCAGAACCTTGAAATCTCGGAGTCTCATCCCGGAAATCTCGGAATCTAAACCATGAAATCTCGGAGTCGAGTCCTGTGGGAAGGCACTGTACTCGCGCCACTCCACCGTCACTGCCAATCCTCGACGACAAGCCCGGACACGCGCCGAAACTCGCCGAGGTTGTTCGTCACCAATGTCACGCCAAGCGCCTTCGCGTGTGCGGCGATCAACAAGTCGTTGGACCCGATCGGCTGGCCGACTCGCTCCAGTTCGCTACGAATGGCGCCGTAGTGGCGGTCTACGGGCTCCTCGAGCGGCAGCACGTCGATGGCCGAGAAGACGGCCTCCAACTGCCTTGTGAGGCGCGACGAACCACGACGTTCGGCGCCGTACCGAAGCTCAGCCGCCACTACGACGCTGATGGCGAAGCTCCCCGGTTCGAGTGCGGCGACTCGCCGAGCGACCTCACCGTCGGGCTGCCGGACGAGTTGGGACACGGCGTTGGTGTCCAGTAGGTACCGCAGCACGGTCCCGCCGGGTCAGAGGAGATCTTCCGGCCTGGTCGGAGGATCCTCGATCTCGGGGAAGTCCTCCTCGAGCGGTTCGAGTCGAGCGAGCACCGCTGCAAGCGACGGTTTCCGGTCAACCGGTTCGATGATCAGGCGCCGGTGTTCTCGGTAAATGACCACCTCGTCGGCATCCAGTTCGAACTCGCGGGGGATCCGAATCGCCTGATTTCGGCCGTTGCGAAACAGGCGAGCTACTCGTGTCGGTACCGGCTCTGCTCTTCCGTCAACGTTCGGCATATGCCAAGCCTATGCCGACAACCGTTGCTCGTCAACGCACCGCTGGAGTAAAGGGGGAATCTCGGAGTCAACCACCCTGAAATCTCGGAGTGCCCACCGTCTCACTACCCTCCACCGTCACAGGCTCCCCGCATCGAGACCAAATCGGCCCGGCACGAATACACTCTCGGAACTCAAGAACACAACCCGCCATCGGACACGTGTCCGCCATTCGGCGGCACCCGAGAATCGGGCCGGCAAGAGATGGAATGCAGCAGACACAAACAAGCACCGACGTACCCCGCGTCGGCATGCTGGCGCACGTCCGCAACCGGCGCGGCATCGTCGCCGGCGTAGCTCCCTACGACGGTGAAGCGGGCCGCCTGCTCAAGGTGGCGGCGGGCGGCTTCAGCGAAGCCCTCGGGCTTCTGGGTGAAGTGACCGACCCCTCGACGCGCTGGATCGAGGTCGATTCCGGGCGTCGGTTGACCGCGGACATGTTCACAGCCGCCGTCGTCGGGCGATCGATGGAACCCCGGATCCCGGAGGGCTCAGTCTGCCTCTTCCGTCGCCCCGCTGCTGGCAGCCGCAACGGGCGGATCGTTCTGGCACGTCTACGGGACGCAGTCGACCCGGAGACCGGCGAGCGGTTCACGGTGAAGCGCTACCGGAGCGAGAAGCGATCCGCTGAAGACGGTCCCTGGCGCCACGTCCGGATCACGCTGGAACCGCTGAACCCCGAGTTCGCACCCATCGAGCTGGTCGCAGAAGACGACCGGGGTTCGAGTGCGGTCGACATCCTGGCCGAGTTCCTCGACGTGTTGCAGCCAACGCCATCGACCTGAAGCGAAGCAACCCCTAAGCTCGGTCAATCCACACCGGAAAATCAATCAGAAGACACCAGACACAGCTAGTCACCCACACCGCCGAGCAGCTCGACACGCACTTTCTCGAGCATCACCTTGACTAGCGAGACGCTTGCGCTGTAGCCGACATCCCTGAGAACAGGTTCGCCCTCTTCCCGAGCGATCAGGCCTCACGAGCGGCACCGATACACCTGACTGCGGTGAGCAACCCGTACGACCTCAATGAGATTCTCACCGGGGTTGTGAGCGAACAGGACCCGCCAATCCCCGACTCGCAGCCGCCACGTCGGCCTGTTGGATCCCCTCAGGCGCTTGACCTCCCCGGCCTGCGTCGAGGCACAGCGCTCAATTGCTTCCGTGATCCGCCTCCGGGGCGACTTGTCGGTGCGTTTCAGGTCTCGCAGCGCCCGGCCACTAAACGCAACGGCGACCCTCAGAGGTCAAGCTCCTGCTTTACCTCCTCCAGAGTGTGAGTTCGCCCGGCGTCGAGGTCCTCATATCCCTCGTCCAGAAGACGCTTGCCTTTCTCACTCAGGGCCTCGTCGTCGTCGGGCGCTTCCATCAGATGCTTGGAGAACGGTTCCAGACGTTCGACCAGTTGCTCCAGATAGCGGCCGGCGGCCGGAATCTCCTGGTCCGGCAACTGCTCCACCAAGCGAACAACCTGTTCTCGGTCGTAGGATTTTCTGCTTGGTACAGTCATCGCCTCGCCCCCGAAGTACGGCTCGGACGCTACCACGGCAGAACCGGCGCAACCGTATGCCGCCGCCTCCGGTTCCATGCCGGTCGCACGTCGTCGGACCAGCGCCGGTCGGCTGCTAACTTGACGTCCATGCAAGCCAAGACCCGCCTCGCAATCGTCCTGCTGGTCGGCCTGGCCCTGCTCACGACGACCGGCGCAGCCTTCGCCCTGCAACAAGACCAACCCAACATCATCGTCATCCTCGCCGACGACCTTGGCGTCGAGACCCTCGGCGTCTACGGCGGGTCGTCGTACCAAACGCCGGAACTCGACCGGATCGCGGCGGAGGGCATGCGGTTCGAGAACGGGCACTCTCAGCCGCTGTGTACGCCGACCCGGGTCAAGCTGATGACGGGGCTGCACAACTTCCGAAACTACCGGGAGTTCAGCTACCTCGAAGCGGGCGACGTCACGTTCGCCCACGTGCTGGCGCAGGCGGGGTACCGGACGGTGATCTCGGGGAAGTGGCAGTTGACGAACAACCTGTTCGTGGTCCACGAGGGCACCTCGCCGCAGCAGGCGGGGTTCGACGAGCACCGGCTGTGGCAGCTCCGCCGCGAGGGGCGCGGCTCGCGCTACTGGGGGCCGACGCTGGTGACGAACGACCGGAAGGAGACCTGGGGCGAGGACGTCTTTGGACCCGATCTGATCAACGACTTCGTCCTCGAGGTTGACCCGTATGAGATGACGAACCTGGCGGAGGTGTCGGAGCATGGGGGGCGGATCGAGGGGATGCTCAGCCGGTTGCGGGCGTGGATGGAGGATCAGGGGGACCGGGGGCTGCAGACGGAGGTAGAGGCGCCGCGGCATCAGTCGCGGCCGCGGTAGAGGGGCGGCGGTTGCGCGGCGGCTCGGGCTCGCCGCTTCGCGGCATCGCGCCTGATGCGGGCGAGACGCCCGGGTGCCATCCGTGCGCCCGATGACGGGCGCACGGAGTGGTTCACGGGTGGCGCGGATCGCGCCACCCGGGTTCCCAGGGGCGGATGCCACTCCTCCTACGCGGCCGTCTCCTGCTGGGCGTACTGCAACTGGTACAGCCGCCAGTAGACGCCGCGCTGGTCGAGGAGTTCGTCGTGGCTGCCGTGCTCGCAGATGGCGCCGTGGTGGAAGACGTAGATGCGGTCGACGTCCTTGATCGTCGACAGGCGGTGGGCGACGACGATCGAGGTCTTGCCCTCCATCAGGTGATGCAGGGCGTCCTGGATCAGGGCCTCGGTCTCGGTGTCGACGCTGGAGGTCGCTTCGTCGAGGAGCAGGAGCTGGGGTTCGCGCGCCAGGGCGCGGGCGAAGGAGAGCAACTGCCGCTGGCCGGTCGAGAAGTTGACGCCGCGCTCGCTGACCTTGTGCTGCCAGCCGTTCGGCAACTGCTCGATCAGGGCGTCGACGTGGGTGGCGCGTGCGGCTTCCTCGACCACGTCGTCGGCGACGTTCCGGCCGAGGACGACGTTGTAGCGCAGATCGCCGTCGAACAGAAAGACGTCCTGGAGCACGAAGGCCATCCGGCGGCGCAGTTCGGGCTTGGGGATCTCCCGGATGTCCCGGCCGTCGACCTTGATCGAACCCTCCTGCAGCTCGTAGAGGCGCGCCAGCAGCTTGAGAGTCGTCGTTTTGCCGGAGCCCGTATGGCCGACAATCGCCACCCGCTCGCCGGCGGCGACGCGGAAGGAGACATCGCGCAGGACCGTCTCCGCGCCGTACGAGAAGGTCACGCCGTCGAACTCGACCTCGCAGCCGCCGGGCTGCGGGCCGGCAGCAGCCTCGACCGCCGACTCGATCCGGCCCGCCGGCTCCCGCGGCTCGTCGAGGAGCTGGAACACGCGTTCGGCGCTCGCCATCGAGGACTGCATTACCGAGTACTTCGCCGACAGGTCCATCAGCGGCCGGAAGAAGCGGCCCATGTAGTCGGAGAAGACGTAGATCGTGCCGAGCGTGATCTCACCGGCGCCGAGCAGCTTGGCGCCGTACCAGAAGATCAACGCCCGGGTCAGGTTGGTCGCCAGGTCGACGGAGGAGAACAGCAACGCGTCGTAGCGGATCGAACGCAGCCACGAATCGCGATGGGAGGCGTTCTCGCGCTCGAAGTCCCGCTGGTTCCGCCGTTCGCGGGCGAACAACTGAACCACCTTCATGCCGGTGATCGTTTCCTGCAGGTGGGCGTTGAGGCGCGCGATCTTGACCCGGACCTCCCGGAAGGCCTCGCGCACCTTGTAGCGGAAGATCGCCGCCGCAATCCCCAGGAAGGGCACTAGGGCGAGGGCCGCCAATGCCAAGCGGGGATCCATCGAAAACAGCATGGAGAGGATCACGACCATCACGAATACGTCCGCGACCATCGCGATCACGCCCGCCGAGAACATCTCGGCCAGGTTCTCCAGGTCGTTCGTGAGCCGGGTCACCAGGCGGCCCACCGGGTAGCGGTCGAAGAAGCGCATCGGCAGACGCTGGACGTGATCGAACAGCGTCCTCCGGACGTCGCGGATCGTGCGCTGGCCGAGCGAGATCATGGTGAAGGCGCGCAGCCACTCCATGATCAGCGTGAGCATCGAGATGCCGAGCACCAGGATGAACATCCAGGCCAGCGGCGGCAGGCCGAGCCGCGGCGCGACGAAGGGCGCCATCCACCCCACCTCCGACGTCGCGACACCCTCGGTCAGGTAGTTGAGCGCCGCACCCACGACTAGCGCCGGCATCAGCTCCAGGACGGCACGCAACGGAACCAGGGCGAAGTTGAAGCCGATCCAGCCCCGGTAGGGCCGCATGAACGGCCAGAGCCGCTTGAGCAGTGCCCTGTCGTAGACCTTGCCCAGGTCGCGCTCACGACCCGGCTCGGTAGCTTCGCCGCGTTCCTCGCTCACTTCGACTCTCCAGCGACGCCGCCGCCATCCCCGAGCGCCATCCGCGCGCCCGATGACGGGCGCTCGGACTGGTTCGCGGTTGGCGCGGGATCGCGCCAACCGGGTTCAAGCTCGGACAGCAGTTCCTGGCGACGGTGCAGGCGGGCGTAGAAGCCGCCCAGCTCCACCAGTTCCCGGTGCGTCCCCCGTTCCGTGATGCGGCCGTTCTCGAGCACGACGATCTGATCGGCGTTCCGCACCGCCGAGATGCGGTGCGCGACGATGAAGCAGGTGCGGCCGCGCCGCTTCCCCTCGATGTCGCCCAGGATCGCCTCCTCGGTGCCGTGGTCGACGCTCGACAGCGAATCGTCGAGGATGAGAATCGAGGGGCGCAGGATCATCGCCCGCGCCAGGGCGACCCGCTGGCGCTGACCGCCCGAGAGGGTGACGCCGCGTTCGCCGACGACGGTCTCGAAGCCGTCCTCGAACTCTTCGATCTCCCGCTCGACCTGGGCCCGCGCCGCGGCCCGGTGCACCTCATCGAGATCGACATCGGGAACGCCGAAGCGGATGTTCTCGGCCACCGAGATGGAGAACAGGAAGCTGTCCTGCGGCACCATGGCAATGCTCGAACGCAGCACCTGGACCGGCATCCGGTTGAGGTCGACGCCGTCGATCAGGATCGCGCCATCGTCGACCTCCAGCAGCCGCGGCACCAGGCTGACCAGGGTCGTCTTGCCCGACCCCACCGGCCCCACGATGCCGACCGTGCTGCCGGCTTCGACGACGAGGTCGATCCCCCTGAGCGCCGGCAGGTAGCTGCCCGGATAGGTGAAGGTCAGGTCGCGGAACTCGACCCGGCCGGCCACCTCCGAGACCTCCGCGACATCCTCCCGGTCGCGGATCGAGGGCACGATGTCCAGCACCGTCCCCAACCGCTCGAGCCCCGCGAGCCCGCGCTGGGTGATCGAAACGACGAACCCCAGCATCATGGTCGGGAAGGTCAGCATCAAGATGTAGCCCCAGAACAGCCACAGATCCTCGATGCCGAGCAGGCCCGCCTGCACCCTCTGGCCCCCCAGCCACAGCACCAGGGCAGCCGAGATGGACGGCACCAGACTCACGGACGCGAACATCGTCGTCTGCATGACGCCGACCTTCATCATGCGCCGGAACAGCTCCTGGTTCTGGTCGTCGAAGCGGTCGCGCTCCAGGTCCGGCAGGTCGTAGGCCTTGACCACCAGAGCGCCCGAGGCGTTCTCCTGCACCACGGTCGAGACCTTGCCGAGCTGCTCCTGGCCGGCCAGGTTGGCCTGGAACATGTACCGGCTGTAGTGCCGTGTAACAAGCACGAAGAGCGGGAAAGGCGCCATGGCCCAGAGGGTCAGCGCAGCGTCCACGCGCAACATGACCACCAGGCCGCCCAGGAACAGCACCGGCGTCTGCAGCAGGTTCAGGAGCCCCATCCCCAGAAACATGCGGATGCTGTTGATGTCGTTCACGGCCCGCGACATCAGATCGCCGGTGCGATGCGCCAGGTAGAACGACTGCGGCAGGCTCTGCAGGTGGGCGAAGTAGTCGTTGCGGATGCGGTACTCGATCTCGCGGCCGATGTTGAACATCACGATCCGCGAGAACAGCCTTGTTGTGGCCAGGCCGAACGCGGCCAGCACGAGGTACAGCAACGGACGCTGGATCAGCTCTCTGGGATCGGGACCTTCGAGCGCGGCGACGATGCTCCGAATCGCCAGCGGAATGAGCTGGAAGAAGGCGACGTACAGGAGGGTGAGAACCCCGCCCAGGACGTAGGCGCCGGGCGCCAGGCGCATGTACGCGAACAGGCGGGCGAGCGGTTTCTGGATTCCTCCCGACTCACCGTCCATGGCGGGGGACCATAGCAACGCGCTCCCCCCGATCGCATGGCGGCTGCGGTAGGCTGCCGCTGCTCTCCCCGCTCCCGGAACTCAATCCATGAAGCTGCACTGGTTCGTCTTCTTCGCTCTGATCGGCATGTGCCTCACCGTGGGCGCGGCGTTCCTGACGCCGCAGACGCCGTATGAAGACGTGGTCCTGGAGGACGGCACCACGGAGCGGGTGATCAAGAGCCGCGGCTTCGAGCACGACCGCTTCGCGACGATGCGCCAGGGTGGGGCAGGCGCCGAGCGCCACGCGAGAACGCTGTGGATCGGCTGGGTGTTCGTGATCTTCCAGGTCCTCTTCTTCGGCGGCTGCCTGGCGATGGGCATGGAGCGGCGCCGCCCCGAGGGCGCGTCCCTGGGGCCGGCCAAGCGGCCGCTGATCGTCTTCACCCTGGTCCTGGCCGCGATCTTCACCGCGCTCGTGTTCTCGTACCAGCGCTACGCCACCGAGGACACGCACACCCTGTTCCTGGGCTTCCCCAGGCCCACGGCGTGGGTGTTCTACGCGGTGTGGCCGTTCCCGGTGTTCCTCATGGTCGTCTACATGCGAATCTTCGACCGCTGGTTCTTCACCGAAGAGGACGAACGCAAGGTCGCGGAACTCGCCGCGGCGCAAAGCCTGAAGGAGAGAGAGGGCCGGAAGGAGCTTGAAGCCGGCGGCGGCGACACGGCACGGGCGGGAGGCGACTGATGGAAGAGAGCCGCAACGCCGTCATCCTGACCTGCCTCGTCATCTACTTTGCGCTGTGCATCGGCGTCGGCATCTGGGCGATGCGGCGCACGAAGTCGTCCCAGGACTTCTTCATGGCCGGCCGCGAACTCGGCGTCATCGTCACGGCGTTCGCGCTCTTCTCGAGCACGCTCTCCGGTTTCGGCTTCGTCGGCGGCCCCGGTCTCGTCTACAGCCAGGGCATGAGTTCGGTGTGGATGATCGTCTGCGGCACGGTGGCGGCCTGCTTCACCTTCTTCCTGGTGGCAAAGCGGCTGCGCATCTTCTCCGAGGTGTACCAGACCGTGTCGCTGCCGGACACCGTGGCGCTCCGCTACCAGAGCGAGACCACCCGGTTCCTGACCGCGGTGGCGATCATCCTCGGCGTCGTGGGTTACCTGGCGGCGCAGATCATGGCGATGGCGGTGGTGCTGCAGGAGATCCTGAACAGCGTCGACGGCATTCCCGAGGTCACACTGGGCATGTCGATGGCGATCTCCGTCGCCGTCCTCGTCTTCTACTGCGTGACCGGCGGCATCATCGCGGGCGTGTACACCGACGTCGTCCAGGGCGGTGTGATGGCGGTCGCGGGGGTGCTGGTGGTCATCGCGGCGATCCAGGCGGTCGACGGCGGCATCGCCGGCGGCGCCATGACGCTCGTGAACGACGATCCGGAGGCGATCGGACCGTGGGGCACCCTGGGCATCATGGGAGCGCTGTCCTACTACTTCCTCTTCGTGGCGGGCGCCTGCGGTCAGCCGCACGTCATCACCAAGCTGATGATGAACAAGCGGATTCGCGACTTCAAGCAGATCTTCATGGTCAGCGCTATCGCCGGCTTCTTCGCGGCGCTCTTGTGGATCGCCATCGGCTTCGCGATGCGGGCCCTGGTCGTGGCCGGCGACCACACCGAACTCGGCCAGCCCGACGACGCGGCATACGCCTTCCTGCAGGCGTATGCCCACCCGGTCCTCGCGGGCGTCGTGTTCGCGGGACTGTTCGCGGCCATCATGTCGACCGCCGACGGGTTCCTGAACATCGGCGCCGCCGCGATCATCCACGACATTCCCAAGGCGCTCTTCGGCAAGCCGTTGAAAAAGGAGCTGTTCTGGGCTCGCACGGCGACTCTCGGCATAGCGGTCGGCGCGGCGCTCTTCGTGCGCTTCTCGAAGGAGGACCTGGTCGCGCTGCTGGGCACCTTCGGCTGGGGGACATTCGCCGCCGCGCTGGTGCCGACCGTGGCGATCGGCTTCAACTGGAAACGCGCGACGGCGCTGGCGGCGAACGTTGCGATCATCTCCAGCCTCGCCGTGAACTTCTCCATCGAGATCTTCAAGATCCAGGTGCCCCACGGCATCCACGGCGGCGCCATCTCGCTGCTGCTGTCGCTGACCCTGTTCTTCGGCATCTCACTGCTGTCGAAACCGCGTCCGCTTCCACGCGACATCGACGCGATCCTCGATCTCTGACGGCAATCCGCGAATGACGGTTTCGCCTGGTTTCCAGCGCCCCGACCCCCCCACCCACCGCGGCTTCCCGGACGTCGACGCCGTCGTCTCTGCCCTGCGCGCCGAGGACTACATCGCCGACCGCAGCCTCGCCACCGCGATCTACCTGTCGCTGCGCATGGGCAAGCCGATCTTCCTGGAGGGCGAACCCGGCGTCGGCAAGACGGAGGTCGCCAAGGCCCTCTCGCGCTGCCTGGGCTCCGAGCTGATCCGGCTCCAGTGCTACGAGGGGCTCGACGTTTCGACCGCCGTCTACGAGTGGAACTACCGCCGGCAGTTGCTCCACCTGCGCGGCGTGGAGGCAGCCGGAGGAGGCGACGGCCGGGCCGCCGTCGACGACGTGTTCTCCTCCGAATTCCTGCTCGAGCGGCCCCTGCTGCGCGCGGTCCGTTCCGGCCGCAGAGGCGAGGCCCCGCCGGTCCTTCTGATCGACGAACTCGACCGGGCCGACGAGGAGTTCGAGGCCTACCTGCTCGAGATCCTGGCCGACTTCCAGATCACGATTCCCGAGATCGGCACCATCGCCGCCGAAACGCCGCCGGTTGCGGTGGTGACCTCGAACCGCACCCGCGAGGTCCACGACGCGCTCAAGCGCCGCTGCCTCTACCACTGGATCGACTTTCCCGACTACGAGAAGGAAGTGCAGATCGTGCTCCGGCGCGTGCCCGAAGCGCCCAAGCACTTCGCCGCCGAGATCGTCCGCCTGGTGCAGGCGCTGCGCGAGGAGGACCTGTTCAAGCAACCCGGCGTCGCCGAGACCCTGGACTGGACGAACGCCCTGATCGCCCTCGACCAGGAAACGCTCTCCGACGGCATCCTCCGCGACACCCTGGGCGTGCTCCTCAAGTACCAGGACGACCTCGACAAGATCGACGACGAGGCGGTCCGCCGGCTGCTCCGGAAGAGCCAGTCCACAGGTGACTGAAGCGGCGGCGGCGGACATCCCTTCCAGCGGACCCGGCATCATGAGTAAGTCCATGGGCGAGAAGCGCGCTGAATCGCCGGCCGACTCCGTGACCTACGTTGTCGTGGTTCACGGCATAGGGGAGCAGCGCAAGAACGAGTGTGCGATCAACGTCGTCAACCGCTTTGCCGAAGCACGACGTGGCGCCAAGAAGGACGACAAGCGGGATGTTCTCACCCTCGGGCGAGCCAGTGGGCAGACGGGGCCGTCGAAGGTCCCGGTCACTGAACAGCCCTGGATGGAGTTCGACGGCATTCCTGCCTCGCCAGATTCTCCTCCCGATCAGCCGTTCCTGGGAGAGCCGGCGACCTGCGGGCAGAACCTGCGGTTCGTGGACCTCTGCTGGTCCGACGTGACGCAGGACTCAGTAGAGCACGTCGGACAAGACGTCGACCTGTGGGCCAAGGGTCTGCTGGGGCGCCTGCTGCGCAAGCACGAAGCTGCCGAGACCGCCGCCGAGAGGGCCAGGACCCAGAAGGAAAGCCAAGCTACCGAGAACGCCGCCGAGAGGGCCAAGTTCCAGAAGGAAATCCAAGCCGCCGAGGACGCCAAAGTACCGCTCTGGATCCGCCGCATCCTGTACCTCCTCGCCGACACTCTGCTCATGGTGCGCTTCGCCATGAACTTCCGCTTCAAGGAGATGAAGGAACTCGTCTTCGTGAAGTTCCTCGGAGATGTCCAACTGTACGGTGAGTACAGCCGCTGCCGCCGTCGGGCAGTTCGCCGTTTCCACGAGCTGATGGCGAGGGTCGAAGCCGCGCACTACACAGAGGAGCGCAAGCGGAAGGGCAAGATCCGTGACCCGCGCTACGTCTTCATCGCTCACAGCCTGGGCAGCATCATGAGCCTCGATGCGCTGCTCTACGCCAGCGCAAGCTGGAGCGTCCGGCTCGGCCACAAGCGCAGTTGGAAGTTCCCAGGGTACGCCCGTGGCGGCTGCAACTTCACCTTGCCCGACACACGCTGGATCAACCGTGTGCAGAGCTTTGTAACGTTGGGCTCCCCCATCGACAAATACCTGACGATCTGGTGGACGAACTACCGGTACCTGCTGACTAGCAACCTCATCAGCGCCTTCGGCAGCCTGAGTGGTCGCTTCAAGTCGCACAAGCCACGGAAGATAGATCACTTCAACTACTGCGACGAGCTGGACCCGGTCGGGCACAGGCTCGATGTGGTGCAACGGACGTGCGGCTACAACGCTGTATTCCGGTGCAGGGAGGATGTCGTCTTCAACCGCTACTCCGTCCCCGGAGTTGCACACAGCAAGTACTGGGCGGATCAGTGTCTGTTCCGACGAATTCTCGATCGGGCCGTGGACGGCAAGAAGGAATCCGTCTCGGAGCGACCGCAATGGTTCCGTCGCCGTGTGTACTGGAAGCTGCTGTTCTGGCTCTATAGTTTCGTGCCCCTGCTGGTGCTGCTCGGAACCTACAGCTCGCTCTCGCTGGCGCTCCAAGCTGAAGGATGGCGGACCGCGGCCACGGCCGCGGTGGTCTTCTCCTTCCTAGGCTACTTCGGGCGGCGTCTCATCGACCTCAGCATCTGGTGGAGGCAGGTACAGCGGCAGAAGTGCGAGTCCTTCTCGGACGCTGGCCCACGCGGTGACGACGACCGCACGATCCGAAACCGGGCAGCAGCGGCGTTCGGCGCCCTAGTTGTTGCTGTTCCCGCCATCTGGGCGGCTCAAAGTACCGCCACGTTCAAAGGACTCAGCAGCGAACTAGCAGACCACATGCCAGATTGGTCCTCCCTATCCTCAGTCGTCGCGGCGGGTTGGCCTGGCCGCTTGGCTCTGATCGGAGCGGTATTCGTAGCGGTGGCCCTGTTGGTGCGTCGCCGTCTTCCGGCCGCATACCGGACGGCGGCCGTTGACGACGGCCGCCTCAAGGCCGAGGCGATGCTGCTCGTCGCGGGTTGGCTTCTGATCGGAGTCATGCTGGCACTTCACGCCCCTCAGCACCTGTTCCCCACGCTGGCCCTGCCTGCCATCTGGGTGAACCAGCTAGCCTTGTTCGCCGCCGTTGCGACGACCGTGTATGCCTACCGCTCGTACCGGTTCTTCCTAGTCAAGCACGTCCTGCGACAAAGCCCTCAGGCCATCACATACTCAAAGTACGCACGTCCTGTTCCCGCGCAGGAGACGCCCGATGGATCCTCCGACCAGAGCCAGACGAGCCAGATAGGCTGAGGAGCCCAAGATGCTCGTCAACATCCACGACGCCAAGTCGCAACTGTCGAAGCTCATCGTCGCCGCCGAAGCCGGCGACGACGTGATCATCGCCCGCAGGGGCAAGCCCGCGGTCAGGCTGGTTCCCGTCAGGCCGGAGAAGTTCCGCTTCGGCAGGCTGGCCCATCTGGTCAACTCGCTGCCTGACTTCGATGAAACGACGGAGGAGGCCGAACTGGCGCTATGGGAGGGAACGTCCTGAGTTCCGTCCGCTCGCACTCACGCGTGCATCTGGCCGAGTGGTGAAGGCACTACCAAGCGACCGACCCCGCTGTTCACCAACCTGCCGGCTTGGTGATTGCGGTGCCCGGAAGCGTGCTGGGAAACTGCGCCGCCTTGAGCATCGCCCTACGAACATGTCGTACGTGGCTCGCCGCCTGGCCGAGCTTCGGCGCGACCTGCCACCGGCCCGGACACACGATGAACACCGGTTTGCCTCGTTCAGCGGTGACGATCCGGATCGGTGTCACGAGATCGGTGTCGTTGGAGATCACGGCTGCTGCGTCGAATAGCCCCTTCCAAGCGTCGTTGAGAAGATGGGAGGCGAGGTTGACGTCTGATCCCTTCTCCTCCATGGAGTGGAACTCGGCAACCAACGCATCCGGCAACGGCGCCGAAGCCTTCGGCCGCTTCTTCTTTCCAGCCCCGCGTGCCGGGTAGCCACCCACGGGCAGTGTCTGCGGGCTCGGACCGGAGACGGCGTGGTCGCCCGCTGGCAACATGACCGGTTTGGGTGCAGCGATTCGCCTGCCGGCCACCGGCAGGTTCACGAGCGGCCGCCAGAGCGTCTTGGCGAGAAAGCTGCCGAAGTGCACCTCGACCTGCGGCAGCGTGCGAAGCGCGTTCAGATAGACCCGCTGACGAGCCGGAGCGCCGGGGTCTTGGACGCCGGACACATGGGCGGTGAAGTAGAGCACCTTGTCCACGACACACGTCGGGGGAAGCAGGGCCATGCTCAGCTTGATGGGGTCGAGCCACTTGAACGGCGTTCCCTTGAGGGCTCCGTAGTACAGGTTCAAGCCGTCAATGTAGACCCTCGTCCTCATACTGTCCCCAAAAAGCAAGGGCTGCCCCGAAGAGCAGCCCTTGAGCCGACAGCACGCTGCCGGCGGGTATCTACGCGCAATCTACCTTCGCCCGGCAGGCGATGCAAGCAAGTGAAGCGGCCTCCCGGGCCACTTGGCAGCCGCCCCTCCCCCGCAACCGGGGCAAGAGGGGCGGCAACCGGGTCTCATCATGACCCTCCCTGGACGCTCACTGCGCTCCCGGCGCTGCCGTGACGGCGCCGACTCCGGCTATTGAGCGTGCGGGCTACACGAAAACCGTTGTTGTTGTTGCGGTTGTCGGTGGTGTTCCTGTTGCGGTTCGCGGAGCGGAGGTTCCTCGGTTTGTTGTTCCAGGAACCACCGCGCAAAACGCGTCGGGGGGAGAGCCAGGCCCCCGCGCCGGGTCGAACCACCCGTCGCGGAAGATCGTTTGACGCAGACGCCAGGTGTCCGCGTGCTCGGCGTGGGCAATCCAGGACTGGACTCGTCGGCGCACTTCGTCTTCGGCCACCGTCCCGTGCCGCCAGCGGTCGCGCAGGCCGCGGAGCCGGTTGCGGAATCGTCGGACGTTGTCCTCGGGCAAGCGCCGACGGCCGCCGGGCAGCAGCACGAAGCCCAGGAACTTCGTTGGTTCCGACGTCGCCTGGGAAATGCTGGTAGACCGGCTCCTGCGGGTTCGACCCGTCGATGATCCGGTCCGCCAGGTCCAGGGTGCGCTCGCAGGCCAGCCGGCGGCGCAGGTCGCGCTTCAGGATCTCGTGGTCGATCGTGTGGAAGTAGCGGAAGATGTCGCAGCGCAGGACGTACCGGGACCGGTCGCGGAACTTCTCGTAGCGGGCGACCGCCCGGTGGGTGCCCTTGCCGACGCGGTTCGCGTAGCTGTCGTGAATGAAGCCGCGCTCGAAGATCGGCTCGCACACGGCGCAGAAGGCGTGGTGGACCACCCGGTCGCGGAAGGGGGCCGCGGACACGATGCGGTGCTTCGGGTCGTGAATCTCGATCTTCGTGTAGCGCCCCGGGCAGTAGAGGCCGCTCTTGAGCTCCCGTTCGAGACGCAGCACCTCGGTTTCCAGGTTGGCGAGGAAGGCCGCCACACCGGGCTTCCCACGCTTCGCCCGCGCGGCGCGCAGCGCGGCCGCGTGCAGCGCCTCGAAGGAGGCGATGCGGTCAAACAGATTGCGCGCTCTCGCGGGCACTATGCACCTTGCGCCAGGCGCCGACCTTGCGCCCCGTCTCGTCGATACACCGGGCGGCGTACTCGTAGCGCCGGCGATCCAGGACGCGCAGGTCCCAGGCCAAGCGGAACAGGAAGCGAAGCTTCTCCAGGCCCAGGTTGGCGACGGCCAAGTGACCGGACCGGCGGCGGGTGTAGGTCGCCTCGATGAGGCGCTCCAGTACATCGAGGGCGGTGTTCTGGATGCGGTCGCCGAGCAGGAACTTGCGGCTGCGGGGGAAACGCTCCACCGCCGGAACCAGCCAGAGGATGAACCGGTAGTGGGACTCCAGCGCAGCGCCCGTCGTGCGGGCGCGGTGGGCGGGCGCAATACCACCTTCGGGTTGTTCCTCGTGCGGCGTCAAGAAGGGGCTCTCAGGTTGGCAACGCAGCCTACGCGACGGACCAAGGGGGGCAAGCCCCCCTTGGAACCCCCCACAAAGAGGTAAAGAGGTAAAGACTCAAGGGGTGAGCGTCCGGGCTACACGAAAACCGAGGAAGTCGTAGCGGTAGCCGGAGGCGTTCCTGAAGCGGTACGCGGAGCGGAGGTCCCACGGATCGTCGCCCCAGGAACCACCGCGCAAAACGCGACGGGAGCAATGACCCTGCTGCCAAGCGCCGCCGTTCGACGGCGCGACGCTGTAGCTTCCGTTCCAGCAGTCCTGCACCCACTCCCACACGTTGCCATGCATGTCGTGGAGGCCCCACCCGTTCGGCGAAAACGAACCCACCGGCACCGTCTGCGAACCGTCCCACTGGCTGCCGCAACCATTGCAGTTCGCGCGACCCGAACCGATCTCGTTCCCCCAACTGTACGCCGTGCTCGACCCGGCACGAGCCGCGTACTCCCACTCCGACTCGCTCAGCAAACGATACTCAGCACCCGTCTGCGACGACAGCCAACGCACATACTCCTGGGCGTCATCCCACGACACGCGCATCACTGGGTGCCGCCCGCGGCCCCACGCGTCATCGGGACGATGACTGCAACCGCCACCCGACACGCAGGCGTCCCACTCCGCGAACGTCACCTCGTACTTCACGACCGCCAACGCCTGAGGAATCGTCACCTGGTGGACCGGATGCTCGTCGTCAAAGCAGCCCACACCCGACACGCAGCCCATACGAAAACTCCCCGCCGGTATCACCACCATCTCCGGGCCCGTGCCGCCCGAACGAAGCGTGTCCCGGAACACATCGCCCGCCTGCCTAGACGGGCGGGCCGCGAGAGGCGGGTCGGCGGCGCGGCCGGGCGCCGCCGACTGCCGGTCGCTGGGTGTGCCGGCTCCGGGCGCGCGCCCGCTCGGAACGCCGCGGTCGGCTGAAGCCGGCGCGGCCTCGGAGAAGTTGTAGTCGATGCTCCAGCGGCCGAACCCCGGCTCCTGGTCATGGAACGCCAGGAGGAACATGGTCTCGCCCGCCTCCTCACCGGGCTGCATGTCGGTCACCTGCTGAAAGCTCAGGATGCCACCCGCCCAGTCCACACCTCCCGGGTAGTCCTGCAACACGTCCCAGTCCCAGTTGGTGCATGGCGGCCACTCCGATTCAACGTCCACGCTGCCGCGCAGGTACTCGATCACCTTGCCCGAGTAGTTCGCCGCGGTCAGGTCCATCCGCCACACGTGCAGCGACTGCCCCTCGTTCGCCTTCAAGCGCTGGTACTCCTCGTCCGGGTATCGGTCCTCCAGCACATGGCAGGTCGCCGCATCGCGGGTCACAAGACGCGCCGAGGTCCAGAGCTGCACGCCGTCCTTGTTGTAGAGATCCTCGGCTGCTGCGGGCACGGCAGCCAGCACCAGCGCAACGAACGCGATGAACATTCTCATGGGGCTCTTCCTCGTTCACGGCACGACCATTCGTCGCCAACAGCCATCCACGGAGATGGCAGGAGTCTACGGCCTCGCTATCCTCTGGCCGGTCCCGGTCCGCGAGTTCACTGCCAGCAGGGAATGCCGCGGGGAAACGATCTTGCGGGAATCCCGGAAATGGCTGAAGACGAAGCGCTCCATGAGTCCCGCCCCGCTGGATCGATGACTGAAACGGCAGCGCCGGCCACCGGCCACCTGCTGCGCAACATCGTCCTCTTCGGCCGCCTGCTGCGGGTGGGCAGCCTGGACGTGACGCCGACCCAGCTCCGGGACTGGGTGGCGGCTCTCGAACTCGTCGACATCGCCCGCAAGCGCGACGTGAAGGCGGCTGCACGGGCCGTCCTGGTCAGCCGGCGACGTGATCTGCCGTGGTTCGAGAAGGCATTCGAGCTCTTCTGGCAGGCCCGCGACCCGCGCGAACTCGAGCATCTCGAACTGGGTCTGATGATCCAGCGCCACACCGAGCGGACGAAGCGGTCGGCGATCCAGAAGCTGGCGCTGAACGACGGCGACGGCGACCGCTCGGAAGACCGCGACCGCACCGCCCATACGGCCCTCTACAGCGCCCGCGAAGCGCTCCGGCGCAAGGACTTCGCGGGGCTCGAAGGCGACGAACTCGACGAGATCAAGCAGTTGATGGCGTCCATGCACTGGCAGCTCGAGACCCGCCGCACCCGCCGGCTCCGGCCCAGCTCCGGCGGCCACCGCCTCGACCTGCGCCGTACGCTCCGTCGCAACCTCGCCCACGGCGGCGAGCTGATCGACCTGGTCGGCCGCGACCGCAAGCACCGGCGGCGGCCCCTGGTGCTGCTCTGCGACATCTCCGGCTCCATGGAGCCCTACTCGCGGCTGCTGCTCCACTTCATCTACGCCGTCTCCCACCCGAGATCCGCCGACCCGGGCGTATCGAAAGTCGAGGCCTTCGCCTTCGGCACCCGCCTCACGCGCCTCACCCGCGAACTCGCCGAACGCGACGTCGACCGCGCTCTCCAGGCCTCCGCCCACCGCATCGAAGACTGGGGCGGCGGCACCCGCACGGGCGAGGCCCTGCGCGAGTTCAACTTCGTCTGGGGCCGACGCCTCCTCGGCCAGGGCGCCGCAGTCCTCATCATCAGCGACGGCTGGGACCGCGGCGACATCGCCCTCCTCGGCAAGGAAATGGAACGCCTCCACCGAAGCTGCCACCGCCTCATCTGGCTCAATCCGCTGCTGGGCTCCCCCCGCTACGAGCCCCTCACCCGCGGTATTGTGGCCGCTCTCCCCCACACCGACGACTTCCTGCCAGTGCACAACCTGGCGAGCCTGGAGCAGTTGGGGGACCTGTTGGCTGCGATCTAGCGCGAGAGGGTCCCAACCAGGCCGTGTCAGTTCGGCGGCGCGAGAGTAACGCACGCGAAGGCCTCCGTGTTGATGATCGCCGGCGCCGGCTCGCCCGGCTTGGTGATCCACCCCCTGAGAACGACGTCCCCCTGCTCCCAATCCGTACTCTGCACCGAGAAGTGGAGCCCCATATCGGTCGCCGAAGCAGCAAACACCCAGTAGTGCCCGTTGATCGCACAGCCGTCCACCACCTTCGCCAGCACCTCCCAGTTCTCCGGGTCGAAGAAGTAGAAGACGCCCGACTCGTCCGTACGCGCCCGCGCAACCCGGCCGATGTGACGCCCTCCGCCCACCGGATGCGCAGCGACCTGCACCAGGAATTGGCGGTCATGCAGACACAGAAAGTCCTCACGATCCCAACACCATCCCGTGAGCTGCTCCGCCGCCACCAACGCGGGCTCGGCGCCGTCCGGGCCGTTCGTCAAGCCTCTGGAGACTCGGCTTCCAGCGGTTTCGACGACCGAGGCGCCGGCCGACACGACGCCGTCGCAGGCCCCGGGGAACGCGTCGGTATCGACGATCGCCGGCGCCACTCGGCCGGGCTCGTTCTCGTACGACCGAGAGGCGCCGGTAGCCGTGTCGGTGACCCTGATCCGGTAGCCCAGATCGGTCGCCGAAGCACCCAGCACCCATGTCCTTCGGTTGATCTCGCAGCCGTCCAGCACCTTGACCAGCACCTCCCAGTTCTCGGGTTCGAAGAACCGGAACAGCCCCGAGTCGTTGGTGGCCGCGTGAACCACCCGTCCGACGCCCGACTCGCCGGCGGCGGTCCACCAGTCCATCTTCACTTCGAAACGCGAGTCCCGCAGGCAGAGCGTTTCCGCGTCGGCCCGGCAGGAACCGGCCGGCGCCGCCGCCTCCACCAGCACCGTACGCGTCGTCGAGCCCGAACTTGAACCGTCTCCTACTGTCAGCGTGACGTCATAGTAGCCGGGCGAAGACCACGCGTGGGTCGGAGACCGCAGGTCCGACCCGGCGCCGTCGCCGAAATCCCAGCGCCTCTCCGTCACGTTGCCGTTGCTCGTATCCACGAACGACACCAGCGCACCCGTCAGCGTGCGGCACAGCTCGTCGTCGCACCGAATGTCAAGCTCGAAGGAAGGCTTCCGGGAGGCGCGGGGCGTCGCGTCGACGGTCTCCGCCCGGCCCGCGCCGCCCGGCGCCACGGCCCGCACTTCAAAGGTGTACTCCGTGCCGTTGTCAAGATCCGTCGCGGTGTACTCCACTAGGGTTGCCGGCAGGTCCGTCCAGGCGTCGACCGCGTCATCGAAGGGTAGTTCCGCCGAGGCCTTCCAGCGCACCTGCATCCCGGTCACCGCCTCGCGGATGCACACGGCCCAGCCCACGCAGACCTCCCCGTCGCCGGCGGTGGCCGTGACGTGACACAGGAGCGGGGGCCCGTGCAGTTGGGGACTGCTCAGGGAGAATCCGCGTTCGTTGTATGCAAACACGCGGAGCAAACGGCCATCCGGTGGCGAATACTGCGAATACACGATGGCCGATTCCGCGTCTGGAGGGACCCTGGCCACCCTCCACCAACCCGCCACTCTGCCGACCTGGACCGCGAACCCCAGTTCGTCGCTCGAGTTGTCCCTCCAGCTCACACGGACATTCCCATCGTCCAATTTCACCCAGGAAACGCCCGAAGGGGCCTCGGGGCCCGCGGCCCGCCCGCCCAGAGTCAGGTAGGCGGAGCTTGAGTCCCGCCTGGAGATCGGCAACACCCTGAACCTGTAGCGGCCGCCGCGAGCGAGGCCCTCGAAGTCCAGCCAAGCCGCGCCGTCGAGGGAATCTTTCGAAGCGAACACCTGCGCATCGGTCCAACCTTGGAGAAACGCGTCAACACGGTAGTTGTCGATCTCTGGGTCGACCGTCCAGGCCACCCGCACCGTCGTCGGACCGACGGCCGAAGCGACGACATCGGCAACCGGCTCCGCCGCCCGCGAGTGCGCCCACCGGAAGGACGCCTCGCCACTCTCGGAATAGCCCGAGCTGTTGTAGGCGAACACGCGCACAGCGAATCGGGCGCCGACCTGAAGTTCCATGTGGAACCAGATGAACCGAGCAGTCCCCGTGTCCGACTGTGCCCGGACCCGATGAAGCGGCTCGCCGTCCTGGAGCAGTTGCACGTCGAACCCCTCTTCGTCGTCCGAGTTGTCGGTCCAGCGGACATTGACCTCTCCGAGGTCGGGGTCGACCGTAACGGAGACGTTCGACGGCGCCGCAAGCGGTTCGCCGGGGACGACCAGCGGAACGATGTCGCTGCGCAGAGACAACGCTTCGCCCTCCGTCGCTCTGACCCAGAACTCGTACAGCCTGCCCGTCAACTCCAGAGGGAGGGTCGCCTCGGTGCGGCCTTCAAGCGCCACAAGCTCCCACGAGCTCCAGTGGCCGACATCTTCCTCCACTCTCCAGGCCGCCTCGTAGCCGTCCGCGTCCGGCGCGTTGTCCCGCCAGGAGAGGCGCGCGGCGCCGTCGTCGAACTGAACCCGAAGATCGCCTGGCGCCGCCGGAAGGCCGTCCACCGACATCAGGTAGTCGCTGTACCGCACGCCGAGGTGGACCGTCTCGCGCAAGGTCCCCTCGTTGTCCTGCTCGCCGGCCACGCCGACCACCGCGCCGAACGGCCGGATCCGGGGAGTCGAAAAGAACGGCTCGACCTGGCCCTCATAGCTCATCGCCGTGCCGAGGCTCGGCATGACGTCGAAGTTCGCGTAGCCGACAGCGTACGGCCTATAAAGGGACCTCCGACTCGGGATGTACCAGGGATCGTGGTGGGCGCCCAGCCCGTGTCCGATCTCGTGCGCGAAAATGACGGCGTAGTCGGAGGGGCACACGACCGGGTTGTTCGTGGTCCAGCCGTAGGCGAAACCGGAGAAGTTCTCTGCCGTACGGCCCTCGCCAAGCAAGTAAGCCGAGCCGCAGGCGCCGACCAGGGGCGCGCGCTCGCCCGTGAAGAGATGCACCATGTCGGCCCGGTGCTCATGGCGCAGGCTTGACAGTTCCCCGTCCCGGTCGATCTGCACCCACAGAGGACTAATGTATCGCTGACCCTCGCGCCAGGGCAGGTCTCTCCCTGCCCGATCCAGAGCAGCCGACGCCTGCGCGACATGCACGATGTGCGGCTCGACCGGGAGCTCGTTGTTCCGAAACACCATCTTCAGGTAGTCGCCGGCGTAACGGACCGCCGCCACGGCCCCGCCGCGGTCGGCCCAGTTCTCGGCCGCGGTGGCCGTGTACGCCACAAGGATGTCCAGTCGTTCGTGGCTCTGCGGATCGCTCACCCGCAAGGGAGAATCCGCCGCCATGTCTCCTGACCGGCCATGGGCAGCCGCCTTGCGGGCGCCCTGAGCGACCGCCTCCACTGCGCAGAACGGCTCGGCGGCCCCGCCCGCCCGGGGACCCCCGATCGGCGTCATTCCGCCCCTGCCGTTCCGCTCCGCGTGGATCTCGTATGCGCCGCCGCCCGCCGCGCCGAACCGGCCCACGAGACGTCCTCCTTCCACCGTCAGCACCACCGTGTCGTACCCGGCGCCGCGCTGCCCCCCGGACCACATCAGGTCGCCGCGCCCCCGGTCCTCGAACACGCTCCGTTCCGCCGACAGCACGCTACCGTCCGGTGTTGGCACCTCAAGCCAGGCCGGGCCCCCGCGCAGCAACTCGAGATCGACCTGCACCGCCACAGGCACCGGCCCCATCGACGGGCCGGGGACACCCGCCGACGACGCTGCGGCGACGCCCGGGTCCAAGGTCAGAAGCCGCTGCGCCCGAACCGCCGAAGCCGGCAGCGTCAACGCGACGAGGGCAGCGGCCAGGGCCACGGGCCGAGACCAGGTCCCTGGGATGGCCAACTGCGCCATCGGTCGTCTTTGGCGGAATTCAGCGCCGGTCTCAGAAGTTCTCGCGAAGCTCACAGCCAAACCGAGAGGCTACCACACCGACGACTTCCTGCCCGTCCACAACTTGGCGAGTCTGGAGCAGTTGGGGGACCTGCTGGCATCGCTGCAGGACTCAGCGACTGAGGTTCTGCTCCAGGTAGCGGGCGACCATGCGTTCGATGAAGGCGGCGTCGTCGATCGTGAGGGCGACGGTCGAGGTCGGTTCGGCGCCGGGGTCGAAGAGGGTCATGCTCCGTTCGTCGACGGTGACGCGGCCGCGTTCGAGGCCGAACAGGTCGGGCCACAGGAGGAAACCGACGGCGACGGCGTCGAACAGGCGCGGAGTGGTCTGGCCCTTTTCTTCGTCTCGCCACAGGGAGTAGAGGGACGTGACCGCGTCGGTGAGCGGGGTCCCGCGCATGGAGAGGTGGAGGCGCCGCTCCGCGTCGAGGCGGACGTGGTCGGTGACGTCGAGCGGTATGTAGACGACGTCGGTGCCGCCGCGCTGGACCGCCTGGTCGAACCGCATCGAGGACGCCGCATCGGCGAGGACGTTCCACTCCCGCTGCGCTTCGCCGCCGTCGTAGCCGGACCGGATCGAGCCGTACATCGAGACGACCCGCTTCGCGTGCTTGAGGACATCCGGGTCGAGCAGCAGGGCGTCGCCGATGTTCGTTACCGGGCCGACAGTGAGCAGCGTGATCTCGCCCGGTGCGGCGCTCAGCGTCTCGACGATGAACTCGGCCGCCGGCTGCGACTCGGGCTCGAGTTCTTCGAAGCCGCGCCCCCAGTGGAACTGCCGGTTGTACGGCGCGTGCTCGAACTGGTCGTGGGGCTTGCCGGCTCGCTGGGTGACAAGCGCCGTCTCCCGGCCGACGTAGACCGGGATGTGGTCAAGCCCCGTCTCGTAGAGCATGCGCAGCGCCAGCAGCGCCCGGTCCAGCGTGCGCGCGTGCCCGACCGTGATGCCGACGAGCTCGATCTCCGGGCTCGCCAGGAGCAGCGCCATGGCGTAGGCGTCGTCGATGTCCGAACCGATGTCGCAGTCGAACAGGACCTTCTCGCGTTCGCCGGCGGGGCCCGCCTCGGGCTGGCCAACCGCCGGGACAGAGACGGCCCAGAGCACGGCGCCGGCCAAGCAACCTGTCCGCACCATCGGCGCCACGCGTCGCCGTTCTCCGTTCGTCATCACGACCCCTCCGTTCTCCATGGACGTTGACCCGCAGACCTCGGGTTCAGCGGAGGCTATCGCCACCGGAGCCGGCGCTCTGCGCCGGATGCGGGCGAGACGCCCGCGTTCCCAGGCCCGGAGCGACGGACGCCGTACTACTGCACTTCGCCCCGAAAGCGTAGTATCCCTCGTCATGCGTGACTCTGTTCGCCGTTTCCTTCGCGACCCCCTGCTGGTCTTCCTGGTCATCGGCGCCGGGGTGTTCGCCCTCGACCGCATGGCCGGCGGCGTCTTCGACCCGGAGAGCCGCGGCATCCTCGTCACCCGGAACCAGGTGGTCCGGCTGGCGACCCTCTGGAGCGCCCAGATCGGGCGTCTGCCGACCGCCGCCGAGCTGGACTCCCTGGTCGAAGACCACATCCGGGAGGAGGTCCTGGTCCGTGAAGCGATGCGGATGGGTCTCGACAGCGACGACACGATTGTACGCCGGCGCCTCGCCCAGAAGATGTCCTTCCTGATTGAGGACACGGTCGTGGTCGACCAGGTATCCGAGGCCGAGCTCGCCGCCTTCTTCGAGGAGAACGCGGAGCGCTACGGCGCGGCGCGGCGGTTCACCCTCCGCCACGTCTACGTCAGCCCCGACCGCCGCGGCAGCGACGAGGAGGCGGCACGGGTAGCCGGCGACATTCTCGCGCAGCTCAGGGAAGAGGGTGGGGGCGCCGAACCCGAGAACACGCTTTGGCGGCGCCTGGGCGATCCCTTCATGCTGCGCCGCGAGTACGGGCGGCGCACCGCCGCCGACCTCGCGGAGCTTTTCGGCGGCGCCTTCGTCGACGCGCTCGCAGACCTGCCGGTGGGCGAGTGGGCCGGGCCGGTGGAGTCGGCTTACGGGTACCACGTCGTCCGCCTCTCGCTGCGTACCGAGGCGAAGCCGGCCGTGTTCGAGGACGTGCGCCGGCGGGTGCTCGAGGACGCCCAGCGCGACGCCCGCGACGCGGCGAACCGCGAAGCCCACGAGAACCTTCGCAACCGCTACAGGATCGAGATCGAAGAGATCGACTTCGCCTCCGAGCTCGAGGGCGGCGACGAAGGCGCGGCCGGCGGCGAGGCCGGCGGAGACGCGCCCTGAGCCGGCGCTGCCTGCACGGGCTGCTGGCCGCGGCCATCCTGGTCGGGCTCTTCGCCGCTGCCCCCGCCGGCGGCCACGAGGTTCGTCCCGGCTACCTGGAGCTGATCGAGGTCGAGACCGGCCGCTTCGAGGTCGTCTGGAAGCAGCCGCGCCGCGGAGCGCTCCTGCTGCTGCTCGACCCGATCCTCCCGGACCACTGCACCGAAACGGCACGGCAGGCGCCCGAGAACCTCGCCGGCGCCCTGGTCGAACGCTGGACCGTCGAATGCGAGGCCCCGGACGCCGACCCGGAGCGCACGTTCCACGGCGACACCTTCGCCATCCAGGGGCTCGAACGAACCCTGACCGACGTCCTGCTCCGCATCAGCTTCGTTGACGGCGACAGCCTGACCCAACTGCTCCGCCCGGACGCGCCCTCCTACACCGTCGACCGCGAGGCGGCGGGCAACGCCGCGCCCTACTTCCGGCTCGGCGTCGAGCATCTGCTGTTCGGCTTCGACCACATCCTGTTCGTCATCGGCCTGCTCTTCTACGTTCGCAGTCCCTGGCGGCTGGTCGGCGTGATCAGCTCGTTCACGGTCGCCCACAGCATCACCCTGGCCCTGTCCTCTCTGGGCGTGGTGCGGTTGTCGTCGGCCCCGGTCGAGGCGGTGATCGCGCTGTCGATCCTGTTCCTGGCGGTCGAGCTGCTGCGGCCCGAGGAAAGCAGATCGAAGATCACGAGCACACGACCCTGGCTGATCGCCTTCGCCTTCGGCCTGCTGCACGGCTTCGGCTTCGCCGGCGCCCTGGCCGAGATCGGCCTGCCGCAGCGGGCGATCGCCCTGGCCCTGTTCCTGTTCAACGTGGGCGTCGAGGTGGGGCAACTGATGGTCGTGGTCGTGGTGCTGGCGGTTGTGGCCGCGCTGGGCCGGACCGGCGTCGTGGTGCCGGAGATGATCAAGCGGGTGCCGATCTACGCCACAGGGACGATCGCGGCGTTCTGGTTCGTGGAGCGGGTGGCGCGGATCGTGGGTTGAGCCGATAGGCATGACCCTGCGGGCGCTAAGATGATCCTTCCGCCCACAATCGAGGACCAGGGAGGAGCCCGCTGATGGCGAAGGCAGACGACGGGGGCAAGAAGGCCGGCAACGGCGGACGCAAGAGCGTTCTCGACAGGGTTCTCACGGCCATTGAGGTCGTCGGCAACAAGTTGCCGGACCCGGCGATTCTGTTCCTGCTGCTCCTGTTCGTGACCTGGATCGCCTCGGCGATCATGGCGCCGATCCAGTTCACGGAGATCGACCCGAACACCGGCGAGGCGATCCGGATCCAGAACCAGCTCACCGGCGAGGCGCTGGCGACCTTCATGGCGCGATTGGTGACGACCTTCACCAGCTTCGCGCCCCTGGGGGTCGTGCTGGTCGCGCTCCTGGGTGTCGGCGTGGCCGAGAAGACCGGCTTCATCAGCACCGGTCTGCGGCTGATCCTGGGCTTCACGCCGCGCAGCCTGCTGACGCCAATGCTGATCCTGGCGGCGATCGTCAGCCACACCGCGGCGGATGCCGGCTATGTCCTCGTCATCCCGCTCGGCGGCGTGATCTTCTACGCCGCCGGCAGGCATCCCCTGGCCGGCATATCAGCCGCTTTCGCCGGCGTCTCGGGCGGGTTCTCCGCCAACTTCATCCCCTCCGGCATCGATCCGCTGCTGCAGGGCTTCACCCAGTCCGCGGCCCAGATCTTCGACGCCGATCGGCTGGTCAACCCGCTCTGCAACTGGCTGTTCACCAGCTTCTCCTCGGTCCTCGTGATCGCCGTCGGCTGGTACCTGACGGACCGCGTGATCGAGCCTCGGCTCCGCGGCACCAAGGTCGACGGCGATCCGGAACAGATGCCGAAGATGGAGGAGCTGAGCCGGAAGGACCGCCTCGGCTTCCTCGCCGCCATGGGCGCCCTGGTGCTCGGTCTGGTCGTCCTCCTGGTCTGGGCGTGGCCCGTTACGTCGCCCCTGCGCAGCCCGGGCGGCGAGCTGACTGCGTTCACGGCGCCCCTGATGCAGATGATGGTGCCGCTGATCTTCGTCTTCTTCCTGATTCCCGGCGTCGTCCACGGCTACGTCGCCGGCACGGTGAAGAGCCACCGGGACATCGTCGCCGGCATGAGCGACGCGATGGGCACGATGGCGTACTACCTGGTCATGGCCTTCTTCGCCGCCCAGTTCATCGCCGCATTCAGCACCTCGAACGTCGGCCTCCTCATCGCGCTCGAGGGCGCCAGCTTCCTGCGCGACCTGGGCCTGCCCCCGCAGGCGACTGTGGTCGGCATCATCCTGCTGTCCGCTGTCGTCAACCTGTTCGTGGGCTCGGCTTCAGCCAAGTGGGCCGTGCTCTCGGTGATCTTCGTGCCGATGCTGATGAGCCTGGGCATCTCGCCCGAACTCACCCAGGCCGCCTATCGCGTCGGCGACAGCGTGACGAACATCACGACGCCGCTGATGCCCTACTTCCCGCTGGTCGTCGTGTTCTGCCAGCGCTACGTGAAGAAGGCGGGCATCGGCACCGTGCTGTCGTTGATGATCCCGTACGCGGTCACCCTGCTCATCACCTGGACGATCTTCCTGGTCGGCTACTGGCTGGTCGGCCTGCCGCTGGGCCTCCAGTCGACCTACACCTATCCCTGATCCGGACTCCGCTCGTGCCATGACGAAGCCATCCCCGATCCGCGCGGCCCCGGCCTTCGCCCTGCTCGCTGGGGCCCTGGTCGCCGGGGCCCTGCTCGTGGCGGCGACGCCGGCCGCGGCCCAGCCCAACCGGCCGATCTACCCGGTCTACGAGGGATACGTCCTGAACGACGACGGCACGGCGGTCCTCGTCTTCGGCTACTACAACCACAACTCGGTCGCGGTCGAGATTCCGGCAGGCGAAGCGAACGGATTCGACCCCGGTCCCGCCGACCGCGGACAGGCGACCGTCTTCGAACCGGGACGGCAGCGCAACGTCTGCCTCATCGTCCTGCCGGACGACTACGAGGGCAACCTGGGCTGGACGCTGACCTGGGCGGAGAGCACGCAGACCACCACCGAACGCGGCGGCATCGATCCCCTCTACCTGATCGAGAACATCTCCATGGCCTACCACCGCGCGAAGCAGATCGACACGGCCACCGCCGCGCGCGGGGTCTGCGTCGAACCCGGGAGGCGCGATCCGCGCCACCCGTGAACCAGTCCGTGCGCCCGTCATCGGGCGCACGGATGGCACCCGAACCGGCCACGACTGGGAGCGAACCATGAACCGCACTCTCCACGCGATGACTCCGGCGCCGATCCTGCTATTCGCCTTCCTTGCGGCGCCGGCGGCCTCGCCGGCCGCGGCGGCCGACGACGGCACGGTCACCTTCAGTCGCGACATCGCGCCCATCCTCCAGCGCTCCTGCCAGCGCTGCCACCGGCCGGGGACCGCCTCGCCGATGTCGCTGCTCACCTGGGAGCAGACCCGGCCCTGGGCACGCTCGATCAAGCGGCGGGTGGCCAGCCGGGAGATGCCGCCCTGGCACATCGACCGCACGATCGGCGAGTACGACCCCGACCCGAGCCTGAGCGACGAGGAGATCGCCCTCGTCGCCTCCTGGGTCGACGCGGGCGCACCGCGCGGCAACCCCGGCGACCTGCCGCCGCCGATCGACTTCCCCGACGGCGACGCCTGGGAGTACGGCGAGCCCGACCTGGTGGTCGAAATGCAGGAGGACATGGTCGTTCCGCCAGAGGGCCCCGACCTGTTCGTCAACTTCCTCGCCGACTCAGGCCTCACCGAAGACCGCTACATCCGCTGGATCGAAGTCAAACCGAGCAAGGATGGCCGGCGGAGCGTCCATCACACGATGGTCTACGCGATGCAGGACGACGCGGACTACGTGGGTCAAGACTTCTTCGAGCGCGACGACGATCCGAACCGGCGCGACGCGGAGGGGAACCCGGTCGGCTCGCTGCTGATCGAGTACGCGGTCGGCAACACCGGCGACGTCTACGCCGAGAACACCGGCAAGCTGCTGATGGCCGGCGCCACCATCCGCTTCAGCGGCCACTACCACTCGATCGGCGAAGAGATCCGTGACCGGACACGGATCGGCTTCGGCTTCTATCCGCGCGGCGTGGCGCCCAAGCACCGGATCGTCTCCACCCGCCTGTTCGCCGGCCTGCCCAGCAACCGCGGCTGGCGCAACAACGAACTGTCCATTCCGCCCGGCGCCGACAACGTCCGTCACGACGGCTACCGCGTGCTCGACCGCCCGATCCAGTTGATCAGCTTCCAGGCCCACATGCACTACCGCGGCAAGGCGATGGAACTCGAAGCGATCCACACCGACGGCCGACGCGAACTGCTCACGCGCATCCAAACCTACGACTTCAACTGGCAAATCGCCTATCCCTACAAGAACCCGCCGGTGCTTCCCACCGGCACGGTGCTGCACGTGACCTCGTACCACGACAACTCGGAGAACAACCCCTACAACCCCGACCCGACGGCCTGGGTCGGCTGGGGCAACCGGACCATCGACGACATGGCGATCGGCTGGACGAACTTCGTGTTTCTGTCGGAAGAGGAGTACCAGGAGCAGACGGCGGCGGCGGCGACGGGCGCCGGCGGCGACTAGCGCTGGTAACACCCGCCGGTCCGGGGCCGAGGGGAGAGGGTCCCAGCGGCCGTTCGCGCTTGGTAGGAAACTGGGGCGTTCGGCGCTCACTCCACTACGCTCGCTCCGGTAAGTCCCGGTTCATGAACGGTCCTCGGGCGTCGCTCGCTCCGAGTCCGCTGGGACCCTCTCCCCTCGGCCCCGGACCGGCTGGACGGTGTCGGGCTAGTCCAGATCCGACGCGGATATCAGAGCAGTGCGCACACCGCCGTCGCGCCAGGCGAGGATCAGGCGGTCGCCGTTGCGAACGATCTTGGGGACGCCGACGGCACTTCGGCCGGCGGGCGCGGGCGCCACGGTGACCGAGGCACCCGTACCCCCGTCCCGATTGACCCTGCGGGCCCGCAGTTCAGCGCCGCCTTCGACCCGCTCGACCCAACTGACCGCGGCACTACCGTCTCCTAGCATCGCGATGCCGGCCCAGCCGCGCGGCGAACCGTCATCGATGCGAATCGGGGCGTCGAAGCGTTCCCGCTTCGGGCTCCAGAAGGAGGCGAGCACTTTCGACTCGCCCCCAGCAGCAGTGAACCACGCAACCGCCAAACCCCTTTCGTCGGAAGCGAGCGCCGGACCGTTCGTGGGGCAACCCCGAATGTGCCAACCGTCCCGATGCACCAGGTCGGAACCTGTCCATCGACCGTCTTCGAAGCGAGCAAAGGAGATGTCCCTGAACTCGCCCTCGCGGCGGTCGCGGAAGGCCAGGAAGACGTTGCCCGGAGTCGCCGCCATGGCCGTCGTGCAGCAACTGCAGACGTCGGCGTCGACTTCGCGGTCGCTCTTCAAGGCGCCGTCCAAGTCAAACCGCGCAGAACGAAGCGTCATGCGCGGTTCCACTTCGCCGTGCCCGTCCGGGGTGTCGGTGGTCCCCTTCGCCGCCAGGTCGTCGCCAACTGACGCCAGATAGGCCACTTCGAAGCCGTGCCCGACTCCGGCGTACGCCACAAAGCCCGCGTAGCCGTCCACACCTTCGCCACTCGCCTCGAACACCTCTCGCCAACTCGCGCCCCGGTCGTCCGAGTACACCAACCGGATGCCGTAGCCGTAGTCACCCTGCCGGTCCTCGTCGTGAACCAGCCAGTGGGCCGCCAGCCGGTCGCCACCCAACGGCACAACGGCCGGATGGTCGATCCAGTTCACGAACCAGTCCTCGCCCGCCGCAATCGTCGCCGCGTCGCTCCATTCATCCCCAACCAACTCGGCAAACCGCAGCGCGTGGCCGCCGTTTTCTACGCGCTCGACCCAGCTCAGGAAGACGGTGTCCGCCACGGCAGCCAGGGAGTAGCTACGACTGCCCTCAGCGGCTGGGGAGTCGAGAAGCCTCACCTCCCCTTCCGCGACCCTGGCCAGAACGCTGATTCCGAAAGCGATGAAGAAGGCGAGACGGGGCACGTGGCGGCGGATTGTCTCAGACGGAGCAGGATGCCGCATCCCTTGATCCGGACGCCCAGCATTCCCGTGGCCAAGCCGACGACATCCAGCCCGGTCGGGGAGCGGAGGGGAGGGTCCCAGCGGACTCGAAGCGAGCGACGCCCGGTGCCCCCTCAACCACCGACACCGAACCGGAGCGAGCGTAGTGGAGTGAGCGCCCAACCCCCTGCCATCCGAACAAGCGCTCACGGCCGCTGGGACCCTCCCCTCCGCTTCCCGGCCGGGCGTGTGCAATCGCCGCCGACTCGCCGCCGCTCCAGCCGACGAGCAGCCGTTACTGCCAGGTCACCGCCATCGCGAAGAAGTGGTCGAAGACCTCGCGGTTGGGGTGGTTCGCGTCGTTGTTCTCAGGGCTGCGGATGTAGAAGTCCAACTGCTGCGCGGCCGGGTTGACCGCCCCGGCCGAGCCATCCGTCGGCTCGAGCTGCACCTGCAGCGACTCGCGGTCGCGCATGCCCTGGGTGACCATGAAGTGGATCTGGTACTCGCCGTACAGCTCCTCGCCGTTCAGCGTTCCGCGGCCGTAGCCCCAACCGGCCACGTAGAGCAGGCTCTTGGGCCAGTTCGAATCGCCGCAACCGGCATCGCCGTGCTCGAACAGGTAGGCCGCGATGCCTCCGTCCTGGCACTCGGAGAACTCGTGGAAGCGGTCGAGTTCCACCACATAGTCGCCCTCGGGAAGTTGCAACTCGGCGCGGAACGTGCCGGTGTTCGCGATCTCGTCGACGTCGATCGTGATCGCGCCGCCCACCGGGGCCACGTTGCTGGCATCGTCGCCCATGTGGTCCCAGGGCGATTCGTCGTCCAGGCTGCCGACCTGGTGGACGTTGCTGCCGGTGATCACGAAGCGGCCGTCGTACAGCTCGTGCTGCTCCGGCTCGTAGAGCCCCATCTCGGTTCCTGGCTGGTTTCGGGCGCTAGCCGGCGCCGCCTCGGCCGCAACCGGTTCCGCCTCGGGCGCCGCACAGCCGGAAAGGAACGCCACCAGCAGCACAGCGGCTGCTCCGAAAACACAGTTCCAGCGTCTCCGCATCGTCATCGTCCTCTACCTCCTCGCGGCACTATAGCGCCGGACCTCCAGGCGGTAGAATCCCCTCAGTGCTGGACATCCTCCCCGACCTGGACCGCTGGCGCGCTGAAGGCCAGAAGGTTGCCGTCGCCACGGTGATTCGCACCGTCGGCTCCTCGCCCAGACCGCTGGGATCGAAGATGGCGGTGTCGGAACAGGGCAGCATCGCCGGCTCGGTCAGCGGCGGCTGCATCGAAGGCGCCGTGTTCCAAGAGGCGCAGTCGGTGCTCCATGACGGCCGGCCGAAGCGGCTTAGCTACGGCATCTCGGACGAGCAGGCGTGGTCGGTGGGCCTCACCTGCGGCGGCGAGGTCGAGGTGCTGGTCGAACGCATCGACGGCTGAGACCCAGCGGCCAAGAGCACGCACCGATGAGCTCCCGCTTCGAGTCCCTGCGCCGGTCCCTGCTGGCGGGCGACCGGGTGGTGTCCTTCACCCAGGCCGGCGGCGCCGGCTTGGGCGCCCGCCTGCTCGTGTGGCCCGACCAGGGACGGTCCCAAGGAACCCTGGGCGACCCCGATCTCGACCGCGCCGCCACCGCCCTGGCCAACGGCGAAGCCCTTCCGCCCACGGGTCTGCGCGAGATCGAAGGGGCGGAGGTCTTCGTCGAGACCTTCGAGCCGCTGCCGCAGTTGTTCATCGTCGGCGCGGTCCACGTAGCGATCCACCTGGTCCACTTCGCGCGCCAACTCGGGTTCCGCACTGTGGTCGTCGACGCCCGCTCGACCTTCGCCACCGCCGAGCGCTTTCCCCACGCCGACGAGCTCGTCGTTGAGTGGCCGGCCGACTACCTGGCGCAAGTGCCGCTGCACGCCAACACCTTCTGCGTCTTCCTGACCCACGACGAAAAGCTCGACAACCCGGCGCTCCAGGTGGCGCTCGAAGCCGGTGTCCGCTACGTCGGCGCCCTGGGTTCGAAGCGAACCCACGCAAAGCGGGTCAGAGCCCTCACCGGGGCCGGCCTGTCGCCGGACCTGATCGATCGCATCCACGCGCCGATCGGCCTCGACATCGGCGGCCGCAAGCCCGAGGAGATCGCTCTCGCCATCGCCGCCGAACTCGTCGCGGTAAGAAGCAGCCGGCCGGCGTCAGGCCGATGACCGGCTCGGTCTCCGGCGTGATTCTCGCCGCCGGGCTCTCCACCCGGTTCGAGGTCGGATGCGGGCAGGATGCCCGCGTTCCCAGGACGAAGGTCACCGGTGCGGCAGAGCCGAAGCAGCTCTACCGCATCGACGGCGAAACTCTGGTGCGGCGCGTCTGCCGCGAAGCGCTCGCCTCCAACCTGGCGGATGTCATCCTGGTCACCGGCCACGCGGAGCGGCGGATAGGCGCCGAGGTTGCCGACCTCGACCTGCTGGCGGTCCACAATTCCGACTATGCCGCCGGCCAGAGCGGGTCGGTGCGTCGCGGTCTGGCCGCGGTCCCGGCCGACGCCGACGGCGCGATGTTCCTCGCCGTGGACCAGCCGGGGCTCGACGCGGCGGTCATCGACAAGCTGCTCGACGCGTTCGACGGACCCGCCTCGATCGTCGTGCCGACCTTCCACGGCCGCCGCGGCGCGCCCGTCACCTTCGGGCGGCAGTGGTTCCCGCGCCTTGAGCGTCTCCGCGGCGACCAGGGGGCCCGTCCGCTCCTCGACCCGTTGGCCGAGCACATTCAGGAGGTGGAACTCGATTCGCCGGCGCCCCTTGAGGATGTCGATACCGAAGCCGACGCCCGTTCGTGGACCCATGAGGCGGCGCGCCGGTGAGCACGCCGCTCGACCGCCCCCTGCAGCTCATCCCCCAGGTTCGTCACTACGACTGGGGCACGGCCGACTTCATCCCGCGTCTCTGCGGCCGCGAACCCACGGGACGGCCGGAAGCCGAACTGTGGTTCGGCGCCCACGCCGAGGCGCCGGCCGGCGTCGTTCTCTCCTGCCCAAATCCGGTTCCCCTCGACCGCGTCATCGCCGACCGACAGGACGAGGTTCTCGGCCCCGGCGCGATCGGCGCCACCCTGCCCTTTCTGACCAAGATCCTCTCCGCCGCCCGGCCCCTGTCGATCCAGGCCCACCCCAACCGCGAGCAGGCCGTCCGCGGATTCGCCGCCGAGACAACGGGCGCCCATCCGGTCGCAGTCACGGACCGCAACTACCGCGACCAGAACCACAAACCGGAGCTCCTCTACGCACTCACGCCGTTCTCCGCCCTTTCCGGCTTCCGGCCTGCCGCTGAGGCAGCCCAGCTCCTGGCCGCCCTCGGCGTCGAACAGCTCCGGCCGGACATCCAACGGCTCGCATCCGAGGGCGCCGCCGCCTATCGACCGCTGCTCGAAGCGCTCTACCGGCACACCGGGACCGATCTCGCCTCCGCCGCCGTCGATGCAGCCCGCCGCCCCTCGACCGAGGGCGCCCCCTCCTGCCGGGAGGCAATGCACTGGGTCGTCCGCATCGCCACGCACCACCCGGACGACCCCCTGGTCGTCGCGCCGCTCTTCCTGCGCCTGATTCGCCTCGATCCCGGAGAAGCTCTCTTCACCGGACCCGGCGTACCCCACAGTTACCTGGAGGGTTCCGCACTCGAGGTCATGGCGAGCTCCGACAACGTGCTCCGCCTCGGTCTGACCTCCAAGCGCGTCGATGCCGGAGAACTGCTCGACATCCTCGTCTACGAAACCGCTGACGGCGCCCTGATGAAGCCCCGAGTCGACGAACAGCCCTGGGGCAGGCGATCCGGCTTCCAACCACCGGTCGACGACTTCCGGTTGGACTTCCTCCAGATCGGCGGCCACGGCGAAGCACCGCTCCACTCCGACGGTCGCGCCCGCATCGTCCTCGCCCTCGAAGGAGAGATCGAGGTGCGCAACGCCCTCGGCGCCCAGCTTCTGCACCCCGGCGAGGCCGCGCTGCTGCCCGCCGCCGCCAAGACCGTCACCGCAACGGGCCCGGGAAGTCTGGCGCTCACGACATCGAACGACTGAGCCAACTAAGGGCTCTCGGGCTCAGGGGGTGAGCCTCTCTACCGCAGATGGAACTGCGTCGCTCCGACCCGCAGACCTTCCCGCAAGCCCGACGACCGCCAGCCGGGTCAGTCGCAGGTCGAGAACGCCGTCGTGTCGGTCACCGGCACGAACAGCGTCCCGGCTTCGTTGACGTACGTCTTCGACTCGCCGGCTTCGACATCCTCGACTTCGAGTTCGACGCGGACGTCCGTCAGGCCGCCGATGAAGACCCAGTAGGCGCCATCGCCGATCGCGCAGCCGTTCAGCACCTTGATCACGACCTCGACGTTGTTCTCGCTGAAGAACCAGAAGTAGCCGGTGTCGCCGGTGAGTTCCACCGCCTCTCCGTCGCCGGACTCCTTCTCGGTCTCCCAGTGGACGGCGACGCGAAATCGGTCGCCATTCAGGCACAGCGTGGTGGCATCGCCCACGCAGGTTTGGGCCGACGCTTCACTCTGCGCTTCGGCACCGACACCCGGCAAGACGGCCAGCACGATGCACCCGAACGCTCTCCGCGTCATGACGCCGACGCCTTCTTCGCGCCGCGTTCCTGCCCGCGACGACGCCGCATCTGGAACGCAACCCCGACCACGATCAGCACGGCGACGCCGGCGTGGGCCGGCAGCCCCTCCAGGCCCACGGCCGCCATGATGAGCAGTGCACCGATGAACGACGACACCACGATCAGCGCCGTCTCGAAGACCTGGCGCAGGAGCCACGCTCCCAGCAACGCCGCGGCCGCGGTCACCACCCACCACAGCACCTCCACCTGGAGACCGTAGAAGCCGGAAGCCCACAGCGCGGCGCCGGCGCCCAGCATCGCGCCCGCAACGACCACAGCGACCTTGCGCACGATGAACGCGAGCAAGGCACTGACGATTCCGATGCCAACCGCCACCACCAGGCGCATGTCGCTGGGCAGGGTCACGACACCGGAGAGCATGCCGTAACTGACGAAGAAGCCGAGCAACCCCAGCAACGCGGTGTAGAGCTGCCGGCCCAGCAGCAGCAGCAGCAGTCCCGCCACGACCCACAGCCAGGGCGGTCCGAGGGCCCCCTCGGCGCCGAACCGGCCGAGGCCAACTCCCTCACTCCAAAGGTCGATGTTCATTCCAACTCCGAAGCGATCCAGGCCAAAGCCGCCTCCCGTGGCTCGTCCCTGCCGGAGAGCAACCCCTCCCGCGTGAGAGGAACCAGGGACTCGGGGACGACCGCCCGGCCCTCGACCCGTTCGCCGTTCGGGCGAAGGAAGTCCGCGATCGCGTGCATCAGCAGATCGCCGTTCGGCATCCTCTCGATCACCGCCGGCAGCGCCGCCGCCGCGGTGGGCTCGCCGAACACTCTGACGCGGCCGTGGTCCTGGAGTCCGGCGGCGAAGATCTCGCTGGTGCTGGCGCTGCCGCCGTCAGTGAGTACGGCAACCGGTCCCCCGAACACTTCGAGTTTCTCACTGCCAAGCGATATCCGCCGCGGGTACACCGGCAACCGCAGGTTCGAGCCGCGGTGCAACATGCTGCCCAGTGAGACCCGCTCCTCCATCAGATAGCCCGCAATCCCGACGGCGGTGCCGGCCACACCGCCGGGATTGCCGCGCAGATCGATCAGCAGACCATCGAAGGCCGACGAGCCGGCCGCAGGGTCTCCATAGACCGCGGTTTCGAACGCTTCGACCACGGGCACCATCCAGACGTTGAAGCGCACCGCAAGGACTCGTCCGCCGGTCGTCTCCACCTCCTCGGTCTCGAACACGTACTGCATCGGCGGCAGATTGCCGAAACCAATTGCGACTGCGTCCGGGTGGTGGGCGCGCTCCAACGCGAGCACGAACCGCCCGCCAGCCCCATCCGCGAACTCCACCTCCACGGGATCGCCCGGTGCTCCGAAGAGCAGGCCGTCGACGGCGCGCGCACGCACCAGGTCGGCAACCCGCGAATCGAGGGACTCCAACTCGAAGCAGCGGGAAAGCGCTGCGAGACCCTGGTCACCGATCCGCACGAGCTCGGCGCCAGAGGTGAGGCCGTCACGGTCGGCCGCCGAACCAACCTCGACCCGGCTGACGACCGGTACCTGGTCCAGGAAGCGAACCTCGAACCCCGGCCCCGCGTCCGATGCGGACGAACCGCCGTCGCCGGTGACGGTCCGCATCAACGCCGGGGTGCAGCCGGCCCCGTCACCGTGGTCGCTCGCCGCCGGTTCTCTGCCGCCGCCCGCCGACCGAGTTCCCGGCAGGACGCCGAAGTGAGACTGCCCCAGCCGTGAGAGCATCTCCTGGACCACCTCCCGCAGCTCCCGAGCGTCCGCTGCTTCCCGGGCTCGCGGCCTCAGCTCGTCGCCCACGGCCTGCCAGTCGACGCCGCCCATCTCCTCGTCCCAGAAGGTGTCGGCGATCTTCCTCCAGGCGAAGTCGAAGCTCTCCAGGTTCAGGGCGGCCCTCTCGGAGGAAGCAGGCGGAGCACCTTGCCCCCCGGCGGCAGCCGCAAGAACCAGACCGCACACCGCGACTGCCGCCGTCCGGCGCATTGAATCCGCTCTCTGCATGCTCAGAGAATGACACACGCGGGACGGCGCACCGGTCCCGGGCGGGTGTGTCCATGACACACGCGCGCGGGCGGTCGACGATCTTGCTACCGTCACGCTCAACCGTGCGAATCCTGTACGTTCTTCGCCACGCCAAGTCGGACTGGAGTGCAACCTACGGCGTGGACCGCGACCGGCCCCTGAATCCGCGCGGCATCGCGGCCGCCAAGACGATGGGCCGCCTTGTCGCCGAACGACGGGAACTGCCCGACCGGATCCTCTGTTCGTCGGCCCTGCGTACGCGGCAGACGATCGAGCTGGCCGTGGCGGCCGGCAACTGGAACCGCACGACGATCCTGGCGCCGGCGCTTTACCTGGCCTCGCCCGGATCGGCCATCGACCTGCTGCGCGAGCAGCCTGACGACGCGAACTCATTACTTCTCGTCGGCCACCAACCCACCTCCGCCGAGCTTGTCCGCCGACTGACCGGCGACGATCCGCCCCGATTCGTCACCGCGGCCCTGGCATGCCTCCATCTCGATGTCGACTCGTGGAGCGAGGTCGAGCCCTATTGCGGCAGACTGGCCTGGTTCGCTACGCCGAAGCGGGCCGCCGTCGTGTAGGCGGCCGGCCCAGGACCGTTATCGCCAGTTCCGCAGACGCGCGATCACCGGCGCGTGATCGGAGGCGATCAGGCCGTCCTTCTTCTTGCGGTAGTCCCGATCGGTCTCGACATGCTCCACTCGGGCTCGGACAGGCTCAGTCGCCAGGAGGAAGTCGATCCGCAGACCGAGATTCCGGTGGAAAGCGCCGAAGCGGTAGTCCCACCACGAGAACTTGACCGTGTCCGGATGGAGTTCCCGGCACAGGTCGACGAACCCTAGATCGAGCAATGCCCGGTATCTCGCCCGCTCCGCCTCCGTGTGGTGGATGCCGCCGGCCAGCCGCTCCTCGTCGTGGGTGTCGAGGCGGGTCGGCGCGATGTTGAAGTCGCCGCAGAGAACCGCCGGCTCATCCGCGCCGAGCGAACCGTGGAAGTAGTCCCGGAGCGAGTCGAACCAGGCCAGCTTGCGGGGATAGTCCAGGTGATCGATGTCCTTGCCGTTCGGGCAATACACGGTCGTGAAGTCGAGGCCCGCTGTCCGCACCCGCATCAGGCGGGCGCCGGCCTCCTCCTCGCCCGGGAGCCCCGACTGGACCTCCTCGATCGGATGACGAGAGAGCACGGCCACGCCGTTCCACGCCTTCTGGCCGCACACCGCCGCCTGATACCCGAGATCCTCGAGCGCCTGCCGGGGGAAGTGATCCGCCGTCGCCTTCAGTTCCTGGAGGCCGACGACATCCGGCTGCCGCGCCTTGAGCCAGTGGACGAGGAAGTCGAAGCGCGCGCCCAGGCCGTTGATGTTCCAGGTGGCGATCAACATGGGGGCGTCAGACGGTCAAGCCGGATGCGGGCGAGACGCCCGGTCAACTCCAGCCGCAGGTCCGGCCCTCGTTCTGCTCCTTCAGCCACTCGGCCAGGGGCGCGAAGTAGTCGAGGATCGCCGTCGCGTCCATGTCGCGGCTGCCGGTGGCGACCTCGAGAGCATCCGGCCACGGACGGCTCAGGCCCATCGCCATCATCTCGCTCAGGCGCCGGCCCGCCTCCTCGTTGCCGTAGATCGAGCAGCGGTGCAGCGGCCCCTCGTAACCGATCGCCGCGCACAGATCGCGATGCAACTGGAACTGGAGGATGTGGGCCAGGAAGTAGCGAGTGTAGGGCGTGTTGCCCGGAACGTGGTACTTGGCGCCCGGGTCGAAGTGCTCCTCGGTGCGCGCGCTCGCCGCCCCGACGCCCTGGTACTGCTCGCGCAGACGCCACCAGGCGGCGTTGTACTCCTCCGGCGGGGTCTCACCCGAGAACACGGCCCAGCGCCAGCGATCGATCAGCAGGCCGAAGGGGAGGAAGGCCACTTTGTCCAGCGCCATCTGCATCAGCAGACCGAGGTCGGCGTCCGCCGACGGCTCCTCGTCCAGCAGCACGATGTCGACCAGGTAGCCCGGCGTCACCGACAGGGCGATCGTGTCGCCCAGGGCCTCGTGGAAACCGTCGTTGGCGCTGTCCCGGAACAGCGGCGCCTGGTTCCGGTAGCCGAGCTGGTAGTAGTTGTGACCCAGTTCGTGGTGGATGGTCGAGAAGTCCTCGGCGTTGATGTCGATGCACATCTTGATCCGCACGTCCTCGTCCAGGTCGAGCTGCCAGGCACTGGCGTGGCAGACGACCTCGCGGTCCCGCGGCTTCACGAACTGCGAACGGTCCCAGAACGTGTCCGGCAGCGACTCCATCCCCAGCGAGGTGAAGAAGCCCTCGGCCATCTCGACCATCTCGATCTCCGAAGTCCCCCGGCTCTGGAGGATCTCGGTCAGGTCGTAACCGGGGTCCGCGGCCGGCGGCGCCACCAGGTCGTAGACGTTCGACCACGTCTGCGCCCACATGTTGCCCAGGACGTGGGCCGGAATCGGCCCGGCCGGATCGACGACGTCCGCTCCGTAGTGGTCCGAGAGCTCCGCCCGGACGTGGCACTGCAGGTCGTCGTAGAGCGGCTTGACCTGATCCCAGAGGCGGTCGACCTCGGCCGCGAAGTCGTCCGGCGGCAGGTCGTACTTCGACCGCCACATCGCACCCGTGTCGGGGTAGCCGAGACTCTGCGCACCCTCGTTCGAGAGCTCGACGAAGCGTTGGTAGTCGGCGCGCATCGGCAGCGAGATCGTCCGCCAACCCTCCCAGGCGTCGAGCAGCGCATCGGCGTCCCGGCTGTTGTCGATCACGTCCTCCAGGTCGCCGAGAGAACGGCAGGTGTCGGTGTTCGGACCATCCGGGCAGTGTTTGCCCGAGCCATAGATCGCTTCCATCCGGGTCGTGATCTCGGTCAGCTCGGTCAGCTTCGCCTCGTCGGCGGGAGCGGCCAGGGTCAGGCCGCTCCGCAGCAGACCGAGCTTCCGTCCCACGTCCTCGGCTTCGCCCTCGGCATCGTAGGTCGCCGCCTCCTTCGCGAACTCGACCATCCGGCCCAGGAAGCTGGCGCTGGCGCGGGCCGCCAACGCGTTCGTGTCGTCGTTGATGTAGGTCGCCTGCACCCACTGGGCCCGGCTCAGGTTGTAGCTGTTGCTCAGCACGGCCTCGTCGGCAGCGGCGGTGAACTCGGCCGCCGAGGGGCGGGGCTCACCGGCGCAGCCGGCCAGGAGAAGGGCGACCGCAGCGGCGGCGGCCGGTAACGCGAGATGCGAGGTGCGAAAACGGAGCGAGGACAACAGCATGGCTTAGACCTCCACGGATTCCGCGCGGCGCGCGGTTCAGGGCGACGCTGGCAACTCTAGTGGACTCGTGAAGCGGGCGTATCCTATGCCGATGGTCCCGATCGTCATCGGTACTCGAGCGACGCCTCTGGCGCGGATTCAGGCCGAACTGGTCGCGGACCGGCTCGGTCGGCTCGGCACGGAAGCCGTCGTGCAGGCCATGTCGTCTGCGGGCGACCGCAGCCTCGGCGGCAGCTTCGCGCAGGCCAAGGGCGTCTTCACCGGCGAACTGACCGCGGCGCTCCGGGATGGGACGGTCGACCTGGTGGTCCACTCCCTGAAGGACCTGCCAGTGGATGACGAGCCGGATCTCGTGATCGCCGCCGTACCCGAACGGGAGCGGCCGTTCGATCTGCTGCTCGTCGCGCCGGGCCTCGAGATCGGCGCAGGGTACGCAACCCTTTTCGAACTTCTCGACCAGGACGATCGGGCTGCCGCCCAGGCAGCCATTCCGGCAGGCGAGGCGTTCGCCGCCCTGCCGGCAGCGGCGCGCCTCGGCACGTCGTCACCGCGGCGTCAGGCCGGTGCGTTGGCCGTGCGCCCCGACCTCGTCTGTTGCGCCGTGCGCGGCTCGGTCGGCCGCCGGCTCGAGTGGCTCCAAGGCGGCGCGATCTCGGCTCTCCTCGCCGCGGAGGCGGGGATCCTTCGGTTGGCCCGCAACGGCGGGCTGCACCCGGACGCCACCCCCATCCCCGGCTTCCGCCTGGACCTCCGATCCTGGCCCTGCGCTCCCGGCCAGGGCGCGCTCGCGGTACAGATCCTGCGCGGAGGCAGGCTCGACGGGCATCCGGCTCTGGCGCGGCTCGACGATCCGCCGACCCGGACTGCGGCTTTCGCCGAGCGCTCTCTGCTGGGCCGGCTCGGAGGTGGCTGCCAGCGTCCCTTCGGGGCCTGGGCCCGAACCGGCGCCGGCGCAGGCAAACAGCAGGCTCTCCAGGAGGTCCACGCCGCCATCGCCCCCGACGACTGGCGCGAACCTGCCGCGGCGGGCGAAGCGCCCCAGCTCATCCACGCCGAAGCCTCCGCCAACCGGACCGGCGACGACATTGATCTCGACGCCCTCGCCGAGCGGATCGAACGGAACCTGCGGGACCAGGGGACGAGTCCGTCTCGCCCCCTGGGATCCGCCCAGACCCCCGATCTGATCGTGACCACCGCCGCCGCGGGCATCCGCCGCCTGACCCGCCTGCTCCCGGAAACCACCCGCGTCGCAGCGCTGCCGGCGACCGAGGTCGAGGTCTTCGAGGGCGCCTGGCCGGCGGATCGCATCGACCTGGAGCGCCCGCGCCGGCAGTGGCCGTGGCTGCTCGTCTCCTCCCCCGCCGCGGCGCGGGTGGTGGCGGCCCGAGCGGAACGAGACCCCATCTGGGGACGGCTCCCCTGGTGCGCGCTCGGTGAAGGCACCGCCCGCGCCCTGCTCGCGGCCGGCGTACCGCCGAACCTGGCCGCGGACTCCCGGGGCGGCCTCGACTTCGCCTCCTACGTGGTCCGCGTACTGGATCCTGCGAACCCGCTGTTCGTGCCCCACTCCGCCCGCGGCGGCCGTCCGCTGATCGCGGCTCTCGAGAAGGAGGGGAGGAACGTAGTGGCCTGGCCGGCCTACTCCGTCCGACCCAGCCGAGACCTCGCCTGGCCCGAGGGTTGGCAAGCCGAGCGGGCGCGCGTACTCTTCACCGCTCCATCCGCCGTCGACGCCTTCGCCGCCTCGGACCTGGACTGGCCGGGAAGCTGCTGGGCGATCGGAACGGCGACGGCCGAAGCACTCGAACAGGCAGGTGTCGGCAACGTGAAGTGCGCACAGGAACCGACCGCGGCCGGAATCGAACGGCTGTGGCATGAAGAAGTAGGCGGCGACCTGCTCGCGGAGGCATCCGGATGAGCGCCGGAAGAACCAGCGAGGAACTCTGGGCGGAGGCGCAGCGGCACTTGGTCGGCGGCGTGAACAGCCCGGTACGCGCCTACCGCGCCGTCGGCGGCACGCCGCCCTTCATCGCCGACGCCGAGGGCGCGGTGATGCGCTCCGTCGACGGCCGGAGCTACGTCGACTTCATCGGCTCGTTCGGGCCCCTGGTGCTGGGACACAGTCATCCGGCGGTCGTCGAGGCGGTGCGGGAGGCCGCCGCACGCGGCACTTCCTTCGCCGCACCGCACGAAGGCGAGGTCGAGCTGGCGCGAACGGTCAAGGAACTCGTCCCCGGCATCGAGAAGATCCGTTTCGTCAACTCGGGCACCGAGGCGACCCAGTCCGCGATCCGGCTCGCGCGCGGCTGCACCGGCCGCGACCTGGTGCTCAAGTTCGAGGGCTGCTACCACGGTCACGTCGACGCGCTCCTGGTCGAAGCCGGAAGCGGCCTCGCCACCTTCGGGATCGCGTCGAGCGCCGGCATCCCGGCGGCCACCGCCCGCGACACGATCGTCCTGCCGCTCGACGACGACGACGCGCTGGACGAAGCGTTCCGCCGCCACGGTGACGGGCTCGCGGCCGTCATCATCGAGCCCCTGCCCGCGAACAATGGCCTGCTGGTGCAGCGTCCGGAGTACCTCGAGCGACTGCGCCGCCGGTGCACCGAACACGGCGCGCTGCTGATCCTCGACGAAGTGCTGAGTGGCTTCCGGGTCCCTGGCATCACCGTCGGCGCGAGGCTCGGCATCGAACCCGATCTCTACACCCTGGGCAAAGTGATCGGCGGCGGGCTGCCGGTCGGCGCCTACGGCGGGCCGGCGCATCTGATGGATCGACTCTCGCCCCTCGGCCCCGTCTACCAGGCCGGCACCCTGTCCGGGAATCCGCTGGCCGTCGCCGCGGGGCTTGCCACCCTGCGCGAACTGCAGGCCAACGACGGCTGGGACCGCATGGACGCACTGGGGTCGTTGCTCGACCGCGAACTCGGCCCCGTCCTTGCATCGAGCGGCCACCCCTACCGCCTGGTCCGCTACGGCTCCATCTTCTGGCTCGCCTACGGCGACGGAGAGCTGCCGCGACGGACGGACAGCTTCCACCCGAACACCGCCGAGATCTTCGCGCTGCTCCACCGCGGCCTCCTCGATCGCGGCTACATGCTCGCCCCTTCCGCGTACGAGGTCGGCTTCCTGTCCCTCGCGCACGACGAGGAAACGCTGGCCGGCTTCGCCGGCGCCGTCGGCGAGGCGCTGGCGGACATCCCCACGCCGTGACCGCCACGGCCCGTACGGACGCCGCGGCGCCCGGGCTCGTTGCCGCCTACTTTCGGGAACTCCAGAACCGGATCTGCGACGCCCTGGTCGAGATCGACGGCGGCGCCTTCGACGCCCGGGAACTCACGAACGAACGCGGCGGCGTGGCCAGACCGCGGGTGCTCACCGACGGCGACGTGATCGAGAAGGCGGCGGTCAACTTCAGCCACTCGCGCGGCGACTCCCTGCCCCTCGCCGCCACCGAGCGGCGCCCGGAACTCGCGGGGCGCAGCTTCGAGGCAACATCGATTTCCCTGATCGTCCATCCGCGCAACCCCTACGCTCCGACCAGTCACGCAAACATCCGCTTCTTCATCGCCCACCCACCGGCCGGCGCCAACGAGGCCGACGAGGGGGGCTGGTGGTTCGGCGGCGGTTTCGACCTGACGCCCTACTACGGATTCGAGGAGGACGCGATCCACTGGCATCGCACGGCGGCCGAAGCCTGCGCACCGTTCGGCGATGACCTCTACAACCGCTACAAGGCGGCCTGCGACGAGTACTTCTTCCTCCCCCACCGGCAGGAGATGCGCGGCGTGGGCGGGCTCTTCTTCGACGACCTGAACCGGCTGGAGCGACCGCCGGAACTCGACCGCTTCGAGCGCTGCTTCGCTTTCGCCCGCAGCGTCGGCGATCACTTCCTGCCCGCCTACCTGCCGATCCTCGAACGCCGCAAGGACCGGCAATACGGCGAGCAGCAGCGCGCCTTCCAGCTCTACCGCCGCGGGCGCTACGTGGAGTTCAACCTGGTGTACGACCGCGGCACGCGTTACGGACTGCAGGCGCGAGCCCGCACCGAGTCGATCCTCGCGTCGCTGCCGCCGCTGGCGGCTTGGCGGTACGACCACGAACCCGAACCAGGGTCCCCCGAAGCGCGCCTCGTCTCGGAGTTCCTGGTCCGCCGCGACTGGATCTGACCCGCAGTTCGAAGATGACCGGCACATCCCTCTACGAACCGGAACCCCACCTGCCGGGTGACGCGGACCGCCGCGCGATCGGCGTCCTGCTGGCCAACGTCGGCACCCCCGCGGCGCCGACGGCAAAGGCCTTACGCCGCTACCTCCGGCAGTTCCTGAGCGACACCCGCATCGCCGAGGCGCCGCGCTGGAAGTGGCTGCCGATCCTCTACCTCTTCGTGCTGACCACGCGCCCGCAGCGGGTAGCGAAGCTCTACCAGAAGATCTGGACCGACGAAGGCTCGCCGCTGCTGGCCATCGGCAACCGCCAGGTTGAGGGCATCGCCGCGAGGCTGCGGCAACGCCGGCGCGACGGGGAACCGCCCTTCCATGTCGCGCTCGGCATGCGGTACGGCGAACCGTCGATCCGGAGCGCGCTCGCCGAACTGCGCCGCAAGGGCTGCACCCGCCTGCTGTTCTTCCCGCTCTTCCCACAGTACTCGGCGGCCACCACCGCCTCCACGATCGACATGCTCGCCAAGCAGCTCCGCCGCTGGCGCTGGGTGCCCGAACTGCGCACGATCAACAGCTACTACGACGATCCGGGCTTCCTGCGGTCTCTCGCCGCGAGCATCCGCGAAACCTGGGAGCACGGCGAGCCGGACCGGCTCGTGCTCTCCTACCACGGCGTGCCCCAGCGCTACGTCGACAACGGCGACCCCTACCAGTGCCAGTGCCTGGAGACGACCCGGCTCCTGGTCGAGGAACTCGGCATCGACGAGGAGCGCGTTCTCAGCACCTTCCAGTCGCAGTTCGGCCGCGAACTCTGGATCCGGCCCAAGACCGACGTTGCCATGCGCGAACTACCCGAAGCCGGGCTCAAGAACGTCGACATCGCCTGCCCCGGCTTCTCCGCCGACTGCATCGAGACACTCGAGGAGATTGAAGTCGAGAGCCGCGGCTACTTCGAAGAGTCCGGCGGCGAGCGACTCCGCTACATCCCCTGCCTCAACGATCGGCCCGACCACCTCGACGCGCTCGCCAACCTCATCCTGAAGAACACGCGAGAGTGGCGCCGGGCCAGTAGCTGTCCGCAGCACGTTGCCGGTAAAGCGGCCGGCATGGCCGATCGCTTGAACCGGCTGTGGGAAGAGTTCTCGCCCGCGCCGGAGCGCGAAGGTTGGGACCGGTTGTTGGACAGCCTTCTAGTGCGGCTCTGGGCGCACTATTCCGACGTGGACGAGGAGTTGGCGGTCGACAACCTGACACTGCGCCGCACCTACGTGACCGAAACGCCGATGCTGACCGCGGCGGAAATCCACTTGGCGTCGGGGCTGCGCTCCAGGAACACGAGCGAGCCGGCGTCGCGCTGGAAGGCGGAAGGCAAGACGTTCGCCCTTCGGATGGAAGGCCGCAACTATTACCCCGCGTTTCAGTTCGAGGACGGGTCGCCACGGCCCGCGGTGGGAGCTGTCCTCGCCGAACTCCCGGCAACGATAACGCCGTGGCAAACGGCGCTGTGGTTCGCCTCCGCGAACGGGTGGCTCGACGGCGACCGACCCCAGGACCGGCTGGACGACGACGCGCTGGTCGTCCAGGCAGCCCGCCGGCTCGCGGAACCGGCGTATGGATGAGAGTTTCGGAGCAGCCCTTCCGCGGCCGTCCGAAGTTCTCGCCGAACCCAACGTCGTCGTAAGGGCTCCGCACGAGCTTCTGCATCGTGTCCACCCCCGGCGGTTCGCCGGAAACGACTTCAATCCGTGCCGTGGCCCTGACACGCGGTTCGCGCCGATCCAAGACGAGGAGGGACGCTGCGTTCCTTCGCTCTACGCGGGCGGAACCGTGGAGGCGGCAATCTACGACCAGCACGACGTGGATGGCCTGATCTGGACCTCGCGGCAATGCGATCCAGACGCCGCGGTGCTGCTGTTCGGAGATCGCATGGCTGCCGGGGACATCCAGGTTGTCAGTGTCCGTGCGAGAACGGATGGATCGTTCGTCGAGGACGTGCGTCAGGCGGGAAAGCGCAGCGGAATCGTCATCACGTTGTAGCCGCGAACCAGCTATAGCTATAGCGGCTAGCTGGCCGCCACTCGTCGTGCGGGAAAACGGCAGCCCCGGCCCCGAGGCGAACCGGTGACACACCTGTGACAATCCGCGCGTCGAACTGAGTCAGAATCGCCCGATGGACAACTGCTGCGTGGTCGCTGCGACCTGGCGCTATGCCTCAGCCGAGGAAATCGCCCAGTACACGCTTCCTTCGGAGCGCAGGGCGGCCGCGCTGAGGCGGCTGAAGGGGAGGATCGGCGCCCAGGGGCTGATCTACCTCGCCACCTGCAACCGGGCGGCCTACATCTTCTCGGCCGAACCTGGCGCGACGCTTGCGTCCTGCCGCCGGGAACTCCTCCGTCTGATCGCGGGCGCCGGCGCCGCGCGGCGGGTGTTCCGGAGTTGGGAGGGAGAGGGCGCCGTCGAGCACCTCTACCTGGTGGCGTCCGGCCTCGACTCGGCGCAGCCCGGCGAACGGGAGATCCGCGGGCAACTGCGCGACGCCCTGGAGGAGGCGACCGCAAGCCGTGCGGTCGACTCCGAGCTCCGGCGGGTGGTCGAATCCGCGCTCCGGGCGGGCAAGCGCGTTCACCGCGAAACCGGGATCGGAGACGGGCGCACTTCCCTGTCCGAGATCGCGGCCGACCTGCTGAGCGAGCGAGCGGCCAACGTCGCGGGACCGGTCGCCCTGGTCGGCGTGGCGGCGATGACGGAAACCTGCACCGAGCGGTTGCACAGCCGGGGCGTGCCCCTGGTTCTCGTCAACCGCACTCCAGGGAAGGCCGAAAACCTCGCCGCGCGCATTGCGGGAGCGGCCCCGTCCGGAGCGCCTGATCCGGCCATCGAAACGATGAGCCTCGACGCCTTCCGCGCCAAAGCCCCGGCGGTCACCGCGGTGCTGTTCTCGACCGGCGCGCCGGCGCCCGTAGTCGATCGACGTTGCCTCTTCGCCCTGGCCCGCAACGGACGGGCGAAGCTGGGCGCGGCGCCGCTGGTGGTCGACATGGCGATCCCGGCCGATGCGGCGCCGCGGGACACCGACGCGGCCGGCCTCGAACGGATCGGCATGGACCTCATCAACGAGCTGGCACAGCAGACCCTGCACAACCGGCGAGAGCGCACCGCCGAGGCGCGTGTCCTGATCGACGAGGAACTCGACGCCTACCGTGAGGCGATGGCGACCCGGTCGGTCGCCGGCGCGATTCGCGCGATCGGCGCGAAGTACCAGGACTCCCTGGGCGCCAACCTCGACCGTCTTCTCCAGGGCGAGTTGAAGGATCTCTCCGATACCGAGCGCGCGGCGCTCAAGCAGTGGACCGCGACCATGGCAAAGCGTCTGAGCCACCTGCCGGTGGTCGGTCTGCGCGCCGTCGCGACCGAGATCGGCCAGGAAGGAGTCGACGCCTTCCTCGCCGCCGCAGCACCGGAGCTGCTGGAGAGCCGCCGCGCGGCGGACGTCGCCAAGTGACTGCCTCTGCCGAGTCCGCGGCCCGTCCGGCGGCCGCGTCGCCGAACACCTCTGCCCAGCCTGACACCAACCTGCTCCTGCGGACGCTGCGCTTCGAGGACACGCCGCGACGGCCGCTGTGGATCATGCGGCAGGCCGGACGCATCCTGCCCGAGTACCGGGCTCTCAAGGAGAGGCATGGTTTCGCCGGACTCGCGGGCAACCCCGAACTGGCGGCCCAGGTCACCCTGATGCCGCTTCGCCGCTTCCCGTTCGATGCGGCGATCACGTTCGCCGACATCATGTCGCCCTTGCCGGCCCTGGGCATCGACTTCCGCTTCGATCCCGGCCCGGTGATCGCCCGACCGATCCGCGACGCCGCGTCGGTAGCCGCCCTGCCCGACCCGGACCATCTCGACGAAGCCGCGATCGCGCCCGAGGTCACGGCCGCCCAGCGGATCGTCCGCCGGGAACTCGACCCGGGCAAGGCGCTGCTCGGGTTCGCCGGCGCGCCCCTGACCCTGGCCGCCTACCTGGTCGAAGGCCGCGGCGTGCGCGACTTCCCCCGGCTGCGGGCGTTCGCCTACGAAGAGCCCGCGGCCTTCGACGCCCTGCTCGACCGGCTCGGCCGCCTCTGCGCCCGCTACCTGATCGCGCAACACCGGGCAGGGGCCGACGCGGTCCAGGTGTTCGATTCCTGGGCCGGCCTGTTCGCCCGCGCCGAGTGGCACCGGCGCGTGCGGCCGCACCTGGAGCGCCTGCTCCAGCGCGTCGGCGACGCGGGGGCGCCGCGCATCCTCTTCCTCCACGCCGCGCCGCAACTGGCCTCTGACTACGCCGAACTGCCCTGCGAGGTGCTCGGCGTCGACTGGCGCACCGACCTCGGGGCGCTCCGGCGGCACCGGCCGGATCTATGCCTGCAGGGCAACCTGGACCCGTCCGTGCTGCTCGCCGGCGCGGAGGCGATCCGCCGCGAGACGAGACGGCTGCTGGACAGCCTGCCCGGCCGCGGCCACATCGTGAACCTGGGTCACGGCGTCCTGCCGGAGACCCCGCTGGAGGCGGTGCAGACCCTGATCGAGACGGTCCACGCCGAGGCCGTCCACGCCGAAGCGGAGCGCGACGTTTGAGCGTCGAGCGGGCCGGCCGCCTGGTGATCGTCGGCGGCGGGCCTTCCGGACTGGCCGCCGCCTGGAAGGCGTCCGCCGAGGCAGGGCGTGCCGGGATCGCACTCAAGGTCGTCGTGCTGGAGGCGGACACCGAGGTCGGCGGCAAGGCGCGGACGGAGCAGGCCGACGGGCTCCTGATCGAGACCGGCCCGCAGGGTTTCCTCGACGATCAGCCGGTGCTGCGGGAGATGATCGACGCCTGCGGCCTCGGCGAGGAGGTCATCTCGCCCGAGCCGGCGGCGAACCGCCGCTCCATCTACCGGGGAGGCAAGCTGCGCGAGCTGTCGCGCAGCCCGCTGCCGTTCGCCCGGAGCGGCCTGCTCGGACCGCTTGGGCTGGCGCGGCTGGCGATGGAGCCCCTGGTGCGTGGTCGACGAGGTAGCGGCAGCGCCGAAGACGACGAATCGCTGTTCGACTTCGCCGCCCGCCGCATGGGCCGGCAGGCCGCCAGACGCCTGATCTCACCCGTCGTCCTCGGCATCTTCGCCGGCGACGCACGGAGACTCTCGGCAGCCGCCGCCTTGCCGCGGCTCGTGGCGATGGAGCAAGCCCACGGCTCCCTGTTCAAGGCCATGCGCGCCGGCCGCAGGCGAGGCGTACCGCCGCCGGGACACAAGACCTTTCGCCACGGCATTCAGGCCCTGCCGAATGCCATCGCCGCAATGCCGGGAATCGAGGTCCGCTGCGGCCACGCGGTCACGTCGATCAAGCGCCGCGCCGACGGCGCCGGCTTCACCGTCACCTCCTCCGACGGCGAGCTTGCCGCCGACGCCGTCGTGGTCGCGGCCGACCTGCCCGCGGTCGCGGATCTCGTGGCCGGAGTCTCGGCGCTGGCAGCCGACGAACTCCGGCAAATCGAATCGCCGCCGATGGCCGTCGTCCACACCGCCTTCGACGCCTCGGCCACAGCCCACCTGGAGCCCGCTTACGGCTTCCTCGTCGCCCGTGGCGAGGGCATCCGCATGCTCGGCTGCCAGTACGAGACCGCAACCTTCCGCGGCCGCAGCCCGGACGGCCAGTTCCTCGCCCGTTCCATGTTCGGCGGCAGCGTCGACCCCGAGGCCGCCGAGCTCGACGACGACGAACTGATCGACCTCACCCGCCGAGAACTACGCCGCACGGTCGGCATCGACGCCGCGCCGGTCTTCACCAGCATCGCCCGCTGGCCCCACGCGATCCCGCAGTACGCCCCCGGCCACCCGCAACGGGTGGCCTGGATCGAGGCTGCGCTGAATGAGGTCGGCGGCTTCTATCTGGCCGGCAATGCGCTCTACGGCATCGGCTTGAGCCGGGCCATCGCCGTCGGTGCCGGATGCGGGGAGCGCGCGGCGAGAGAAGTCCTCCGCCGCGTCTAGCCTCGCATCCGGGCTACACTCACCGGTCCCGGAAAACAACACACGCGGAGACAGGTCCCATGAAGGAAGCGCTGCAGTTCTACATCAACGGAGAGTGGGTCGACCCGGTCACGTCGAAGACCATGGACGTGATCGACCCGTCGACGGAAGAGCCGATCGGCCGGATCAGCCTCGGCAGCGCGGCCGACGTCGACCGCGCCGTGGCCGCGGCGCAGGCCGCCTTCGAGTCGTTCTCCCAGACCAGCCGCGAAGAGCGGGTCGAGCTCCTGGGCCGGATCGTCGCCGGCTACAAGGCGCGGATCGGCGAGATGGCCGAGACGATCTCCGCGGAGATGGGCGCCCCGGCCTGGCTCGCCAAGGCCGCGCAGGCGCCGTCGGGCATGGGTCACTTCGCGGGCGCGCTCGCCGTGCTCAAGAACTACGAGTTCGTCGAGACACGCGGCACGACCAACATCGTCAAGGAAGCGGTCGGCGTCTGCGGCCTGATCACGCCCTGGAACTGGCCGATCAACCAGATCGCCTGCAAGGTCGCCCCGGCGCTCGCCGCCGGCTGCACGATGGTCCTGAAGCCCAGCGAGGTCGCCCCGCTGAACGCCATCCTGCTCGCCGAGATCCTGCACGACGCGGGCGTTCCTCCGGGCGTCTTCAACCTGATCAACGGCGAGGGCCCCGAGGTCGGCGCCGCGATGTCGGCCCACCCCGGGATCGACATGATGTCCTTCACCGGCTCCACCCGCGCCGGCCGCGCCGTCGCCAAGGCCGCCGCCGACTCGATCAAGCGCGTCGCCCAGGAGCTCGGCGGCAAGTCGCCGAACATCGTGCTGGAGGACGCGGACATCGACCGGGCGGTCAAGGCCGGCACCCGGCAGTGCTTCCTGAACAGCGGCCAGTCCTGCAACGCCCCGACCCGGATGCTCGTGCCCGCGGCCGCTCACGCCCGCGCCCTGGAAGTCGCCAAGGCCGCCGCCGAGGCGACCGTCGTCGGCCCGCCGGGACAGGAAGGCGTCGCCATCGGTCCCGTCGTCAGCAAGGTCCAGTACGACAAGATCCAGGCTCTGATCGCCAAGGGCATCGAAGAGGGCGCCGAGCTCGTCACCGGCGGCACGGACCGCCCCGAGGGCATGGGCAGCGGCTACTACGTTCGTCCCACCGTCTTCGGCGGCGTCAGCAACGACATGACGATCGCCCGCGAGGAGATCTTCGGCCCCGTGCTGGCGATCCTTCCCTACGAGACCGAGGAAGAAGCGGTCCGAGTCGCCAACGACACTCCCTACGGCCTGTCCAGCTACGTCCAGTCCGGCGACCTCGACCACGCCCGCAGCGTGGCCTCCCGGATCCGCGCCGGCAACGTCCACATCAACGGCGCCCCCGCCGACTTCGGCGCCCCCTTCGGCGGCTACAAGCAGTCCGGCAACGGCCGCGAATGGGGCGACTTCGGCTTCGAGGAGTTCCTCGAGGTCAAGGCCGTGATGGGGGCACTGCCGAAGGCGAGCTGAGGCGAGTCGCCGCTTTGGGACCGCTGAGCTACTCACCAGCCTCGACCACTCACGAGGGCAACTGCCGTGTCTCATCTTCACACTGAGTTCAAGGCCCTTCGTAGAGCAGCTCTGGATCCAAATCCCATAGCTGGTCTGACTCACTGGTTCTACCGCTACCCCGGTCGTTTCTCTCCTCAGCTTGCGAAAGCCGCCATTGACCACTTCTCCGGACCGGGGCAGTTGGTGCTGGATCCGTTCTGCGGCGGCGGTACGACCGCAGTCGAAGCGATCGCGATGGGTCGAAGTGCGGTTGGTCTGGACATCAGTGAGCTTGCGATTTTCCTCGCCAGACTAAAGACATCCCGAGTCTCGCAGCGCGCGGAAAGTGTGTTGAACACCTGGGCCGAGGACACCGTCAGGAGGATTCGCTACCACCACGCGATTGACGAGGCGAACCAACCTTCGCCGGAGACCTCCCGGAACCTCACTGGACCTGCTTGCCGGGCCATCCGCAAGCTCATCGGCGTCGCTCTTACCAGCATCCCAGACGACGACGACCCGACGGTGGAGCGAGTCGCACGTGGGGCTATCTTGAACGCAGCGCAGTGGGCAATAGATGGGCGCCGAGAAGTTGCGAGAACGGTCGCCTTCCGCGAACGGCTGCACACCGTCATCCACGCGATGTTGAAGGACCTCGCGTCATTCTGGAAGAAAGCGGAAACCAATGGCGCCAACAAACCGCGCCTCGTCACGTCGGACGCACTCGACATCGGCGCGGTGGAACCTTTTGAGGATGGAATCCGGGCCGATCTCGTCGTGACCAGCCCTCCATACCCCGGAGTCCACGTTCTCTATCATCGCTGGCAAACGGGAGGCGGCAAAGAGACTTCAGTCCCTTTCTGGATCGCGGCGGCCAACGATGGGCGTGGAGAGTCGTACTACACGCTAGGAGGCCGGCAAAGCCGGAACTACTTCAACTTGCTCGGCGAGAGAATGTCAGCCATACGTCGAGTCATGCGCGACCGCGCCAGACTCGTCCAGGTCGTCGGTTTCTCAAAGCCAGACTTGCATTTGGGGCTCTACCTTGAGACCCTCCGAACTGCCGGCTTCGTCGAAGCACCACTGCCCAAAGCTGGCCGAATCTGGCGCGACGTACCCAGGCGCCGATGGCACGCTTCACAGCGCTCTACGGCACCAGCCGCACGAGAAGTCGTTCTGTTACATAGAGCGGGCTAACTAATCCTCGTCGCCGACGCTCCCTGCCGAGACGTCCTCAGGACCCAGCGATCCGAGGAACTCGATCATGGGAAGAAGAAAAGGCGCCAGAGCCCTTGTCGTAGAGGCAACGCGCATCTCAGGCGTCTCCATGGAATCGGACGCCTCCTCTCCCGCCTGTAGAGGGTCATTCAGAAGTCCGAGACCTACGAGCACATTCGCGTACACGAACTTCGCCTCGACGACCCTCGCGTCCTCGCGACTGTCCTTCAGGTCCGTCTCTAACGCTCTGTTCGACACGTTCACGTAGAAGGTCAGGTCTCTCCCGTTAGCCGCCTTCTCGACGTCTGAGTCATCCACGACCTCGCATCCGGTGTAGCAGTCGAACCCCCTCTCGCTCCATCTCGGGTCCTTCTCTCTCAGTTCCTCGATGTGCGGAAGCCGGATTCCTGCCTCGTTGTCACTTCCCTTCCCGCCCTGGCCGCTTCCATCGCTCGAATCGCCCAAGTCCAGTCGGCGCTCGCGCCTACTCCTCTTCCCTGACTCTCTTTGTCCCTGCGGCACGATGGAGATCTCGACCACGTTCACGAAGGGATCAATCAGAGAGTCGTCCGCGACCGTGCACTGCAGCGTCACTTCATCACCAACGTCCAGGTCCTTCGGAAGACGGATACTCCAGTTGGCCACTCCATCGTGCAGGACGAGACTGTGTGCCACGTCGCGGCCTTCCACTGGCCCTCCAACGACCTCAACGAAGTAGCGGCCCGGAACTGAGGGTCTCTTGAAGTAGTCGTTCACGACGTCCGTTTCAAACTTGATCCGACATCTCCGACCCTTCTCTGCCGAACGCCGAAGCAAGTCGGCTTCGGGCTTCTTCGCGAACCGAAAGTACGTGGGGTGGGGCTTTCCCACGAACTTCCCGGGCTGACCAGTCCCGTCATTGGTTCCTCCGTTCGTGCCGGCCCGATGCGGTCGGCTGAGTCGTTGGCCCTGGAGGAACAGCCGGTTGAGGGTAGGAGATGCCCGGAAGAGCGTATCGAGTACGTCCTCCAGCGGCTTCGAGTCTTCGAGTCTCTGCGCGATCTCCGCCGCCCTGCGACGGTCGCGTAGCGCCCTGAGACCGTGATGGCGACCGACGAGTTCCTCCATCTCACCCTCGATCTCCTTTCGAAGCTCTCCGTTGCTTAGCCGATCACGGCTGTTCATGAACAGGTCTTCTCGCGCATCCACGGACAGCCTTGAGCAGTCGACCATTAACAATAGAGAGTCCGCAAGCCGCCCCATCTTCACCCTCCTACGGGAGAAGAAGGCCTTCGAAATCGCCCCATGAGTCTGGCCGTTGATTGTGAACACGATTCCCTCAGTCGAGCGGTACGCGTCCGCCTTCTTGGGCTTGAACGCGTAGATCTCGACAGGGAGGTCCTGGTCGGCAAGCTGTATCAGCGCTGACGTTGGGAAGCCCTCCTCTAGGTTCTTGGCACGGTTGGCTTCCAGACGTGCCGAGAGGCCGAGTAATGTCGTCTCGAAACTCCTTCTCGGATCACCCCCGAACGGGCGGCACTCGTGGACTCGTACCGGGAGCGCTATCCCTGGCAGCATCAGCTCGAGGCGGCCCAAGAGCCCGCCCTTCATCAGAGCATGGCTACTAAAACCCTTCATGTCGTACTCGTAGAGCTTCAGGACTGATCCCCAAGAGAGGTTCCGGACGTACGCCTTGTTCTTCTCTGGAAGGGCTTCGATACTCGCCGCAGAGAACTGTAGGACAGCACCAAGCCCGGGCTTCTCGTCAGCTCCAGCGGGGGCAAGGTAGCGATAGACCGAGTTACGGATTTCTCCTGCGCCCTCAACCGGCCGTTCTCTTTGGACGACAGTGAATCCCCAACGCGACTCCGCTCCGCCATCCGCCTCGACGATCTCTGGACATCGCCGGGTGATGACCAACTGCAGCCCGCTACGCCCACAGAACTTGAGTGCACCGGTGCCGCCCATGTTGAACTTGCCCTGCACGAACGGGATGCGCAGCTTGTTCTCGCGATCGATCGAGAGGAATGTCTCCGGCATCTTCTCCGGATACTGACCCTCTCCGAGGTCGACGACCGTTATCGACGCCCCCCCGGCCTGGCGTGGCCTCGAGCCAGTCACGGCGAGAGTAATCTGACGGGCTTGCTCCAATTGCCTCTGGCGAGGCCAGAATCGAACCTCGCCGGCCGTTTCGCTCCCTGGTTCGACGCCGTCGATGAAACTCGCGACCGCTTCGCGCACCGACTGGGGAGCGTCCGCCGAAGTCGGATCGATGCCACGTGCGAGGCACTCCTTCATTAGCCGGGCGTCAACCGAGTTGACGATCTTCTCGACGAGAGCTGCCTCAGGGCGGCTCTGCTGATTCCCGATCACCGAGAAGTTCCCGTCACGGTCCCCATAGAGACGCCAGCACTTGGCGTCGTGCCACAGGCCTTGCTGCCTGAGGATTCTCACCACCTCCGCCTCTGAGTCAGCGCGGAGGAGCCTGAGCGCCAACTCCCGATTCCTCGCGTCACCCATTGCTGGTTTCTCCCTTCCGGCTTGCATCCCCTTCCAGCGAGCCCCAGTGTTTCTCCATGGCGGTAGCAATCAGGCAGTCTGGAAGGGCCACATAGCCTCCCCGGCCTTCCCTTCGCACCGCGCCAAGGGCTCGCAGCCACGCCACGATCAAGTAGACCTGATAGGAGGGGACTTCCGCTCCATTCCCATCGTCAACGGGCATCAACTGGTCCATGGAGAACTCGCGCGACCCCAAGTCACGAAGCGCCGCTACTACGGCGCGCACGGAGACCTCCGAGGCCCGATGTTCGTACTCCGCGCTGTCCCTCTTTGACCATCCAACCTTCACCAAACGATCCTCGGAGCGAACGAACCTCGGGTACTGTTTGCTCGTCCTTCGCTCGCGACCACTCAGCGATGGACCGGTTGAGGCGCGAGCGTTCGCTCTCCGGCGGGCATCCGGCGCCGCATGTCCAGAAAGCCCCACCTCCTGCCGATCGTGGCTTCGCTCCGCGATGCCCACCGACTGAATCAAGTCTCGAACCCGCTGCGAAACGGAGGCGAGCTCAGCCACGGCGGCGTATTGGCGGTCCTCCACTGCCTTCTTCAGCCGTACGGCGAGCCGGTCCTCGGCCTGCTCAAGCACGTCCATGATGTACTCCCGTATCGCCATACCAGCCTCCGATAGAGGTCGCACGTTTATCGTGTAGGCCAAGAAACCTACACGATAACGACCGCATGCGCAAGTTCAAGCACGCACGGCTACGGTGTATCCGCTCTCGTAGTCCACCGGAGACCCCGTACTGCGGCTCTCTCAGATCGCTACGGGGACAATCTGATGACCCTGAGCCAAGCCTCCTAGGTCGAGATTCTGCCGGGAAGGACCCCGCCGAGGGCCACGGCGAGCAAGGCGCCAACATGGCCAAGAGGCTCCGATCGCAAGGTGCCCGGAGAGGCCCCTTGGGCCACCGCTGGGCTGGGAGGAACTGATGAAGGAGAGTCTGCGAACAGACCGAATCACCCGAACTCCCGCAGATACGTGAAGTTCAGTGCCGCACCAACGTCTCTCGAAGAGGCGGCCAAGTACAGATCGAGGTCGACAGTCACCAGAGGTCTCTCGCCGGTAGCGACCTCGAACAACGCGGCATCGGTGAGTCCCAAGCGACGGAAAACACGGCTGGGCGCTGCTTCAGTGCTCGCGACGACAATCTCCCGACACTCCTCGATGACGTAGCGGAGACCGTCGAGAAGCTGCGAGCGCTCGGGCTCTCGATGCTGTCCGAGCAGATTGGACGCTTCGGTGAGCGTGTTCGGCGTCACCAGAACCCGGTCGACCTGTGCGATCAAGTCGACCAAGGTCTCGTAGTCAGCCGCCGAGAACCTCCGCAGCCGGCGGTGTCTTCCGATCAGCCCGCGATCCACGACTCCCGCGACAAACAGCACGAGAAGGTTGGCATCGACGAAAAAGGCCGTCGCCGCCACGATTTCAGTCGCCAGTGACGGGGTGTCGATTCGTCAGAGACAGCGCCTGACCACTGGCGTCGTCGATCTGGACGATCTTGTAGGTGCGCCTGACATTTCGGTCCCGGAGCTGCGACAACAGAGGTTCCTCGCCGTTTCGGTCCCATGGCCGGAAGAATCCGACCGTGATCTTCCAGCAGTTCGACGTGTCGTCGAAGACGACTTCTTCAAGCCCCACATGGGTGATGGTCTCGCCCGAAAAGAGGTCGCCAAGGTACTCCTTGGCGCTCTGTACCGCTTGCTTCACGTCCATTCTTCGTATTCACTTCGAGAAGTCCGGCCAGATGGTGCCCGCCACCCGACGCTTGACAGGAACGTTAACAGCCGGCACATCCACGGCGCCAAGGGCGACAACTTCCTTTGACGCCGGGTGCCAATCACCCCAGCCGGCCAAACCGGCCGTCCGGGTCGAGGGCCTGCTCGACCCGGCGTAGGAGTTCTCCGCCGGAGCGGTAGCCGAGGATGGGCTCGGCCAGGGCGCCGGCCGGAGCGCGCAGGGCCAGGGCGGCGAGTTTCGACTCGGTCAGGGCACGGTCGAGGTCAGGCAGGTCGGCGCTGCGCTCCGCGGGCCAGGCGAGGAGCGCCTGCTGGGCGCCGGCGCTGTAGACCCTGGCGATGCGGTCAGCGTCGAGGTCGGCCAGGATCTTCTCGAGCGCGGCGACGGCGGCAGGCGTCAACGGGCACTTGAGGATGGCGGCGTCGGGAGCGGCCCAGTGGAGTTCGCCCCGGGCTCGCCAGTGATGTGCGTCAGCGTCGCCTGAGAGGGCCTTCCGGCCGGATGCGGGCGAGACGCCCGCGTTCCCAGGGGTCGATAGGGCGCTGTCGAGGAGGTCGGCGACCCGGTTCAGGCGCGCGTCGAGCGCGAAGCTGCGCCCGCCGATGCGGATCTCCAGGTCCCAGCCGGCGAGGCCGTGGACGAGGTCGAGGCACTCGAGCTCGACCGCGCCGGCGCCGACGCGGCCGGCGGCAGCGAGGGCCTCGTCGAGGGCCATGCCGACAACACGCAGCGTGGCGCAGCTCTCGGGATGCGGGAAGACCTTGAAGGTGCATTCGGTGAGGACGCCCAGACGACCCAGGCTGCCGACCATGAGCTTCGGAAGATCGAAACCGGCCGCGTTCTTGACCACCTTGGCGCCCCCATGGACGATCTCGCCGCGGCCGTCGACGAAGGTCACCGCGAGCAGGAAGTCACGCAGGCCGCCGTAGCGCAGCCGGCCGGGACCGTTGGCGCCCGCGGCGACGGCGCCGCCGACGGTGCTGCCCGCGTCGACGAGCAGCGGGTCGAACGGCAGGTACTGGCCCTCCGCGGCCAGCCGCTCGATGACCTCTGCCAGGGGCGTGCCGGCCAGCGCGGTCACTGTGTACTCGCTGGGCAGGTATTCGGTGATGCCGCTGAGCGACGACAGATCGAGAACCTCGGCGCCGTCCACCGCCCACAGAGACGGCTTCGTGCCCCCGCCCCGCGGCACGACCCGTTCCGCTCCGCGCACGGCCTCGGCGACCTCGGCCGGCGAACCCGGCCGACTGAGCACGCCCGTCATTCGCGCGAGATGACTCCCGCCACTTCCAGCGGGTGCGGACCGTGGCTGAGCAGCGCCGGCGCCTCCCCGTCCGGGAACATCTTGCCCCGGTTGGCGAGTTCGCCGGGGTCGATGGCGGATCGGATGCGGCGCATCGCGTCCAGGTCGCTCTTTTCGAACATCTCGCCCAGGTACTGCCGCTTCTCCATCCCGACGCCGTGCTCGCCGGTGATCGAGCCGCCGAGACCGATGCACAACCGCAGGATCTCCCCGGCCAGTTGCTCGGCCCGCTCCAGATCGCCCTCGACCCGGCCTTCGAAGAGGATCAGCGGATGCAGGTTGCCGTCGCCGGCATGGAACACGTTCGCCACCCGCAGACCGTGCTGCTTGCCGAGCCGCTGGATCTCCGTCAGGGCCTCACCCAGGCGTGAGCGCGGCACGACGCCGTCACAGACGATGTAGTCCGGGCTCAGTCTCCCGACCGCCGAGAAGGCGCTCTTGCGACCCTTCCAGATCCGCATCCGGTCGTCCGGGTCGCTGGCGATGTGTTCGAAGTAGGGCTTCGATCGCCGGACGACTTCCAGCAGCAGTTCGCTCTCGGCGGCGACCTGCTGCTTCTCGCCTTCGAGTTCGACGATCAGGAGCCCCTCGGCGTCGAGCGGGTAGCCGGCGCCGACCGCCGCCTCGGCTGCCTCAATCGCCAAGTTGTCCATGATCTCCATCGCCCCGGGCAGCAGACCGGACGCGACCACCGCGGCCACCGCCTCGCCAGCCGCCGCCAGGGAGTCGTACGCCGCCAGCAGGGTGAAGAACGTCTCCGGCTTGGGCAGCAGCCGCAAGGTGATCTTCGTGGCGATGCCGAACAACCCTTCGGAGCCGACGAACAGACCGACCAGGTCGGGGCCGACGCTCTCCAGGCTGTCGCCGCCGAGTTCGACCACCTCGCCGTCCGGCAGTACGACCTCAAGACCGAGCACGTGGTTGCTCGTCATGCCGTACTTCAGGCAGTGCGCGCCGCCGGAGTTGAAGGCCAGGTTGCCGCCGATCGTGCACACCGACTGGCTCGAAGGATCCGGTGAGTAGTACAGGCCGTAGGGCGCCGCGGCGTCGGAGACGGTGAGGTTGACGACCCCCGGCTCGACCACTGCGATCCGTCGTACCGGGTCCACTTCGAGAATCCGGTTCAGCCGGTTCATCGCGATGACCACGCCGTCCTGAATCGGCAGCGAGCCGCCCGAGAGGCTGGTGCCGCTGCCGCGGGCCAGGAAGGGCACTTCGGCGGCCGCGCAGAGACGAACCACGTCGACGACTTCATCCGCGGACTCGACCAGAACCACGGCACGGGGCCGGGCGCGGAACGCGGTCAGCGCGTCCGACGCGTAGGCCGCCATTGGGGCTGAGCCGGTCAGCACGCGGTCCGGACCGAGGCGCCGGGTGAGGGCGTCGAGGAAACTGGCTGCGCCCATCGTCGTCATCGATCGACGATCAGCCTACAACGGCGGCGCTCGGGCTCGCTGTTTCGCGGCATCGCGCTCGATGCGGGCCAGAAGGCCCGTGGACCGGCGTCCGCTTGGCGATGCGGGCCAGGGCGCCGGGCTCGGCTAGTCGCCGAGGGGCATCACGATCCAGAGCACGAGGTAGACGATGATCCCCGGGAACGCCACCGAGAGGATGGAAGCCAGGACGAAGAGCAGGCGCACGCCGGTGGGGTTCCAGCCGAGCCAGGCTGCGAGACCGCCGCAGACGCCGCCGATCAGGCAGTCGGACGCGGAACGATGAAGGGGGCGGGACTTGCTGGCGGCGGTGGTCACTGTCGGGTTCCTCCTCGGAATCGCGAGCTAGGCGTCTGACTCGAATACGGCTGCGACCAGGTGGATGTTCCAAGTCTATAGCCGGCCGCGCATAGGATGAACCTCAATGGCCGAGGAGCAGCAGGCGCCCGAGCGGGTAGGCATGTGGAAGAGCCTGGTCCGCGCCTTCTCAGCCTGGCGGACCAGGTCCGTCGTCCTCATGTCGTTCTCCTCCGGTATGCCCCTGGGGCTGGTCTGGATCGCGATTCCGGACTGGATGCGCAGCGTCGGCGTCGACATCCGCATCGTCGGCCTCTTCACGCTCGCGCAGGCGCCGTGGTTGTTCAACGTCATCTGGGCGCCGCTGATGGATCGCTACCCGCCACCGTTCCTCGGGCGCCGTCGCGGTTGGGCGGCAATAGCCCAGGTCGGGCTGCTGCTCGCCACACTGGCTCTGGCCGGAGTCGGCCACCATCCCGACACACCGTGGCTGGTGCTGGCCTTCACTTTCGCGATCGCGATGGCCGCGGCTTCCCAGGACATTGCCGTCGACGCCTACGCCGTGGACGTGCTGAAAAGGGAAGAGCAAGGCGCCGCGGTCGGGTCGCGAATCGCCCTCTACCGTGCCGGGATGTACGTTGCCGGCTCTCTCAGCATCACGGTGGCGGCCTTCGCTTCCTGGCCGGTCGTCTGCGTGATTCTCGCCGCGCTCTACCTGCCGATGCTCTGGATCACGACCTTCCGGGCGCCCGAGCCAACCAACCTGCCACCTACTCCCAGTACCCTGCGGGAAGCTGTCTGGCTGCCCTTTCTCGGCTTCCTCTCCCGCCACCGTGCGGTCGAGATCCTCGCCTTCGTCATCCTCTTCAAGGCCGCCGACAACATGGCGGGAGCACTTCTGCGTCCGTTTCTGGTCGACATGGGCTACTCCGCCACCGATCGCGGCGTGTGGCTCGGCGCGATCGGTCTGACCGCGACCATCGGCGGCGCGATCCTCGGCGGACTGGCCACCAACTCGCTCGGCCTCGGCAGATCCTTGTGGGTCTTCGGCTCGCTACAGATCTTTTCGAACCTCGGCTACGTGGTACTTGCCAACGTGCCGAAGCACTCGCTGCTGCTCTATGGCGCGATGGGCTTCGAGAGCCTCTGTCAGGGACTGGGCACGGGGGCGTTCTCGGTGCTGCTCCTGCGGATGACCCAGAAGCGCTTCTCGGCAACGCAGTACGCCCTGTTCTCGACTCTCTTCGGCTTCGGCCGCATCTTCTCAGGGCCAGTGGCCGGAATCACGGTCGACGCCGTGGGATGGTCGACCTTCTTCCTCATGACGATGCCGCTCGGCCTCCCCGGCCTGTACATGCTCTCGCGTTTCGTCAGGCCGCGCGAGCGGGAACCGGTCTTCGACGTGCGGCGCCAGAAACCGCTGCCGCCGAAGTCCACCGGACAGCTTGCCGCCAGCGGAGCAACCTTCGGGATTCTCAGCGCAGTCGGCGGCGGCCTGCTGCTGACCGGGCTCGCGGGCCTGAAGGCGATCCGCACCGAAGCGGCCGAATCATTCGGTTTCGCCGCCGAACTCCTGGCGATCGCCACGCCCACCAACGCCCTGGGCTGGGTGCAGCTTGGCGGTCTGGTGGCCTTCGGCATCGCGATGGGGCTGTTCGCGGCGGCGGTGCAGGCGGCGCGGCGAGGCGCGGGGGCGTCGCTGGCAACGAAGGCTGCTGACGAGTCGTAGGGGGACGGCAGTCGGACCGTAGCGCCAGCGCAGCGGAACCGCTCGAACCAGGAGTCCCACCTCGGCCGTTCGTACCGGAAAGCGCCAGCGTCTACAGGGCGAGCCTCAACAGCACACCAACGCCGCTCAGCACCAGGGCGGAACCGCCGAGCACGATGCCAGCGCCCCACAGGACCAACCGTGTTTCAAGCGCCTTCAACTCGGCCCGAAGACCGTCCTGCGTGACCAGTCCCTCAACCGCGGCGGCGCACCCGGTGTCGATCGCACGAGCCGTTGCCTTGGCGGTGTCCGCATCCAGGCCGGCGCCTTCCAATGCTTCGGCCGTGGCGAGCGTGTCCGTCGCGGTGCTCATGACTTCAGATACGGACCACAAACCCGATCCGTCTAGCGGGCGATCTGACCCTGACGCAGCGCTCGCTGCATCGTGGTCGGCTCGTCGGGATAGAGCTTGGAAACCTGCTCGCCGTAACCGTTGAAGATCGGCGTGTCGAACGGCTGGTTGTTGTGCAACCAGTGCGAGGTCGCCTGACTCCAGCGCGGATGCGGGATGTTCGGGTTGATGTTCGACAGGTAGCCGTACTCGTGGGGCTGGATCTGCCAGAAGGTGTCCGGTTCGTCGGCGACGAACTCGATCTCGACGATCGACTTGGGGTTCTTGTAGCCGTACTTCCACGGCACGACGATCCGTAGCGGCGCGCCGTGCTGCTTGAGCAGGGGTTCACCGTAAATGCCGGTGGCGACAAAGGCGAGTTCGTTCATCGCCTCGTCGATGCGCAGGGCCTCGGCGTAGGGCCACGGGTACCACGACGTCTCGCGAATGCCCGGCATCTGCTTGTCCTCCCGCGCAGTCACGAAGCGGACATGCTTGGCCGAGGACTTGGGCGCAGCCTTCTCGATCAGCTTGCTGAGCGGGAAACCGCTCCAGGGCACGTTCATCGCCCAGCGCTCGACGCAGCGGAAGTGGTAGAGGCGCTCCTCGTGCGCGAAGGCGAAGATGTCGTCCAGGTCAAGCGTCATGGGGTTGTCGCAAAGGCCCTTGATCTCGACCTTCCACGGCTCGACGGTGAACTTGCCGGCGAACTTCCACACCGGACCGCCGCGGCCGGGCAGGAACTCGTAGAAGTTGTTGTGGCTGCCGGCGAACTCGCGGGGCGTCAACTCGCCGCCGACGCTCGCGGGCGGTCCGGCGAACTTCGTGTTGCGCCGGGGCTTGCCGGTCACCTCGGCCGGATAGACGTCCGGCCTCGACAGGGCCGGCTTCAGCTTCTCCTCGAGCGGCGGCGCCGGCGGCGGCGCCGGCACCTGCTGGCGGAGACGGAACTGGGAGGCGAGGGGCGAGGCGCCGGCGATACCGATCGTGGCCGCGGCCACGAACTTGCGGCGGTCCATGTAGACCTCCCGCGGCGTCGGCTTGCGGCTCGGCAGCGTGACGCCGGCGTCAGCAGGAAGGTAGCGGGCTGGGTCGTACTTCTTGATCCACATCGTGTCAGCCGAACGGGCTCAGGGCGAGATCGCTACTGCCGTTCGGCGTTCCTCCTGTTCTCGTGCGCACCGCCGCGCGGAGCGCTTGGTGATCGTAGCAGCCGGCCTACCAACGGAAGTTCGCCAGCAGAGCCGCCCGGTAGCGGGACGGCGCGGCGGCGTTCTCCTCCAGGCGAGCGGCTTCAGCGTCCAGGGCGAAGAACTCGCCGAACCTGAGCCGCGCACCCGCCTTGTAGGTCTCGCCGTAACGCTGCGACAGCCCCGCGCCCAGATATGGCGTCAGACTCCCCCGGCTGCCCAACACGGCCAATCCGTATCCGACTTCCGTCTCCGTCGGTGCTGCCCGGCGCCGTCGCGCGGTAGCCCAGGGGCGCCGCGTTTTGCTGCTCCCACAACCTGATGATCCCGCTTGACGCGGCGCCCAGAGTCGACCTCAGCCCGATGGACAGGCCACGGTCGCCTCCGCCCGGCTCGAACCGGACCGAACCGCCCACGCCCCACTCCGAGAGCTCGCTCGCCTCGTGGGCCAGCAAGGAGCGCCCGGTCAACTCGGCGGACAGGCCGCGCGCCGCGTTCTCGACACGAAGGCCCGCGCCCAGTTCCAGGCCGCCGCCCGGCTCCGCATCGCCGTCGTCGTAGCGGAGACCCAGCTCCACCGTCGGAGTCAGCACGGCGCCCGACTCGAACTGCCACCGGCGTGCGCCCTCGATCATCAACCGCAGACGGTTCACGTCGGTCGACAGCGCGGGCAGCGCTGCCGTCTCGTCCGAGGTCGCGTGGACCAGCAGCAGGTCGGTGCGTAGCGCCAGGCTGAAGCCGTCCGTCGCCGCGGACGACCGCAGTTCCTGCCGCGCCCCGAAGGCGCCCAGACTCATCCCGATGTCCGCCTCGATGGACCCCAGGTCGCCCTCGCTCAGGGTCATCGATCCGGCGCCGCGGCCCAGAGCGCCCCACACCGACAGGCGGTCGCTGACCGCGACCCGCAGGTAGGGCAGTCCCGTGGTCAGATCGCTCGAGAGGTCGCCCTCCCGGGCACGCAGACCGCCGACACCGGCCCGGCGGTAGTCGCCGTCGCCGCGGCTGTGGGATACCGCGACCCCGAACAGCACGCGGCCGCGTTCGACGTCCGCTCCGACGGTGCCGGTCACCACCTCGCCGCCGAGGCTGAGGGTGTCCTCGCCGCCGTCGAAGCGCGTCGCGGCGCCGCTGCCCCAGACGGACCAGCGGTGGACACCGGCGTGGGAGTCCGAAGAGAACTGGAACGAACTCCGTGCCAGCACATCGCCCGCGTCCATCCGCCCCGACCCGTACCTGCCCGGCTGCGCGTCCAGAAGGCCGCCACCGGACCCGGCCAGACCGACGGCGCCACCCGCCGCCTGACCGATGCCGCCAAGCCCGGCAACGGGCGCCGGGGCCGAACCGCCAGCGCCGTTCCCCTGGCCGCTACCGGTAGCGCCGTGTTCCCGGTCGCTACCCGAAACATCGACCCGGTGTCCCGCAACCACGACCTGGGCGCCGGTTCCGAGCCGACCCGTCAGCCGATCCTCCACCGCGTCCACGGCGTTGCTCGCTGCCGTGCGTCCGAACCGGGCCAGCCATTCCTCCGCCGGCGCCGTGTCGTCGTCGTCCTCGATCGTTCCCGTAGCCGTGGCCACCGAGCCTGCCTCGAACGCCGCGTTCGACGCCTCGCTCAGGGACACGCGGAAGGTCTCGGCCTCCTCGACCAGCAGATCCTCGAGCAGGGGTACCGCGATCCGCTGGCTTGTCGTGCCGGGAGCGAAGGTCAGTTCGCCGCTCGCCTCGATGTAGTCCAGACCCGGCTGCGCCGTTGCGGCCGAACTCGCCCAACGCACCGTCGCCGGCATCGCGCTCTCACCGCTGAGCGAGACCGTGAACGCGATCTCGCCGGTCGACTCGGGCGCCGACGCGTCGGCGATCCGGAACACCGGCGCCGCGTCGTTGTCCTTGACCCGCACCGTCGCCGAAGCCGCCCTGCCCAGGGTGTAGCCGTTGCCGTTCAGCAACTTGGCCACAATCTCCCTGTCCGGCTCGTCCACCCTGTCGTCGATCGTCCGTACGGTCAGGGTGGTCTCACCGGCGCCGCCAGGGAAGAGTGCCGAGGTCGGCGATTCGCCACCGATCATCGGCGCCGCCGCCGTCACTTCCAGCGACACTGTGAGTGGCTCGGCGGTGGCGCCCGTACGCCTCAAGATGAACGCCGCCTCGGCGCCCTCGACGACGGGACTCTGCACAGCCTGAATCGTCACCTCCGGGGGCGGCTGAATCGTCCTCGCACCGGTGATGTTCGAAGGCGGACCGATGCCCGCGGAGTTCAGGGCGCAGACCCGGTAGTAGCGGGTTGTCCCTGCCGTGAGATCGAGGTCACTGAACGTCGTCCCCGTCGAGCCGGTGTCGTCCACCAGCACCGACCATCCTGAATCGCCGTCAGCCGACCATTCGATCCGGTAGCCGACGATCGCGGCGCCGCCCGTCTCGGTGGGCACCGTCCAGGCCAGGTCGATCCGGGCCTCGCCGTCGGCGCGAGCCGTAAGGTTCTTCGGAGCGGCAGGAACGGTCACGGCGGGCGGCGGTTCGTCGTCGTCCTTCACGGTCACTGCGGCGGAGGATGCCGAACCGACGACGTAGAAGGCGACCTGCCCAGCGGTCAACGTCACCGAGACCAAACTGTTCCGTTCGTCAACTGAGTCGTCGACGGTCCGGACAGCCAACGTCGTCCGCGCCGCCCCCGCCGCGACCGTCACTTCCGGCGGCTCAGGCTCGGGAGGATCGGACGGAGGCGGATCGGACGGCGGCTCAACGGGAACCGAGTCGTTGTCGACGATCGCCAGTTCGAGGCTCGGAGGGAAACTGACGTAGGTGGGCGTGTCCGGGGCCCGCTCGGTGATCAGCCCGAGGGTTTCCAGCTCCGGCTCTTGCAGCGAGTCATCAACGATCGTCAGGGAAACGTCCTTGACCGCCTTGTAGTTGCCCTCGGCCGCCACGAACACCCAGTCCGCCGCCGCGTAGCCAACATGAACGGAGAGTGCCGCGTAGTCGTCAGGCGAGACCGCGCTGTCCGCGCGCGTACTTACCGCGACCCCGAAGGCCCCGGTCGGCGCCAAGCTGCCGTTCGTGGTCGCAGTCAGGCGGATGGTGGCGGCGCCTACATCCTCGGGGACCTCGGTCAACGCAAGGCCGTTGGCGTCCACCACAGCAGTCGTTACCTGGACCTCCAGATCGTCATCGTCCTCAATGACCACCGTCGCCGACGACTGTGAGCCCACCTCGTAGGAACCGTCCTCCGGCGCCATCACGGTCAAGGTGACGTTCCGGTCCGCTTCGTCCCGATCATCCGCTGTCGTGAGGAGGCCGAAGCTATGCAGTCTCGATTCCGGCTCTATCCTCAGCGTCACCGTCCTTGGACCCCCCGAAAACGCCAACGAACCCGTCGCCGACACCTCCGCCAACACTTCCAATCCCTCCTCTACCGGGCCAGCGCGGCTCACAAGGAAGCGGGCCTCCTCGCCTTCGATGACGGGCGTCGACTCGGCCTCGACCGTGATCACCGGCTTCTCCGGCGGGTCCAGCGCGCGTGCATCACCGACGAAGACGATCAGGCAGCCGATGGCGACGAAAACGCGAATAGCCCGAGCGGCAAACTGCCAGCGGCCGAACCGGCTGCAGGCTGCACTCTCACCTGCGGTTTCGGGCACGGGTTCCGAACTGGATCGAAGGGGAACAGGGGTCGCCGGCTGAACGTGTGCCTCAGCGACCCGAAACCGGGTTGCTCTCTTCATGGCCTGATTTGTCTCCGTCTGTTCGGCGGAGAGGCATCACAGCCACTGGGGACTTCAGGTGGCCAGGTGAGCGCCCCTCTGCCTAGGGGACTTTCTTCGCAGGCGTCGCGGATATCCCTGTCCGGCGCCCTGCTATGACACTGAACCCTTCAGTACCACTCAGACATTCCCCACCTTTCGGGATGGGCCGGTCCCGCGCAAGCGCGGCGCTTGGCGCTACGCCAGTGCCTCGATGAACTGCGCCGCCCACTCGTGGACCGAGTGGCGGCGGACGACCTCACGCATCGCCTTCATGCGGCGGGTCCCGTCCTCCGGATCGAGAGTGATCGCCCGTTCGATCACGGCCGCCATCGCGTTCACGTCGTGGGGGTTCACCAGCAGGGCGTCCGGCAGCTCGGCGGCCGCGCCCGCGAACTCGCTCAGCACCAGGACGCCGTCGTCCTTGAGACGCGTCGCGACGTACTCCTTGGCCACCAGGTTCATGCCGTCGCAGAGCGGCGTCACCAGCATCACGTCGGCGACGAGGTAGAAGGCGATCAGCTCCTCGAACGGCAGGTTGCGTCGCAGGTACTGGACCGGCACGACGCCGAGCTCGCCGTACTCGCCGTTGATCTGGCCGACCAGCTCCTCCACGTCACGCCGCAGGATCTGGTACTCGGAGATGCGCTCCCGGCTCGGCACCGCGACCTGGACCATCACCGCGTCGCGAATCGAACGGTCCTTGCGTCCCAACCATTCAAGGAACGCCTTGAGCCGCAGGTCGATGCCCTTCGTGTAGTCGAGGCGATCGACGGAGAGGATGATCTTCCGCCCCCGGCGAAGCTGCTGGAGCTGTTCGGCCCGCTCGCGGATTTCGGGCGACAGCGCGGCGTTGGCGTAGCGCTCCGTGTCGATGGATATCGGGAAGGCGCCCACACGGATGTCGCGGCCCTGGTAGCGGATCGTCTCGCCGTGCGGCTCGGCCTCGATTAGCCGGTCGGCGAGCCGCGTGAAGTTGTAGGCGCCGGCCGGGGTCTGGAAGCCGATCACGTCCGCGCCGAGCAGCCCCTCCAGCACCAGCCGCCGCCACGGCAGACGCAGAAACAACTCGATCGGCGGAAAGGGGATGTGCAGGAAGAAGCCGGAGCTTATGTCCGGCCGGAGCTCGCGCAGCATCCGCGGCACGAGCTGCAGGTGGTAGTCCTGGATCCACACCCTGCCGCCGGGCGCGGTACGGCGCGCCGCCTCCTCGGCGAAGCGCCGGTTGACCGCCACGTAGGGGTTCCACCAGTGCCGGTGGTATTCCGGCGGCCGCACCGCGTCGTGGTAGAGCGGCCAGAGGGTCGAGTTGCACATGCCCTGGTACGAGGCCGCGACCTCGGCCTCCGACACCGGCACGGCCACGTTCAGTATGCCCTCGTGGCGGAACGGCGCCGGCGAATCGTCGGCGCCGCCGGACCAGCCCACCCAGCAGCCGCCGGCCTGCCGGACGATCGGCGACAGGGCGCTGACCAGGCCGCCGGGGCTCTGCGCCCAGCGCAGTTCGCCATCCACCTCCTCGCGACGCACGGGCAGCGTGTTCGCGACAATCACAAGTTCCGACTGCCGAGCAGCCGGCAGATCCTGAGGGGCCATCGGTTTCTGTATCGTAAGGGATCTCGGAGGGGGCGTGTGAACCAGAAAGCGCATCCTCCGCACGCCGCCTGGATCCTGCTGGAAGCGGGTTCCGACATCCCTCCGCCGCACTCGTGGGCTCTGTTCCTGGATGTCGACGGCACCTTGATCGAGATCGCGGACGCGCCCGACGCGGTCCACGTCGACGAGCGGATCGGCGGCCTGCTCGAACGACTCCGCTGCCGCCTCGGCGGCGCGCTGGCGCTCGCCAGCGGACGCTCGCTCGACGTTCTCGACCGCTTCTTCGCGCCTCTCGAACTGCCGGCGGCGGGGCTCCACGGCCTGGAGCGCAGGTCCGCCGACGGATCCGTCAACCGGACGGACGGCGCCGAAGTACTGGGCCCGGCGCGCCGGGAACTGACGCGTTTTGCCGCGGCGCACCCGGGTACCCTGCTCGAAGACAAGTCGGCGACCCTGGCGCTCCACTACCGGCGCGCAGCCGGCGCCGAGGGCGCGGCGCGCGAAGTGATGGAGAAGATCCGAACCTCCCTGGGCTCCGCCTACGGCGTCCAGGAGGGCAAGATGGTGCTCGAGTTGAAACCTCATCGCCCGAACAAGCGCACCGTCGTCGAGGACTTCATGGCCGAAGCGCCGTTCCGCGACCGGGTCCCCGTGTTCGTGGGCGACGACATCACGGACGAGGACGGATTCGCCGCCGCGCAGAGCTGTGGCGGCGCCGCGATAGTGGTCGGCCTGGAACGTGAAACCGGCCGCACCAGCACCGCGCAGTACGGTCTGAGCGGTGTGCGGGAATTGCACCGTTGGCTGGAGGCCCTGTGCGACACGCTATGAGTCTGCGCGGCAGAAACGCAACATGGTGAGTTCTGGTGCGCAGACTCATAGTGAGGTGGGGGCTGGGACCAAACACGGAGCCTGCGACGGGTTTGGCGGCGCTGGCGGGCGACCGCCCATGACGCCTGAGGAGGTCCGCCCACTCGACGGCGGCGTGATCGGGAATTGCGGGTTCGGCGCCCTGGTCGATCCGCGCGGCCGCATCTGCTGGGCCTGCCTGCCGCACTTCGACGGCGACCCGGTGTTCCACTCGCTCCTGGGCGGCGCCGACGACCGCGACCCCTGGGACGGCGGCTTCTTCGACGTGATGCTCGAAGGGTTTCAGGGCAGCGAGCAGCACTACCTGGAGAACACTGCGATCCTGGTCACGACGCTTCGCGACGGCAACGGCGCCGCGGTGCGGATCACCGACTTCGCGCCCCGGTTCGAGCAGTTCGGCCGCTCCTTCCGGCCCACGATGATCGTCCGCACGATCGAACGGTTACGCGGCGAACCGCGCATCCGCATCCGCCTGCGGCCGCGCTTCGACTACGGCGCCCGCCGGCCCGAACTGACCCGGGGCAGCAACCACATCCGCTACGTCGGCCCGGAACTCGCCTTGCGGCTGACGACGGACGCCCCGGTTTCCTTCATCACCGACGAGATCACCTTCGTTCTCGAACAGCCCCTCACCCTCCTGCTCGGGCCCGACGAGAGCCTGACCGAGCCCGTCGACTCCGTGGCCCGCGAGTTCCAGAGCCGAACGGAGAACTACTGGCGCGAGTTCGTGCGTCACCTGGCGGTGCCGTTCGAATGGCAGGAGGCGGTGATCCGGGCGGCGATCACGCTGCAACTGTGCAGCTTCGAGGAAACCGGCGCGGTGCTGGCCGCGATGACCACCTCGATCCCCGAGGCGCCGGGCACCGGCCGCAACTGGGACTATCGCTTCTGCTGGCTCCGAGACTCCCACTTCGTCGTGCAGGCGCTGAACCGCCTGGGTGCGACCCGCACCATGGAGGGCTACGTCGGCTACATCACCAACCTGGCGGCCGCCGCGGAGGGCGGCGTGCTGCAACCCGTCTACGGGATCAAGTTCGAAGGGGAACTGACTGAGCGCACCGTCGACAACCTGCCTGGTTACCGTGGCATGGGTCCGGTGCGGGTGGGCAACGACGCCTGGCGGCAACTCCAGAACGACAACTACGGCAGCGCCATCCTCGCCGTCACCCAGAGCTTCTTCGACCGGCGGCTCGTCAAACCGGGGAACGCGCGTGTGTTCGGCTGGCTGGAGCAACTCGGCAGCCAGGCCGCGACCCTGTTCGACCAGCCGGATGCCGGTCTCTGGGAGTTCCGCCAGCGCAGCGCCGTCCACACCTTCTCGAGCGTCATGTGCTGGGCAGCCTGCGACCGTCTGGCGCGAATTGCCGCGGCACTTGGTCTCGCCGACCGTCAACGGCACTGGACGAGCCGGGCCGAAGCGATCCGCAAGCACATCCTGCAAAACGCCGAGAGCGGCGGCCGGCTCGCCGCCACCCTCGACGGCGAGGGCATCGACGCCAGCCTGCTGCTGCTCCACGACCTCGGCTTCCTCGACCCAGCCGACCCCCGCTTCGCCGCCACCGTCGAGTCGCTCGAACCGCTCCGCTCCGGCAGCAACTTCTTCCGATACCAAGAGGACGAGTTAGGCGCCCCCACCACCTCCTTCGCCGTCTGCAGCTTCTGGTACATCGACGCGATCAACGCCCTCGGCCGCCACGAAGAGGCCCGCGACCTGTTCGAACAGATGCTCGAGCACCGCAACCCGGTAGGCCTCCTCTCCGAAGACCTCGACCCCGAGACGGGAGAACTCTGGGGCAACTTCCCCCAGACCTACTCCATGGTCGGCCTGATCAACTCGGCTCTGAGGCTGAGCCGCCCCTGGAGCGAAGCCTTCTAGGGCACGAAACTCACGGAGGCTGTCCTCGTATCTCTTCGTGAGAGACTTCATCGATGCGCGCAGACCCCCTCCTCCTCCACGAAGAGCTGATGCTCCTCGCCCTGCACGACGAGAAGGGCACGATCATCGCGGGCAACAGCCGCTTCGGCCTCGGCGGCGCGATCGCCGCCGAACTCCTGTTGCAGGAACGGATCCGCATCGACGAATCGCGGTGGCGCAAGCTCGTCGAGGTCCGCAACATCCGCCGGATCGGCGACCCAGTCGTCGACGAGTGCCACAAGAAGGTGCGGAACGCGATGCGGCGCGCGACGCTAAAGACCTGGATCACCCGCTTCTCGTCCCTGTCCAAGCTCCAGCACCGGGTCGCCGGCCGCCTCTGCGAACGCGGCATCCTCAAGGCCGACGAGAAGCAACTGCTCGTCATCTTCAAGCGCCGCATCTATCCCGAGATCGATCCCGGTCCCGAGCAGGAGATCATCGAACGCCTGCGCGTGGCGATCTTCGGCAACGATCGGGAAGTCGAGCCCCGCACCGTCGTCCTCGCCTCGCTGGCCAAGGCAGTGGGCCTGCTCAACCCGATCTTCGGCCGCAAGGAGCTGCGATCTCGCAAGCAACGCCTCAAGAGCCTCGCCAAGGGGGATGTCGTCGGCAAGGCCACCGCGGAAGCCGTCGCCGCCACGCAAGCGGCTGTGGCCGCGGCCGCTGCAATGCCCGCCATCATCGCCGCCTCCACGTCATCGCACTGACCAAGGGCTGCCCTGGGAGCGCGGGCGTCTCGCCCGCATCCGCGCGACGCCGCGAAGCGGCGAGCTCATATCCTCCCCGCCACCATGCCCAAGCTCTACAACGAGATCGCCCCCTGGTGGCCCCTGATCTCACCGCCCGAGGAGTACGAAGAAGAAGCCGGCATCTATCGCCGGCACCTGGTCGAAGCCTGCGACGGCAGCCCTCAAACCATCCTCGAACTCGGCAGCGGCGGCGGCCACAACGCCTCCCACCTCAAGGCGCACTTCGAGATGACCCTGGTCGACCTCTCACCGGGGATGCTGGCCATGAGCCGGCAGCTCAATCCCGAATGCCGGCACATCCAGGGCGACATGCGCACCGTCCGCCTCGACCAGACCTTCGACTGCGTCTTCATCCACGACGCCGTGGACTACATGACCACGCTCGAGGACCTGCGCGCCGCGATCGAAACCGCCTACCTCCACTGCCGACCCGGCGGCGCCGCCCTCTTCGCCCCCGACCACCTGCGCGAGAACTACCAGCCCAGCACCGACTGCGGCGGTTGCGACGGAGAAGACAAGAGCGCCCACTACCTCGAGTGCTCGTTCGACCCGGACCCCACGGACACCACGATCACCACCGACTACGCGTTCGTGCTCCGCTCCGCCGACGGCAGCGTCGAGGTCGTGCACGACCGCCACATCACCGCTCTGTTCCCCCGCGCCGAGTGGCTGCGCCTGCTCGCCGAAGTCGGCTTCGAGGCAGAGGCCGTGCCCTGCGACCATTCGGAGATCGAGCCGGGCGAGTACGAGCTGTTTGTGTGTCGGCGGCGGTAGGCACAAGCGCCTACAGTCTCTCTCGAGTGGGCAGCCGTACACCGTCCACCAACGCAGAAATGGATCAAGGAAAGTTCCTCAGCCTTCTGGACCAAATCAACACCTGGAAGCAGCACGGCAAACGAGCGCCGCACAAACCGCTACTGCTGCTCCTTGCGTTGGGTCGGCTGCAACGAGGCGAGAAGAGACTAGCCCGCTACGACCCCGACGTCAGCAAACCGCTGACCGATCTGCTCCGACACTTCGGTCCGCCTCGGTCGGTTCACCATCCTGAAGCTCCCTTCGATCGGTTGTCTCGAGACGGGCTCTGGGAGGTCGTCACCGACACCGAGCTGGCTTCCCTCCGAGGCAGAGGCGGCGTCACCCATCGAAAGCTCATCGACCACGCAGCGTGCGGCGGCTTCCCCGATCCGATCCAGCGGATCCTGCTCGACGATCCGGAACTCGTCGCGCAAGCCTCGCAGAGGCTTCTTGATGGCCACTTTGCACCTTCGCTTCACGAGTCCATCCGCGGCGCCGTCGGCCTAACCCGACCTGCCGAAAGGGGCGTTTCGTCAGGAGCACGAACGCCCCGCGACCCGAAATTCCGCAACGCCGTCCTGACAGCGTACGAGCGGCGATGCGCCGTCTGTGACTTCGACATCAGGCTCGAAGACGACTTGGTAGCTCTTGACGCGGCCCACATCCGTTGGCACGCCTACGGCGGACCTGACGACGTGCGCAACGGGCTGGCGCTTTGCATCCTGCACCACCGGACCTTCGACCGCGGCGCGATCGGTCTCGAACGTGCGGCCCATGGCTTCCGGCTGCTTGTGTCCGACGCCGTGAACGGCCAGAGCCGAGCCTTCCGGCAACTCCTGGATTGCAGCGGTCGGCCGATCCGGCACCCTCAACGCGCCGAGCAGCGTCCCAACGCCGACTTCATCGATTGGCACCGCCGGGAGGTGTTTCGGGGGTCGCCCCGAGATACGGGCGGCAAGTAGTCTTTCTACGTGGAAGCTCCGAGCCACTCAACCCGTTCGCGGTGACCGACTTGATCGACGCAGATCGCAGCAGGGTCGATGAAGGCCCAGAGAAGAACCGCGCACTCGGCCTGATGGGACGCGCTCTCCTGATCCTGGTCCTCTTCAACCGGGCCGCGTACGCGGACCTGCTCTCTTTCGAGAATCCAGGCACATCGGTCGTGACAACGGCGTACCTTGGAGCGCTCCTCGTCATGGCCGGTTCCCTGGTGCTCTTCTGGAGGAACTTCACGAACGAACCGGCGCCCACTGCAGCAGACCCGAATGCAGTCTCCGCAAGGCGCGGGTACGGCCTGTTCAGTGAGCCCTGGTACGAGGTTCCGGCGGTCTCCTGCATGCTCCTCGCTGGGATGGGATTCGTCTCCAATCTGGTAGCCGAGCCGCCAGAGTCGACCAGGGCGAGGTGGTTCCTGGCCTCGCTCGTTCTCGTCGCGCTCGCGGGAGCGATCCAGTGGCTTGGGAATCGAGCCCGCCGGGACGGCAGCGCGCGCCTGGGCGCACCTGGCAGGCCTGGGGCCGAGTGGCCGCGGACAGGGCCCCTTTCCGACCGCGGATTCCGGGTGCCGCTCTTCGCCTTTCTGTTGCTCTCGGGCGCTCACGCAGGAGTCGTGCGCATCGACGAAGAACCGTCTTCGATCGTGGCCTGGATCTTCTACGTCATGGGGGCCGCACTAGTCATCATCGCGATTGTCTCCTTGATTCAGAGCTCCCGCCGCAAGTCGGAATCGACGTCATGAAGTCCGCCAACGAGCACCACGAGTCCGCTCCCTGGACCAGGTTCGCGCTGGTCGTCCTGCTCGGCATGGCGGCCCTCATGGGGGATGTACTCACCCTCGAAGCGATCCGCACCTCCGCGGCGGCGATGGCCTACGCGGCTTGTCTCGTCCTGATGCTGGCCGCCACCTTCGCTTCCCTGGGACTGTCTTCGGAGAAGCCGAAGAGCGCAGACGGCTTCCATGGAGGCATCGCTCGGAAACTGAGCCACTCATCGCGGGGAAAGTGATCCACCCTCGGCCCTTGGCCGGTAGCTTGGTCTTGTACAGGAGACCAACGCGATCGGAGGAAGGACTTGCTGAGGATGGATCTCTCGGCGAACTCCCGGCGCCAGCGTCCGGCCATCATGCCTTGCGCCTTCCCCAACGGAGCAAGACAAAGGCCCCTGAACAGCCTCCTTGCCACCAGTTCCTCGCCCGGCCGAATCCCGCGCCACACTTCATCCACCGAGACGACGCATACCCAGGGCTCCGTTCCGGCGCGCCGGAGGGACGCCACCTGCGCGGCCGCCGGCCGGCCGCGCAGGACCTCAATGGGCACGGTCGAGTCGAGAAGCAGGCGGCCCAAGGTCAGCCTGAACGGTGGCGGTCGCCGCGTCGCTGGCGCCGTACCCACTCCGCCGGGTCGTCGTCCCAGTCGTGGCCGGTGTCGGAGATGCCGCCGAGCGCCGCTTCGATGTCATCCCGGCGCCGCTCGTCGTCGAGTCCCCGTTGGATCAGTTGAGCGATGAAGGCGCTGCGCTGCCTGGGACCGGCGCGCCGGTCGATCTCGGCCACCAGGTCGTCGTCCAGGACGATGTGCAACCGCATGTGCCGAAGTTAGCTCACACGAGGCTCGGCCGGAATGCGTTAGCCTGACCGGCCACCGCAACTCGGTGCCGACATCGTGACCGCAAAGGACAAGCACGACGAGTCCAAGCCGTCGGCAAGGTTCGCCGTCTTGATGGGGCTCTTTTGGGTAGGTCAGGACGCCGGCCTCTTGAGCATCGAGGCGCTCCGCACATCCACCGTCTCGATGGCGTACGCAGCGGCTCTGGCAACAGCGGCTCTGGCAACCCTGAGGGCCGTCCTGAAACCGTCCGGGGTCGAGCGGAGCAACGAAGGGACGGCAACCACGACGGGCCCCGTGTGGCACGAGTCGACGCTGTTCTCCGACCCGTGGTACCAGATCCCGGCGATCTTCTGCGTGTTCATCCTGGCCAGCCGGTTCGTTCTGGATCTGGTAGCCGAGCCGCCGCAAACCGAGCGGGCGGTGTGGTTCCTGGCGTCCCTGGGCATCGCGACGCTGGCCATGGCGTTCGGTCTGATCGGCGGAGGTGCCTCCAAGAAGGGCTCGAAGAGCAAGGATGAGGATGACTCGGACAGACCGGTTGAGGCGCAGACGGCGGTCGAGCCGTTGTCGCCTGTCGAAGCCACTCTTCGCGATCCCTGGTTCAGCGTGCCGGCTACGGCCATCTTCTTCCTGCACTTTGCCCGGGACGGGTTGAAGCAGATCGAGGACGAGCCCGAGTCGCTCATGACCACGGTGACCCTATTCATGCCTGTGGCGGTGCTGGTTGTGGGATTGGTGACCTTAGCGGTGTCTCGTGCCCGGCGGAGGCGGCGGGAGGGCGCGATGGTGGTGGGTGCAGGGTCGGTGGGTGTTACGGGGGACTCCGGCGGGCCGGAGGCGTAGCCTCGCCGCTTCGCGGCTCGGCCCGGATGCCGGCGGGGGCGCCGGCGCACCCAGTGGCGGAGAGTGCCTACTCCGCCAGTAGTGACGCCCGCACGATCTCCTGGTCGTTCCGGTGCACGATGTGGCCGTTGGCGTAGGCGGGGTGGACCCAGAGCAGCTTGCCCAGTTCGCGGCGGACGCGGGCGCTGCGAGTGGTTGGCTCGAGCAGCTTGGTGCGGTCGATCTCGTGGTAGCCGTCGCGGCTGAGAAGGGCGATCATCAGTTCGCCGCGGTCGTTGCTGATGAAGTAGCGGTCGCCGCTCTTGACCAGGAACGCGGTGGCGATGCGGGCGTCCTCGCTGGGTTCGAAGGTCGCCCAAACCTCCTTGCCGGTGGCGCGGTCGATGGCGCGCAGGGCGCCCAGGCCGCCGATGCCGTAGATCGTGTCGCCGTCGAAGGCAGGCGTCGAGTTGAAGGCATGCAGGCCGTCGACATCCTGCTTACTGGCGCTCTTCCCCTGCCAGACGATCCTGGCCTGCGGCTTGCTCGAGCCGGAAGCGCGGTCCGCGGCGGCGACCTCGATCAGGGTCGAGCCGTGCGACGCGGACGACACAAGGAGCTGGTTTCCCTGCTGGATCGGGGTCGCGATGGTCTGCCCGTACTCCACCTCGTAGGGGAACTGCCAGAGCACCTCGCCGCCGTCCGGGTCGAGGCCCGCGATCCCCTTGGGATGCCAGATGATGAGGTGCCGGCGGCCGCCGAGTTCGTAGATCACAGGCGGGTTGTAGCCAGGCTCGTTGAGCGCCTCCATCGACCGCCAGAGTTCTTCGCCCGAGTCGCGATCGAAGGCCACGACCATGGCGTCGGGCTCAGCCCCTACGAGGGTGATGATCTGGCGGCCATCGGCCAGCGGCGCGCCGACGAAGCCCCACGGCTGCACCGGGGCTTCGTAGTCCGCCACCAGGTCGACCTGCCAGAGCACGCGGCCGTCCTCGACCGCAAGGGCGGCCAGGTAGCCGGCCGACCCGAGCACGTAGGCGCGGTCGCCGTCGACGGTCGGTGTGGCCCGCGGGCCGTTCGAGTAGGCGGGCATGAGACCGGCGAGGTCGGTCTCCCAGGAGTGCTCCCAGAGTTGCTTCCCGGTGGTCTCCTCGAGCACGACCAGGCGCTCACGGCCGCGGTTCCCGGGCAACCGTTCGAAGTCGGTCACGAACACGCGGCCGGCGGCCACCGCCGGGCCGCCGTAGCCCGGGCCGATCGCCGCTCGCCAGACGAAGCGGAGACCGTCCTCGGGGAAGCGGTCGAGGATGCCTTCCTCGTGCCAGACGCCGCGGCGTTCGGCGCCGCGCCACTGCGGCCAGTCGTCGGCTTGTGCGACGGGCACCGCGAGGGTAAGCGCCAACGCTGCTGCGAGCGCTGTCGATTTCATCGGCGAAGCATAGCCTTGGGCGCCCGCAGCGCCGGATGCGGGCGAGACGCCCGCGCCCAGGGGTGCACTGTCGCGTTCCGGCAGAGTGCGGTAGTTTGTCCGCCGCTATGCGCCGCTTGCTTCTACCCCTGCCGCTGCTCGTCGCCGTCCTGTTGCCCGCGGCCTGCAACACGGCGCCCCACGTCAGCGCCGACCTGGTCTACCGCCACGGTCAGGACTTCCCGCCCACACGGTTGCGTCCGGGCTGGAGCCGGGTGTGGGTAGGCCGAGAACTGGAACGGGTGGACCGTCTCATTCACCGGGTCCAGGTGATCCCCGAGTTCGCCGGCGACCTGATGAACATGACCGGCCGCCAGCGAGACCGAATGACCGCCGAGATCGCCTGCCCTCAGCTCGACCATCCAGTGTGGGATGAGCTGACTCGCGGCCAGGACATCGAGATCGACCTGGAGACCGCGGACCGCGGGCGGTTCACGACCGTCTCGTGCCGGAAGGCGCTGCGGTAGTCGCGGCGGGTTCTACTCCTCACCGGCATCCACCGCACCGCGGCGCTTCTTGGTCTCGCCGCGATGCCTCTTCGCCTCCAGCCTCTTCGCCTTGGCGCGGGCTGAGGGCCGCGTCGGCCGGCGCGGCCTCGGCTCGACGCGCGCCTCTTCGATCATCGCAGCGAGCCGCGAGAGCGCCTCGGCTCGGTTGCGCGCCTGGGTGCGGTGGGTGTCGGCGGACACGACGATCTCGCCGGCGACGGTGAGACGCTTGCCGGCCACGCCCTCCAAGCGAAGGCGCAGCGGGCCTTCGATGCCGGCCGCGTCGAGGTCGAGGCGGCACTGCGCGGCCGTCGCGACCTTGTTCACGTTCTGTCCGCCCGGGCCGGAGGAGCGGACGAACTTGAAGGTGAGCGCCGCTTCGGGAATCGCGAGGCCGCCGATGTCGAGCGTGGCCATAGGGCCTATGGTGGCAGATGTGACGGGCTCGCCGCTTCGCGGCGTCGCCCGGATGCGGGCAGGATGCCCGCGTTCCCAGGATCCGCGATGTCGCGCCACACGGGTTCCCAGGGGGGGCGGCGGTCAGTCCTCGGTGTACCGGATCTCCATGCGGCGGACGACCAGGGCGGTCACGGCCAGGACGACGGCGGTCAGGGCGAGCAGGCCGAGGACGGAGACGGCCACCGGCGGCGGTTCGACGACCACGGCGAACGGGCCGTCGGAAAGGGGCACGGGCAGCAGGCCCTTCAGGTAGTGGATGACGCTGAGCTTCTTGAGCGCCGGCGGCAGCAGGAAGTGCAGCATCTCCCACAGGTAGAGGGCGCCGGCCGGGATGATCGGGTTCCGGAACACCATGCCGATCAGCGTGAACAGAGAGCCGTAGCCGATGCACGCGAGCAGGGTGACGCCGAGGTAGGCGACGAGATGCGCGCCGCCCGGGCCGGCTGTCAGATCGTCGACGGCGCCCGAGATACCCACCGGCAGGTAGATCAACAGGTAGCTGAGAACCGTGCTGGCCATGAACAGCGCCGCCACGGCAGTCAACGCGGCGACGTACTTCGCCACCACCACGACCTCGCGGCGAAGCGGCGTCAGCAGCAGGTAGTGGAGGCTGCGCTCGAGGATCTCGCCGCGGAACAGGTTGAAGAACACGTACAGGCAACCGAAGAACAGGATCGCGCCGAGGAAGACGGTCTCGAAGATGGTCTCGTACACCGTGCGATTGCCGAACCGCTCCAGCACCGTCTGCCCGTCGATGGGAATCGAGCCGACCAGCAGAACGATCCCCGCCGGCACCAGCGCGGCCAGCCCCAGGATCACCGACCGGCGGGTTAGCAGCAGCCGGCGCAGTTCCAGGCGCACGAGGCCGCCGATCTGCCGGCCGAGGCGCTTCCAGTCGACGCCCGCGCGGGGTGCAGTCTCAGGCGCCACGGTCACGACGGTTCCTCCTCGTCGGTCATCAGGTAGCGGTAAACGGCCTGCAGGTCGCTGTCCGCGGGGCCCACCGCCTCGACTTCGACGCCGCCCTCGGCGACCAGTTGACCGACCAGGCGCAGGAAGCGGTCCGCGTCGCGCGTGCGCAGGTGGAGGCCGTTCCCGTCGTCGTGGAGCTGGACCTCGGTGACGTGGTCGAGCTCGAAGGCGCGGCCGGCGAGCCACTGCGGACGGTTGCAGCGCACAAAGACCTGCATCGGCCGTTCGCGGACCTCCTCGACCTCGGCCCGCATGCCGGGCACTTCGCCTTCCGCCACGATGTAGCCGTTCGAGATCAGGATCACGCGGTCCGAGAGCAGGTCGACCTCGTGCAGGATGTGGCTCGAGATGAGCACGTGCTGGCCTTCGCGCGCCAGTCGACGGAACAGTTCGATCGTCTCGGCGCGCACCATCGGATCGAGGCCGTTGAGCGGCTCGTCGAGCACCATGACCTGGGGCTCGTGCGCGATCGCCTGGGCCAGCTTGATCCGCTGCCGCATGCCCTTGCTGTAGCCGGCGATCCGGCGGTGCGCCGAGTCGACCAGTCCGACCCGCTCCAGCGCTCGCGCCGTGAGCCGCTCGGCTTCGTTGCGGTCCAGGCCGTGAAGCAGCAGGTAGGAGAACACGAACTGCCAGCCGGTCACGCCCCGCGGGAAGGAGTCGTACTGCGTGCAGTAGCCGAAGTGCCGGAACAGGTCCTGCGGTCGGCCGAGCGGCACGCCGAGAATGCTGATCTCGCCCCGGGTCGGCCGCAGCAAGCCCGCGAGCAGGTTCATCAGAGTGCTCTTGCCCGAGCCGTTCGGCCCCACCAGGCTGGTGATCCCGGGCTCGATCACCAGGTCGACCCGGTTGACGCCCAGCACGTCGCCGTAGAACTTCGAGACATCGCGCAGGACGATGTTGCGATCGCCTGGGGCGTTACGGCTCACGAGACGACCTCGAAGGCACGCACCCGCCGGTAGAGCAACGCCGCCGACAACGCGGCCAGCCCGGCCGCAGCCAACCACGCGGCCGCGGCCGGCATCTGGACGTTCCCTTCGGTGCCGAACACGGAGGCGGAGAGCGCGGCGGTCACGTCGAACGCCACCACCATGCTGCCCCACCACGAGTCGTAGAACTCCCTGTAGAACGAGCCGAAGGCGGCGCCGGTCAGGATGGCGCCCATGAACACGATCCGCGCCCAGGGCTTCCACTTCACCCAGGCGGCGATGGCCAGCATGGGCAGCGACATGCAGACCGTCCACACCGCCGACACGACGACCAGGGACGGCGCCACTCTCCAGTGCTCCTGCAACCACTCGCTCCCGCCGAGGGAGGCCTGGATGGCGAACAAGAGCAGCCCCGGCACCCAGGTGATCGCGGAGATCAGGAACGCCAGGACCAGGAACTTGCCCAGCACGTAGTCGGTCCGCGTCAGCGGACGCGAGAGATAGAGCGGCATGGCCCGGTTGCGCAGATCCGCCGACAACAGCGACGGCCCAACGATCAGGACGACGACGAACGCCAGGTACAACTGAGAGCGCAGGAACAGGCTCTGGAAGAACCAGGTGTTGACCTCGACGAACTCCAGCAGGTCGGTCGCGCTGATGTTCGTGAGGGCCAGCGCCTCCGCGTTGTAGCGCAGGTACATGGCCACCAGCAGAAGCAGAGGCCAGGCGAAGCAGAAGGCGAAGAACGCCAGGAACAACCGCGAAGCGAACACGTCGCGCAGTCCGTACCGGCTGATGACGAGGAACCGGCTACGCGCCGGCATCAGGGGCCCGCCGTAGCCTCTGTAGCCGTGGTCATAGACGGCCATCGTCGCCCTCCATCGCCTTGAGGAAGATGTCCTCGAGCGAAGTGCGCTTGTAGTCCAGCCGGCGAATGGTCACATCCTGCTCGATCGCCGAGGCGTAGATGTGGCGCACCTCGATGCCCGGCGGCAGCACGGCCTTGATCCGGCGGCGGTTGACCACCGCGACCTCGCAGCCGAGCCCCTCGATCGCGGCCCGGAAGGCGCTTCCCGCACCTTCGCGCTCGGCGCCCAGGTCGAGCTCGAGGAAACGCCGGTTGGAGCGACGCTCTTCGGCCAGGTTGCAGTAGGTGGCGATCCGCCCCCGGTTCAGCACCAGTACTTCCTCGCAGCACTCCTCCACGTCGCGCAGCAGATGGGACGAGACGACGACATTCGCCTTGCCCGAATCGCGGATCTCCCGGATCAGGCGCAGCATGCGGAGGCGCGCCGGCGGGTCGAGCCCGTTGGTCGGTTCGTCGAGGAAGAGGAGGCTCGGCCCGTGGACGATCGCCTGCGCCAGCTTGAGCAGTTGCTTCATGCCCAGCGAATACGTCTCCACGTTGCGGTACCGGGCCTCGCCCAGGCCGACGTAGAAGAAGACCTCGTGGGCGCGCTCCAGAGCGGCCTCGGGCGGCAGCCCGGAGAGCTCCGCCATCAGCCGCACGAAGCGGACGCCGGAGATGCCGGCGATGAAGGCGTCCCGCTCGGGCATGTAGCCGACCTGGCGCCGCAGATCCCGGCCCTGGGCCGTGATGTCCATGCCGAACAGGCGGGCGGTGCCGGCAGTCGGCTTGTAGAAGCCGAGCAAGGTGTTCAGAAGCGTCGTCTTGCCGGCGCCGTTCGGCCCCAGGAGACCGATCGCGCGGCCCGAGAAGGCGCCGCGCAGGTCGTCAAGGACCTGGTGCCGGCCGAAGCGGACGCTTAAGGCCTCGAGGTCGATGACCGGCGGCGCGGCGGTCACTCCAATCCTTGCATCAAGGCGCCGAGTCCGAGGACCTGACCCAGCCCGGAGAAGGCGAGCAGGCTCGGACCGCTCGAGGTCACGACGATCTCGCTGCGGCCCGCGTACACGGTGTAGAGGGCCGGCCCCTGGCTGCTGAGCGATTCCTCGATCGCCTGGACAAACTCCTGCTGGTCATCGTTCACGACCCCGGTGGGCAACAGCTCGAACAGTTCACTCGCCGTCTCGGCAAGCCGGTTGTAGACCATCGCGGAGAAGTCGATGTACCCATTCGGGGGCAGCAGATCGATGAACTGCTGGCTGTCCGTCAGCGAGGCGTCACTGCCCCGGTACCGGATCGCGGTGTCGATCGCTGCCACGCTGGAGGCGCTCACCATGTACCCATCAAAGTACGTGTAGAAGATCTCGGGAGTTTCCAAGAGGCTCTCGAGCACATCGTCGAGGTCGTCGTCCTCCTTGCCGTCGTCGCTGGCGCCGGCATCGCCGCCGTCTTCGTCGCTGTCGTCGAACTCGAGCCCAAGACGGTACACGGTGCGACCGTTCGACTCCTGCTCTTCGAGGGTCACGTTGGCGTCTCCGGCGCCGTCCACCTCCGCCAGCAGCTCTGTCGCCTTCTCCACCAGCGTCTCGATCGAACTCTGCAGGGCTTCCGCGTTGTAGACCGACGCCACCGCCAGCCAGGCCGGCGACGGCAGCACCGGCCCGTCGATGCCGGCCGCGTACTCGCCGCCGAGATGCACCAGGAAGTCGTTGCGGATGGAAAGGCCGAGTTTGGCCTCGATCTCGGCCAGAGCCTCGTCGTCGTCCACGCCCGCGTCCTCCAGGGCATCCAACAACTCGTCGTAGATGGTGAGCGGATCCTCGATCACGCCGGCACTGACGAAGGAGGCGTCGGGCGAGAAGAAGTCCAGAGCGCCATTCGCCCCGGGTTCCGCCAGCCAGGAGATCATTCCGGAACGCTCGCCGTCGAAGGTCAGGGTCGCGGTGACGTTCGCGCGGTCGCCGTCCTGGGTGCGGGAGACGACCAGATCCTGGACCTTGTCGAGCCCGGTGAACGCGAACGCTTCAGCGCCATCTTCGTCCTCGTCAGCATCGCCCATTCCGGAAACAAACGTCGCCAGGTCGACCGCCGCGAGCAGCTCGGCGCCCGCGGCGTAGCGGTCCGCGAGCCGATCGTGCAGGCGGGCGCCGACGAAGGCGTTGGTGGCGCCATCCGCATTCGCGGCCACGGTCCGCACCGTCGCGAGCGAGGTCGAGGCCGCGGCGATGTCGTCGGCGATCCACACCAGGAGTTCGCCGCCGGACTCGGTCGCCGAATCGAGATCGTCGAGGATGCGGATCGGATCTTCGTCGCCTCCCTCCGAGAGGTCCTCGATGTGACCCTCGAGCGCTTCGCGCAGAGCCGCGGCGTCGGTCACTTCGGTCACCAGCAGCGGCGTGAACGTCTCGTCGCCGGCACCGCGGACAAAGGCAACGACGGTCTCATCGCCCATCGCGTCGCCGAGCTCCCCCAGGTTCCCCACCAGGTCGTCGATCGTGTCGACCACGCCCGACGCCTCAAGCTCCGCCCACCACCCGGCGAGCAACTCGCTCGACTCCATCCGGGAACGGATCAACTCGACCATCTCGCTCAGCGTCGCCGAAGCGTTCGGCATCGCCAGATACCCGGTCGTATCGCTCGGCATCAAGTCGAGCAGCCGGGTCGAGTAGCGAACCGGGGCCGCCTCCATCAACTGGTTCAGCTCGCTGCGCAGCGACTTGAACTCTTCCAGCAGCGCCAGGTAGCGGTCGGCGTCCTGGCTCCAGCCGACCTCTTCCTGGAGGGTCAGCGCGGCCAGGGTCGTCCGGCTCCGCAGTTGATCGCCGGCCAGCAGGCTCTGCCGCTTGCGACCCTGCTCGACCTCGACCTCACCCTCGATCACCGACACGCGAGAGCCCTTGACGCCGTGCGTGACGGCGAAGATCGTGCCCTTGACCGACACCAGCATCTCCTCGGTCGACACGACCAGCGACCGGTTCTCCTGCTTCGCCGCCTGGACGATCACGCTGCCCCGGTCGACCCGGACGCGGTCGCCCCGGCGCCTGGCGTCGACGCGGAAGGTGGTGAGGCCGGCGGCCTCGATGCGCGATCCGTCGGCGAGTTCGAGCACCGCGCGGCTGCCGGCGCCGGTGCGAATCCGGTCACCGCCGTCGATCGCGTCACCGGGCCCAAGCGGCACGAGGTCGGCGCCGCCGGAACCGGCGAGGAACATCCGGCCGTCCACGCTCTGGACCTGGACGATGCCTTCTTGCGGCGGCAGCAACACTCGCTGGCTGAGCCAGACGCCAGCCGCCCCCGCCGCCAGCACAACGGCCGCCGCGGCGTAGTAGCGGCCGACCCGCGCCGGCGCCGCCGGCCCGGACCACTCCGACACGGCGCGGCCCGCGCGCACGGCCTGCAGGTGCTTGCGGCAGGGAATGCACTCGCGACTGTGATCCTCGACCAGGAGACTCTGCGCCTCCGGCAACGTGCCCGCGACCAGGGCCGGTATCCGCGCCTGGTAGTCGGCGCAGGAAGTCAGGGTCAGCGTCGTAGCGCCGGCGTCGCTCGGGTCCGCGACGGCCACGGCATCCGCGGTGGCGGCGGCGAGGGCGCTGCGCACCCGTTCCGCTGCCGCTGCGGCGGCATCGGCCGGCGGCTGCTCGGCCGCGATCGCCCGTGCGGTTTCGATCAGGGTCCGATTCATCTGGTTGCGGTCGCTCACGTCTGCACCTCCGTTCCTTCCTGTCCTTCCTCTTCCCGTCCGGATTCCCGTCCGGAGCGCCTGTCGTCGGTTTGGCCCACATTCAGTTCGTCGGCCAGCGCCAGTCTCAGACGCTTGCGCAAGCGATGCAGCGTCACCGCCACGGTCATGCGCGAAGTGCCCAGCATGGGCCCGATCTCGGAGTTCCGGTAGCCCTCGAAGTAGCGGAGAACGAACATCTCCGCCGCCCGCGGGTTCACCCCTGCCAACTCCCGCCGCAGCCGGTCGCGCAGCTCCAGGCCCGCAAAGCGCCGGTCCGGGTCGCTCGCTCCGTCCCCGGCCGGTTCCATTTCCTCGATGATCTGCTGATCGAGCGCCACGAGACGGGAGCGTTTACGGGACCGGATCAGGTCGAGCGAGGCGTTGATCGCCGCCCGCCGCAGGTAGCCGCCGGCGTTCCCCGTCTCCAGCGCCGCGGGGGGCCGCTTCAGAAGCCGCAGGAAGATCGTCTGCAGGACATCCTCCGCGTCGTTCGCGGCGCCGGTGACCCGCCAGGCGGTACGGAAGATGAGTCGGTGATGCTCTTCGAATAAATCCCGCAGCCCCGCTCCGGTCGAGTCCGGCATCGGGGGAGGCGCTGCGGGCGGCTCTGTGGTCATCGAAACGGTGGCAGTCGTCAAACGGCGCCTCCTTGGCTCCGGGCGTGCCGGCTCGGTGCCGGCGCGCGGGTGGGTTCAGTGGTGAAGACGCCGCTGAAGGCGATTGTTTAGCAGACAACCCTGGGAACGCGGGCGGCTCGCCCGCATCCGGCAACTACGCCGCCTTTCGCCCCACCGTCGCCAGCAGCACCGTCGCCGTTGCTATGACCCCACCGCCCAGCCAGGTCAGCAGGTGCGGCTGCTCGCCGTGGAGCCACATCGCCCAGAAGGGGCTGAGCGCCGGCTCCAGGAGCAGCAGCAGCGCGAGCACGGGGGCCTCCAGGATGCGCGCCGCGCGGGTCACGAAGACGTAGCCGAGAGCGACCTGGAACAGCCCGAGTAACGCCACGATCGCCAGATCGCCCGGATCGGCGGACCGGAGCGGCGCCATTACCGGCAGGCAAGCGACGCATACGATCACGTTGCCGCAGGCAGCGGCCGCAATCCCGGGCGCGCGGATACCGCCACCGTCCCCTGCAGAGGACACTTCGCCCCGCGTACCGGTCGCCCCTCCCGCCGACAGCGGGCGGCCAGCGGCGCGCAGGCCGATCAGGGTGAGGCCGTACGCCAGACCGCAGAACATGGCGAGGACGTTCCCGGTCCGAGGATCGGGCGCGGTCGCAACGCCATCGGCGCCGCCGAAGAAGGCCATCACCAGACCCGCGCCGAACAGCGGCACGAACAGAAGCTGCCTCGCCCCCGGGCGCTCCCGCAGCAGGATGGGAGACAGCAGCAGCACGAACAGCGGCGCCGTCGACTGCAGGAAGATCGTCTCAGCGGCCGTGGTCCGCTTGTTCGCGTGCACGAACAGCACCAGGGTCAGGCAGTAGCAGCAGCCGGTGCCCAAGGTCAGGAGCAGGGCTCGCCGCCGCGCGGCGCTGCGCCACCAACCGGAGACGGCGGCGTCCCCGGTCCGTCCCGAACCGCCCGTCCAGCGCCGCGCCGCGGGAATCGCCAACAGCAGCACCGCGGCCGCGACGACGGACCGCATCCCCGCCACCTGCCAGGCATCGAGTTCCGTCGCCTTGACCGCGGCCCCGCCGGTCGAGAACAGGATGCCGGCGACCACGGCCTGGAGCGCGGCGGTGGAACGGGGGGTCATCTGCAGGGGCTCTGGGACAAGCCTGTATCGTAGTAGCTGGTCGCGCCACCTGGCACGGAAGTTGCGCTTCATTCTGGTGTCAAGCTCGACCGACCCGCTCCGACAGGGGCGCAGGACGTAAGACGGTGACACTCACTGACCACAATCGCGGATCCGCTCTGGTCCTGGCCCTGTTGCTGAGCCTTGCCGGCTCGGCCACACTTTCGGCCCAGCCGAGTCAGACCTTCATCGACTCCGTCGATGTCCAGGTGGTCGAGGTCGATGTCGTCGTCACCGACAAGAAGGGCCGTCCGGTCAAGGATCTGAAGCGCGAGGACTTTGAGCTGTACGTGGACGGCCGGCCGGTCGAGATCTCGAACTTCTTCGAGTCGGAGATTCTCACGGAGCCGGCCCAGCCCACCGATCGGAGCAATACGCCGACAGCCGAGGCAACGCCTGCAGCGACCGGCTACGGGGACGATCCTGTCCCGCTCACGATCGTCCTCTACATGGACGATGCGAACCTCTTCCCTCCCTATCGCACGCGGCTGCTGAGGCGCCTGAAGTCCGCCGTCGAATCCTGGCGGTCGATGAACGCCCGGTTCATGATGGCGCGCTTTGTCAACCGGTTGGAGGTCGTCGTGCCGCCGACGCGGGATCTAGACGCGATCCTGGAGGCGGCGGCAAACCGCCCGAAGGGACTCGCCCGGGCAATTCGGAACCAACGCTCCAGACAGATGGTGATTCAGGATCTGAACCGGAACAACCGTGGCTGCCAGAACGTCGGCCAACTCCTCGCGCTGGCTGGCATGCACGCGAACGAGCAGGGGACCCGCGCCGCCATAGCGGCCGACGGTCTTGCCGACCTGACCAGCACCCTGGCCGGAATCCCCGGGAAGAAGGCGATCGTGTACGTGAGCGACGGACTGCCACAGCAGCCCGGGCTGTCGGTCTTCATGTACATCGCCGAAGACCTGTGCCCGAACGCCCCAGGAATCGTCAGCGAAGCCAACTCGGAAGCGCAGCAGTACGACGAGAGCAACCGATTCCAGCGCATCTCGGCGCACGCGAACGCGAACCGCGTCACGTTCTTCATGCTGGACGCCGCCGGTATTCGAACCGGTCTCAGCCAGTCCATGGCCTTCGACGGCGGCGCCCCGTCATTCTCCAACGACCGTCTGCACTGGACGAACGTCCAGGGCGGCCTGCATCAACTCGCCTCCGAGACCGGCGGCAAGGCTCTTCTCAACTCGAACGACATGGCCGTCCTGTTCGAAGACGTGGCCGATCAACTCGCCTCCTCCTACTCCCTGGGTTTCGTCCCCGACGAGAGGAAGCTGGGCGAAGTACGCCGTTTGAAGGTCGAACTCGCTCCGGACGCCGCCAAGGGCCTCAGGGTGGAGTACCGCCGGTCCTACCGTGACAAGACCTCCGACGAGCAACTGGCTGAACAACTGATGTCCGTGGCCTACCTTGGCAACTCCTCCAATCCGCTGGGCGTGAGCGTCGACTTGGGCGAGACGACCCCGCGGGAGAAGAAGGTGCATCGACTTCCCGTCAGCATCTTCGTCCCCGAAGAGGCGATCCTGATGCGCCCTGGCAGCGGCGACCCGAGTGGCGTGCTCCGCCTGCTGCTGCTGGCGGTGGAGGAGAAGAGGGGCGGTCGCACCCCCGTACGTCAGATGACGGTTGAGGTGGGCGATTCCAGCAATGTCGCCGCGAGCGACGGCGTCTACAGCTTCGAAGTGGCCCTGAGCCTGCCCGAAAACGACTACCAGGTCGTTGTCGGGGTCCGGGATGAGACGACCGGGGAGATGTCGCTGATCCGCGAGTCCGTCACCGTACCGCGCCAGCCTCACGGTGCGGCCCGGGCGCGGTCGCGATGACGAGCTGCAGGCGAACGTTCGCTCCCGCAGCGACTCTGATCGCCGCCATCGCCGGCGTCGGCGCGCTTGGCGCGCAAACCGATCAACCCTTCGTCGACTCCGTCGATGTCCAGGTGGTCGAGGTCGATGTCGTCGTCACGGACAAGAAGGGCCGTCCGGTCAAGGATCTGAAGCGCGAGGACTTTGAGCTGCACGTGGACGGCCGGCCGGTCGAGATCTCGAACTTCTTCGTGTCGGCGATCTACGTAGAGGAACGGGCAGGCCGGCCCAACAAAGAACGCGCTGTCGTCCGCAGCGAGGCCACGGCCGGCGCCACGGACGAAGGCCCGCTCACCGTCGTCTTCTACCTGGATGACCCGAACATCTTCCCATCTCACCGCACCCGCTTGCTGCGACGTCTGGAGGCCGCGGTCGAACCGTGGCGGTCGATGGACGCGCGCTTCATGCTCGCGCGGTTCGACCACCGGCTCGAAGTGCTCGTACCGCCGACCCGCGACCTGGACACGATCCTGGAAGGGGCCGCCACCGTGCCGAAAGGGTCGCCGCGCGCGCTCCAGAACGGCGGCGGCGCCCGACGGTTCGCGATCAGGAGCATGATCGACAGTCAGGAGTTCTGCGAGACGGCTCCGTTCTGCCGACCCTGCGAGGACAACTGGGGTGAGTTGCTGTCGCTGGCCAGGCAGTACGCGGACAACCAGGCGACGAACACGGCGATCGCGGTGGACGGTCTTGCCGATCTGGTGACGACCCTTGCCGGCGTGCCGGGCAAGAAGACGGTCGTGCACATCACGGACGGGCTGCCGCAACGGCCGGGGATCTCCGTCCTCGACTACCTCGGCAACCAACTATGCGCGTCCGAGCGGCCCAGCGCGCCCTCGGAAGCGATGGCCGAGATGGTGCAGTACGACGAGAGCAGCCGGTTCAACCGCATCTCCGCTCATGCCAACGCGAACCGGGTCACGTTCTACGGCCTGGATGCCGCCGGCCTTCGCAGTTCCGCTCCCGGCATCTCGCTCGACAATCCGAATCGAGCGCCGAGTTTCCAGAACGTCAGCCTCTACTCGATGAACGCGCAGAGCGGGCTGCACCTGCTGGCCAACGAAACCGGCGGCAAGGCCCTGATCAACGCGAACGATCTGTCGATCCTCCTCGACGACATGACCGAAGAACTCGCCGCCTCGTATTCTCTCGGTTTCGTCTCCGAGGAACGCAAGCCGGGCCGGGTAAGGCAGATCTCCGTCCAACTGGCGCCCGACGCCGACAAGGGGCGGAGGATCGAGTACCGCCGCACCTACCGGGACAAGTCGCTGGACGAGCGGCTCGCCGAGCGGCTGCTGTCCGTCGCCTACCTCGGCAATTCGGAGAACCCGCTCGGAGCGCGTGTCGACTTCGGCGGCACCACGCCGCTCGAGGAGAAGGTCCATGAATTGACCGTCGGCGTCAGCGTGCCGGCGGAGGCGATCGTGACGCTGCCGGGCAAGAACGGCGAGGAGCGAAACGCGACCGCTCAGCTCCGGCTCTGGCTCGTCGCCGTCGAGGACGAGAAGGGCGCCCGTAGCGCCGTCCGCCAGAAGACGATCGCCGTCGGCGGCGAAACCGGTGTTTCGGCCGTGGACGGCCACTACCGCGTCGAAGTCGCGATGAACCTGCCCGAGGGCGGGTACCAGGTCGCCGTCGGTGTCCGGGACGAGACGACGGGGGTGATGTCGCTGGTTCGCCAGCCGGTGACGGTGCCGACTCCGGAAGCTGGCGCGGCGGCGAACTGAATCTCCTCTGTCGCGGAACCGCTACTCCCGCACCCTGCTCTCGGCCCAGGGCACGACGTCTACCGTGCTGCAGACACCGCCCGGCAAGCAGTACGAGTAGGTACCCGGGGCCAGATCCCTTACAACGAACTCGTCTCCATCGGTCCGAATCTGACCTCGGTCAGCCACGGCCGCGAGTGTGCGCCCGACTCTGACCGAGACCCCGCCCGGCGTGACCAGCCAGGCCTTCCACGAGTCCGGCACGCGGAGATCACCGCGATCCGGGGACATCTCCACCTCCAACGGCGCTTCATCCCGAACCTCAAACCGCCAGCCGATCATCCCGAGGCCTTCGAGCCGGACAACGACATCGATCACCTCCGCCTCCATCGGCAGCCAGTGCGAAGCGACGCCCGAACTGTCTGTGTAGCTGTTCGAGTCGACGCTTGGTGTACCGGCCGGAAAAAGCACAAACGTTTGCGCGCCGGACACAGGAACACCGCCTGAACGGACCACGATGGACACGGGCCGCAAGTCGTCCAGACGAAGCTCGAGATCCTCGATCCGGTCGTCGCTCGCCAACTGAAGCTGCAACTCCCGCGACTGAAGTTCGCGGTCATCCACCCAGCCCTGGGCGTAGATGCTGTACTCCCACTCCGGCAGACCGGTGACCTCGAAGGCCCCGTCGGCGTCGGTTCTTCGACGCCATTCGTTGGGCAGCCGAAAGTTGTGCCGCTCGCCGGCCACTTCCGCAACGGCGTATATCCACACGCGAGCGCCTTCCACGGGCTCGAGGGCGCCGCTCTCGACCATCCGCCTCACCACCCGGCCGCCGACCACGCTCCCCGGGAGATCGATGTCGACACGCGCAACGCCGTCGGAATCCGCCTCGATCTCAAAGGTGCCGGCGCCATTCACCTCGCTGCTGTCGAAGCCTTCCCAGTCGTTCGTGTTCCAGTCGCCCTCGCACGGATCGCAGGCGGGCACCGGAGTCACTGCTACCGGCCAATCACCCTCTCTCGGCAGCAAGCCACTGAAGCGGCCCTCTTCGCGACTGCGGAAGGACACCCGATCTATGCCCCAAAGGCCGCCGAACCAGACCATCACGTTCTCCAGAGGCACCCCGCCGCGCTCAATCCGCCCGACGAGCGGCACCGCGTCAAGTTCGAGGTAGAAGCGATCGTGCCCGAAGAAATGAACGACCTCCCTGTGCCAGCGATTGCCGCGGTTGTCCTCGACCCATACCTCATAGTCGCCGACGGCTAGGCCTCGCCAGACAAAGGCGCCATCCGTTCCCCGTTCCTCCGCCTCGAACCTCCGTCCGCGAGCCTCCACGTCACCGTCCGGCCCCAGCGTCGCAGCTACAACCCTCGGCTTCAAGCCGCCGATCTCGAAGGCGCTCGGCGACACGAAGGAAACGGCAAGGAGATTCGCGGCCGCCGACACGAGTGGTCCCAGGTCGATGTGGTCCGACAACGACTCGACGCGCGCCGGCCAACTGTCGCCATCGGAAGCGCGAATCCGGAGTTCATAGGCGCCCGGCGCAAGCCCCTCGAAGACGAAAACGCCTCCGGGATCCGTCCAGCCGGACCAGCCGAATGCCAGCGGCGCGTGTCGCTGAATCAGGGCGAGCTGGTGGCTCGAGCCGTCGGCCGAAGCCACGCTGCCCGTCACAACCGCGCCCCGGACCGGCTCGATCAGGCCCAGATCGGTGTCGGCCGTGACGGTCACATCAGACCGCAGTAGTGGCAGGAACAGGCCCAACCGGACGCGCAGGTCGACCGTTTCGTCCCGGGCGAACGGGCAGGCGATCAGCACCTCCCGCCGGTCCGGCTCCCGGTCCACCTCGCAGGGCCCGCCGTAGGTTCGTCGCTCGAGGCGCACACCGCGACTGCCGACCCGGCCGCCGATCCAGACCTGGCCTGTCTCGAGGAGATCGACTCCCTTGTCCGTGCCGTCGATGGCGAATCGCACCACGCCTTCGGGCACCAGCGTTAGCGACACCTCCCGGGCGTCCGGGGGGATGTACTCCGTCGAACTCCACCAACGCTCTGACCGCGCGGAAGCGAACCAGCCGGAGCGCGACTCGAGCACCGGCACGGTGACCTGGAGGGTCTGCTCGTCCGAAGAAGCCTCGACAACGTAGGACGCCACCGGTTCGCGGGTCGAGGCTTCGGTGAATTCGATTGTTACGTCGCCGGACGGCGCTTCTTCGCGCGACGCGATCGCGTCAACGTGGACGGTGAGTTCGACCTCGTCCGGCGGCTGGGCCTGGGCGGTGGGTTGCAGCGGCGCGGCTACGACCGCCACCAAGATCAGGAATGCCAGCGACATCATCCGCCACCAGCCGAAACGGGGGCCCAGCGTCACTGTAGCCCCGCGGCCTTCGGTTCGTCGTCCCATTCCCTCCGAGTCCCTCCCGGCCAGTCTATTGACTGGCACGAAGGTGGGCGCCACGGCGTCCACCGCCTACTCCTCGAGCGACCGCTTCCTGTACGCCGAGGGGCTGCAATCCATCTGTTCGTGAAAGGCCCGGCGAAACGTCCGCTCGCTGTGGAAACCGGCGGCTTCCCCGATCCGGCTCACCGCGATGTTGCGCTCCCGCAGCAGCAGGCATGCGTGCTCGACCCGCCGGTGGACCAACCAGGACGTGAAGGTCATCCGCACGTGCTCCCGGAAGTACCGGGAAAAGCCCGTCGGCGACATCGCCGCGACCTTGGCGACCACGTCGACACCCAGGTCGCCGGCGAGATGGGCGTCAACATACCGCCGCACGCGGTCGAGCCGCGCGAAATGGCTGAAGGGGTCGATGGCCGGCTGCGCCGGAGAGCCGTCCCCCGCCCAAACCTCCCCGACTCCGTCGCCGGGCTGGGCGCGGACGGCGGCCTCGGGCGCCGGCGCCGGTTCCAGTTCCGCGAAGGCGCCGTCGTAGACCTCGATCTCTCGGGTCAGCTCGACCCGCACGCGACGGTTCCAGCCCGGCGCCCATTCCACGAAGGTGTGGAACTCGTCGTTCCCGCCGCACGGGTCGACGCCGTCGGGCAGACGGGCCACGAAGTTCGCGTCGAAACGGCGCGCCACGCAATCCGCCGGTATGCAGCCGGTGTCGACGCAGCAAATCCAGGCCGACAGACCGGCCTCCAGAATGTCTGCCGAGTGGTCGCACGTGTCCCGTCCCCAGAGCGGAAAGACCGTTTCGAGTTCCGATTCGGCAGTGACCAGCAGGCGTCGGTCGCGGCCGCGCACAGACAACAGGTCGCCAAAGGCGACACGCTGCGCGCCATCCGTCCGCAGCTCGCCGAACCCTCTGGCCAGGGCAGCGTTCCGCTCGGTCGCCGAGGACGTCCAATCCAGCGGAATGAGCCGTAGCGCCAGCTCGACCGCCTCGGCCTGCCATTGAAGCAGCGTGTGCCGAACGCCGTGCAGGATGACGCGGCCGTTCTTCTCGTTCACCAGTGCGATCAGTCCGCGGACATCGCAGGACGGATCGGCCCGGAGCTCCCGGAGCGCCCACGCGGACTCCTTCCCGCCCGACCAGCAGAGCCAAGTCGGTCTGGCCCGCCATGGAAACGATCGCCCGTCCATGAAGCACGGGCATTCTACCCCTCGCCCGGATACGCGAGGCCGAGGCTACAGACGCCGTTGACTTCCGACGCTTCTTCATGCCCGCGCACGGTCCAGGGCCAGCAGCGGATCGCCCCACCGCGACCAGACGCGCACCACGACGCTGAAACGCGCGGCGCGACGCAGATCACTCTGCACCCGCGCCACGTCCAAGGACTGGATGTAGGGGTTCATGCTGTCCTCCTCTGTAATGGCACCGAACGGTCCGCCGGAAACGCTGCGGGTCCGCTGCGGGCGGCGCTGTCACAACCGCGGTCCCGCTCGACGGGTGCAACGCGCAGGCTCGGCGCCGGGAACGACTCGGACGACGACCGGACGCCGCCTCGCGAACCGACGCGGCCAGCATGGCGCAGGCCGCCGCGATCACAGCCAGTGCTTTCTTTGAGCTGCTGCCGTTCACTCGTCATCCTCGGTCTGCACTTGGCCATAGTCGTTGATGCCGGCCAGGATGAAGACCGGGATCGATACGCCGCCGGGGTGACCAGGATGGCTTGCCACCTGTTCGTAACCCGGCCGCGCCTCTTCCACTTGGCCGACCGCCGGAGTGGCAAGTACACCGACCAGGACGGTGATCGACAGGTTCAATAGCGGTACCCTCCCTCAAGGTGGTGGTTGCGGTGTGGACTCCGCCAAATACTCTAGGGACAAGATACGGAAGAGGACCGGCCGCCATTTAGCGGATTTCGGTCAGATTCTCCCAAGACCGGCCAGATCTGCCACATTGTCGCCCGCTCTCCGCTCGGCGGACACCGGGACGGCAGCGCTACTCCGCGCCGCGCCCCCCGCGGGGCGGGTGTCAGCGCCGCAGCGGCGCCGTCAACTCGCCGACCCGGCGTTCGAGCCTCGCCGCCAGATCCGGTTCGGCGGCGTTCTCCTCCACCAGACGCACCAGAGAGCTGCCGACGACGACGCCGTGGGCGACTGCGGCCACTTCCTCGACCTGCTCGGGGGTCGAGATGCCGAAGCCGACGGCGACCGGCAGGCGGACCCGCCGGCGTACCCGCTTCACTTCCCGCGCCAGGGTGGGGATCAGATCGTCGCGCTCGCCCGTGACATCGGAGCGCGCTGTGTAGTAGACGAAGCCGTTCGATGCCGCCGCGGCCCGGTCGATGCGCGCCTTCGTGCTGGTGGCGGCGATCAGGTAGATCGAGTCGACGCCGCGTTCCACGAGCGCCGGCTGCAGTTCGCGCAGGCCTTCCTCGGGCGGCAGATCGACGCAAAGCACGCCGTCGACCCCGCTGTCGGCGGCCTGGGCGGCGAACGTCGCAACACCGCGGGCGTGGACGGGGTTGTAGTAGGTGAACAGGACGATCGGGACGCCGAGTTCCTCGCGATGGCGCTCGATGATCCCGAGCACCGCGCTGAGCGAGGAACCGGCGTCGAGCGCGCGGTGGGAAGCGCGCTGGATCGTCGGTCCGTCGGCGATCGGATCGCTGAAGGCGACCCCGAGTTCGATCACGTCGGCGCCGCCGGCGACCAGGGCGCGCAGCAGGTCCGGCGTCGCCTCGAGCGAGGGGTCGCCGGCGACGATGAAGGGAATGAAGGCGGCACGCTTCTGCCTGGAGCAGCCGGCGAACGCGGCCGCGATGGCACCGTCGCGCAATGGGCGCTTGCGCAGGAGGCTCATTTGGTCGCTCCGTCGTATTCAAGCACCGACTCCACGTCCTTGTCGCCGCGGCCGGAGAGGTTGACGAGCATGATCTGGTCCTCGCCCATCCCGGGCGCGCGGCGGATGACCTCGGCGATGGCATGCGCCGATTCGAGCGCGGGCAGGATGCCCTCCATCGACGACAGCAGGTGAAAGGCGTCGATCGCCTCCTGGTCGGTGGCCGACGTGAACTCGATCTGCCCGTGCTCGTGCAGGAACACGTGCTCGGGGCCGACCGCCGGGTAGTCGAGCCCGGCGGACACGGAGTGGGTGCCGACGACCTGGCCCTCCTCGTCCTGGAGCACGAGCGTGCGGGCGCCGTGGAGCACGCCGAGCGTGCCCCCCGAGAACCGCGCGGCGTGATCTCCCAGATCCGGTCCCCGCCCGCCGGCCTCGACGCCGACCAGCAGCACGTCGGGACGGTCGAAGAATGCGGAGAACAGGCCCATCGCGTTGCTGCCGCCGCCGACGCAGGCGATCGCGACATCCGGATGTGCGGTGCCGGTCTGCCGCTTCAACTGGCGCCGCGCCTCGGCACCGATCACGCTGTGGAACTGCCGCACCATCCGCGGATAGGGCGCCGGCCCGGTGACCGTGCCGAGCACGTAGTGGGTGTCGGCAAAGCTCGCCACCCAGTCCCGGAACGCCTCGTTGATCGCGTCCTTGAGCGTCCGGCTGCCGGCATCGACCTGCGCCACCTCCGCGCCCAGAAGCTGCATCCGGTAGACGTTCAGGCGCTGGCGACGCATGTCCTCCTCGCCCATGTAGACGACGCAGTCGAGACCGAGGAGAGCGGCGGCCGTGGCAGTGGCAACGCCATGCTGGCCGGCGCCGGTCTCGGCGATGATCCGGGTCTTGCCCATCTCCTTCGCCAGCAGCACCTGGCCGAGGGCGTTGTTGATCTTGTGCGCGCCGGTGTGGAGCAGGTCTTCCCGCTTCAGGTAGATGCGCGCGCCGCCGAGGTGCTCGGTCAGGCGCTCGGCGAAGTAGAGCGGCGTCGGGCGGCCGACGTAGTGCTCCAGCAGGTCCTTCAGCCGGCGCTGAAAGGCGCGCTTTCGCCGCAGCCGGTCATAGGCGCGGCTCAGCTCCTCGAGCGGCGCCATCAGGGTCTCGGGGGCGTAGCGCCCGCCGTAGACGCCGTAGCGGCCGCCCTCGTCCGGTTCCATGGCCGCGGCGGAGAGGGGTGTTCTTACCTTCATCGTGCTGCTCCCTCTGCCAGGTTGGCGAACAACTGCTCCAGCTTGGCGCGGTCCTTGTGTCCGGGCGAGGACTCGACGCCCGAACAGGTATCGACGGCGTAGGCGCCGGGCACGGCCGCCGCGACCTGGGCGATGTTGCCGGGGCCGATGCCGCCGGCGATGAACACGCGTCGCGACCTGCCGCCGGGCTGCGTCAGAGCGAGATCGGCCGCCGCCGCGTAGTCCCAGCTCTCGCCGGAACCGCCGTAGAGCCGATCGTGGGCGCGGTCGATCAGGACCGCCCAGCAGTCCTCCTCGGGAATCCGGGCTGCAACGGTAGCCGCGCCACCGACGCGGCGGACACGGATCGCGCGGTCCCTGAACTCGGCGACAAGTTCCGGGCTCTCGTCGCCGCTGAACTGGAGGAAGTCGAGGCCAACCTGCCGGTCGATCAAAGCGACCTCGTCGCGGGTGTGGTTGACGAAGATGCCGATGGCTTGTGCCCGGTCGCCGACGGCGCGGCGGATGCGCGCGGCCTGGTCGACGTCGATCCAGCGTGGGCTGGGACGGTAGAAGTTGAGGCCGACGAAGTCGGCGCCGAGATCGACCGCGAGCCGGGCGTCGTCGGGCGTGGTGACCCCGCAGACCTTGACCTTCATGGGGTCGCTCCCGATGTTGCCGGGTCGCCCAGCAGTTCGGCGAGCGCGGCCGCCGGGTCGCCGGAGAGCACCAGGCGCTCGCCGATGAGGAACGCGTCGAAACCGGCCCGACGCAGCCTGGCGACATCGGCGCCCGTTTGAATCCCCGACTCGGCGACCTTGAGAGCCGACGCCGGGAGGCGGCCGACGCGGTCGGCGCTTCGTTCCAGGTCGACCTCGAAGGTGCGCAGGTCGCGGTTGTTGATGCCGACGAGTTCCCAGTCTGGGGCCTCACTGCCGCGTTGCGGGCGACCCGGATGCGGGCTGGAAGCCCGCGTTCCCAGGGCCGGAAGCGGGCTGGCGGCCTGCGCTCCCAGGGGGGCCAGCTTCTCGAAGTCCTCGTCGTCGTGGGTCTCGATCAGGGGCACCAGGCCCAAGCCCCGGGCGAGCGCCGCCAGCCGCCGCAACTCCGCGGCGTGGTAGAGCGCGGCGATCAGGAGCACCGCGGAGGCGCCGGCGTCTCGCGCCCATTCGAGCTGTACGTCGGAGACGACGAAGTCCTTCGCCACCGCGGGCAGGCCGGAGGCGGCGGCGCAGTCCGCGAGCAGCTCGTAGCTGCCGAAGAAGTGGTCCGGCTCGACCACCACCGACAGGCAGGCGGCGCCGGCGGCCGCGTAGGTCTCTGCCCGGGCGACCGGATCGAAGCGTCCCCTGAGGTCGCCGAGCTTGGGCGATCCCATCTTGATCTCGGCGATGACGGCGCGGCCGCGACGGGCCTCGATCGCGTCGAGGAAACGGCGGCCGGGCGCGTCGGGGGCGAGGCGTGGCGAGGCGGGGCCGAAGCCGGAGCCGGATGCGGGCGAGACGCGCCGGCGCCGCTGCTCGCAGATGCGCCGCAGGATGTCGGGAACCTCGGACATGGCCTCAGTCTCCGCCGCCTCCGTCGTCCCAGCCGTCCCAGCCGGCGAGCTCTTCGAGCTTCCTGGCTGCCGCTCCCGAACGCTGCACCTCGAACGCGGCGGCGACACCGGCGGCGAGGCCGTCCGCCCTGCCGGCGACAAAGAGCGCGGCCCCGGCGTTGAGACAGGTGATGTCGGCCAGCGGCCCCTCGCCTCCGGCGAGCACGTCGCCCATCAGCTCGACGTTCCGCTCGGGGCCGCCGCCGAGGAGATCCTCCGGCGCCGCCTCGGCGATCCCGAAGTCGCGTGGATGAACTTCGAAGGTGCGCACGTCGCCGTCCCGTACCTCGGCAACCGCAGTCGTCCCGGTGGTCGTGATCTCGTCGAGACCGTCGCCGTGGACGACCAGGGCGTGCTCGCTTCCGAGATCCCGCAGCACGCGCGCGACCTTTTCGACCAGACCGGCCGCGAAGACGCCGATCAACTGACGCTTCGCCCCGGCCGGGTTGGTCATCGGCCCGAGCACGTTGAACAGCGTGCGCACGCCGAGCTCGCGCCGCACCGGCATGACCTGGGCCATAGCCGGGTGGAGCATGGGCGCGAACAGGAAGGCGATGCCGACGTCGTCGAGGCAGCGTCCGAGAGCCTCCGTGTCGCCCGAGAGCCGCACGCCGAGAGCGTCGAGTACGTCCGCCGAGCCGGAGCGGCTCGACACGGCGCGGTTGCCGTGCTTGGCCACCCGCGCGCCGCACGCAGCCGCCACCAGCGCGGCCGCGGTCGAGATGTTGAACGTGCCCCGGCCGTCGCCGCCGGTGCCGCAGGTGTCGATCACGCCGGAACTCGTGTGCGGCACCCCGGAGGCCCGCGCCCGCATCGCCCGTGCGGCGCCGGCGATCTCACCCACCGATTCGCCCTTCGCCGCCAGCGCGACCAGAAACGCGCTCTTCCACACCTCGGACAGTTCGCCGTCCATCAGCCGGCCGAACAGCTCCTCCACTGTCGTGGCGGGAAGGTCCTCGCCGGCGATGGCCGTTCGCAACAGGGTCGAAAGGTCGAGATCAGTCATTGGCCTCTCCGCACAGATCGAGAAAGTTCTGAAGTAGCTGCGGTCCGCTGCCGGTGAGCACCGACTCCGGATGGAACTGGACGCCCCAGTAGGGCAGTTCCCGGTGCCGCATCGCCATGAGCGTTCCGTCCTCGCTCCAGGCCAGCGGCTGAAGCTGTGCCGGCAGGCTCTCCTCCTCGACCGCCAGCGAGTGGTAGCGCGTGGCGACGAAGGGCGAAGGCAGGCCGGACAGCAAGCCCACCCCCCGGTGCTCGACTTCGGAGGTCTTGCCGTGCATCAGGACCTTCGCCCGGCTGACGGTGCCGCCGAATGCCGAGCCGAGCGCCTGGTGTCCCAGGCAAACGCCGAGCAGGGGCACGTCGGGTTGCGCCCGCAGGAGGTCGATGCAGACTCCCGCGTCCTCCGGCCGGCCCGGCCCCGGCGACAGGACGATGCCTTCCGGGTCGCGCGCCAGCAGGTCCGGCACGCTCTCGACATCGTTGCGCACCACCTCGAGTTCGGCGCCGAGACCGCCGAATATCTGGACCAAGTTGTAGGTGAAGGAGTCGTAGTTGTCGATGACGAGGATCATGCCCGGCGGTCCTCCAGGTCGCGCGCCAGCGCCACCGCCCGCAGCAGCGCCGCGGCCTTGTCGCGGGTCTCCTGCGCCTCGCGCACCGGGTCGGAATCGGCGACGATGCCGGCCCCGGCGGTGATCGAGGCCTCGCCGTTCGCCAGGGTCAGGGTGCGGATCGTGATGCAGGTGTCCATGTCGCCGCCGAATGAGAAGTAGCCCACCGAGCCCCCGTACATCCCGCGCGCCTCCGGCTCGAGTTCGTCGATGATCTCCACCGCGCGGATCTTCGGCGCCCCGGACAGCGTGCCGGCCGGGAAGCAGGCCAGGAGGGCGTCGAGGGCCGAACCGGCGCCGTTTCCGGCCGCGGCGGACTGTTCGGCCTCGACCGAACTGACGATGTGCATCACGTCGCTGTAGTGCTCGATGACCATGAAGTCGGCCACCGAGACCCCGCCCGGCGACGCCACCCGTCCGAGGTCGTTGCGCCCCAGGTCGACCAGCATCACGTGTTCCGCGCGCTCCTTGGGGTCGGCCATCAGTTCCTCGGCCAGAGCGCGGTCCTCCGCCGCGGTCCTGCCGCGGGGGCGGGTGCCGGCAATCGGCCGCACCTCGAGGCGCCGCCCCGTGCGCCGCACCAGCATCTCCGGCGAAGCGCCGATCAACGACGCCTCGGGCGCCTCGAACAGGACCATGTACGGCGACGGATTGACCAACCGCAGCGCCCGGTAGAGGGTCGCCGGCGACACGTCGAGGTCGAGAGTCCAGCGGCGTGCCAGCACAACCTGGAAGATGTCGCCGGCGGCGATGTACTCCTTCGCCGCCATCACTGCCCGGCCGTACTCTTCGTCGCTCAGCGTCGGGGCGGCAGTCTCCGCCAAAACACCCATGTCCTCGACCCGGGCCGCCGTGGCCTCGCCGCGGCTCTCAAGGACCGCCTGCAGTTCATCGAGCCGCGCTTCGGCCTCCGCCGCCGTCGTCTCGCCCGTGATCTCGTTCGCCACCGCGACGATCCGCTGGCGGGCGTGATCGAACACGAGCACGTCGTCGAAGCGGGCCAGGGTGGCGATAGGCAGGCCGAACGGGTCCGGTGGGCGGCCGGCCGGATGGTCGACCAGACACGGCTCGACGAGCCGGATCGCGTCGAAGCCGAAGGCGCCGATCCAGCCGCCGGCAAACGGCAACGGCGGCGGCGGATCCGCGGTCACACCGTCGAGCAGTTGCCGCAGCTTCGGCAGCGGATCGCCGGCTTGCACCTGAACGCCGCCCCTGGAACGGAGATCCTCGATCTCGAGCCGGTTGAGGTACACCCGGCAGACCTGCGACGGGCTCGCGCCGAGGAAGCTGTAGCGCGATACGTGCTCGCCACCGGTGATGCTCTCGAGCAGAAAGCGCCGCGCCCCGGAGTCGCCCTCCGCATGCGCGGCCAGCTTGCTGTAGACGCCGAGCGGCGTCGACGTGTCGGCCAGGAACTCCCGCGTGTGGGCGATGGCGGATGCGGGCCGGCTCATGGCTGCGTTCCCCCGGCTTGCTGATGGCGGCGACCCAGCTCAGCCGCCACGTCGGCGATCCCGACGCCGGTCGCCTGCAGCAGCACCAGCAGGTGGTAGGCGAGATCGGCGACTTCGGCCGCGAGATCCCCGCGGCGCTCGGCGGACTCGGGCGCCGCGTCGGCCCGGACGCCGGCGATCACGGTCTCGCCCGCTTCCTCCGCGACCTTGCGTGCGATCCGGTCGACTCCCTGGTCGAGGAGACGGGCCGTGTAGCTCTCCTCCGGCGGAGCGGACGCCCGCTCGGCGATCACACGCGCCAGCCAGCCGAGCTCGAACTCGGCGGCGTTCGGTTCGAAGCAGCTCCTCGTGTTGTTGTGGCAGGCAGGACCGGCCGGCAGCGCTCGAACCAGGAGGGCGTCCCGGTCACAGTCCTGGAGCACTTCGACCACCGCCAGGGTGTTGCCCGAGGTCGCGCCCTTGCGCCAAAGCTCCTGCCGCGAGCGGCTGTAGAAGTGGGCCTCGCCGCTGGCGAGTGTGAGTTCCACCGCCTCCCGGTTGGCGTAGGCAAGCATCAGCACCGCGCCCGAGAGCACGTCCTGGACCACGACGGGCAGGAGGCCCCGGTCGTCGTAGGTGAGCGCCGCAGGGTCGATCGCCGTCGCTGTCATCTCTTGGTCTCCTCGATTCCTCATCACATGCGGATCGGAAAGCGGCGGCCAAGGTACTCCTTGACCGCGCCCACGGAGTACGTGGACTGGTGGAAGATCGAGGCGGCGAGCACCGCCGCGGCGTCGGTCTCCAGGGCCTCCGCCAGGTGCTCCAGGGTGCCGGCGCCGCCGGAGGCGATGACCGGCACCGGCGACAGCGCGGACGCCCGGCGCAGCAGTTCCAGGTCGTAGCCGCTCTTCATGCCGTCGCTGTCGATGCTGGTGAGCAGGATCTCGCCGGCGCCCCGTTCGATTCCCTTCTCGATCCACTCGATTGCATCGAGCCCGGTCGGCGTGCGGCCGCCGTGGGTGACGACCTCCCAACTCTGGTTCTCGGCCCCGTCTTCTAGCCGCCGTTTGGCGTCGACCGAGAGCACGACGCACTGGCTCCCGAAGCGCTCGGCGAGGCGCGTGAGCAGCTCCGGTTCGGCGACCGCGGCGGTGTTGATCCCCAGCTTGTCGGCGCCGGCGAGGAGCAACTTGCGGCCGTCGCCTGTGCTGCGCACGCCACCGCCGACGCTGAGCGGAATGAACACCTGCTCGGCGGTCCGGCGCACCCAGTCGAGGTCCGTGTCGCGGCGCTCGGGCGCGGCGGTGATGTCGAGGAAGACGATCTCGTCGGCGCCCTCCGCGGCGTAGCGGGCCGCGGCCTCGGTCGGGTCGCCGTGATCAGTCAGGTTCTTGAACTGGACGCCCTTGACCACCCGCCCGGCGGCCACGTCCAGACAGGGGATGATGCGGCGGGTGAGGCCGGTCGGCTCGATGGTGGCTCTCATGACGCGCCTCCGGTAGCGGCGGCGGGCGTTCCCGCTCCGCCGCAGGCGGCGAGCGCCTCGCCCAAGGTCAGCGAACCGTCGTAGAGCGCGCGGCCGACGATCGCGGCTTCGAGTTCGGGCCGCCGGGCCGCGGCTTCCAGGTCGGCCGCCGACCGTACGCCGCCCGAGAGGATCGCCGGCGCGCCGGCCATGGCGCCGATCTCGCAGGCGAGGTCGATGTTCGGGCCCTGCATCATCCCGTCCCGCGAGATGTCGGTGACCAGCACCGCCGCGATCGGCAGACCGGCAAGCTGCTCGCACAGCGTCGCGGGCGAGCGGTCGGCCGATTCGGTCCAGCCCGCCAGCCGCACTTCGCCGCGGTCGATGTCAAGCGCCGCCACCATGCGCCCCGGGTAGTCGCGACAGAGGCCGGTGAACACGTCGAAGTCGCGAACGATGAGGGAGGTCACCACCGCCCGTTCGCAGCCCGCCGCGAAGGCCCACTCGACGGACTCGCGGTCACGCAGGCCGCCGCCGAGCTGGATGCCGGTGGGGGCTGCCTGCTGAACCAGCGCCTCGACGACTTCGCGCTGGGGGGCACCGCCGAACGCCGCGTCCAGATCGACGACGTGGATGCGGGACACCCCCGCCTCGCGGCAGCGGCGCAGCGCATTGCCCGGATCGGCGTCGTAGACCGTGCGGCGCCCGTCGTCGCCGCGTTCGAGACGCACGACCTGACCGCCGCGCAGGTCAATTGCCGGCAGCAGTTGCACCGTCGCCTCCTTCGACCCCATCGGCCAGGTCGCCCGCCCAGGCCAGGTAGTTGCGCAGCAGCCGCAGGCCGGCGGCGCCGCTCTTCTCGGGATGAAACTGGGTACCCGCGATGCGCCCGCGGCCCGTGATCGCGGGGAAACTGCGGCCGTGACGGGAGCGTCCCAGCACGGACTCCTCCGGCACGTCCTCCGGCGCGAAGGAGTGGACGAAGTAGTAGTGGTCGTCCTCGGCTGCGCCGGCGAGGAGGGGATGGTTTGCTGTGCCGAAGACGCGGTTCCAGCCGATGTGAGGCAGGGGCACGCCGCCCGGCAACTGGGTGACACGGCCCGCGAGCAGGCCGAGACCGTCCGTCATGCCGAACTCCTCGCTGCTGTCGAACAGGAGCTGGTAGCCGATACAGATGCCGAGCAGGTACGCGCCGTTCCCGAGTGCCGTGCTGATTGCCTCTTCGGCAGCGCCGCGCAGAACCTCGCGCGGCGGCCGGAAAGCGCCGACGCCCGGCAGCACCAGGCAGCGAGCCTTACGAATCGCCTCCGGATCGCAGGTGATTTCGACTTCGGACCTCAGGTGGCGGAGCGCCCGCACCAGGTTGCCGATGTTGCCGACGCCGGCGTCGACCACCGTCGCTCTGCTCGCCGGGGCGCTGCTCGCAACGCCGGTCATGCCGTCAGGCTCCCCTTCGTGCTCGGCGCCTCGGCGCCGCCCCCGGCGTCAGGCCGCAGGGACACCGCGTCACGCAGCGCCAGAGCCACCGCCTTGAACGACGCCTCGGCGACGTGGTGCGGGTTGCGGCCGCAGAGGACGTCCAGGTGCAGCGTCAGCCGCCCGCGGTCGGCGAAGGCGCCGAAGAAGTCACCCATCAGGGTGAGCGGGAACTCGGTCGTGACCCATGCCTGCTCCAGGTCCGCGGGCAGCCGGAAGTGGAAGGAACCGCGGCCCGAGAGGTCGATCACGGCGCGTGCCAACGCCTCGTCGAGCGGCGCGAATGCGTAGGCGAAGCGCCGCACGCCGGCCCGGTCGCCCAGGGCCTCTCGCAGCGCCTCGCCGAGCACGATGCCTGTGTCCTCCACCGTGTGGTGAAGGTCGATGTTTGTATCGCCGCGGGCTTCGAGGTCGAGCCCCAGACCGCCGTGACGCGAGAGGGCGTCCAGCATGTGCGAGAAGAAACCGTTCGGCACATCAAGCCGGCACGGGCCGCCGTCGAGCGACAACTCGGCGCGGATCCGGGTTTCGGATGTCTTGCGATCGATGGCCGCTCGTCTCATGGCTTCTCTCCCCCGTTCATTCCCGCCAGCGCGCGTCGCGTGGCGCGCAGCGCCGGACCGCCGCCGATTCCGATCCTCATGCAGTCGGCCAAACCCGGGTAGCGGCTCACGTCCCGAACCAGGACCCCACCGTCGGCGAGACCCATGCGGATCTCGGCGCAGCGGGGGTGGCGTGCGAGGAGGAAGTTGGCCTCCGAGTCGAGTACCTCGAAACCGAACTCCCGCAGCATGACCATCCACTGCTCCCGGCGCGCCCGCACCAGGGCGACGCGCGGCAGAAGCCGGTCGGCGTGTTCGAGCGCCACTTCGCCGATGACCGCCGCCGCATGACCGATGTTGTAGGGCAGCTTGACCTTGATCAGTTCCGTCACCAGGTCCGGGTCCGCAAGCAGGTAGCCGAGACGGATGCCGCCCAGGGACCAGGCCTTGGACAGGGTCCGGAACACGATCAGGTTCGGGTGGCGGCGCAGCAGCGGCCGGTAGTCGTGGCGGCAGAACTCGCCGTACGCGTTGTCGAGCAGCAGCGGCGCCTCGAGCGCGCCCAGAAGGCGCTCCACCGTAGCGGGATCCGCAGCCGTGCCGGTCGGGTTGTTCGGCGTGCAGAGGATCACCGGCCGGCTCGGGTCGCGCTCGATCTCGGCCTGGAGTTCGCCGGTCTGGAGCGCCAGGTCCGGCGCCGGTTCGAGGAATCGCGGCACGCCCGCGGCCCGCCGGACGAAGGTCTCGTAGAGACCGAAGCACGGCTCGCAGGCGAGCACCTCCTGGCCGGGGCGCACGACGCCTTCGAGCACCGTGGTGAGCAGCTCGCCGGAACCGTTCCCGACCAGAACGCCCTCCGCCGGCCAGTCGTTGAGGTCACCGAGCAGACGCCGCAGACGTTCGGCGTGGAAGTCCGGATAGTGGGCCCAGGTGCGCTCGGCCAGACGCGCCAGCGCCTCGCGCTTGAGCGCCCGCGGCAGATCCCACGGCGCCTCGTTCTGATCGAGCCGGTAGCGGTACGTCCCGCGGTCGAGCGAGTAGGCGGACAGGCGGCGGAACTCAGGCCTGACGAAGGCGCCGGCGCCCCGGGCGGAGGCACTCATGACTCTTCCTCCGCGCTCTTTCCCTCGGCCCAGGCGCAACCTCGCCGCCGCGGCATGGGCCGCCAGACCCTCGGTGGCCGCCAGGGTCTCGGCGGCGCCGGCCCAAGCCTTCGAGGCCTCGCCGGAAAAGCGAACCGTGTGACTGCGCCGCACGAAGTCCTCTATCCCGAGACCGGGGGCGAAGCGCGCGGTGCCGCCCGTGGGCAGCACGTGGCTGGGCCCGGCCACGTAGTCACCGAACACGACAGGCGAAGACGCGCCGACGAAGACGGCGCCGGCATTGCGCACCTCGTCCGCGCGCGCTTCCGCGGCCGCGCCGATCAGTTGCAGATGCTCGGGCGCCAGCCGTTCGGCAAGCGCGAGGGCGCCGTCCAGGTCGCCCGTGACGAAGGCCGCGCCGTGCGCTTCGAGCGCGGCAGCGGCGGTGTCGCGGGTCGGCAGCAGCGAGAGCTGCCGGTCCACCTCCGACGCCACCCGGTCGGCAAGCGCCGCGGAGTCCGTGACCAGGACCGCGACCGCCAGGGGATCGTGCTCCGCCTGCGCGAGCAGGTCGGCCGCAACCCAGCCCGCGGGAGCGCCATCGGTCGCCACGATGACGACCTCCGACGGACCCGCGTCGCGGTCGACGCCGACGTCGCCCGCCACGTACTGCTTTGCGGCCGCCACCCAGGCGTTCCCGGGCCCGACGATCAGGTCGACCGCCCGGACGGACTCGGTGCCGTAGGCGAGCGCCGCGACGCCGTGCGCGCCCCCCATGCCCCAGACCTCGTCCGCTTCGACCAGGTCGAGCACGTGCCGCAGCACCGGGCTCTCGAGGTAGGCCTGGGGCGGCGTGGCGACGACGATCTCCTCGACACCCGCGAGCCGTGCCGGCACCGCGGTCATCAGCACCGTCGACGGATAAGCGAACCGCCCACCCGGCACGTAGATCCCGACCCGGCGGATCGGCAGCCGGCGCTCCTCGATCGACACGCCGTCCCGTTCCAGGCGCTGGACGCCCGGACCGTGCGGCTGTGCCCGGTGGTAGACCTCAATGGCGTCCCGGGCGCGATCGATGGCGGTGAGTACGTCGGGGTCGATGCGTTCGGAAGCCGGATGCGGGCGGGCGCCGCCCAGTCGCAAGGCGGCGACCGACGGCGCGTCGAAGCCGTCGTAGCGCCGCACCGCTTCGAGCAGGGCCGCGTCGCCACCGCTGCGAACCCGGCCTATGATCTCCGCGGCGGCATGGCCGATCTCGGCCGCGACACCGCCCCGGCCCCGCCGGTCGAGGAGTTCCAGGCGCTCCCGCCCGGCACGGCTGTCCGGCGCCAGGACCTGCAACGCTCCCCCACTACGGAGCTCAGTCACCGGCGGCCCCCGCTTCTTCGAGCGCGCACAGCAGCCGGCTCAGCCGGCGCCGGTGGGCGTGGAACGAAGCCCGGTTGACCACGAAGGTCGGCGCCACCTGAGCCAGCACCTCGACCTCGTGCAGGTCGTGGGTTTTGAGCGTGGCGCCGGTCTGCACGATGTCGACCGCCATGTCGGTCAGATCGAGCAACGGCCCGAGTTCGATCGAGCTGGTCAGGCTCAGCACCTCGACGTGCAGGTTGCGGGCGGCAAGAAGCCGCGCCGCCCACGCCGGATAACGCGTCGCGGCCCGAAGCTGGCCGCTCCGCCGCGGCAGTTCCGGCGTCTGGGCAATCAGCGACAGGCGGCTGCGGCCGTCCAGGAGCCGCAACGGCTGGAAGACATCGGGCTGGGTCTCCTCCAGCACGTCTGAGCCTATGATCGCGCAGTCGACGATCCCGTGCTCGACATAGAGCGGCAGGTCCCAGTCCTTGAGCAGCAGCACCTCGACCTCGACCCCCAACACCCCAACGCCTCCGAAGCGCTGGCGTAGAAGCGAGGCATCGAGATCGGTGAGACCCATGCCCGCGGCCGCAAGCGCGTCGCGCGCCGGTCCGAGGTTGCGTCCCTTCGGCAGGCCGAATGTGATCATGCTCCGACCCCCTCCAGTTCCACCAGCAGGTCGAGGCCGAACGAGAAACCGATCGCCGAGCAGTCGCCGCTGAGCGACCGGAACACCCTGTCGTAGCGGCCGCCAACCCCCAAGGCCAGGGCGGTACCCGGCGCGTAGGCCGCGAACATGAGGCCGTCGTAGTACCCGCGCGTGCCCGCGGAAACGCCGACCCTCGGGTCGAGAGTGGCGGCGGCGAACTCGGCGAGATCGACCTCGACCTCGATGCCAAGGTCGCGGTACCCGGCGGAAAGCCGGTCGCGGAGCAAGAGCAGTTCAGTCACCGCATCGGCGGCGTCCCCGAACACGGAGAGATCTTCCGGATAGCCACGCTCTACGACATCGCCGAGACCGGCCCGGCGCGCGGCCTGCCGGTCGCGGCTTGCGATCCGCAGCGCCAGTTCGCCGGCCGCGCCCTCTCCGGCCGCCGAGAGCAAGGGCTCGTCGAGGGCGCCGGCGATGCCGAGGACGACCCGGAGCGCGGCGTCGTCGCCGGATGCGGGCGAGACATCGCCGCAGGCCTGTAGCAGCAGGTCGAGGAACAGGGTCAGCATCCGCTCGTCCGCCTCGGTGCGGTCGCCGCCCAGCAGCTCGGCGCCCAACTGCGAGTACTCGCGCATCCGGCCGGGACGCAAGGGCTGATGCCGCACCACGTCGCCGCGGTAATACAGACGGAGCGGCAGTTCCAGGTCGTCCAGGTGGGGGGCGAGCAGCCGCGCCAACATCGGCGTGAAATCGCCGCGCAGCACGAGCAGTTGACCGTCCCGGTCGACGAAGCGGTAGAGCTGCTCCAGCCGGCGCCCCTGCAGCAGGGGCCGATACGGCTCGAAGTAGTCGAGGATGGGCAGCAGCACCTCGCCGAAGCCGCGCTCCTCGAGCAGTGCGGTCAAACGCGCCTCCAGCCGGCGGCGGCGCTTCACGCTGTCGAAGAGAGCGGCCGACACTCCGGTCGGCAGGCCGGCGGAGATCTTCATCGCGGCGCCTCCAATCCCAGGGCCGCGGCGCCGACCTCGAACGGAAGCGGCTTACCCGTCATCGCCTCGAACTGCGCCAGACCCTGGTGCAGCAACACTTCCCGGCCGTCCACAACCCGAATGCCGCGCGCTCGGAGGGCCCGGCTCCAGGGTGTCGGTCCGCCGCCGTACACCAGTTCCACCGCGGCAGCCGAGGCACGCAGCGCGTCGGGATCGCAGGGAAGCGGGTCGGCCGGATCGTGGCCGAGCGAGGTGGCGTTGACGACGACATCGAACGCGCCGGGCGCCAGTTCGTCGAGCGGAACAAAGGCTGTGCCGAGCGACTCCGCGGCTGCCTGGCCGCTCGAGGCGGTGCGGTTGGCGAGCGCGACCACAGCACCCGCGGCAGCCAGGCCCGCCGCCGCGGCACGGCCGGCGCCGCCCGCGCCGATGACCACAGCAGTGCGGCCCGAAAGCTCGACGCCGCGCCGGCGAAGCGGACCCACGACCCCCTCCGGGTCCGTGCTCTCTGCCCGCCACTGCCTGTCGGCGGCGGCGCCGAGGCCCGGGAGCAGGGTGTTCGCGCCCCCGGTTCCTACCGCCAGGTCGCCGGCCGCAGCAGAAGCGGCCAGAGCCGCCGCCTTGTGCGGCGCGGTGACGCTCAGGCCGCTGAGGGGGAGCCCCGCGCGCTCAAAGAAGTCGCTCCGCGCGATCTCGCTCCAGAACGTCTCGAAGGAAGGCGCGTCGAAGGCGACGTAGAGCGCGGCCTCACCGCGGTCCCGATAGCCGGCGTTGTGGAGCCGTGGCGACAGGCTGTGCGCCGCCGGGTGCCCGACGACGCCGAACAGCCGCGACACGCGGGGCAGGCTCGGCAGGCCGTAGTCGGCCCGCAGCCGTTCGATGGACGGTTGACCGGGGGCGGCGGCCAGCGAACCCGCGGCGCCGTAGATCCAGGGTGCTCCGAGCCTTGGCGCCACCTGCCGGGTCCAGGCGCCTATGGCGCCTATCGAGAATGCGGCAACATCCGGCCGGCCGGTGTCGAGCAGCAGTTCGAGCGGCGCCAATTCCTCGCCGGACCTCTTCGGCGTGGTGACGAGCTTGTAGAGCCGCGCCTCCGCGCCCGAGACCTGTCTGAGCCGGCCTCGCAGCGCCTTGAGACTGGCGCCGCGGCCGTGCCAGGACACCAGCCGCCTGACAGGCTCGACCGAGGCGAGGACGCCCGCGCCCAGATCGCGGTCGGCCTCGAGATCGACCAGGTCGTACCCGCGGGCCGCAGCCAGCCGCTCCGCCCGCCGACCCGCATCGACCGGTCCGCGGCCCCCTTCCGCCTCGCTCCGCAGCGTGTAGAGCAGCTCGCCGGCAAACCGCTCCCGCAACCACTCGACACCGATCTCACCGACCAGGTCCGCCCGCACCTCGAGGCAGTCGGCCCGCTCCGACAGCGCGCGCAGTTCGTCGCCGGACGCGCTGGGCGCCTCGGTCAACGACGCCACCAAGGTTGCGCTCCGCGCGACCTCCGCAAGGGTGGCTCGCGGCGGATTCTCGGGTGTCGAACTCAAACTGATGACCTCCTTCGATCCGGAAGGAGGTCTTCTCGTTTACCCTCGTCCCGGACAACGTACCGGGACTTGGCCCGGATTCAGCCCTTGCCGTGACCGTGAGCCCACCAGACCTTCGACGCGACTCCGGTCACAGGGACGACGGAGACGGTCGAGATCGCGATGTCGCGGGCCGGTGTGTTCATGGCGTGGTTCAGATGGAACGGGCCGAAATGGCTCCAGGAGGCCGGATACTGCACCGGAAGGCCCAGTGTGTCAAGGGATTGTAGTGGCCGAGCCAAGTGGCTCAGTTGGCCAGGAGACAGCGGTGTGTTTTCAAGCCTGCTCGCATGAGTGACGACTTCGCCTTGTTCGGTGCTCCGGCACTCCACACCAACGCATGAGCCATCTTCCTCCTACATCGAGCGTTTGTGTTCGGGGCTCTCCGCCCTTCCAGACCACCAAGGACATCCGGCCACGAACGTCAGCGAGTCGAGACCGACAACCACATGTCCCGAGTCGGTGACGAGGTAACCGCCAGGCCTTCACCCCTCCCATCCTCGGCCCGGCGAGCGGGCCTCACCAGGGGCTGGGGCGGCTCTCCTCGCCGACCACGTCGCTCGCACCACCCGCGCACAAGACGCGTTCGGCCTCCACCTCGCATCCCTTGCCCGGGCCGAACTGCAAGTGATTCTCCACACTGGCAGCCTCGCGGACCACCCCCGCTTCCACTTCGAGGAGCCCAAAGCGGACCGCCGACGGCACGAGACCCTCGAAGTGAAACGGCGCCAGGACGATCGGAACGAACGAGACCGGCGCCAGGCTCTGGCGACTGCGCGGCGCCTCCACGACGATGCTCCGGTCGCCTTCCCCGATCCTGATCCGGGCTCGCACGAGATCGTCGGTGTAGTCGACACGGAACTGGTGGTTTCGACTCCTGCCGCCACTGGCATGGACGATGCGCCAGACGTCCGAAGTCGTGTTGAGGGGCAGGAGCGCGTAGGGCTGCCACCCAATAGTCCCCCCCTGCACGGCAAACGCCGCTCCACCCTCGAAGCGAAGGACTTCGCCGACGCCCCGCAAGCCCACAGAAAGACGCGGACGCCCGGAAGCCACCCTGGCGGCATCGACGGAGTCGATCACGATCTCCGAGGTCCGAAGGTCGATCAGCTCCCACGAGGAGGGCTCGCGCCACCGGCCGCCGGCCTGCACGCTCCCGGGAGGCGCGGGCAACGGAGGCGTGAACTTGTAGCGAAGCAGCAGACTCTCGCCGAACCGCACGCCGATTGGCAGTCCCTGGCTGTCTCTGACGACCTCGACGATCGTGCCGTGGTCGTCGCTCGCTGCATCGAACGTTGCACGGAACGACGCCGGGTCAGCGCAACCGCCCCGTTCGCTCCCCCGGTCGCATGCGTCGAGCGGAAACCTCCGGTACGCCTCGGTCCGCGACCCTCCCCGATCGTCCGAAATCCGCAGGCCGTCGGAGCTGATGACGGCCGTCACCGTCATCGCCTGACCGAGAACCTCGGTGAATTGACGCGATGCGAACTTCCCGTTGAGTTCGAGCCGATACGCCGCCCAGTCGGCCCTGGCCTCGAGAACGCCGTGAAACGCATCGCTCCCGCGGATGCTGACCTCAGGGTCGAGGAGCGCTCCGCCATCCAGACCGAGACGCTCCAGGCCCAGACGCTCCAGGTACTCGTGGACCTCGGCCCGGGAAACATGCGACGCCAAGAAAACACGCTCGGTCACCGAGCCTGGCGGCACCTCCCGGATGAGGTCCTCCACCCAATCAGGCGGCCCCTGCATCGCCCGGGCGGCACGCCCAGGCACGGCCAGAGCCAGAAGCACTCCAACGAGCAGGAGCGCCCGACTCCTGTTTCGGAATCGCCCTGGACCGGCCTGTCGAACAGTCGATGAGAATCCCGCCTTCCGGTCGCTGGTCATTCGGTTTTCCGCCGTGCCGCCCCGGTTCGTGCAACGATTGCCTGAGACCGTACAGTCGAAGTCGGTCGTCATTCCGGTCAACTCTACTGAGACCTCGGCTCGGTCCGACAGCCTGATCAGGTATGTGCGGGAAGCGCAAGTACGCTGCTCGGGGCCGTGGCCAGGTCGATGGCCTGAGGCGGGAGGACGCGGTCGCCGCCGCCAGGCTTGCGGCGGACGAGGGCAGCGCCCACGGTCTACGGGACGCCGCGCTGCTACGACTCGGCAGCGACGGACTCCTGAGGATCAGCGAACTGGCCGGGCGCGGTGCGGTGGCCCGTTACTTCGAGGACGCTGCGGGCGCTGCTGGGACTGCCGGTCTCGACCCTGGCGCCGCTACGCCCGGGCCATGATCAGGGCGCCGTTCGTGCCGCCGAAGCCGAAGGAGTTGGTCAGCGCGACCTCGACCTTTGCGTCGCGGGGCTCGTGGGGCACGAAGTCCAGGTCGCACTCCTCGTCGGGCTGATCGAGGTTGAGCGTTGCCGGCAGCGCCTGCCGGTCGATGGCGAGCGCCAGGATGCCCGCTTCGACGCCGCCCGCCGCTCCCAGCAGGTGCCCCATCGACGACTTCGTCGAGGACACGGCCAACCGGTAGGCGTGGTCGCCGAAAACGCGCTTGATCGCCCGGACCTCGGCAATGTCGCCGAGCGGCGTCGAGGTGCCGTGGGCATTGATGTAGTCGATCCGTTCCGGCGTGATCCCGGCGTCGTCGAGCGTCGCCTTCATCACCCGCGCCGCGCCGTCGCCTTCGGGTTCCGGCGCCGACACGTGGTAGGCGTCTGCGCTCATGCCGTAACCCAGGATTTCGGCATAGGCATGGGCGCCGCGGGCCAGAGCCGCCTCGCGCTCCTCCAGGATCAGCACCCCGGAGCCCTCGCCAAGAACGAAGCCGTCGCGGCCGACATCCCAGGGCCGGGACGCCCTGTCCGGCTCGTCGTTGCGCACCGAGAGCGCCTTCATCGCCCCGAAGCCGGCCACCGCCAGGTCGCAGGTCGTGGCCTCCGTGCCGCCGGCGAAGGCCGCGTCGGCGTAGCCGTGCTGAATCAGGCGGAACGCATCGCCGACCCCGTGCAGGCCGGTCGTGCAGGCGGTCGTGGGACAGGAGTTCGGTCCCTTGGCGCCGTGCCGGATCGAGATCTGGCCGGACGCCATGTTGGCGATCAGGCCGGGGATGAAGAACGGGGACACCCGGCGCGGTCCGCGGTCGCGCCACACGTCGTGCATGTGCTCGATCAGCGGCAGCCCGCCCATGCCCGAGCCGACGACCGTGGCGACGCGATCGGCGTTCGCCTCATCGATCTCGAGCCCCGAGTCCTCACGGGCCAGGGCTGCCGCCGCCACGGCGAACTGGATGAAGAGATCGACGCGGCGGATGTCCTTCCGGGGCATGAACTGCTCCGCGTCGAAGTCCCGCACTTCGGCGGCGATCTTCGTCGTGTACGGGGACGAGTCAACCCGCGTCATCGCACCGACGCCGCTCCGGCCCTCCATCAGGCCGGACCACGTGGCCTCCGTCCCCACCGCGAGCGGGGACACCAGGCCGACACCGGTGATGACGACGCGTCTGCGGTCGCTCATATGCCCGAATCCATCCAGTTGGCTGCGCCGCCGAATGCACTCCGTTGCGTTCGGCGGCGCGGCCAACTGGAGAGGTGGGGGATGGGGCCAAACACGGAGTCTGTGACGGGTTTGGCGGCGCTGTCAGCGAATCCGCTCGGGGCCGCCGGCGCCGGCCAAGGCGCCGGTCCAACGCGGGGCGCTAGTTGTCGCCCCCGTGCGCCTGGATGTAGTCGGTGGCTTCCTTGACGGAGCCGATCTTCTCGGCATCCTCGTCGGGAATCTCGATGCCGAACTCCTCCTCGAAGGCCATGACCAACTCGACGATGTCGAGCGAGTCCGCACCGAGGTCGTCGGTGAAACTGGCCCGGGGAGTGACTTCGTCGGCATCGACTCCGAGCTGCTCGACAATGATGCTATTGACCTTTTCGACTACGGACATTCTGGTTCCTCTCTAAGGGGGTTCGCGCAGGGCTGGCCTTTCCGGCCCGCTGACAGACGGAGACTATGCCACCACAAGGGCGATCCGTCCAACTAGCCGCGCTTCAGGTCATCCCGCCGCTGATGCTCAGGACTTCGCCGGTGACATAGGACGCCTCGTCGCTCGAAAGAAACAGCACCGCGGGCGCAATGTCGTCCACGGTGCCGAGACGCATAAGGCCGTACTGCTCCAGGAAGCGCTCGCCGGCGCCCTCCGGCATCGCGGCGGTCATGTCCGTCTCGATGAAGCCCGGCGCGACAACGTTCACCGTGATCCCCCGGCTCAGCAGCTCGCGAGCGAGGGACTTGCTGAACCCGATCAGCCCGGCCTTCGAGGCGGCGTAGTTCGCCTGCCCGGCGTTGCCGAGCACGCCGGCCACCGATGACACCGAAACGATCCGCCCGAAGCGGCGGCGCATCATGCCCCGCACGAGCGCCTTGGTCAGGACGAAGACGCCGGTCAGGTTCACGTCCTGCACCCGCTGCCACTGGTCCAGGGTCATCCGGGCCAACAGGTTGTCGGCCGTGATGCCGGCGTTGTTGACCAGGATGTCGACCGCCGCGAACTCCTTCGGAAGCTGCCGCACGGCGCCGGGTACCTGTTCGTGATCGGCCAGATCGAGCGCCATCGCATGGGCCTCGCCCCCTGAAGCGGCGATTTCCGCGGCGACTTCGCCGAGCAGTTCCTCGTTCCGGGCCGCCAGCACCACGCGGGCGCCCTGCCGCGCCAGCAGCACGGCACAGCCGCGGCCGATCCCGCGCGAGGCGCCGGTGACCAGCGCCGTCCGTCCGCTCAGATCGAAGATGCTCATGATCGTCACTCCATGTCGCCCGGCTCGGCCACCGACTGGACCTTCAGCCTTCGATCGATCCGCCGTGCGAGGCCGGAAAGTACCTTACCCGGGCCGAACTCGATCAGCCGGCCGACGCCTTCTGCCGCCATCACCGTCACCGACTCCGCCCAGCGCACGGGGCCGTCGATCTGCCGCACCAGCGCGTACCTGGCCGCGGACGCGCAGGTCACCGGCGCCGCATCCACGTTGCAGACCACAGGTACCTGTGGGTCCGCCATCGGCGCCGCCTGAATCAGCGGCGCCATTGCCCGGCGGGCGGGCGCCATCAGGGCGCAGTGGAATGGCGCCGAAACCGGCAGCGAAATCGCCCGGCGCGCACCCCGGTCACTCGCCAGCACCATCGCCCGCTCCACCGCTTCGCTGGCGCCGGCGATCACGACCTGCCCCGGCGCGTTCAGGTTGGCGAGTTGGCAGACCCCGCCAGTGTCGCCCGCCGCTTCGGCGGCGACCTCCGCCGTGTCTTCGACGCTCAGGCCAAGCACCGCGGCCATCGCGCCCTCGCCCACCGGCACCGCCTTCTGCATCGCCTCGCCCCGGGCCCGGACCAGGCGCAGAGCGTCGCCGAGTTCGAGCGCGTTGGCCGCGACGAGCGCCGAGTACTCGCCCAGGCTGTGACCGGCGACGAAGTCCGGCGTTTCCGTCTCCAGACCCTGAGCCCGGAAACAGCGGAGCGCCGCCACCGATGCGGCGACGATCGCGGGCTGGGTGTTGGCCGTCAGTTGAAGCTCGTCCTCAGGCCCCTCGAAGCAAAGCACAGACAGTGCGAAACCGAGGGTGTCGTCCGCTTCCTCGAAGACCGCCCGCGCCTCCGGAAAGGCCAAAGCCAACGCCCGGCCCATGCCGACCCGCTGCGAGCCCTGGCCCGGAAAGACGTACGCCACCCCACTCATCGGTCCATCCCTACGATTCCGCTCCGGCTTAGAAGCGGACCGCGGCGGCGCCCCAGGTCAGCCCGGCGCCGAAGGCCGCCATCAGGACCAGGTCCCCGGGGTCGATCCGCCCGTCGCGGTTCAGTTCGTCGAGCGCGATCGGGATGGACGCGGCCGATGTGTTGCCGTAACGATCGATGTTGACGTACACGCGGTCGGCGGGCACGTCGATCCGGCGCCCCACGGCGTCGATGATCCGGCGGTTCGCCTGATGGGGAATGAGCCACTTGACGTCTTCCGGCGCCTGGCCGGCGTCGGCGAGCACTTCGCCTGAGACCTCGGCCAGGGTGCGGACCGCGACCTTGAAGGTCTCGTTGCCGAGCATCCGGATGAAGGGCAGCCGCGCTTCCAGCGTCTCCGGACGGTTCGGAGGATTGCGACTGCCGCCGCCCGGCATCTCGAGCAGGTGGGCCAGCGAACCGTCGCTGTGGATCGCCACGGAGAGGACGCCCGGCAGCCCGTTCTCCGAACTCGGCGCCGGGGGGGCTTCGCCGCGCAGCACGACCGCACCCGCGCCGTCGCCGAACAGAACGCAGGTCGAGCGGTCCTCGTAGTCCGTGTACTTGGTCAGCGACTCGGCGCCGATCACCAGAGCCGTCGAGGCGGCGCCGCTGGAGACGTACTGGTACCCGACCGAAAGACCGTAGATGAAGCCCGTGCAGCCCGCGTTCAGATCGAAGGAGGCCGCGTCCTTCGCACCGATTTCTTCCTGCACCAGGCAGGCAGTGGACGGAAAGGGCATGTCCGGCGTCACCGTCGAGATCAGGATGAGATCCACCTCCGCGGGCGCCACACCGGCCATCTCCATCGCCTCGCGCGCGGCTTGAACGGCAAAGATCGACGTGTACTCGTCGTCGGTGGCGACCCGTCGTTCGTGGATGCCGGTTCGGGCGACGATCCACTCGTTCGAGGTGTCGACCATGCGCTCGAAGTCGGCGTTGGTGAGAATCTTGTCGGGCACGGCCTTCCCGGTGCCGGCGATCCGGACCCGCCGTGCGCCGTTGACAGAAGCTCCCCTCAGCCCGTTCGTCATCCCGATACCGCCTTTGGCGACGCCTCGAAGGCGACCTCCGACAGCTTGGCGCTGACCTTGACGTGGATGCCCGCCTCGCAGAACTCCACCGCGCGCTGCACCGCGCTGCAGATGGCGTGGGCGGACGAACGGCCGTGGGCGACGAAGCAACCGCCGCGCAGACCGAGCAGCGGCGCGCCGCCGTACTCGCTGTAGTCGATCCGGCTCTTGAAGCGCTCGAAGGCGGGCCGGGCCAGCAGATAGCCGAGCCGAGACCGGAGGGTGCGGCCCATCTCCTCGCGCAACTGGCCGCCCACGAACTCCGCGAGCGCCTCGGCGCTCTTCAGGATCGCGTTGCCGACGAAGCCGTCGCAGACGACGACATCGGCGGTGCCGCTGAACACGTCGCGGCCCTCGACGTTGCCGACGAAGTTGAGTCCCGTGGCGTCGAGCGACTTGAACACCTCACGGACCAGGTCGGTGCCCTTCCCGGCCTCCTCGCCGATCGACAGCAAGCCGATGCGCGGCGAGGTCATCCGCAGCAGTTGCTGGGCCAGGTAGTGGCCCATGACCGCGAACTGACGGAGTTGGTCGGGCTTCGAGTTGACGTTGGCGCCCGCGTCCAGCAGGATGGTTCGACCGACGCGACGCGGCATGGTCACCGCGAGGGCCGGTCGATCGACCCCGGGCGCCACGCCGATCACCATCTTGCCGGCGACCAGGGCGGCGCCGGTGTTGCCCGCGGTCACCATGGCCTGCGCCCGGCCATCCTTGACCAGGCGGGCACAGACGCGCACCGAAGAGTCGCGCTTGCGACGCACCGCGAGCGCGGACTCGCCCATGCCAACGACCTCGCCGGCATGCACGATCTCGACCCGATCCCGGACACCAGACTTGGGCTCGAAGTTCTCGATCTCCTGCTCGAGGATCGGCCGGCGGCCCACGAGAATGAGCCGGAGCCTACGTTGACGCGCCGCCAACAGCGCGCCCTCAACCACGGCCCGGGGGGCGTGGTCGCCGCCCATCGCATCGACGGCGATCACGGTTGGGGTTCGCGCTGAACCTCGATCCGTCAATTCAGAGTCAACTCCGAGTCAGTAAACGACCAGTGTAGCGCCCGAGGGGGTTTGCCCAACGGGCTGCCAGCGGGCTGCTAGAGGACGTCGTCGATCTCGATTACGTCGCGGCCGCGGTAGTGACCGCAGTGGCTACAGGCGCGGTGCGGCAGCTTGGTTTCGCCGCAGTTCGGGCACAACGACCCGGCGGGCCGCTTCAGCCTGTCATGGGTCCGTCTCCGGTCGCGACGCGCCTTCGAGTGCCGTCGTTTGGGATTTGGCATTTCAAGGGTTCCTTTCTGGGTCGTCCAGCTTGATCGTCCAGCAGGCTGCGCCGCCGCTTCGGCGGCGCAGCGGTAGGCAACACTAGTTCAGATTCCGCCAAGTCGTTCGCGTACCGCTTCCAAGGCCGACCAGCGCGGGTCGACCTGGTCCTTGGCGCAGGTGCATTCCCCGCGGTTCCAGTCCGTTCCGCACTGCGGACACAGTCCGCGGCAGGCTGGATCGCAGATCTGTTTCATCGGCGCGTTCAACTCGACCTGCTCCCGGACCAGAACGGCCAGGTCGACTTCGCCCTCCACCGCGGTGAGCGTCGACAAATCCTCCGGCTCCAGTTCACGCCCGCCGGCCCCATCCGCGGCCGGGGACGCATCTTCACGCCGATTGATCACGACGAACGCGAGCGGCAGTTCGACTTCCTGCTCGCAGGCGCTCAGGCAGCGGTCGCAGTGGAGCCTCTGCCGGTAGTGCAGTCTCGCCTGCAGCAGGAAGTCCGGCCCGACGAACGTGAGACTGCCCTTGCAGTCCACGCTGCCGAGCACGGGCGCTTCGTCGCGGTCCGAGTCGTCAGCCGCCACTGAAACGTCTTCGTGCCAGTGCAGGGGGCCGTTGCGAGCTTGGTCGAGCTGCAGGTGCATCTCATTCACCACCAAGCGTACCGCCGTCGCTAACTCAAGCCGCCGCACAAACCGGCCAGGCGCAACCGGGCAAACCGGAGAGGCTACGAAGCGTCGTGGCAACTGTCAATGCCGGACACGCGCCGTGAAGCGCCCGGCGGCGCTAGGCTTGCGCGATGGCCCGCATCGGCATCGACGCTCGCAAAGTCCGCGACTTCGGCATCGGGGTCTACGTTTCCAACCTGATCCGCGGCTTGGCCCGGATCGAGGCCGAACAGGAAGCGGCCGCCGATGTGGACGCTGCCCCGAACGAGTACGTCCTGTTCGTCCGCCCCGAGGATCGCGACTTCGCTGCCGATCTGCCGGCGAACTTCCGCTGCGTCGTCGAACGGTCGCCGGTCTACTCGCTGCGCGAGATCGGGATGATGACCTGGCGCATCTCGCGGTCGCGCCTCGACCTCTACCACGCCACCCACTACGTCCTGCCGGCGTTCGTTCCGTGTCCGACGGTGGTCACGATCCACGACATCATCCACCTGCTCTACCCCGGCTTCCTGCCGAGCCGCGCGGCGTCCCTCTACGCCCAACGCATGTTTCGCCACAGCGTCAACCGGGCCGACCGGATCATTGCCGTGTCCCAGAACACGAGCAGCGACGTTCTCGACTACTTCGACATCCGGGAAGAGAAGATCAAGGTCGTGTACAACGGCGTCGAGGATCGTTTCCGGCAACTCCTCAGCGCGGAAGAACTCGGCGCCCACCTGGAGGAAGTGGGAGTCCGGCAGCCGTACCTGCTGTTCGTCGGCAATCCGAAGCCCCACAAGAACCTGGATCGGGTGATCAAGGCGTACGCCAGGGCCCGTTCACGTGCCGGCTTCGAGGCGCCCCTTGTCTGCGTCGGCGCGCGGCCCGGCAGCGACTTCAAGCTCGAGCGCCGCGCCCGCCAGCTTGGGGTCGGCGACCATGTCCAGCTCGTCGGCCATGTGCCGGCGCGCGCCCTTCCGGCGCTCTACCAGGGCGCGAGCCTGTTCCTCTACCCCACCCTGTACGAGGGTTTCGGGCTGCCTGTGGTCGAGGCAATGGCCTCACGGACGCCCGTGATCACGTCGAACACGTCGTCGCTCCAGGAGATCGCTCGAGGTTACGCGGAACTCGTCAATCCGCTCGAGGTGGAGGAGATCGCGAGAGCCATCGAACGCTGCATGAAGGACCGGGACCACGCCCGGCAGCTCGCCGACCGCGCCGCCTCCCGCGCCGCCGGATTCCAGTGGCAGACCGCCGCCGAGAGCACTCTCGCGATCTACCGTGACGTACTCGGGGAGACGGGACACTGACCGCCGGTTAACATCCGGCGCCCGCCAGAGTCGGGCGCCCCTACACCCCCACGATCCCAGCACCGTGCTCCAAAACCGACTCCGCGTCACCGCCACGCTGAACATCGCCGGCGATGTCGCCGCCACGGTCGGCGCCTTCTTCCTGGCCTGGTACCTGCGCTTCGTGCAGCCGGTGATCGAAATGACGAAGTCGGCGCCGGACTTCGAGCCGTACCTCAGGATGCTGCCCTTCATCCTGCTGATCTGGCCCACGGTCTACTACTTCCACGGCCTCTACCGCATCCGCCGCGGGCACAGCCGGGTGGACGAAGCGATCAGCATCGTCGTCGCGACCGTCCTGGCGCTCGTGATCCTGACCGCGGTCCTGACCTTCGACCGCGTGACGCAGGCCGGCAGCGACGACCCCTTCTCCTACAGCCGCGCCTTCTTCGCTCTGTTCGCGGCCAGCGACATCTTCCTGGTCGCGCTGGTCCGCTTCGTCACCCGCGCCGTCCTGCGCGTGGTCCGGCGTCGGGGGCACAACGTGCGCCGCATCCTGATCGTCGGCGCCGGCGACAGCGGCGAGGAGATTGCGGCCAAACTGGTCCGGCACCGGGAACTCGGCTACGAGGTCGTGGGCTTCCTGGACGACGACCCGGACAAGCTCTCCACCGAGCGCGTCAGCGGCGTCAGCGTGATCGGCACTCTCGACGACCTGGAAGCAGCAATCGAGCGATACCACGTCGATCAGGTCATGATCGCCCTGCCGTTCGAGGCGCACCGGAAGATCCTCGACTTGCTCGACCGCATCGGCAACGAGCTGATCGAGATCCGCCTGGTGCCGAACGTCCTGCAGTACGCGACGCTGCGCGCCGACATGGAGGACGTGGACGGCACACCGGTCATCAACCTCTCCCATGTGCCGATGGAGGGCTGGTCGAGTCTGGCCAAGCGGACGATGGACATCGGCGTTTCCCTGGCAGCCATGGCCCTGCTGCTGCCCCTGCTGCCGATCGTGCTGGTGCTGATCAAGCTCGAGGACCGCGGACCGCTGTTCTACCGGCAGGAGCGGATGGGACTCGACGGCCGCTCCTTCATGATCCTCAAGTTCCGCTCGATGCGGGCCAACGCCGAATCAACCACCGGGCCGGTGTGGGCGATCGAGGACGATCCCCGCCGCACCCGCATCGGCGCCTTCCTGCGGCGCTGGTCGCTCGACGAGCTACCCCAGCTCTGGAACATCTTTCGCGGCGACATGTCGATCGTCGGCCCCCGCCCCGAGCGTCCCGCGTTCGTCCGCAAGTTCCGCAACGAGATCCCGCAGTACATGCTGCGCCACCGCGTGAAGTCGGGGCTGACCGGCTGGGCCCAGGTGCACGGCTGGCGGGGCAACACCTCGATCAGCAAGCGCATCCAGTACGACCTCTACTACATCGAGAACTGGAGTCTCCGCCTCGACTTCCAGATCCTGTGGCTGACCCTGCGCCGGGGTCTGACCAAGAACGCGTACTAGGAGCTTGCAGGGCAGAACGATCTGCCCTGGGAACCCGTGTGGCGCGACCCGCGCCACAACGGCCGGCGCACCCAGCGATCCGCGACCCTCAGCTTTCGGCGTCGAACTCGCGGTAGTCGCCGCGCTCTTCCATGGGGATCGGGTGCCGGACCTCGACGTGGAAGCCGTCACCCTCGGTGTAGGCGACATCGTTCAGGTCGTAGACCACCTGCGTCTGGGAGCCCTTGGTGAGCCCGGCAGTCTCGATCCAGAGCAGCCGGCGCTCCTTCTCCGCGCCGTCCGGGTCGGCGATCGTGAGGTCGACCGTGATGCCGTCGAGCGTGCCGGCGCCCTCGTTGTGAACCAGGATGTCGAGCATGACACTCACCATGGCGGGCTCGGCCGGCATGTCGCCTTCCGCATCGGCGTCGGCCTCGGTATCGGCCTCTGCGTCGACGTCGGCGTCGGCCTCCTCGGATGCCATCGCCTCGTCGGATGCCATCGCCTCGTCGGCAGCCGGGGCCTGAACCGTGAACGACTGCAACTGCGCGATGAAGCCGGCGCGCGCCTCGGCCACACCACCCCCGCCGCCGCAGGCGCCGATCAGCAGCGCGATGGCCGCAACGAACGCCAGGACCATTTCCGGTCGCCGCCACGATGTCCTATTCAAAGTCCCCTTCATCGTCTCTCCCTTTCCTTCCGTCTGCCTCGTCTGAGCCCTCGTCTCGCGTCGGCCTCAGAGAATAGCCTGTATCACCCGGAAAGGGCGCGGAAGAACGACCGGAGGCCGGCGCTCCGCGCCGGATGCGGGCAGGATGCCCGCGTGCCATCCGTGCGCCCGATGACGGGCGCACGGAGTGGTTCGCGTGTGGCGCGGGTCGCGCCACACGGGTTCCCAGGTCAAATCGTTCTACCGCGCAAGTTCCTAGCGCGATCCCAGAATTCCTCGGCCAGACCGCCGGCCAGCACGATCTCGGGCCGCAGTTCGACGCCGAACCGCTCTCGTACCGCCCGGTGCGCCGCCACCATCAGATCGAGCACGTCGGCGGCGCGCGCCTTCTCCCGGTTGACGATCACGTTCGCATGCCGCTGACTGATCTCGGCGCCGCCACGAGCCAAGCCCTTCAGACCGCAGGCTTCGATCAGCCGGCCGGCGAAATCGTCCTCCGGGTTGCGGAACACGGAACCGGCGTTCGGCTTGCCGGACGGCAGGCTCCGCCACCGCCGCTTGTTCAACTCGTTGATCCGCTTGAGCGCCGCGGCGCCGTCCCCGCGCCGGAGCTGGAACTCCGCTCTTGTTATGACCGCGTCGGTCCCCTGCAGGTTCGTCGTCCGGTAGCCGGGCATAAGCCGCGCAACCGGCACGGCCTCGACCGGCCGCCCCGGCCGCGCCACCCGCGCCTCGGTGAGAACGTCGCGGATCTCCGTGCCGTAGCAGCCGGCGTTCATGACCACGGCGCCGCCCACGGTCGAAGGGAAACCGGACAAGGCCTCGAGCCCGAGCAAACCCTGCTTCGCCGTGTCCCGCGCCAGTCTGGCGAGCGTGACCCCGGCGCCGGCCCGTACCGTTTCGCCCTCCACCTCGACGAGTTCGAACTCTCCTCGAAGCCGGCAGACGACGCCGCGAATGCCCCTGTCCGGGAACAGGACGTTCGAACCGTGACCGTGCAGGTGAAGCGCGACCGCACACTCACGCGCCACGGTCATCACCGCGGTGAGCGCCGCCTCGGACTCGACCCGGACGAAGAGATCCGCCGGACCGCCGATCCGCAGCGTCGTCACGGAGGCCAGCGGCACCGCCTCGCGGACACTGGCGCCGGGAGTCGCGACGAGCCGGTCCCGGACCTCGCGGTTGACGCCCAAGGGGGGCTGCAATACGCTGACTACGCCCTTGTCGATGTCGGCTGTCACGTTGTTCTACGCCACGTCGCCGAGCGTCCGCAGCGGCCAAGTCCCGCCTTCCGTTGAACCGTCTGACGATCCACGGGACCGCCGTATCGGTCGCGCGGGAGTATAGCCACGCACACCCTGCGGCGACGCCGCCGGAACCGCACCGCTGCCCCTCGAAGGCGGCCGATCACTGCCCGAACACCACTAAACGCGCCTTATGCCACACAAGAGGAACAAGAAACCCATGACCCCCACCCGCGCGAATGCGCGCAAGCAGCAAGTCAGTCGCGAGGAAGCCATCTCGGGCGCGCTCAGCCAGATCGAACGTCAGTTCGGAAAGGGAGCGATCATGCGCCTCGGCGAACAGGAAAACCTCGGTGTCGAATCGATCTCGACCGGTTCACTGGCCGTCGACTCCGCCATCGGCACCGGCGGTTTCCCCCGCGGCCGCGTCGTCGAGGTCTACGGTCCGGAATCGAGCGGCAAGACGACTCTGGCCCTCTCGGTGGCCGGCCAGGCCCAGCGCACCGGCGGCACCGCGGCGTTCATCGACGCCGAGCACGCCCTCGACGCCGAGTACGCCGAGAAGATCGGCGTGAACATCGACGACCTCCTCGTCTCCCAGCCGGACAGCGGTGAGCAGGCGCTGGAGATCGCCGAAATGCTGGTGCGCTCGAACGCGCTCGACATCGTGGTGATCGACTCGGTCGCCGCCCTGGTGCCGCGCGCCGAACTGGAAGGCGAGATGGGTGACTCCCATGTCGGCCTCCAGGCTCGTCTCATGTCCCAGGCGCTCCGCAAGTTGACCGCCATCATCGCCAAGTCGCGGACGACTGTGGTGTTCATCAACCAGATCCGCGAGAAGATCGGGGTCATGTTCGGCTCGCCCGAGACCACGACCGGCGGCCGGGCGCTCAAGTTCTACTCGTCGGTCCGCATCGACATCCGCCGTATCGGCGCGCTGAAGGACGGCGACCAGGTGGTCGGCTCACGGGTGCGGATCAAGGTGGTCAAGAACAAGGTCGCGCCGCCGTTCCGTCTCGCCGAGTTCGACATCGACTACGGCGAGGGCATCTCCCGGGTCGGTGAGCTGATCGACCTCGGCGTCGAGCACAAGCGGGTGATAAAGAGCGGCGCCTGGTTCTCGGCCGGTGATGTGAGGCTGGGCCAGGGCCGCGAGAACGCCAAGCAATTCCTGCGAGACAACCCGGACCTGGCCAACGAGATCGAGGCGCACCTGCGCTCCGAGATGGGACTGCCCCCGATCGTCGCCGCCGCCGAGTCCGGCGACCGGACGGCCGCCGCCGGTTAGCGTCGCGGCGGCGCGGCAGCGGCGGCTTCACCCGCCGGTCCGGAGTCCGGGGAGAGGGTCCCAGGCGGACTGGATGCGCCGGCCGGGAATCTGAGCCGCGATTCGCTGTTTTCAGGGCTAGGGGCTTGCGCGGCAGAACGATTCTGACCTGGGAACGCGGGCATCCTGCCCGCATCCGGCGCGAAGCGCCGGCCTCTGGGAGTTCTGCCGCGCTAGCCTCCGTCCAACGAACGAAGAGACCCGGAAACGACCATGACAAGAACACTGCTGGCGGCCAGCCTGCTGCTGATGACAAGCGCCCTGCCGGTCGCCGGGCAGTTGCCCTGCAACCCCTGTGTCGGTCTGGCTACCGAGGACCCCGAGTCGGTGGTGGAGGTCCTGCGCACGCTCCCCAACGTGCCGGACGAGGCGCTTCTCGTGGTCAAGTGGCCGGTCGATCTCGCGGACGAGGCCGCGGTCGCCGCGGCAGCGGAGGCGGCGTCGCGGCTGCGGGACAGGGGCGCCAGACCCTGGTACGCGGTCCGCTTCGCCGCGCCGCCGCCGGCCGCCGACCGCGCCGGCGAGCTGACGCCGGAGCTGGAGCGGCTGGCCAACCTCGCCCGGTCGGCACGAGCCGGCGCCTTCTTCCAGCTCATCTGGCCGACGGAACTCCGCAACGAACCCCTGGAGGTCCAGGAGTACGCGCTGGCGCTGAAGCGGGCGGCGGTCGCCGTTTCGGGCGCGCAGCCGGATGCCGCCGTCGTCTCGGCGCCGCTGCCGGGTGATCCGGAGTTGATCCGCGCTCTCTACGCGCAGGAACTCGACGCCTACCTGGACGGAGTCGCCCTCACCGCCCCCACGACCTTGAACTTCGTCGATCTGGGCGCCTTGCGGCGCTTGATCCGTGAACTGGACCCGGATGCCCTCGTCGCGGTCGAGCCGGGTCCCGCCGGGACCGCGGCCACGGGCGGAGACGCCGGCGGCGACCTGCTCGTTCGGGCCGCCGCCGAGGCGGAAGCCGGCGCCACCCTGTCCTTGTTCGCACTCTCCGGCGACGGCGACGCCGACACCGCCGCGGTTCGAGCCGCCCGCCTGATCGCCCAGGAGTTCTCCGGCGATGTCGCCTTCGACCCCTACTCGACGCCCGGCGGCGCGGACGCCTGGAGCTTCGTCCACGGGCAGGACCTGAGCCTGAGGATCGTCGTGTCGCCACCGGCAGCAGGCGCCCCGGTCACCCTCAGCTTCAACGATCGGCAGATCGGATCGCCCGCCCGCTTCGATCCCGCGACCGGCGAGACCGACCTGCTGTTCGGCGGCCGGCGCACGCGGAACGGCTACGAACTCAAGCTGGCCGAAACCGACGGACCCTTCGTGTTCCGGCTCGACCGCAATCTCGCGGTCAACCTCGAGGGTGCTACGAGCATCGAAGAGGCCCTGACCGTCGCCGACACGCGCCAAGTGCCGGTTGGAGAGATCCTGAGGCGGCTGCAGGCCTTCGAGGACGACCAGTCGAGGCGGATCGCGAACTACAGCGCCACCAACACGACCTCGCTGCGCTTCCAGCTCGGTACCGGCATCCAGACGGTCGACGTGACCTTTCAGGGCCCCTTCTTCTTCCGCCAGGAATCAAGTCGCGGCGTCTGCGCCGCGCTGACGCACGGGAAAAGGCCTGTTTCATGCAAGGCCGGTTTCGATTGGGCCTGGGACAACTTCTTCGTCAACGGCATTCGCTGGCGGCGCAAGAAGATCCCCGAGATCCCCCTGATCCAGCCGGAGAAGGCGGCCGCGATGCCTGCCGCGATCACCTTCACCAAGGAGTACCGCTACCGGCTGCGGGGCACCGCAACGGTCGAGGGCCGCGACACCTGGGTCGTCGAGTTCGAGCCGGCGGCGGCGCTGGGGGAGGGCCGCAGCCTGTTCCGCGGCACGGTGTGGGTGGACCGCGAGATCTACGCCCGGGTGAAGACCCGCGCGGTCCAGCTCGGTCTGACCGGCGATGTCCTCTCGAACGACGAGACCACCTTCTACGCTCCGGTCGACGCGCACGGCGAGCCGGCAGCGTGGGAGCGGTCGTCGTACTGGCTGCCGGCCCGGGTCGTCAGTCAGCGGCTGTTCTCCCTGCTGAACGCGACAACGGTCGTTGAGGGGTTGACCGAACTCACCGGGATCGAGATCAACCCGACCGACTTCGAGACCCGCCGGCAGGCGACCCTGGACTCCGAAGCGACGATGGTGCGCGACACCGAGGTGGGGCTTCGCTACCTGGCCATCGACAACGAGACCGGCGAACGGGTGGTCAAGGAGGACGACAAGACCCGGATGTTCATCGTCGGCGGCGCCTTCTACGACGAGGCCCAGAGCGGCCCCCTGCCCCTGGGCGGCGTGAACTGGCTGGCCTTCGACTGGCGCGGCACGGGCACCCAGGCCGACCTGTTCATCGCCGGTCCGCTGATCCTCGCCAATGTCGCTAACCCGAGCCTGTTCGGCTCGCGTTGGGATGCCGGCGTCGACCTCTTCGCGCTGGCATTCGCCGGCGAGGACACCCTCTACCGCGACGGCCGGGAAGCGCCGCAGGAGAACGTCGAACGGCTGCGGCCGAACATGGACTTCAGCCTCGGCCGCCCGCTCGGCAGCTACACGAAGCTCGACTTCCGCTATGAGCTGTCCTGGAACAAGTTCCAGCGCGCCGACGCCACGAGCGAGGACTTCGTGCTGCCCACGGATCACCTCCGTCACAGCCTGGCGACCAGCCTCCGCTACACCCGTTCGGGCTACCGGTTGGTGCTCGGCGGCTCGTGGAACCTGCGAGGCGAGTGGGCGCCCTGGGGCCTCGGCGGCGCCAACCTGACGCCGGACAGCTACACGCTCTGGAACGTGGGGGTCGCCAAGACCTGGCACCTGCCGAAGTTCCAGAAGTTCGGCCTGTCCGTCGAATACGCGGACGGCGCCGACCTGGACCGCTTCAGCAAGTACGAGTTCGGGTTCTTCTCCGATGTGACCGTCCACGGCTACCAGAGCGACAAGGTCCGCGCCGAACGGGCGGCGGCGGCGCACCTCAGCTACGGCTTCGAACTCGGCCAGCTCTTCCGCATCGACCTAGTCGGCGACGCCGCCTGGGCGACGGACATGGCCTCCGGCCTGAACAACGAACTGCTCGCCGGCGCCGGCATCGTCGGCACCTTCATCGGCCCCTGGGGTACGGTGGTCAACATGGACGTGGGCACCGCCCTGGCCGGGCCGGACGACGGCTGGAGCGCCTTCATCGCCGTCCTCAAACTGTTCTAGCCAGAGCTGTCGCCATGCCCCCCGAAGACGACTTCGCACCGGACATGGACGACATCGTTGAGGTGCCGATCGGCGACGAGATCGACCTGCACCCCTTCGCGCCCCGCGACGTGAAGGACGTCGCCCTGAGCTACCTCGACGCCGCGTACGAGAAGGGCTTCCGCGAGGTTCGCTTCATCCACGGCCGCGGCATCGGCGTGCAGCGCCAGATCGTGCGCAAGGTGCTGGAGCGCGATCCACGGGTCGTTTCGTTCAAGAGCGGCGGTCCCGGCGGCGGCGGATGGGGCGCGACCGTGGCGCGGCTGCGGTAGAGCAGATCTCGCTCAGGCGTCGTAGGGCGCCGACCGGTCGACGCCGCGACGAGCCCACAGCACGCCGAGACCGAACGCGATCAGCGGCGTCGCGATGAGCAGATCGGACGCGCTCACCGTGTACGCCGGCGCCGACGCCAGGGCTTCGGCCGCGGTCTGCCCGGGCGCGGCGACCTCCGGCGCTTCACCGCCCAGGAGTTCCGTGACCGCGGCGCCCGACTCCGGACGCTCGGCGCGCAACTGGTAGGCGAGCCAGCCCCCTAAGGTCACGCCGACGAGCAGGAACCGTGCGCTCGCCCCCTTCAGCTCCGACTCCGCCTCGCGGTGGGCGTGTTCCCGCTCGCTCGAAGTGAGGTCCGAGTCCTCCACGCGGCGCCAGCGCAGGGCGTCAATCTCGGCCCGGCGCCGGGTCGCCGCGACGCCGCAGAAGAAGCCGATGGCCGCAACCAGCACATGCAACGCCCCGACCAGTCCCGGCACGCCGCGCGGAACGACCTGAACACCGACCACGGCCAGGATCGCGGCAACCACGAAGACCGTGGACCACACGACGGCGACGGACTGCAGGCGCTTCCAGTTCATCGAGCCAACCGTACTTCAGGCGCCCCTGCCCATCAGCTCCAGGAGCCCCAGAGTCAGCACCGGCACGTAGGTGATCAACAGCACGCCGACGCCGAGGATCACGAGCGCCGGCACCGCGGCCCGGTAGATCTGAAGCAGCGGCCGCTCGAAGCGGTAGGACGCCAGGAACAGGTTGAGACCCACCGGCGGCGTCAGGTAGCCGAGTTCCAGGTTGGCGACGAAGATGATCCCGAGGTGGATCGGGTCGACGCCGAAGGCCAGACCGAGCGGGATGATCAGGGGTACGACGACCACGGTGGCCGAGAAGATGTCCATCAGGCAGCCGACCAGGAGCAGGAAGACGTTGAGCAGCAGCAGGAAGAGGATCTTCGATTCGATGTTGTCCTGCGCCAGCTCGACCAGACGCTGGGCCGCCTGGGCGTCCACCAGCCAGCTCGTGAGCCCCATCGCCACCACCAGGATGATCAGCACCCCGCCGACCAGCACGGTGCACTGCCGGAACACCGCGATCAGTGGCTTCCCCACCTTCAGATCGCGGTGGATCACGCACTGGACGATGAAGGCGTAGAGAGCGGCCAGGGCCGCCGACTCGACCAGGGTCGCGTAGCCGCTGAAGATCGCGCCCACGATGACGACGGGGAGCAGCAACTCCCACTTTCCGGCCCAGACTGCCCGTCCGAACTCCGGCATCGAGACGCGGGTGCGGCGGGCGCCGCCGCGCAGGCCCTCCCGCACGCCCCAGGCTGCGATCAGGACGATCAGCAGAAAACCCGGCACCACGCCGCCGATGAACAGGTCCTCGATCGGAACCTGCGCGACGATGCCGAAGAGGATCAGCGGCAAGGCCGGCGGCAGCAGGAGACCGAGGGATCCGGACGAGGTCAGGAGCCCGAGTGAGAACCGCTCGCGGTAGCCGTCCGCGGAGAGGGCGGCAAAAAGAACGCCCCCCAGCGCCAGGATGGTGACGCCGGAGCCGCCGGTGAACACGGTGAAGAACGCGCACACCACGGCGCAGACCACCGCCGTCCCACCCGGCGCCCAGCCGAACATGGCGCGGAACACTCGCAGCAGCCGTTCGGACGCCCCGCCCTCGGCGAGCAGGAAGCCGGTCAGCGTGAACAGCGGAATCGCCGCCAGCGTCGGAGACACCGCGAGCCGGTAGCTCTCCGCCGGGATGGCGGCGAGCGGAACGAAGTCGGTGAGGAAAAGGAACACGGCCGCGCCGCCCAGGGCGGCGAAGATGGGGCCGCCGAGCAGGGTCGAAGCCAGAATCAGCACCAACCAGGGCGCCGCCGTGCGATCGGCGAAGGCGTCCCCGTTCGCGTTGATCCAGAGCGCCAGCGCGATGCCGAGCATCGCCAGACCGCGCCCCAGCCAGCGATCCGACGACTTCCACGCCAGCCGCAGCGCCAGCAGCGCAAAGCCGACCGGCATGACCGCCTGCCCCACCCAGACGGGCACGCCGGCCGCCATCTCGATGCCGCCCTCGTGCTCGATCCGCACCAGATCCAGACTGGCCAGCCCCAGCAGCGTCGCCACCATCGCGCTGACGCCGCCGGTCAGAACCGCCGCCGCGCTCCGAAACCGGCCCTCGGGCAGGAGGGTTCCGGTGGCCAGGGCCAGCAGGCGCCCCTCGCGCGCCGCCAGGGCCGCGCCGAGGAAGGCAACCCACAGCGTCAGGTGCTGTTGGAAGGGAAGCGCGCCGGGAATGCCGGAGCCGGTCTGGCGGACGACGATCTCACCTAAGGGCAGCAGCACCATGGCGGCCAGAAGCACGCTCGAGACGCCATCCTCGGCGCGGTGCACGAGGCGTACCACTGCCCGGAGCCGGGCCGCGGCGCCCCCTTCAGTCAAGGGTCCCCGCAGTCAAAGGCCTACCGGCCGCTGTCCGACGCCGCAGCGGCCGCCTCGGCCTCCTGCTGCTTACGGTAGGCGTCCCGCAACTCCGTTGCCCGGTCGAAGATCGCCTCCGGTACGACCTTGCCCCGCATGTCGTCGGCGAAGCTGCGGGCGATCCGCTTCCAGTCGTCCTCGACCTCGGTGCCCACGATCGGGACGACCTCCAGCCCCTGGCTTCCCATCAGCTTGATCGCCGTCTGTTCGAGGGTGGGAATCGTCTCGAAGATCCGGTCCTCGGCCCGCCGACCGGCCATGATCATCACCTTCCGGTCCGCTTCCGAGATCCGGTTCCATGCCCGCTTCGTGACCACGATGGCGCCCATCATGGGGATCAACGGAATGTCGGCGAAGTACTTCGCCTGCTTGAAGAACTGGACCTGCATCGCGTAGATCGGCGGCACGGCGAGAGCGTCGATCATGCCGGTCTGAAGCCCAGTCATCATGTCTGTGACCGCGAGCGACACCGGCTTGAAGCCACCCTCCCGCCACCACCTCGTCATTGCCTCGTCGCCGGCCCAAGTGAAGATCTTGAGCCTCTGCATCTCCTCGACGGTGCGCGCCCGCTCGTTCGTGAAGAAGTGAACCTGGCCTACGTAGCCCCAGCCCAGGAGGACGAAGCCCTCCTCGTCCAGCGTCTCGCGCAGGCCGGGGGTCAGTTCCCGCAGCACATGGGACATCTCCTTCTCGTCGTGGAAGAACAGGGGAATCTCGAAGACGGTGAAGTCCTTCGAGATGTCGGCCAGGCCGCGGACCGACAGGGCGGCCGCGTGGTACTGGCCGATCTTCATCTTGCGCAGGATGTCCGGCTCGTCGCCGGCCACCCCACCGGGATAGATCGTCAGGCTGACCCGGCCATCGGTGCCCTTCTCCCAGTCCCGGCCCATGGTGTCGAAGAAGCCATCCCAGGGCGAACCGTCGGGCGACAACGTCGCCATCTTGATGGTGAAGCCCGCCGCCCCGGCCGGCGCGGCAACGGCCGCAGCAACCAGGAGCAGCGCCAGCAGCGGCGAGAACCGGAACTTCATCCTGGGCCTCCTTCGGGCGCCGGCCGGGGGCGCATCCGCGCCGCTCAGACCTGCAGTGTTCAACTGCCGGCACTGTATCAACGGCCCGACCCCGGCGGGCGTCACCGGCGAAAGGGCGATCCACAGTCTTGACGACACACAAGCCGCCGCTCGACGCCCCAGGCACGCCACAAGGCGGCCGTATCAGGCGCTTCGCCGGCGTCCTCCGGATCTTCTTCCGCAACCAGGAGGACACGGAGCCGGTCGAGCAGCGCCGCGGCCCGGCGTTCACGGTCCCGGCTCCGCTCCCGCACCGCCGCAGCGAGCGCGCGCTCCTGGGCAACGCCGGCAAGAAGCACCGTCGGCCGGCACCACAACACCGAACCGACCAGCGCCTCGCGGCTCGGCTCGAGCACCAGCACCGCCAGATTCGCGCAGCACCAATGCAGCCAGGGCACGGTCAGGCGGTCCACCTCCGCCGGCGCCGGCGCCGCGGGCGGGGTGACGACGACGATCTCCCGCGCCGGCGGACGCGGCGCCAGCAACCCGTCGAAGACGGCGGCAGCGACGGTCTCCGCCGGCGCCGCCGCGAGGTGGCAACAGAGCGCCTGCGGAGAGGACTGGGGCGCCGGGACCTGGTCGGCGGATGGTCGTTCACCATGCTCGAGCGCCGCCCGCCACCGCTCGACCTCGTTCCAGCCGCGCTGAAACGACCACCATCGCCAGCGGCCATCTTGCGGGTAGAACACCCACGGCTCATGGCCGCGGCTGCTCCGCGCCGCCATCGCCAACGCCTCCAGCGCCTGTGAGGCCGCCACGGCGCTATCCTAGAGCGTGCGCAGCAGAACATGGGTTACGCCGATCTTCCTGCGACGCACGCTCATATGAGCGTGCATCCTCCAATGAGCCTGGAATCTCCCGAGAGCAGGCCACCGTTCCCTCACCCATGATCACAGCCCACCCAACATCCCGCGGCAGGGCATCCGCGCGGTCCGCAACCGCCGTCGCCCTGGTCTGGTGTCTCGTGAGCGCAACAGCCGCGCCCGGCGTCGAGATCTCGAACCCCGCACTGTTCCAGAAGAGTCTGGCCGCGGCCGCTCAGGCGGTGAAGCAGTACGGGCTGCTCGACGACCCCGAGGCACAGGAGCGGGTCAACCGAATCGGCTACCAGGTCGCCTATCACTCCGACTTCGACCGCTACCCCTTCACCTTCGCCGTCGTCGACACGGCGCTTCCCAATGCCTTCGCCCTGCCCGCCGGGCAGATCTTCATCACCCGGGGCATGCTCGACCTGGGGCTCTCGGATGACATGCTGGCCGTGCTGCTCGGCCACGAGATCGCGCACGTCACCTCCGAGCACTTCCTGAAGCAGAAGAAGCGCGCGACCTGGCTCAACGTGGCGAGTTCGCTGCTCTCCGTGGGCCTGATCGCGGCCAGCGCGGCCGACCGGGACGACGGCTACATCGGCCCCTACGGCTATACGCGCGACCAGGGGTCCACCGCCGCTGCCGCCCAGGCGGCTCTTACCGGCGGCATGGTGCTCACCGAACTGCTCTTGCGCAGCTACTCGCGCGAGCACGAGGACCAGAGCGACGAGGAGGGGCAGCGCTATGCGGCCGCCGCCGGCTTCGACCCGAAAGGGCTGGCGCAGTTGATGGCCAGGATGAGCGAACGCATCTCGCAGTCGAACCTCCTCGGCTACTGGCAGACCCACCCCTTCTTCGACTCGCGCGTCCACGCCGCCGAAGCCCGCGGCCGCTACCTGGCGACCCTGGCGCCGGCGCCCGCCGAAGAAGTCGATGCGTACCGCACCACGACGCAGAACATTCTGCTCGAGTTCGGGGAGCGCGAACGGCGCGAACGGAAGGAGCGGCCCCACCGCCGCCCGCAGGAACCGCCGCCACCGTCGCCCGAACTCGATCTTCTGAAAGCCCTGGCGCTCGGCGCGTGGCCCGCCGGCGCCGCCGCAGAGTCGTTGCGGCTTGAGACCCTGCACAGGTTTCGAGACGCGGAGCTCGAACGGCTGACCACCTCCCGGGACTACGGCAGGATCACCGCCGCCTACCGCCGGCAGATGGAGAACGTGCGCTCTCTGACCCCCGACTCGCCCTTCCTGGCGGTGCTCAGCAACGAGTTGGCCGATCTCCGCCGCCAGTCGGAGGAGTTCTACGGCCAGTCGATCAAGATCCTCGACCGGGGCGTGTTCGAGACTCCCTTCCTCGAAGCCTTCCTCTCGAACTATCCCGACTCCCCGCGGACGCCGAAGGTGGCGCTGCTCCTGGGTATCTCCTACAGCCGGCTCGGCCGCGAGACGGACGCGGTGGAGCACTTCCTCAAAGCCTGGGAATCGGCACCGGCCGGCGACATCCAGGAGGACGGCGACAGCCCGGCAGCCGCGGCACAGCGCGGGCTCCGCAACCTGGCGCCGGTGCTCACCCGCCTCGGCTCGCTCCAGCACCTGGCGCTCCAGCAACGTGACCCCGAACTCGGCCAGTTGGCGGAGGATCGGCTGAACAAACTGGTCGGCGACTACGACGACATCACGAGCGGATCGGAGTATCTCGAGCGCTTCCCGGACGGCCCCTACGCAGGCGAGGTCGAAGGGCAGTTGAACAGACTCGCGGATTCGCTCTACAAGGAGATGCTCACCTACCAGGATCTCGGCGACGCGACGAAGGCGATTGCGCGCGCCAACCTGATCCTCACCCATGCCCCTCTCTCGCCAAGCGCCCAACAGATCAGTGACGAGCGGCTCAACGAGCAACTCGACGCGTAGCCGCCCGACCGGCTGGGTGCCGAGCGGGTTGGTCTGCCTCCCCCGCCGCGGCCGGAGTCTCCGCCGCGGCCTCGGCCTCGGCGTTGTCTTCGTCGCCGCGGCGCTGCCGGCCCAGCACGATGCGGCCGAGCAGGAGGCGGCCGCGGCCGTGGACGCGGTTCTCGCCACCGTGCAGACCGCCCGCAGCGCCGACGACCTCGTCGAGGCGCGCCGGCAGTTGCTGGCGCTGAGCCGGCGCTTCCCGCAGAGCGAACACCCCCAATCGGCGATTCGCGGCCGTGCCCTGGTCGAGGCCGCCGCACTGGGACGGCGCACCGGCGATACGGCGGAAGCCGGCGGCGAGCTGCTGCGGGTGCTGGAGCGTGAGGCCGAAAGCGAGTGGACGCCGCGGGCCCACTTCGAACTCGGCGAACTGCTGCTCATGCGGGGCGACTGGCAGGGAGCAGTCAACCATCTACGGCTGGCACGGGAAGGCTGGCTTCGCCGCGCCGCCGCCGGTGCGGAACCTGTGACCGACCTCGCCGATGCCGCACTCGAGCGAATGACCCTGATTCACCGCCTGATCCTGCGGCCGCTCGCCGGGCAGGAGCCCTGGCGCCGTTCCCGGCCCTACCTGCCCGAGCAGGTCGGAATCGAGAAGCCCCGTGGAGTCGCCGCCGGACCGGACGGCGAACTCCTGGTCACCGACACGAACCGGGCGGCGATTCTCGATGCCCGCGGGACGGCGTCCTCGGCCCGCGACCTTCGGGGGATCGTCCGGCCCAGCCAGACTTCCCGCGGCGGCGCCGCCGTGATCACAGCCGACGGAGTGACCCAGCTCCAGGATCTTGCGACTGTGTCCTTCACCCGCCCCCAGGGCGGCGCTCTCGACCGGATTGTCGCCGCCCACCGGGACGACTTCGGCAACTGGACCGTGCTCTCGCGCCGCGCCGCCGAAGTGCTCCGCTACGGCCCGGACGGCCGCCCGCTCGAAACCCTGCGGGTGGGCTCGATGACCGAGCCCATCGACCTCGCCGTAGGCGAAGACGGCGCCATCCACGTCCTGGACGCAGGTTCCCGCTCGCAAGCCCCCTCGGTGCTCCGCTTCGGCGCCGACGGCAGGTTCCAGGAGTCCTTCCGCGCCGAATGGAAGCGGCCCACAGCAATCGATGTCGACCCGTTCGGCAACCGCTACGTGCTCGACACAGGAAAGCTCCAGGTCCTGGTCTACGACCCGTTTGCCGCACCCATCGCCACCATCGGACCCATCCTCCCGAGCGCCCAGGAGCTGCGGGCGCCGGAGGACATCGCGGTCGACGCCCGGGCCCGCATCTTCATCGCCGACAGCCGGCTCGGCACCGTCCTGGTCGTGGAGTAGCAATGGGAACGCGCCACAAGCTCACCACCAAGGGGCGACCCCGAAGGGCCGCCCTGGCCGCGGCCATCCTGCCGGCGCTCCTCGGCCTCTCCGGCCCCCTCGCCGCGCAGCGTTTTGGTGTCCAGGAGATCGGCCGCAGCGATCTCGAGATCGAGCACTCGAGCCGGCTGCCGCCGCAGGCGGCGGCCGCACTGGCCGAGGCCGGCGATCTCTACGCGGATGGCGACTCCGAGGGGGCGATCCCGCTCCTGCAGAGCGTGATCGAGACTCTGGCGCCGGTCGCCGCGGCGACCGGCGATGCACGAGAACTCGCCGGCAACGACCCACGCCTGTTCGAGACCCTGCGCACCGCGTGGCTCTACCTGGCCGCCGCCCATTGGACGCTCAGCGACCGGGACGCCGCCGACGAGGCGCTCGACCGGATCGTCCGCCTCGATCCCCTGTTCGAGCTGGACGAGGAGACCGCCGGCAAGCAGTTGACCGACCGGCTGAAGGGCCGGAAGGAAGAACTGGTGGGCCGCGTCTCCTTCCTGGTGCTGCCGCGGGACGCCCGCATTCTGGTCGGTGGCGTGGAGTTCGAGAACGCGACGCCGCCGGAGACTCCTCCCGCCGATGACGCCGACGACTCCACGGCCTCCGACCCGGACGTCGAGACGGCGCCGGCGCCCGAACCGGTCGAGCCTCCCGAGCCCAGTCCCCTGCTGGTCGGCGACTACCTGGCCGCCGTGTCCCGCCCGGGCTTCCTGCCCACCACCGCCGCCTTCACGATCGTGGGCGCGCGAGACCTCGAAGTCGAGGTCGAGCTGGACCGCGACAGCGCCGTCGTCCGGTTGCGCACCGCACCGACCGGCGCCACGGTGCTGGTCGACGGCATCGAGCGCGGGCGAACGGCCGGCCAGGCGGAGCCCTGGTTCAGGCCGGAGGGCCCGGTTTCGGAGCATCCGCCCGAGGACTTCTCGGAGGAACTCTGGATTGAGGACCTATCCCCCGGCCGCTACCGGATCAAGATCGAGAAGGACGGCTTCCGCAGCGTCGAGACCAGCCTGCAACTGCCTGATCTGCGCGACTACGACCTGCCGCCGATCGTTCTCGAGCGGGAGGAAGCGGTCATCGGACTGACCGGCCTGATCGAAGGCGCGACCGTCCTCGGCAATGGCCGGGTCCTGCGCCCCGACTGGTCGAAGTCGCCGCCCCAGGTGCGCCTGCCTCCCGGCGCCTACGACCTCTCGGTGACCCACGGCACCCTGGGCTACTTCGAGACCTCCGTGGTCGCTGCGGATCGGCGCCGGATCGACATCGAGATCGAACTCCGCCCCGCGCTCATCTACCTCGGCGTGCTGGGCGACGACCCGGCCGGCGTTCGGGCCATGGAATCGGCCCTTGAGTCGTTCCGCGGCGCCGGCGCATACAGCGTCCTCGGACGCGCCGCCGAAGGGATCGCGGCACTCGCAGAGCTGGGAGTCGATGCGGAGACGCTGCGCGAGCGGGCAACCGCCCGCCGGGAACTGGACTGGAACGCGATCCAGGAGCAGGTCCAGGCCAGGCTGCCGGCAGCGCTCTACTTCGCCGCCGTCCTGAACGACGACCTGGTCGCCGATGCGGTCGATCTGTGGTGGTGGCCGGCCGCCCCTGGGCCGGCGCGGCCCGACGTGCGGACCGTGCGGATCGATAGCGGCCGCCTCGAGGACGGGCCGCTCTTGAGTCTCGCCGGAGCGCTCGATCCGGACCTGGGCCGCCAGACGCCGCGGTTCGGCGCCGTTCTGATCGATTCTCTGACTGCGGGCGTGCCCATCGTGGCCACGGTCGAACCCGGCGGACCCGCGGAGGAGGCGGGGCTCCGGCCCGCAATGGAAGTCCTCGCCATCGACGGCACGGCCGCTTCCTCGACCCTTCAGTTGACCGCGGCTCTCGAGGACCTGGAACCCGGCGGCGCGGTCGAACTCGAGATCCAGGATCGGGACACCGTCTTCGTGTTGACCGTCGAGCCGGAGTGGGGGTGGACGGGGCTCGACGTCTTCGACCCCGACCTGCTGCCGTCCGCCGCCGCCGCCCGGCTGCTCCAGGAACTGGAGCGAAGCGGCGACATCCCGCGCTGGCTGCTCGAGTTCAATCTCGCCAACCTGCTCCTCGCGGGCGGGGACGCTGCCGAGGCCATCCGCAGCCTGCGGACGATCGACGCTCCCGGTCGCAGCGGACTGGGCCGTGAGACGGTGGAGTACACAGTCGGCCTCGCCCTGCAGATGCTTAGCGACGAGGGCCGGGACGAGTACCGGGCACGCGCCAGGGCTGTCTTCGAGACCCTCGCCACGGCGGAGCGCGGGCGGCTCGGGTCCGACGCCGGGCCGCGAGTCGCGCCGCGAGCGCGCCTGCAGGCCGACGCCCTGGCGGACAACTGATGCCTCCCGGTGGGCCGCGGCCCGACGTCCTGGTTGTCGGCGGCGGCCTGATCGGCCTGTTGATCGCGCGCGAGTTGATCCGCCACGGCGCCCGGGTCGAGGTCGCGGACGACCGCCGCGCGGGCGCCGCCTCGCCCAACGCGGCCGGGATGATCGCCCCGATCGCGGAGAGCAGCACCGATGCGGCCTTCGCGAAGATGGCCCTCAAATCGCGCGACCTCTGGATCGAGCTGGCGCCGGCCCTCGAACACGAGAGCGAGACCTCGATCGACTACGACAACACGGGCGCCATCCTGCCGGTCCTCGACGAGACAGGCCGCAAGGTGCTGAAGGGGATCCGGACACAGGCCATAGACCTCGGCGAGCCGACCGCGGAGCTCGACCGCGCCGAACTGCTCCTGTTGGTGCCGGACCTTCGTCCCGGAATCGAGGCTGCGCTGCTGCTGCCGGGCGAGCACCGCGTCGACAACCGCCTTGCCACTGCCGCAGCCGCGACAGCCCTGCGCCGGCAGGGCGTGACCCTCCACCGGGCCAAGGTCGAGAGCGTGACGGAGGAACCGGGCGGCGTCTCTGCCGCGGGCGCCGGTTTCGCGCGCGCCGCCGGCGCCGTCGTGATCTGCGGCGGCGCCTGGACACCGGCGATCCACGGTCTGCCGACTCTGCCCATTCGTCCCGTCAAGGGCCAGATGATCGCCTTCGACCGGGTCGACTGGCCCTTTACCGGCGCCATCCGAACCCCGTCCTTCTATGCCGTCCGACGTGCCGGTCACCGCCTCCTGATCGGCGCCTCGGTCGAGCACACCGGCTTTGACCTCAGCCTGAGCGCAGATGTCGGCAGCGGACTGGCCAGTGCGGCCGCCGATCTGCTGCCAGCGCTACGCGGTCGCGAACCGGTCGAACACTGGGCCGGGCTTCGCCCGGGAACGCCCGACGGATGGCCCCTGGTCGGCCAGTTGAGCGACCGCCTGTACATCGCCGCCGGACACTTCCGCAACGGCATCCTGCTCGCCCCGCTCACCGCCAGGATGATGGCGCCGCTGGTCCTCGGCCGGCCCGCGGACCCACAATTCGCCATCCCGGTCGACATGCTGCCGAGCCGTCTGGACTCCCCCGCACCAGTTCACACCTGACTCTCTGGTACAGTTTCGCCCGCTTGACTCCAGCGACTGGTTCCGGCCCCAACCGGCCCCGAACGCCCCTCTTTCCGGCGACTCTGGTCCTGCTGCTCGCGGGCGGATGGACGCACGCCCAGGGGCCGCCTTCAATCAACGGTGAGACGACGACGGCGCTGGCCGCGGCCAGGGCCGCAAGTAGCACGGCGGAACTCGAGGCCGCGCGGGCCGAACTCCTGAACCTGAGTCGACGCTATCCGCGGAACCTCCATCCGGGATTCCCGGACCGCAGCCGGGCCCTGGTGGAAGCGGCAGCGCTGGGACGCCGCCTCGGCTCCTCGAACGCCGCCGCCGGCGAATTGCTGCAGGTGCTGGAACGCGAGGCCCCGAACGAATGGACTCCCAGGGCGCACCTGGAGTTGGCCGAGCTCGTGCTGGCCGGCGGCGACTGGCGACTGGCGGCGGAGCATCTCCGGCTGGCCCGGGCAGGCGCGCTGGAGCTGGCCGACCCAAACCGGGCCGACCCGGCCAACGACATCGACGTCGCCCGGATCGCCCTCGAGCGAATGACCCGAATCCACCGGCTCATCCTGAGACCGCTGGCGGGTCGTTCTCCCTGGACCACAACCCGCATCCATCTTTCCGGTGACTATCTGCCGGAGCAACTGAAGCTGAAGAGGCCGCGCACGGTGGCGGCTGGCATCCGCGGCGACCTGCTGGTTGGCGACAACGACCGCGTCGTGCTGCTGGACCGGGAGGGCAACACGGTGGCCACGCGCGAACTCCGGGGCGTCGTGGGAGCGAGTCTCGGCCCTTCCGGACCCCTGGGTGGCCTGCACGGACTGGTCACGACCCCAACCAGTGCGGTTCCGCTCGAAGGTGGCGGGTCCTTCTCCTTCGTGCGGCCATCGGGGGGCAAGCTGGATCAAATCGCCGCCGTCCACCGAGGTCCCTTCGGCGACTGGACGGTGCTCTCCCGTCGCATGGATGTCGTCCTGCGCTACCGCGCCGACGGTCGACTGCTGGACTTCAGCGCTTCCACCCTGACCCGACCCGTCGACATGGCGGCCGGTCCAAGGGGCGCCGTACACGTCCTGGACGCAGGCTCGCGTTCCTCGCCCCCGGTCCTGCTGTCGTTCGACGAAAACTGGCAAATCCTGCAAACGCTCAGCGGCAACTGGGAACGCCCGCTGGCTCTGGCCGTCGACCCGTTCGGTAACAGCTACGTGCTGGACGGCGGCACCCGCCGGATTCTCGTCTACAGCCAGGACGGAGCCGAGGTCGGCGCCCTGGGTCCATACCTCCCCGGCGGCATCGAACTACGAGCGCCCAACGACATCGCGGTCGACGGAATGGGACGGGTCTTCATCGCCGAGGGCCGCATGGAAACCGTGCTGGTCGTCGAGTAGACCCGTGCCGCGGTCGAACCTGCGGACGCGAAGGGCCCGCGAGAACTGCAGTGGGTCGGCCGATCCGGCCGCCGGACCGCGGTCGAGCCGGGTTGCCTGGCTGGCCGCAGTCTCATTCCTTGGCGTCGCCGCGGCCCTTGCGCAGCCGACACCGCAGGACCTGGCGGCGCAGGACCTGCAGGGTGAAGATCGCCCGCCGGAGGTCCCCGGTCTGGCGACCTTCTCCGTCTCGCCGGCCGACGCGACGCTGCGAATGGGAAGCCTGGAAGCCCTCGGCGACGTGCTATGGGGGATAGCGCCGCCCGGATCCGAGCCGGACGAACCCGCAAAACTCGCAGCAGTCGCCCTTCTCTCCCGAAGCTCACTCCCCACCCCGACCAGTGCCGTCTACACCGCCCTGGGACAGGTGGAAGTGTCCGCACCTGCGCCGCTGGTTGCCGGCGGCTACTTGCTGCAAGCCGCCCGACCGGGCTACCGGCCGGCCACGACCCTCTTCACAGTCGAGGCCGGGAAGGTGGCGAAAGTCACGGTGGACCTCGAACGCACAAGCACCGTGCTCAGGCTGCGAACCGACCCCTCCGACGCGAGGATCAGCATCGACGGCATCGAGCGCGGCCGCACTGTCGGTCCAGCAGAGCGGCCCCGCGGCCGCCAGAGCGATGCGGCGCAAGATTCTCGGGAGTTCTGGATCGCCGGAATCCCTTCGGGGCAATTCGAACTGGAAGTCGCGCGACCGGGCTTCCGCACCTATGAGGCCACGCTCCAACTGCCGGAGTTGCGAGACTACGTCCTGCCCGCGATCGCGCTGGAGCGGGAGCTGGCGGCGATCGGCTTCCCCCGCCTGCCGACCGACACGGTGGTCACGGCCAACGGCCTGCCAGTCCAGCCGGACTACCTGAAAACGCCCCCCGAAGTCCATCTTCCACCCGGCAGATACGACCTGACGGTCACCCAGGGCACAAGTGGCTACTTCGAGACTTCGGTCTTGGCGAAGGACAGGCGCCGGGTCGATGTCGAGGTCGATCTGCGCCCGGCCCTCGCGTTCCTCGGCGTACTGGATTCCGAGCCGGCGGCCACCACGGCTGTCCACGCCGGTCTCGACGCCTTCCGGGAAGAGGGCTCCTACACCGTGGTCTCCCGCGCCCGAACTGGCGCGACAGTGTTCCGCGAGTCCGGTATCGACGGCTCCGCTCTGCGGCGATGGTCGGATTCGGCCGAACAAGAAGTGGACTGGGCTGCGTTCCGTGCCCGCGTGGAGAACGCACTGCCGGCCGCGCTGTATCTCGCCGCCGTCGGTGCGCCGGCCTTCCGGCCGACTGCCGCCGAAGGCGGCCAGGTTCCAAGCAACGAACAGGACGCCGATCAGGTTCATCTCTGGTGGTGGGCCGCCGCCCCCGGCCCGAGCCGCCCCGACGTACGCACCGTGCCCATTCAGGACGGCCGGCTGGATCCTGATGCCCTGACCCGCCTTGTCCGTGCACTACGCCCCGAGACGGCACGCCGTACCCCAAGCACCGGCGCCACCGTAATCGACTCTCTGGCGTTCGACGGCCCCGTAGTTGCCGCCGTCGAACCCGGTTCGCCGGCCGCCCAGGCGGGGCTCGAGGCGGGCATGGAGATCGCGTCCCTGCGCACCACTCCGGATGTCGAACAGGACGACTGGTCCGCCGCGGTCGCCGCGCTCAGACCCAACGACATACTGGAAGTATGGGTCGAATCTGAGAACGGCGCCCCCGCGGCGCATCGTATCGAGCCCACCTGGGGCTGGACGACGCAGGATCCGTTTCACCCGGAACTCCTGACCTCGGCTGCTGCCGCCCACTTGACGCGGGAACTCAAGCGATCGGGTGACATTCCCCGCTGGCTACTGGAACTCGACCTCGCCTCGATCCTGCTCGCCCGGGGCGATGTCGAGGAAGCGGTGCGACGGCTGCGAATGATCGAAGCGCCCCGGCGCGGCGGCCTGGGCCATGACACCGTGCAATACCTCATCGCGCTGGGCCTGACCGAGCTCGCGGAGCAGCAGCGTCCCGAGTATCGGGACCAGGCGACGGTCGCTTTCCGCGACCTCGAGTTCGCTGAACGAAGCCGCCTGCGAAGTGACGACGGGCCATCCATCGCGGCCCGCGCGCGCCTGCATGCGAAGACTTCACTTGCCCTGATTCCGCCAGACAACGAGATCGTCGTAGGCGAGTATCGCGCGGAGGTCCTGACCACGGGCGGCGACATCGTGGCAGTACGCTTCCTGGTCGACGGCAAGGTCCAGACGACCCAGGCTGGACCGCAATCCTGGGCCACGTTGCGCTTGGCCAAGTACCCGACCCAGCAGGTCGTCCGGGTCGAGGGCCTGGGTGCCGACGGCAAGGTTCTGGCTTCGGACGAGCTGGTGCTGAACCAGCAGCGCGGCGACCTGCGGGTGCGGGTCGAAGAACCGCCCGCGGGCATCGACGTCAGTGGCGCGGTCCAGGCCAGAGCGTCCGTTGTGGTTCCCAAGGACAGGACCATCGGCTCAGTCGAGTTTCGGGTCGGCGAAGAGGTGCAGGCAGTACTGCAGAGGCCACCGTGGCAGACCGAAATCGAGGTTCCGGCGGCAGCGGGAGACGCCACGCTCGTCTACCTCACGGTCACCGCAATACTGGACGACGGCAGCAGCGCCGAGGAGGTCCGGATCCTCAGCTCCGCGGCTGTGATCGAGCATGTCGAAGTGGACCTGGTTGAGCTCTACATAACCGTCGTGGATCAGGGGAACCGCCCCATCACGGGCCTGACGGACACGGCCTTCGCGGTCTTCGAGGACGGGAACCGGCAGCAGATCGCGCGATTCGAGTTGGTCGAAGACCTCCCTCTCACGATCGGGGTCGCGATCGACACCTCGGCCTCGATGGAGGATGTCCTCGACGAGGCGAGGAGCGCGGCGGCGCAGTTTCTGACCAACCTGATCAGGCCGACCGACAGTTCGTTCGCCGTCGCGTTCGCCTCACGCCCGCATCTTCTCACCGGCCGCACGTCAGATGTCCGTGCAGTGGTCGACACGCTCCGGGGCCTTCGCGCCGGCGGCAGCACGTCGCTGCATGACGCCCTGATGACCGGTCTCTACTACTTCCGCGGCGTCCGCGGTCGCCGCGCCATGATCCTTCTGTCGGACGGAGAGGACACCTCGAGCACCGCGCAGTACGCGGATGTACTGGAGTACGCGAGACAGTCGGAGGTCGTCATCTACACCATCGGCCTGGGCGTGGGCCGGACCGAGGAATTTTTGCGACAGAAGCTGGAGGAGATCGCTCAGGCTACCGGTGGCCGCGCCTTCTTCATTGCCGCGGCTAAGGACCTCAAACCCGTCTACCGCCAGATCGAACGAGAACTGCGCTCCCAGTACCTCCTCGCCTACACGTCGAACAAGGAAGGGCCCGGCGAAGCGTTCCGTCAGGTCGAGGTCCGGGTCGGGGGCGGCTATCGGGCGCGCACCATCAGCGGCTACTACCCGTGACGACCGCACACAGAATCTCCCGCCGGCTCCTGTTCGCCGCGCGACCGGCGATCGCAACCCTGCTGGTTGTGCCGCTCTTCTGGAACGCCCCGGGCACCGCTGCGCAACCCGCCCCGCCGCCGGGCTCCGGTGCAGACGATGCCGCGGCCGAAGAAGCGGAACAACTCCCGTCGGAAGACCTGAGCGAAGTCTTCGGGCACGTCTCCTTCTTCGTTTCCCCCAACGACGCAACGATCCGCGTTGACCGGCGCGAGTTCCACGGACCTCTCGCGTTCCGGGCCGGCGACTACGTCGCCGAGGTGTCCCGTCCCGGCTACCGGCCGACCCTGGCCGGGTTCACGGTCACCGCCGGCGAAGAGATCGAGGTCACCGTCAGCCTCAAACGGGAGAGCGCCACACTACGCCTTCGCACCGCGCCGAGTGACGCCGCCGTTCTGATCGACGGCTACGAACGCGACCGGACGAGAGGCACCGCGGAGCCCGGCTTCGTTCCGCGGGGTGCGGTGGCAGGTTTGCTGCCAAGGGACTTCTCGCGGGAACTGCTCATCGCCGATCTTGCGCCCGGTCCCTACCGACTCGAGGTCCGGAAGGAGGGCTTCCGCAGCCATCGCACCGACCTAAGTACACGCGGCCTGAGCGACACGGAGATCCCTCCCATCGTGCTGGAGCCCGAGCAAGCGGTCATCGGTCTGAAGGGCCTGCCCGAAGACGCGAGTGTCCTGGGCAACGGCCGCGCGCTGCAGCCAGACCATCAAAGGTGGCCGCCTCAAGTCGTCGTGCCGCCGGGCACCTACCAACTGACGGTGACACGAGGCGCCCACGGCTACTTCGAAACATCGGTTGTGGTCGACGACCACAACCGGGCCGAGGTCGAGATCGAGTTGCGTCCCGCCCTCGCCTTCCTGGGCGTCTTCGGTGGCGACGCTGCCGGCCGGAAAGCGGTGATCTCAGGGGTCGAGTTCCTCCGAGAGCAGAACATCTACACCGTGCTGAATCGTGCCGATGAAGGCGCCAGCCTGTTCCGCGACCTGGGCGCCGACATCGCGGCGCTGCGCGACCGAGCACCGGCGGCGAGACTGGAACTCGACTGGACGGCGATTCAGCAGCAGGTCCAGGCGCAGCTCCCCGCAAGCCTCTACTTCGCCGCCATTCTGAACGACGAACTGGTAGCCACTGCCGTCGACCTGTGGTGGTGGTCCGCCGTCCCCGGCCCCGCGCGGCCCGACGTTCGAACCGTCCCGATCAGGAACGGACGACTTCAAGACGGTGCACTCCGGCGTCTCGCCCGCGCGCTGCGCCCTGACCTGGGCGGCAGAGAGCCCCGAGTCGGCGCCTCGCTGATCGACTCCCTGGCGGTAGAGGCGCTCATCGTTGCCACCGTCGAACCCGACGGGCCGGCACAAGCGGCCGGCCTCGACCCGGGCGCGGAGGTGGTCGCCATTGACGGTCAGCCGGCCACCAGCGAGCTGCTGGCGTCAACTCTCCGAGAACTCAGGTCCGGTGAAACGATCGAGCTGGAGACGCGCGACGGCGATGGCGGCACAACCGTTCGGACCGTCGAGCCGGAATGGGCCTGGACCCAGATCGACATCTTCGACCCGGAACTGCTGCCTGCCGCCACCGCCGCCTCGCTGCTGCGCGAGATCGAACTTGCCGGCGACATCCCGCACTGGTTCCTCGAACTCAACCTGGCGACCCTGCTGCTCGGCAGCGGCGACGCAGCGGAGGCCGTCCGGCGCCTGAGCGCGCTGGATACTTCCGAGCGCGGCGATGCCGGTCAGGAAGCAGTCCAGTACACACTCGCCCTGGCCCTCCTGGAGCTGGCCAACGACGGGCAGGAAGGGTACAGGCCACGGGCCCGGGCCGCTTTCGAAGCCCTCGACTCGGCCGCAAGAGGCCATCTCATCGCCATGCGAGCGCGCCTGCACGCGGCGACGCTGAGAGAGTGACGACCACCCCGGAGCCGGTTCCATCCGCGTGTACGGGGACGGACGCACGAACTGGTTCACGGGGTGGCGCGGATGACGCCACCCAGGTTCTCACCTGACGGCGACTCTGCTACTGTCTCCCGCACTCTGAGTCCGCCGGAAACTCGATAGTCCGGCACTCACCGGCCCGCCTGAGGAAGAGTCCGATGACCCACATCATCTTTGAACCCTGCATCGGCGTGAAAGACAAGTCGTGCGTCGATGTCTGCCCTGTCGACTGCATCTATGGCAAGGACGAGGAAGACTGGGACATGCTCTACATCCACCCTGAGGAGTGCATCGACTGCGGCCTGTGCGTCGACGCCTGCCCGGTGCAGGCGATCCTGCCGCTCGAGGAGGTCCCCGAGGGTCAGGACAAGTACATCGCGCTGAACTACACGATGTTCGGCTTCGACCCGCCTTGACGAACTGACCAGCGTTCAAGCGAAATCCGGGGCGCGACGCGAGTCGCGCCCTTCGTGTATCTGCGGTCCACCAGCCGGAACCCTCGCCGGGTGCCATCCGCGCGCCCGATGACGGGCGCACGGACTGGTTCACGGATGGCGCGGATCGCGCCACCCGGGTGTCATCCATGCGCCCGATGACGGGCGCGCGGACTGGTTCACGGGTGGCGCCGATCGCGCCACCCGGGTGTCATCCATGCGCCCGATGACGGGCGCGCGGACTGGTTCACGGGTGGCGCCGATCGCGCCACCCGGGTTCCCAAGGTTGAGTGTGATGGACTAAACTATGTGCCCAACTTGGGTCGTTGGTGCTCAGACCCACGAAACGGAGAACGGGTGGAATACAAGGACTACTACAAGACGCTGGGGGTCGCCAAGGACGCCTCCGCGGCGGAGATCCGGCGCGTCTACCGCAAGCTGGCTCGCCAGTTCCACCCGGACGTGAACAAGGACCCGGGCGCCGAGGCCCGCTTCAAGGACATCGGCGAGGCCTACGAAGTGCTCAAGGACCAGGACAAGCGGAGCAAGTACGACCAGTACGGCGCCGCCTGGCAACGAGTACAGACCGGGGACGCTCCCCCGCCCGGCTGGGAGGGATTCCACTTCAACGTCGGCGGCGACGAGCGTTTCGACTTCGGCAGCGCCCGGGACCCCGGCGACGCCTCCGGCTTCAGCTCCTTCTTCGACATGCTGTTCGGAGGCGCCGGCCCGCAGGGCTTCCCCGGCGGGGGCCGGCAGGGAAGCTGGACCCGGCCCCGCCGCGGCCGGAACCACGAGGTCGCTTTACCGCTCAGCCTCGAGAACCTGGCCGAAGGCGGTCCACAAGCGATCGAGTTCCTCGACCGTTCGACCGGCCGGACCCGGAACCTCCAGGTGCAGATTCCGACGGGCGTGCTTCCCGGCCAGTCGATCCGACTCAGCGGCCAGGGCGGCAAGGGCATGGGCGCGCCCGACGGCGATCTGCTGCTCAAGGTCGAAGCCCTGCCCCACCCGATCTTTCGCCGCCGCGGGCGCGACCTTCACTGCGACGTGCCGGTGGCGCCCTGGACCGCCGCGCTGGGCGGCAAGGTGCGGATTCCGACCCTCGGCGGGCACGCGGAGGCACAGCTTCCGCCCGGCTCGTCGACCGGTCGGAAGATGCGCCTGCGCGGCCGCGGACTGCCCGATCCCAAGGGCCCGGACGGCGATCTGCTGGCCGAAGTTCAGGTCGTCGTCCCCAAGCGGCTCACCGCGGAGGAGAAGGCACTGTTCGAGCAGCTCCGTGAGACCTCCGACTTCGAGCCGTCCGGCGACGCCTCCGGGACCGGCGGCGGAGAGCGCTGAGCAAAGCCCCCTGAACGAAACAGGAGTATTTAGACGATATGGATCCAAACAAGCTGACGATCAAGTCCCAGGAAGCCCTGACCGGCGCCCAGGACCGGGCGCGGCGTCTCGGCCACCAACAGGTCGACAGCGAGCATCTGCTGCTCACGCTGCTCGACCAGCACGACGGTTTGGCGCCCCGGCTGCTCCAGCGCCTCGATGTCGACGCGGCCGCCCTGCGTGCGGAGCTGCAGAACGACCTCGACCGCAAACCGAAGGTCTCGGGCGGCGCCGGCGAACTCGGCAAGATCTACGTCACGGCCGGCCTGGAGCAACTCCTGCTCCGGGCCGAGGACGAGGCCCGGGCGCTCGGCGACGACTACGTCTCGGTCGAGCACCTGTTGCTCGGAGCAGCCGAGGGCAAGGACGGCGCCGCCCAGGCGCTCGCCGAAGCCGGCCTTTCCCGGCCGCAGCTCCTGGAAGCGCTCAAGACGCTGCGCGGGGCACAGCGCGTGACCAGCAACAACCCGGAGACGTCGTACGAGGCGCTCGAGAAGTACGGCTTCGACCTGGTCGCCCAGGCGCGGACCGGCAAGATGGACCCGGTCATCGGCCGCGATTCGGAGATCCGCCGCGCGATCCGCATCCTGTCGCGCAAGACAAAGAACAACCCGGTGCTGATCGGCGAACCTGGGGTCGGCAAGACGGCGATCGTCGAGGGACTGGCCCAGCGCATCGTCCGCGGCGACGTGCCCGAGTGGCTCAAGGACCGCAGCGTGTTCTCGCTCGACCTAGGCGCGCTGCTCGCCGGCGCCAAGTACCGCGGCGAGTTCGAGGAGCGGCTGAAGGCGGTGCTGACCGAGATCGCCCAGAGCGAGGGACGCATTCTGCTGTTCATCGACGAGGTCCACAACATCGTCGGCGCCGGCCGCACCGAGGGCTCCACCGACGCCGGCAATCTGCTCAAGCCGATGCTCGCGCGCGGCGAACTCCACTGCATCGGCGCCACCACCCTGGACGAGTACCGCAAGTACGTCGAGAAGGACGCGGCGCTCGAACGGCGCTTCCAGCCGATCGTGGTCGACGCGCCGTCGGTCGAGGACACGGTGTCGATCCTGCGCGGGCTGCGCGAGCGCTTCGAGGTCCACCACGGCGTGCGGATCCAGGACAACGCTCTGGTCGCCGCGGCGACCCTCTCCGACCGCTACGTGTCGGACCGCTTCCTGCCCGACAAGGCGATCGACCTCGTCGACGAGGCCTGCGCCCTGATCCGCACCGAGATCGATTCCCTGCCGGCCGAACTCGACGAGGTGACCCGGCGCGTCATGCTGCTCGAAATCGAGGAGGCGGCGCTCACCAAGGAGACCGACAAGTCGAGCAAGGCCCGCCTGCAGACTCTAAGACGCGAACTCGCCGACCTGCGAACCCGGGCGGCCGCGATGCGCAGCCAGTGGGAGAGCGAGAAGGCGGCGATCGACGACGAGCGGAAGGTGCGCGAGCAGATCGAACAGGTGCGGCGCGAGATCGAGATCGCCGAGCGCAACTACGACCTGAACCGGGCCGCCGAGCTGCGGCACGGGGTGCTCCCGGGGCTGATCGCGAAGCTCGGCGCCAAAGAGCACGAAGCCGGCGACGGCGACACCCCCGATACCGGCGCCCGGCTGCTGCGGGAAGAGGTGACCGACAACGAGATCGCCGAGATCGTGTCCAACTGGACTGGGGTTCCGGTCACCCGCCTGGTCGAGGGCGAGCGCGAGAAGCTGCTGCGCCTCGACGAGATCCTGCACCGCCGGGTGATCGGCCAGGACGAGGCGGTCGGCCTGGTGGCGGACGCGGTGATCCGCGCCCGCTCCGGCATCAAGGATCCCCGGCGCCCGATCGGTTCCTTCCTGTTTCTCGGTCCCACCGGCGTCGGCAAGACGGAGCTCGCCAAGACCCTGGCCGAGGCGCTCTTCGACACCGAGGACAACATGGTCCGCATCGACATGAGCGAGTACATGGAGCGGCACACGGTCTCGCGCCTGGTCGGGGCGCCGCCCGGCTACGTCGGCCACGAAGATGGCGGTCAGTTGACCGAGGCGGTGCGACGCAAGCCGTACGCGGTCGTCCTGTTCGACGAGATCGAGAAGGCGCACCGCGACGTGTTCAACGTGCTGCTCCAGATCCTCGACGACGGCCGGATCACGGACTCCCAGGGCCGCACCGTCGACTTCAAGAACACGGTCGTCATCATGACCTCCAACCTCGGTTCGCCCCACCTGCTGGAAGGGGTGACGCCCGCCGGCGAGATCACGGAGGCGGCGCGCGACGCCGTGATGGCCGAGCTGCGGCGGTCCATGCGGCCCGAGTTCCTGAACCGGATCGACGAAGTCGTGCTCTTCTCGCCCCTGACCCTCTCCGAGATCGAGCAGATCGTCGACCTGTTGACCGCGGACCTGGCCAAGCGGCTCGGCGAGCAGGGGGTCGGGCTCGAACTGACCCCGGCCGCGCGCAAGTTCACGGCCCGCGCCGGCTACGACCCGGTCTACGGCGCGAGGCCGCTCAAACGCTACCTCCAGCGGGAGGTCGAGACCCGGCTGGGCCGCGCTCTCGTCGGCGGCGACATCGGCCCCGGCGACCGGGTTGTGATCGATGTCGCGGACGGTAGCCTCGCGATCCGGGCCGAGACCGGAAACGGCTCGGCCGACGCCAGGAGCGACGGCAACCGCGCCGCCTGAAGAAGCACCGTCCTCCCACTCCCGACTCCAACCCCACACCAGGAGCCGACATGAAGCTCTACGCCTTCCAGGGCTACCGTTACAACTCCGCCAAGCTCGATGCCGCCGCCCAGGCGGCGCCGCCCTTCGACCAGATCGACGAGTCCCTGCGCGACCGCCTGCACGCGCAGTCGCCGCACCAGTTCGCGCAGGTGACCAAGCCCGTCGCTCAGGACGGCCGGAGTCCGCACGAGCAATCCGCGGCGCTCCACCGCGAGTGGCTCGAGCGCGGCGTCGTCGCGCGCGACGAGACCCCCTCGCTCTACCCGTACGCGATCACCCAGCCCGACGGCTCGAGCCGTCTCGGCCTGTGCGCCCTGGTCGGCGTCGAACCGGGACGCGAGGGGGACCTCTGGCCGCACGAGCAAACGGTGGCAAAATCGATCGCCGAGCGTCTGGCCCTGCTGCGGCTCACGCAGATCGACATCGAGCCCGTGTTCTACCTCGCCGAAGACAACGGCGCCCTCGAACGCCTGCTCGCCTCCGATTGCGGAGGCGCCGCCGGCGCCGCCCTGGTCAGCCACACCGATCCCTGGACCGGCGATGTCCACAGCCTCTTCCGGATCACGGACCCCGAGCGGATCGGTGCCTACGCTGCGGCACTCGCAGACGCCCGCGCCGCGATCGCCGACGGCCACCACCGCACCCACGTGGCCCAGACCTACGCCGCCCAAGAGGGCGCGGCGGGCGGCACCGCGGCGGCCTGCAAGATGGTGGTGCTCACCAGCCTGGCCTCCGCGAACCTCCGGATCGACCCCGTCCACCGCGGCATCCGCGTCGCGGTGGACCGCGACGCGATGTCCGCCCTGCCGGCGCGGCGCGAACCGCTCCAGGAGACCGGCGGCGCCGCCATCGCCGCCCGCGTCGCTGCCGCGCCCCAGCCTGCGCTGGCGGTCTGGTTCCAGGGCGACGAGGCTCCTGAACTCTGGACCCTCGACCCGGAGGCCGCCCCGGCCGACACGCCGGGCCGCAAGGCGGCTCTCCCAGCCGTTCTGCTCCACCACCACCTGCTGCAGACCGCCGGCGTGCCGTTTCAGGCCGCCACCGACGGCAGCATCGCCTACGAGGCCGACCCGAACGACATCATCGCCCTGCTCAGGCGCTCCGAGATCAGCGTCGGCGTCTTCCTGCCGCCGATGACGCCGAAGCAGTTCGCCCTCGCCACCGAAGACGGCGATCTGCTGCCGCCCAAATCGACCCGGTTTCTACCGAAGCTGGTGTCCGGGCTGGTGTGGTGCGGGCATGACGCGGAGGTGGTCTAAGCCCCAAGACGAACTGTCCCATCTAGGACGACCCTAAGCCGATGGAGATTTTCTCACGGATCCCTGTCTTTCCCTGCGCGGAAAACGCCAGACACTCAACTACTCGTCTCCCCCGTCACCGGCGTACCGAGTCGTCGCCACCTGAACACGAGAGACCACTGCCATGGAGAGTAATGAACAAGTCAACACGCCCGTCGACCGGGAGTCCACCTATGTGTCCGAAGTGACGGAAGCACTGGACCAAAACGCCAACAATCTCGGAAAACTGTGGGCGCTACGTAAGGACAGTCTTCAACGCAAAGAGATCGCGACGACAATGCGTCAACAAGCACACAACTACTGGGCCGTCATCGACGCCAGACTCTTCGGCACCGTACCTTCAGGCCCCTCACTGGCCGCCCAAGCAGCCTCTGCACTGAGGAACTTCGCGAGAAAGAACCAGTCTGGACGACACGACGCGAGAGATCCTCCACCGCCGCGCAGAAGATTGTGAGAACAGGTCATACGATCGCCAGGGCGTCGACGCTGAAGACCGGTCCCCTCAGCAACGGACTGCGACTGCCGAGAAACGGGACACAACTGGAATCTACGTTTATTCACTCCCGCACTACCGGCGCCGCCCAGTACTCCCTGCCACACGCGAAGACGATGACAGCGTGACGAACGACCGCACCTACTACAAGGTGGGCAAGTCGGATGATGACGTCATTCGAAGATTCCGCCAGCAATCGACTCAAACGGCACTCCCGGAGCCTGCGGTTCTCTTCAGGGTCTACGAGACGGCGAAAGACAGCGCCCGTGAAGTCGAGAGGAGCTTCCATGAGCATCTAGAGGCCGCGGGGCACATTCAACAACGGCGACCGAAGGGCACAGGAAAGGAGTGGTTCCTGACAAATCTCACTTTTCTGGAGGCGATCGCCCGCCTGCTTGACCTTCCCATTCGCAAAGTGGATGAGGAGGAAGAGGACACACCCTGACCGGCACCCGCAGTTGATGCGGCGGCTCGCCGGAGAAAGCGAATGCTGACAATGTCGGACGCAGCCGTCTAGTGTGCCGACCGCCAAGTGCTAGCACGAGGTACCATCTACCGTCCTGAGCCACGACCCGGCTAACTGCTGTCTCCTCGGGAGGGGGAGTTCATCTAGTGCAATGGATCGAGCCTGAATACACCAAGGGCCGTGTTGACCGGGCAGGAAGTGCCTTGGTAGCCGCTGCCCCACGTCCACTTCCTGAGGAAGACCTCGAGATCTTCGCAAACTGGCGGTCTTCCCACGCCTTCCCGCTCAACACGTTCCAGAACGGCCTCCGGGCAAAGGCCACCAAGGTCTGCGCAGTCGCGGTCGTGTCCCAGCGACTGAAGCGCCTACCTTCCGCCATCCAGAAACTGGCTAGACTACCAACCATGAAGCTATCCCAGATGCAGGATATCGGCGGCTGCCGGGCAGTAGTGACTACAGTCGGGCAGGTCAGGAAACTGCATGAGGCATATCTCGGGCCGCGGACAAGACACCGGTTCATGAACGATAAGAACTACATCGACTCTCCCAAGATGTCGGGGTACAGGAGTCTTCATCTAGTCTACCGATACCACAGCGCAAGAAAGATGACGTACAACGGCCACCTTATCGAGATTCAACTGCGGACTCGTCGTCAGCACGCATGGGCGACCGCCGTTGAAACGGCCGGTGCTTTTCTTGGCCAGGCCTTGAAGTCCAGTGAAGGAGAGAAAGACTGGCTTAGGTTCTTCGCACTTGTAAGCGCTGCGTTTGCCTTGGAGGAGGGGTGCGCAACTGTACCCGGTACACCGACCGAAGATGAGGCGCTGCGGAAGGAGATACAGAAGTATTCCCGACGATTGGACGCGGCTTCACGTCTCAAGGAATACCGAGACTTGATTAAGGTGATTGCTCCTCTCAGCTCGGCCAAGAGACTGAAGTTCTTCTTGCTGGAACGGCGCCCGGACCTTCGCAAACTGACTATCCGCAGCTATAGGCCCGGTCAGCAGCTCAAGATAGCTAGGGAATACTTGGCTGCCGAGAGAGACGCCGGTGGTATCGACGGAGCGGAGGCTGTCTTGGTCTCAGCGGATTCCATTCAAGCCGTACAGCGCGCGTACCCCAACTATCAGTTGGACACGACCTACTTTCTCGAACAGCTGAGGCGAGTCGCTGGGTGAGGAACCCCGGACAACGGCTTCCCAGTCGGCAGCACCCCGGCGATCCAATCGAACAGCCCCCTCGCCAAACTTACTCGAGCTCCGCGCCCCACGCTTTCCCGGACAATGGTCGGGAGCGACCGCTCTCCCTCTAGGCTTCGGGCATTCGTGAGGATGAAGGCAACAGCGGTCGTCCTTGTTCGGGTACGGGCCAGCTTATCGGTGAGACTCCGCGAGTACGCCACGAGGCGACTCGCCCGAAATTGCCGATGACAATGAGGGGCTCCCGTCAGGGGAGTCCGATCGTCCGCCATCCGGCCGGCATTGAGGGAAATGCCGACCACAGAACGAACTCGGTCGGCCAGGCCCGCTCGCCTAACTCAAGCGCGGCCGGTGCCCGTAAACACCGCGCAGCCTCTCTCTGGGGGCCGCGGCCACACTACTCAATCACGCCCCACCGCTAGGCACCTGCAGTCGGCGATGGCCCGGACTGACGCTTCGGTTGGGAGCTGGGTCTTGATGCCGAAGGGCAAGGCGCCGGTCGCTCCAACTCACCACCACTTAAAGGCCGAGCATCGGCTCCCCGAGGTTCACGGAATCCGACCCTTCGGCAGCAGCAGGCCGCGTCTGCGAGGTTCGTGACTCTCTGCGGCACCCTCAGTCCAGGAAGCGGTGGCTGCCGTCGCAGTGCGGCATCTTGCCGCTGCGCTTGCACTGGCAGAGCGCGACCCTGCGGTCCGCCTCCAGCGTGAAGCGGATGGGCTCGAACTCCGTCCCCCGGTGGGAGCCGTCGCAGAACGGTTGGTTCTGCGACTGGCCGCAACGGCACCAAAAGTAGGTGCCGGCCTCCAACTCGATCTTGGCGGGCTCACGGGCTGCAATTCGGGCTTCGGTCATCGGGTGATTCTCCTTGTTGATCAGCCGGTAGCACGCCGGATGCGGGCGAGACGCCCGCGTTCCCAGGCCAGAGGCAGCTCTTCGCGCCGGATGCGGGCAGGATGCCCACGCTTCCTGGCGTTCCGCGGCACAAGCACCTAGCCTCGGTCGGGAACACGTCGAGTCGGTCGTGAGTGTGCGTGGATCTGGCTGCCCGGCGACGTCCAGCCCAAGCCGGGTCTGGAGGGGAGGGTCCCAGCGGGCTCGAAGCGAGCGACGCCCGACGACCTTTCATCGGCCGAGACCAAACCGAAGCGAGCGGAGTGAAGTGAGTGCCCACCTCCCACCATCCGACTGAGCGCGAACGACCGCTGGGAGCCTCCCCTCCGGATCCGGCACAGGCGGGTGCGTCCGACGCCCATGACGATGCCCGTGCCGCGCACACCGCCCTCTACTCGCCCGCCGCGGCGGCGAGCGCCGCCAGCCTTGCGGCTTCGAACTCGTCGCCGGGGTTCCAGGACGGGAGTTCGGGGTTCTCGGCAATGGCGCGGGCGCAGGCGAGGCCGAGCTCGACGTCTTCGACCATGCCCTCGAGGTTCCAGCCCTCGCCTTCCTCGTTCAGCGGCTGGTACTCGTCCGATTGCTGGTGGTAGACGTTCTCGGTCCAGGCCTCCAACTGCTCACGGCCCCAGCCCTCCGGTCGGTCGACGAAGTCGGTGCCGTTGTCGAGGTAGATCGCCGGCACGCCGATGCGGGCGAAGTTCAACTGGTCCGAACGGTAGAAGTAGCCGTTGGCCGGGAACTGGTCGGGCAGCACCGTGCGGCCCTGGTCGGCTGCTGCCGCTTCGACCACGGCGTCGAGGCTCGACTTGCCGTAGCCGATGTAGGTCACGTCACGGGTGGGGCCCCACTGGTTGCCGCCGTCGTAGTTGATGTTCGCGGCCATCTTGCCGGGCGGCACGGTCGGGTGGGCGGCGTAGTACTCGGAGCCGAGCAGGCCCTGCTCCTCGGCGCCCACGAAGGCGAACAGGACGGAGCGGCTCGGTCCCGGTTCCTGGGCGGCGAGTTCCCTGGCGATCGCGAGCACCTGGGCGACGCCGGCCGCGTTGTCGAGGGCGCCGTTGTAGATGCGATCTTCCAGGCTCTCGTCGGGCGAGACGCCCAGATGATCGTGGTGGGCGGTGAAGACGATCCACTCGTCGGCCAGGTCCGGGTCGCTGCCGGGCAGGCCGCCGAGCACGTTGGCCGTCTGCTCGCTGGTCACGATGTTCTCGAGCGCCAGGCTTGTCATGACACCAAGCGGCACGGGTTCGAAGCCGGCGCTCCTGGCCGACTCCAGGGTCTGGTCGTAGTCGACATCGGCCAGGTCGAACAGGCGCCGGGCCGCCTCCTCCGTCAACCAGGCGTTGATCTGTGAGCGCGGTTCGCCCTCGGCGGGCAGTTCGAACTGGGGACCCGTCCAGGACGTCTGGACCACCTGGAAGGGATAGCCGGCCGAGGGCGTGGTGTGGATGATGATCGCGCCGGCCGCGCCCTGGGCCGCGGCGCTCTCGTACTTGTAGGTCCAGCGGCCGTAGTAGAGCCGGCGGTCGCCTTCGAACAGGTCCGGATCCCAGTCCGGATCATTGTTCAGCATGACCAGCACCTTGCCGGCGAGGTCGGCGTCGCCGTAGTCGTCCCAGCCGTACTCCGGCGCCTGGATGCCGTAGCCGACGAACACGACCTCGGCGTCCTCGACCACCGCCTGCTCCGACTGCACGCCGCTGCCGGCGATGAACTCGTCCCAGAACGCGAACTCGACGCTGTCGCCGCCGCCCGTCTCGAAGGTCCAGGTCTCGGGCACCGTGGCGTTGATGCCGACGATGTCGAACGGCTGCTCCCAGCTACCGTCCGCGGCCGCCGGCTCGATGCCCATGTCCGCCATCGCGTCGGCAATGTACTGGCGCGCGGCGACATCACCGGCAGTGCCGGGGCCGCGACCCTCCATGGCGTCGTCTGAGAGGTCGGCGAGCCAGGTGTCGAGTCGTGTCGGGAGGTCGGGTTGGCCGCAGGCCGCAAGTACAAAGAGCAGGGAGAATGCGAGTAGCAGGTTTCGTCTTGTCATCGTCGAATCGTAGCGCGCCCGGTCAGCCGACGGTCGGCAGATGCTGGCGAGACGCCCGCGTTCCTCGAGCCGGAGGAACCTGCGTTCAGGGATCCGTCCGCACTGATAGATTATTCGCTATACAAATGCTCGCGAGGAAGAGCTTGAGCCAGCCGGTCGTCGTATCCGAGAGTGAGCGGACACTGGACCGCTATCTGGACGGACTGCTGGTCGAGCGGGGCCTCTCCCAGCACACGGTGGACGCCTACCGGCGCGATCTCCGGCGGCTGACGAGCAACCTGGAGGATGACGGCGGCGGCCTGCTCACCGCCAAGGTCGATCAGCTCAGCCGGCACCTGCGGCGCCTCCGCCGGGAAGGACTGTCGCCGCGCTCGATCAGCCGGGCTCTGGTCTCCATGCGCCGCTTCTACGCCTTCCTGGTCAACGAGGGTGATCGCGAGGACAACCCGGCGGTCAACCTCTACCCGCCGCGCCTGCCGCGACGGCTGCCGAACGTGCTGCGAGAAGAGCAGGTGGAGGATCTGCTCCGCGCCCCGGACACCGGCCGGCCGCCCGGCGTCCGCGACCGGGCGATGATCGAGTTGCTCTACGCCACCGGTCTGCGCGTCAGCGAGATGGTCGGTCTCACACTCCACCAGCTCCAGCTCGAGGCGGGCTTCCTGATCGCGTTCGGCAAGGGGGCCAAGGAACGGGTCGTGCCGGTGGGCGAATCGGCCGAGAACTGGCTCAACCGCTATCTGAAGGAGGTGCGGCCGGCGATGGCGAAGGGCCGCCACGACGTGGTCTTCGTCAGCTACCGGGGCAGCGGGCTGACCCGGCAGGGGTTCTGGAAGCTGCTCAGGAACTACGGCCGGAGCGCCGGCATCCCCGACCTGTCCCCCCACGTGCTGCGCCACAGCTTCGCCACCCACCTGCTCGAGCACGGCGCCGACCTGCGCGCGGTGCAGGTCATGCTCGGCCACGCGAACATCACGACGACCCAGATCTACACCCACATCCACGAGCACCGCCTGCGGACGTTGTACGACCAGTTCCATCCGCGCGCCCGCTGACGGGCAGCCCCCTCCTACAGGCCCAGGAAGCCGTAGACGCGGCCGATGAAGTTCACCGTCTCCCGGTACGGCGGCACCCCGTCGTGGGCGTCGACGGCGCCTTCGCCGGCGTTGTAGCCGGCCAGCACGCGCGGCAGGTCGTCCTCGAACCGCCGGCGCAGCCAGGTCAGGTAGCGGGCCGCGGCGAGCACGTTGCGGGCGGGGTCGTAGAGCTCGCCCGGCGAAACGCCGAAGCGTTCGGCGGTCGCCGGCATGAGTTGCAGCAGACCGCGGGCGCCCTTCGACGACATGGCGCCGGGATCGTAGGCCGACTCCGCGCGCGCCATCGCCGCCAGGAGATCGGGGTTCAGTTCATGCTCGCGGCCGATCTCGAGGAACAGCTCGCCGTAGGGAACGGCCGGCGCCGTCTGTCCGAGCCTGTAGGCGAGCGAGAAGCCGGCCTCCGACGGCGGCTCGGGAAGGGGCTCCTCGCCGATCTCGTCGTCGACGATGCGCTCGATCCGCATCAGCGGCAGGGTGACGGAACCGCCGTTCTCCAGGGTCAGCCGGATGCGCTCGGCGCTCGTGCCCCGCCCCTCGAGGAGCTCCCACGCCGTCACCTTGTACCGGTAACCGTTGGTCAGAACGGCCAGTTCCGCCCCGGCCGCGGAGGCGCAAAGGACCAGAACCAGGACCACCGCGGCGGCCCGCAAGGCGACGCTCACACGCAGCCCCCGTCAGGCGCCGGCCGCGGTCATGAGCTCCGGGCCGGCGGGGTTCTCTGCCGCGGCTGCTTCCGGTTGGTAGCGCATGACGACCAGGGTCAGATCGTCCTCGGCGCCGACGCCGTCGGTATGGCGCCTCATCTTCGCCAGGATGCGGTCGCACACCTCCTTGGCGTTGGCTGCGGGTCCCAGGAGCGAAGTCCTGGTCCGGTCGTAGCCGAACGGCTCACCGTCGCGGCCCACGGCTTCGATGAAGCCGTCGGAAAGCCAAACGAGGACATCACCCGGCTGCAGCTCGATACGCCGGAAGCCGTAGTCCTCGCCGAGCGCGCCGAGCGGGGTCCCCGGCAGCAGAATCTCCTCGACTTCGTTCCGCCGCAGTAGGTACGCCGGCGGATGGCCCGCGTTCGTGATGTCGACGACGCCCGCCTTCAGATCGACCAGGGACAGACTCGCGGTCACGAAGGTGCGGTCGCCGCCCGAACGCACCAGTCGATCCAGGGCCGACAGGATCTCCCGGGGTGGCTTGCCCTCATCGACCAGGGTCAGCAGCCCCGCCTTGAGCATCGCCATGCGCAGACCCGCCGAGAGACCGTGACCCGCCACGTCCGCGATCACCACCGCCAGGCGATCGCTCTCGCCGCCATCCTCTCCGGGCAACCGAACGATGTCGAAGTAGTCGCCGCCGATCGCCGCGGAGGGCTCGAAGTAGGTGGCGAACTCGACCCCCTCCGCCTGCAGGCTGCTTCCCGGAATCAGGCTCTTCTGGACCTCGCGGGCAATCTCGAGTTCCTGCTCGAGCGCGTGCTTCGCGGCTCGCTCGGCGACCAGGCCCTCGAGGCTCCGCGCCATCTCGTTGAAGGAGGTCTGCAGCGCGCCGATCTGATCCCGGCGCCGCACCGGGATGCGGGCCGAGAAGTCGCCCGCCTGCAGCGCCCCGGTCGCCGCGCTCAACCGGTTCACGGCGCGGCTCAGCCCCAGGATCATGAACATGGCCATGACCGTCGCCGCGATGAAGACGTCGAAGAGCAGGAAAGCCGCGACGCCGAACGCGATCCAGCCGAGACCGTCGACCTGGGCCGATGACGAGAACAGGTGTCGAAAAACGATCCGCTGGGTCGCGGCGAGCGACGCCGACACCGGCGGCGAGACCGGTTCGCCGCTGGCGAAGGCGTACAGCGGTCCGGCCATTTCGACGCCGACGATGCTGAGCGGCGAACTGGCGCCGAGGGACTCGAAGAACGCCTCGCGTTCGGCGCCGCCACGGGTCCGCGCCAGCGGCTGGAGCACGAACTGGGTGTCGAGGATCTGGACCGTCGTCTCCGTGCCGTCCGTCTCGCCCTGGCGCCGGAGCCGCGTCCAGACATCGCTTCGGCGGCTCAACTCCCGTTCCAGCAGGCCCCCGGCCTCGGGATCGTAGAAGGCCACCACGGCGGATGTCCCGCGGCCAAAAGCGGCGGCCAGCGTCGCCGAGCCGTCGGGCAGCACGACCAACTGCGGAACCCTGCTCCGCCGCCGCTCACCATCGAATTCGTCCGCGGCCTCCAGCCATGCCGGAAAGGAATCCGGGGCCCGCGGGTCTCCGGCCACGCGAATGTCGCCCTGGTAGTACGCCAGCGCGGCGCCGCCCACCGTCGTGGGTAGACGGGACGGGTCGAGGAGCCCCATTTCGAGCGGCTGGATGAGGAACGCGGACACCGCGTCCAGTTCCTCGTGGAGGCCGATGGCCGCGTCCCGGTACAGGTGGCCGAGGAAGAACCCGGACAGCAGGTAGGCGGCGACGATCACCAGCACCAGGTTGAGCAGGAAGGGCAGCAGGCCCAGCAACACGTAGCTGAAGGCCAACCGGCGTCCGACCCGCCACAGCAACCGGCGCTGCAACCAGACGAAGACCACCCACGCGATGACGAGTCCCGCCACGCTGGCGACGGTCCCGGCCAGCAGGTCCAGCACCAGCGGCGCGTCGAGCGAGAGGGTGACGCTCGACAGTCCCAGAGCGAGAAGCAGCCCCAACAGCCAGGCGGCTCGACGCCAAGGCCTCCTTGGACTCGTTGTGTTCTCGCGACTAGGCACTGGAAGTTCTCGCCAACGCGCGGGGCAGCGTCATGGTACTATCTGCGCCCTCACTTCCCGCGGACGGATTTCGGACCGCCCGCAGGCGTGGCAGTGGCCTCGGCCCGCGTCCAAGAACGCCTCGCGTCCACATCGCAAGAGACGAACATGACCCTCCCGATCGCAGGGCAAGCGGCCGCCGGCAGAGCCTCCGAAGCAACTGTCTCCGATGTCGTGATCCGCTTCGCCGGTGATTCCGGCGACGGGATGCAGCTCACCGGCACGCAGTTCACGAACACGTCGGCACTGATCGGCAACGACCTGTCCACGTTGCCGGACTTCCCGGCCGAGATCCGGGCGCCGGCCGGCACGCTGGCGGGCGTTTCCGGTTTCCAGGTCCGAATCGCCGATCACGACATCCACACCCCGGGCGACGCCCCGGACGTCCTGATCGCCATGAACCCGGCGGCGCTCAAGGCCAACCTCCGCGACCTGCGCGACAACGGCGTGATCATCGTCAACACCGACGAGTTCACCCCGCGCAACCTGAAGCGGGCGGGCTACGAGTCGAATCCGCTCGAAGACGACAGCCTGAACGCCTTCAGGCTCCACCGGGTCGGCCTGACGACGATGACGCGGCGCGCCCTGGAGGACAGTCCGCTCGACGTCCGCTCGAAGGACCGGTGCAAGAACTTCCTCGCCCTGGGCATGGTCTACTGGCTGTTCAGCCGCCCGCTCGAAGGGACGATCGACTGGCTGCGGGTCAAGTTCAAGCGCCGGCCCGAGATCGCCGAGGCGAACGTCAAGGTGATGAAGGCGGGCTGGAACTTCTGCGACATCACGGACGCCTTCCAGGTCCGGTACGACGTGGAGCCGGCCCCGCTCGAGCCGGGCATCTACCGCAGCATCCACGGCAACTCGGCGCTGGCCATCGGCCTGGTCGCGGCAAGCCGCCGCAGCGGACTGCCCCTCTTCCTCGGCGCCTACCCGATCACGCCCGCCAGCGACGTGCTCCACGAACTGGCGACCTACAAGCACTTCGGTGTTGTGACCTACCAGGCCGAGGACGAGATCGCCGCCGTCTGCTCCGCGATCGGCGCTTCCTTCGGCGGCAGCCTCGGCGTCAGTTGTTCGAGCGGCCCCGGGATCGCGCTCAAGGCCGAGGGAATCAACCTGGCGGTGATGGTCGAGCTGCCCCTGGTGATCTGCGACATCCAGCGCGGGGGGCCGTCGACCGGCCTGCCGACGAAGACCGAGCAGGCGGACCTGCTGCAGGTCATGTTCGGGCGCAACAACGAATCGCCCGTACCGGTGATCGCGGCCGCCTCGCCCGCCGACTGCTTCGACACCGCGCTCGAAGCGGTCCGCATGGCGACGACCTACATGACACCCGTCATCCTCTTGTCCGACGGCTACATCGCCAACGGCTCCGAACCCTGGCGCATCCCCCAGGTCGAGGAACTCCCCGACCTTCGGGTCGACTTCCACCAGGACGCGGAGGGCTTCCTGCCCTACATGCGCGACCAGCAGACCCTCGCCCGGCCCTGGGCGATTCCGGGCACTCCCGGCCTCGAGCACCGGATCGGCGGTCTCGAGAAGGAGGATGTCACCGGCAACGTCAACTACGAGCCGGACAACCACGACCACATGGTGCGGTTGCGAGCCGAAAAGATCGCGCGGATCGCGGGCGACATTCCCGACATCGAGGTCGACGGACCCGAGAGCGGCAAGCTCCTCGTCCTCGGTTGGGGCAGCACCCTGGGCGCGATCACGGGAGCCGTGAACCAGGCGCGGACGGACGGCCTCACGGTCAGTCGCGCCCACCTCCGGCACATCAACCCCTTCCCCCGCAACCTGGGCGACATCCTCGACCGCTTTGAGCGGGTTCTGGTGCCCGAGATGAACCTCGGTCAGTTGGCGCTGCTCCTGCGGGCCCGCTACCTGAAGGACATCGAGACCTTCTCCAAGGTCGAGGGCAAGCCCTTCACGCGGGACGAAATCCTCCATCGAATTGAGCGAATGGCAGAGGCTTGAGGTAGAGATGCCCACGACTGAAGCAACGCAGCTGACCAAGAAGGACTTCCAGAGCGACCAGGAGGTCCGCTGGTGTCCCGGTTGCGGTGACTACGCGATCCTCTCCGCCGTCCAGACCGTGTTCCCCGAACTGGGAATCCCGCGCGAGAAGTTCGTCATCGTGTCCGGAATCGGCTGCTCCAGCCGCTTCCCGTACTACATGAACACGTACGGCTTCCACACGATCCACGGCCGCGCGCCGGCCGTGGCCACCGGTCTCAAGATGACCCGCCCGGACCTCGATGTCTGGGTGGTGACCGGGGACGGCGACGCGCTCTCGATCGGCGGCAACCACCTGATCCACACCTTGCGCCGCAACGTGAACGTCAAGATCCTGCTGTTCAACAACCGCGTCTACGGCCTCACCAAGGGCCAGTACTCGCCGACCAGCGAGGTCGGCAAGCGCACCAAGTCGACGCCCCACGGCTCCGTCGACTTCCCCTTCAACCCGCTGTCGGTTGCGATCGGCGCCGGCGCCACCTTCGTGGCTCGCAGCGTCGACATCTTCATCCCGCATCTCAAGGCGGTCCTGAAGCGGGCGGCGGCGCACAAGGGTTCGGCGTTCGTCGAAGTGATGCAGAACTGCAACATATACAACGACAAGGCCTTCTCCGCCCTGACCGACAAGACGGGCCGGCAGGCCAACGGCCTCTACCTGGAGCACGGCAAGCCCCTCGTCTTCGGGGACAACAAGGACAAGGGCCTGCGCTTCAACGGCACCGACTTCGAGGTGGCACAGCTCGGCAACGGCACCACGGCGGACGACTGCCTGGTGTGGGACGAGAACCGCGCCAACCCGTCCCTGGCCTTCCAGATGGCGAGCCTCTCAAGCGGCGACGGCCTGGGCGACTTCCCCGTGCCCCTCGGCGTCCTGCGGGCCGTCGACATGCCGACCTACGACGCCGGCGTCATCGACCAGATCGAGCAGGTCTCGACCGGACGGCCGCAGACGCTCGACCAGTTGATCCACGGCACCGACACCTGGACCGTGGACGCTGGTGGCAACGTCGACCGCGGTGCGAACTAAGGGCCACAAGCCTCGCTGGATTCTCGCCGGCCTGGTGTTGCTGGCAGCCGCGGCGCCGGCTCAGCAGCAAGACGTGCCCGCCGTCTTCTCGGAGGTGATCGACGTCCGGGTGGTGAACGTCGAGGTCGTCGTTACCGACCGAGCGGGGAACCGCGTCCAGGGCCTGAGACCGTCGGACTTCGAACTCCTGGTCGACGGTGAACCGACCCCGATCGCCTACTTCACGGAGATCGAGGACGGCTTTGCTCGGGATGGGACGGCTGGTGGTGTGGACGGGGTGCCGAGCCTGGACCTGAACGCGCCGGTGGGCACGAACTTCCTCATCTTCATCGACGACCTCTTCTCCTTCGAACACGACCGGAACAGGGTGCTCGACCGCCTGAGGGACGACCTTGGCGAACTCGGTCCAGCGGACCGGGTCGCCGCCGTGGCCTACGACGGCCAAACCGCGGAGATCCTGACGCCGTGGACGAACTCCGCAGACCAGTTCGAAGACGCGCTGGACCGAGCCCGCTCCCGGCCGTCCGACGGTCTGCAGCAACTGTCGGCACGGAGGCAGGTCACTCAAGACCGACAAGTGCTCGCCGATCACCAGGCGGGCAGGGATCAAAGCGGACTCCTTGGATCGGCCCCGCAGGTCGCATCGGGCTTTAGCGACACCACCCTCCGAATGGACGTCGCCTATACGGAATCGTTGGGCAACCAGTTGGAGAGTTCCGTACTGGCGGCGATGGCCACCATGCGCCGGTTCGCCAACCAGCCCGGCCGCAAGGTGATGCTGCTGCTCGCCGGCGGCTGGCCAAGATCCGTGGAGATCTACGCCCGGGAGCGGTTGTCCGAAGGAAACCTTCGCGTCGACCGTCGAGTCATGAGCGAGCACGAGCTATACGGTCCGCTGGTGTCGACCGCGAACCTGATCGGCTTTTCGCTCTACCCCGTGGACCTGCCGGGCCTCACCAGAGACTTCTACGGCGACGCAACGAGAGGGTTCGGCGCCAACGCCGAGCCCGACGTGATCGGCGCGGCGCCGGGAACGCTCGAAAAGGAAGACACCATCCACAGCGCCCTGCACCTCCTGGCTCACTCGACCGGAGGCGTGCCGCTGATGAACGCGCGCCGGGATGTCGCGTTGGCGAGCGTGGTCGCGGACACCCGCTCGTACTACTGGCTCGGTTTCGAGCCCCAACGGCGCGAGGACAACAGGTTCCATGAGATCGCGGTGCAGTTGGTAGGCCGAGCGGACCTCGACGCTCGCACACGCGAGGGCTACGTGGACATGTCGCGCGACCACGAACTCGATATGACAGCGAGAGCCGCCCTGCTGTTCGGCGATCCGCCCGAGGCTCTACCGCTTCAGGTGCGCTTCTCGGAGCCGGTTCCCGCCGGCCGGCGAAAGATGTCGGTGCCTGTAGAGGTGGCGATTCCCCTCGACGAAATCCAGCTCCTGCCTGTGGCCGACGAATGGCTCAACGTGGTGGAGATTCGCGTGACGGCGATGGACTCGGGCGGCAACCGCTCGGAAGTATCGTTCGAGAAGGTCCCGATCGCCGGCACCGAAGAGCCGCAGCCAGGACAGACTTTCTACTACCAGACCGATCTGCAACTCCGCCGGCGCGAGCACTCGCTCGTGATGACGGTACACGACCCCTTGACGGGAACGAACCTGACCTGGACTGGAGTGATCGGTCCGAACTAGGACTCGTCCCCAAGTGGCAGGCTGCGGAGACGGGCAACGGCCATGAAGTGGCGCCATTGGACCTTCGGGACCACCTGGATTCTCCTCGCCCTGGTGCTGCTCGGCACCGCGGCGTCAGCCCAGCAGCCGGCTCTGCCGGAGGTGTTCTCGGAAGTCGTCGATGTCCGGGTCGTGAACATCGAGGTCGTCGTCGCGGACAGGAAGGGACACCGCGTCCACGGCTTGAATGCCTCGGACTTCGAACTCCTGGTCGACGGCGAGCCGACGCCGATCGACTACTTCACGGCGATCGAGGACGGCTTTGCTCTGGATGCGGCGGACGGCGACGTGGCAGGGGTGCCGAGTCTGGATCCGAAGGCCCCGGCCGCCACGAACTTCCTGATCTACATCGACGATCTGTTCTCCATCGAGCGCGATCGGAACAGGGTGCTCGACCGCCTCGAGCAAGACCTTGGCGAGTTGGGCCCGGCCGACCGGGTGGCCGCTGTCGCCTTCGACGGCAACAGGGTGGAGACCCTGACCACCTGGACGAACTCGGCGAACCGGTTACGGGAAGCACTCGACCGGGCGCGTGCACGGCCCGCCTACGGCCTGCGGCGGCGAAGCGAACTGAGAATGGTCGATAGCGACAGGGAGTCGGTTTCCCAGTTGGAGGAAAGCCTGGGACCCAGAGCAGACGTGAGACGTCTCGCGTCCAGGGCGGAGATCTTCTACGAGGAGAAGCTGAGCGACCAGTTGGAGCGCTCGGTGCTGGCGGCGGTGGCAACGATGCGCAGATTCACCGATCGGTCCGGCCGCAACGTGATGCTGCTGCTCGCCGGCGGCTGGCCGTGGTCCCCCAAGGTCTACACTTTGGGGCGGCCGCCGTTGGATGACACCGAAGCGATCGACCACAGGGTGGCCAGTGAGGACGACCTGTACGGCCCCCTGGCGTCGACGGCGAACCTGGTCGGCTTCGCGCTCTATCCGGTGGACGTGCGCGCCGCGACGATGGGCTCTGGGGAACGGTCTGGCAACCTGCGGAGTACCCTGCAGCAGTTGGCAGCCTCAACCGGTGGTGTGCCGATGCTCGTGGCGCAGCGGGATACGGCGCTGTCCCGAGTCGTCGCGGACACCCGCTCCTACTACTGGCTCGGCTTCGAGCCGCAACGGCGCGAGGACGACGCCTTCCACGAGATCGTCGTGCGAACGGTCGGCCGAACCGATCTCGAAGTACGGACGCGCGAAGGCTACGTGGACATGTCGCGCGACCGCGAGGTCGCCATGACGGTCGAAGCCGCCCTGCTGTTCGGCGATCCGCCCAACGCCAGACCGCTCGACGTGCGCCTCGGTGAGCCGGTTCGTGCCGGACGCGGCAAGATGTCGGTGTCCCTTGAAGTGGCGATTCCGCTCGACGAGGTCCAGCTCCTGCCCGTGGCCGGCGAGTGGCTGAACGTGCTGGAAGTTCGGGTCGCGGCGATGGACCTGAGCGGTAACCGCGCGGAGGTGTCGGACGAGAAGGTCCCGATCGCCGGGCCCGAAAGACCGCAGCCCGGCCAAGTCTTCTACTACCAGACCGACCTGCAGCTCCGCCGGCGCGAGCACACGTACGTGATCGCGGTGTACGACCCCTTGTCAGGAAAGATCCTGACGTCGACCGGAGAGAGCCATCCGAAGTAGGAGGTCGGTGCGCCGCCTTCCGGTCCCGGCCGCCCAGGTGTCTGCAGCGCAGACACTTCCTTGGCCGCTGCCACCCTCAGCCCAGTTTCCGCCGCAGCGCCTCCAGGACCACGGGCGGCACGACGCCCGAGATGTCGCCGTCGAGGCTACGGACCTCCTTGGTCAGCCGGCTGGAGAGGAAGATCCACTCCGGCGCCGGCAGCAGGAAGATGGTGTCCATGTCGGACGCCAAGCGGCGGTTCATCAACGTCATCGGCAGTTCGTAGTCGAAGTCGGCGCCGGAGCGCAGGCCGCGGACGACGGCACAGGCGCCCTTCTCGCGCGCGTAGTCGACCAGCAGGCCGCTGAAGCTCTCGACCGGGCAGTCGTCCGATTCGCCGAGCAGCTCGCGCAGGAGGTCGATCCGCTCCTCGACGGAGAACAGCGCCTGCTTCTGCTCGTTGTAGAGCACCGCGATGTAGAGCACGTCGAACAGCCGGCGGGCGCGCTCGATCAGATCGAGATGGCCGTTGTGGACCGGGTCGAAGGAGCCGGGGAAGACGCCGATTCTACGTCGGCCACCAGGAACACAGTTGGAACCATCCGAGGCAGGCGGCCGAGGCGAGTGTGGGCTCATTGTCCGCTTCCGAGTTGGCTTGAGAGGTCGATGGTGGTCACATTGTGGGCCGCGTCGGTCAGTCGCAGCAGCAACAGCCGGGCGCCCTCGGCGGCATCGATCGCCAGCGTCTCACGCTGGCTGTCGAGCAGACCGTCCTCGACCCCGACGGCGCGCCACTCGCCGGCGTCGACGCTGACCACCGCCTCGCGCAGCGGGCTCCAGGCGTCCTCGACGACGGCGGTCACGCGGCCGCCGTCGCGCGAAGCCTCGACCAGTCGCGCCGGGCTGTGGTCGACGACCACGGCGGCCGACACCTCCTCGGCCTCGAGCGCCTCGCCGGGGGTGTTGTCGAGCCTGTCGGTGGCGCTGACCTGAAACCGGTAGACGCCGTCCGGCAGCACGGTCGCGTCGAAGCTGAAGAAGGCGGCCTTCAGGTCATCCGCCATCTCGAGCCACAGCGCATCGGAGTCGTCCGCGTCTTCGTCGCCGGCCGCGAGTTCCGCCTCGCGGGCGAAGGAGAGCCGGTAGCGGAGACGGTCCTTGTTGGGGTCCTCGGCCTCCCAGCGCAACGTCCGGTATCCCAGCTTCCACAGGCTCTTCGTTGCGCCCTGCTTGGTCTGGGCCGGATCGCCGAGGGTGGTGAAGATGCGGTCGCGGTTCGGGTGCGCCGGCTCGTAGGCCTGGTTCGATGGGTTGAAGTTCGTCGGCACCAGGATCGTCCCCGCCGGGAGCACTTCCAGCTTCTTGATCTCGGGCTTGCGGTTGTGCTGCCGGTAGGTGACCTCGACCGCCACGACCTCGGGCGTACGGTCGCCGCTGCCGTGGAGTTCCGCCCGCCACTGGAGGTAGCGGCCCGGCGGCAGGTCGGAAAGCGGCGCCTCCCGCGCTACGGAAGCCTCGGTCCAGTCCGACCACGTCTCGTCCGGGTCCGAGCTCATCCCGCTGCGGGCGGAGAGCGCGACGAGGGCGCCGTCTCCCGCGCGCCCGCGCCAGCGGATCGAACCGAAGCTCGAGACGGAAGACGCGTCGAGCGGCTTGCCCGTCACCGTTCCCTGCTGCGCCAGGCCGCCGTTGTCGCCGCCGACGAAGCCGTAGACGGCTGCCGCATTGACGCTGGCGAAGACGGGGCCGGCCGAGCCCCGCCCCAGGCCGACGATCTGGCTCTGGTCGAGGTCCTTCTCGAGCACCATCTGATCGTTCTGGAAGCTGAACAGTTTGCCCTCCTGACCGGTGGCGACCCAGAGCCGATCCTGCTGGTAGCTCAGGGCGTACACCGTCTCCATCTCGAACTTCCAGATCGACTCGACGGCGCCTGTCGCGTCGATCCGCAGCACCTCGGAGCGCGGACCCTTGAAGGAGGCGGCACGGCTCCCCGCGGAGATCGCCCCCGTCTGGACCGTGACCCCGCTCTGCTTGCCGTTCGAACTCGAAGAGTCACCCCCGGCCGCGGCGGCGCTTCCCGTCGATCTGCTTGCCGACGAACTGCCACTCGGGGAGCTTCGCGTGCTGCTCAGGTCGACGAAGCTCGCCTCGGAGGCCAGCGCGGAGGCGTAGAAGGCGCCGTCCTCGCCCGGCGTGATCGCCAGCACCTCGGGTCCGGCGGCGTCGTAGAGCGTGCGGGCTTCGCCCTCCGCGTCGATCTCGAGCAGCAGACCCTCGCCCGCGGTGCCGGCCAGCACCGTACCGTCCGGGCGCAGCGCCAGCGAACGGATATGGACATCCGTGCTGTCGTAGAGCAACTTCGATTCACCGCTCGCGAGGTCCACCCGGTGCAGCTTCCCCTCCGGACCGGTCGCCACCAGCAGGCCGCCGTCTCCGGTGCCCAGGAGCGCCCAGATGTACTGCGCATCCGGATCGAACAGCTCTTCGACCTCGCCCTCGGGCCGCTTCCGGTAGACCTTGCCGTCCGGCGACGAGCCGGCATAGACGGCGCCGTCGGCGTCAACCCAGACCGCGAACACTTCGGGTTCCTCGGTGGCGAACAGTTCGGTGACCGTACCGGCATCCCCGTCGATCTCGACCTCCAGGACCTTGCCCGAGTTGCCGGTACCCGCGGCAAAGCGCCCCTCCGCTCCGACGAAGGAGAACAGGAAGGGCTCCGCGACGGTGGCGAACTGCTCGGCCCGCTGGGCCAGACGCAGAACCCCCAGCCGATCGACGCTTACGTCCACGAGCTCGCCCGCCAGAAACGCGGCCTGGCTGTCGGCCCGCCAGATCTGGACTTCCGAGGCGCGGGCGACGCCGCCGCCGGCCAGCATCAACCAGAGCCCCGCCGCGACTCCCGCTGCGGCCCGGGCACGGTCCCCCAGGGTAAGGGCCCTCAAGGCGCGGTACCGGGCAGGATCTCGAGGTCGAGCCGGAACAGGCCGTCGAGCGGAATTCCGAGATCGCGTCCCTGCTCGTTCACGATCGCCAGGTTCAGGGCCCGGGGCTCTCCCTGCAGGGGAGACGCCTGCCAGATCGACCGCACCGAGGCCGGAAGCTGCGGCATCGGCCGTCCCTCGACGATCAACCCACGGGCCGGCACGACGCCGAGCGCAGCGAGCCGGCTCTTCGGCTGGAACGAACGCAGCATGTCGAGCTGGTCCGTCAGGGACGACGCCTTGCTGGGCTCGAGTTGCAGCCGCGCCGCGTCGATGCTCACGCCGTCGCCGACGAAGAGGTAGTAGCGGCCCGGCCGGCGGTCCTCGGGAATCGTCACCTGCAGGGTCTCCTGGTACCGGTCGCCGCGATGCCGCCGGAGATCGAACACGACGTCCACCGTGTCGCCCGCGTGAACCCTCCTCGAAGAGGCCTGGGCGCGCTCGATCTCGACCGTCCGCACTCTGTGGGTCTGGCTCAGGGTGAGATCGATGCCCTCGATCTCGACGCCTTCGTAGTCCGAGTTGACCAAGGCCCCGATCAGGGCGATCAGGTAGAAGGCGGCGCTCGTGCCGGGGCCCGAGCCGTCGAAGTTCTGGCGCAGCGGCACGTCCTCGTGCCCGCGCAGGCGCAGGGTGCCGGTCATGTCCAGACCGCTCTCGCCGCCGCCGTACGAAGCGGAATTGAGCGCCTGCATGGTCGGAATGCCGACCAGTGAAGGCAGCATCCTGGGCAGATCCGCCAACCGGAGGTCGAAGCGGCGGACATCGCCGTTCGGGGCCTCGACCTGGATCGTCATGGGGATCGTGCGCGCCTCGGCGCCGACCCGCCCCCTCAGTCCCGCGAAGCGGTCCTGGTCGAAGGCGCCGACCACCGAGCCGATGTTGCTGAGCCGCATCGAACTGTTGAGCCGCGGCACCACCCCGATCACCTCCACCGTCGCCATCGGCACGCGCAGCGGACCCACACCGAGGTAGGGGTGCCCCATGGCCAGCACCTCGCCGTCCTCGACCCGGGTCACCGTACCGCCGACCGCAATCTTCAGGTCGCCGTCGATCAAGACACCCGCGACCGCACTGCCGGCGCCGAGGTCCGGCATCTCGGCCGTGTCGGCGCGCCCCGCCGGGGCGGCGGCGAGCATCCGTCGCAGCGGTTCGCCGAAGCCCAGGGTAACAACCTGTGCGCCCCCGCGACCACCCCAGTCCGCCGGCGCGACCAGCGTGCCGAGCTGCTCCGCGACGGTCTCCCGAACCGCCGCGGCAACGTCGTCGGGCGGTTCGAGCATCTGCCGCACGGCCTGGTCGAACGCCTGTGGCGAACCCGGAGCAGCCAGTCCCTGCGACTCGCCTGCGGCTTCCCCGCCTTCGAGCGCGCTCAACTCCCGCATCGCGGCGATCGGTGTGATCAGCGCCAGCGCTTCGCTGCTAAACGCCCAGGAATAGGCGACTGCCCCGGCAAGGCGGTCGTCGATGTAGACGGGGCTGCCGCTCATCCCGGCCACGATGCCCGACTCCTCGAGGCCATTGCCGCTCAGGCGGGCGACGATGTAGCTCGTGCCCGGTTCCATCTCGCGGATCACGCCGACGACCTCGACTCCGAAACGCGTAGGCTCGCTGCCGGCGAACACGGACAGGCCGTAGCCGGTTTGCCCGCGGGAGACCTCGTCGACGCCGATCTCGTTGCCGTTCAGATCGACCGGAGGAGCCGACTCGGTACGCGACGCCGCGACCGGTTCCTGCGCGCGGGCCAAAGCGACCGGCAGCAGGGCGGCAACCAGAAGACCGAGGGCGACGGAACGGGTCACTGTCAGGGTTCGCTTCGCAGTCGGCAAGTTGAACCGGCGACCGGTGCTAGAGATCGAAGCGCCCGCGGCGCAACACCCGCAAGCCGGCGGAAGTCCAAGATACCACGGTGGATGGCGGCCCTCCCGGCGTCGTGTCGCCGCCGACCACGATGGCTCGGGCATCGCCGAGGATCGCGCCGGCGTCGCCGAGGATCGGTTCGAGCGCCGGCAGCTCGCAGATCGGCGGCTCCCCGCTCCGGTTCGCACTGGTTGCGGTCAACGGGTGTCCCAGGGCGCGGAGCAGTCCCCGGAGCCGTTCATGCGCCGGTACCCGCACTGCCAGCGTCCGGCCGCCCGCCGCCGCGGGTACCGACACACCGGAACGAAGCGGCGCCACCACCGTCAGCGCCGCCGGCCAGTGGGCCTCCGCCATCCGCACCGCCTCGTTCGGTTCGATGCCGAGGTCGGTCGCCTGCGTCAGGCTCGCCGCTACGACTGGAAGAGGCTTGCCCCGCTCTCGTTCCTTAAGACGGTAGATCGCCTCGACACCCGCCGCGGAACGCGGATCGACCGCAAGACCGTAGGAAGACTCCGTCGGGATCGCGAGCACGCGGCCGTCGGCCAGAGCCTGACTCAAGTCGCGGGGATCGCCGTCCCAGGGCCAGATGCGGAGCATTGCCTACTCGGCGGCGGCGGCGATCAGTTCCTCGGCCGCCGAGCGGGCGGTCTCGGTGATCTCTTCGCCGGCGAGCATGCGGGCTATTTCCTCGACGCGGCGTTCGTCGTCGAGGCGGTGGACGTCGACCAGCGTCCGGCCGGCTCGCACCTCCTTCTTGACCTCGAGGTGGAGGTCGCCGCGGCTCGCCACCTGGGGCAGGTGGGTCACGGTCAGGATCTGGCCGCCGCCGGCCAGGCGCTGCAGCTTGCGGCCGACGATCGCCGCCTCGGCGCCGCCGACCCCCGAGTCCACCTCGTCGAAGACCAGGGTCGATTCCGCCGCAGGTCCCGCGCCGCGAACAGCGGTCTGGAGCGCCAGGAACAGGCGCGCCAGCTCGCCGCCCGAGGCGACCCTGGACAGCGGGCGAAGCGCCTCGCCCGGGTTGGCGCTGAAGCGGTAGGTCACCTGATCGACGCCCAGGCGATCGAAGGCGACGCGCTCGCCGTCCAGTTCAAGGGAGCTGTCCGGGCGCGGCGCACGGCCGATCTCCACCTCGAACGCGGCGCGATCGAGCGCCAGATCCCGGAGGTGGCCAAGGACATCGCTCTCCAGCGCGGCCCCGAGTTCGCGGCGCGTGAGAGACAGAGCCTCGGCGCGCGCGGCGTACTCAGCGAGGCAGGCCGCGGCCTGCTGCTCCACCTCGTCGCGGCGAACGTCCGCCGTCTCCAACTCGAACAGCTCCTCGGCCAGACGGCGGCCGTGCTCCAGCACGTCGGCACTGCTGCCGCCGTACTTCCGGGTCAGACGCTCGATCACGCTCAAGCGCTCCTCGATCCGGTCGAGCCGCCTGGGATCCGAATCGGAACCGACCGCCCGTGTCCGTAGGTCGGCCGTCAGATCGTTCACCAGCGTGCCCGCCTCGACCAGGGTGTCGGCCCAGGCCCCGGCCTCGGGTTGCCAGCGCGCGATGTCCTGCAGCGCGTTTCCGGCCTGAGCGAGCCGGCTGTCAACCGCTTGATCGTCGTCGCTGAGCAGGGCGAGCGCCCGGTGCAAAGCGCCCGCGATCGCCTCGGCATGGCGCAGCACTTCCCGTTCGGCCCGCAGCTCCTCGTCCTCGCCGGACAAGAGGCCCGCGGCGTCGATTTCCGAGGTTTGGAACTTGAGCAGGTCGATCCGCTCCAGGCGAAGCTGATCGTCGCCGCTCAAGCGCTCGAGCCGATCGGCCGTCTCGCGGTAGGCCTCGTAGGCGCTGGCGCACGACGCCACGAGTGCCGCAACGGAGTCGCCGCCCGACCGATCGAGCCAGGCCCGCTGCAGTTCGGGCGACAGCATGCCGAGTTCGTCGCGCTGACCGAAGATGCGGATCAGACGGCGGGTCACCGCGGAAAGAAACCGCAGCGTCACCGGGTGATCGTTCACGAACACGCGGTTGCGCCCCGCCCGGGTAACCTCGCGGCGCACCAGGAGCTCGTCCCCTTCCGCCGGCACGCCGGCCTCTTCGAGCAGCCGCCGCCAGTCGCTGCCCGAAGGCTCGAAGACGCCGCTCAGGACCAGCGTGTCCGCGCCCGTACGGATCGTCTCCGAACTGGCGCGACCCCCGGCAAGCAGGGACAGCGAATCGACGACCAGGGACTTGCCCGCGCCCGTCTCGCCCGTGACCACGTTCAGGCCCGGCCCGAACTGAAGCTCTGCCCGTTCGATCACGGCCAGGTTCTGCACGTACAGAGAGCGCAGCATCGGATGCCTGCGTAGCCGGCTACTCGTCGGACACCAGTTCGGCGGCGCGTGACGCCGCCTCGACGATCGCCTTGATCAGGGTCACCCGGAGGCCACCCTCTTCCAGCCGCAGGATGCCGTCGACCGTGCAGCCCGCGGGCGTCGTCACTTCGTCCTTGAGCAGCGCCGGGTGGCGGCCCGTGTCGAGCACCATCTTGCCGGCGCCGAGACAGGTCTGGGCAGCCAGTTCGATCGCCATCTTCCGCGGCAGGCCGACCTTCACGCCCCCGTCCGCCAGGGCCTCGATCACGATGTAGAGGAACGCCGGTCCGGAGGCGGACAGTCCGGTGATCGCGTCCATGTGCTTCTCGTCCGCCACGACGGTGCGCCCGAGGGGCTTGAACAGACGTTCCGACGCCGCCATGTGGTCGGCAGACGCATGGCGGCCGGCGCAAATCGCCGTCATGCCGGCCCCCACGAGGCTCGGCGTGTTCGGCATCGCCCGCACGACCGGGATGGGGACCGGCAGGCGGGCCTCAATGTAGGACGTGGTCACCGAGGCCAGAATCGAGACGACGAGCTGTTCCGGGCGCAGGGCGTCGCCGATCTCGGCAAGGACGAGGTCGGCAGTTTGCGGCTTGACTGCAAGCATCACGATGTCGGCGCCCTTGACCGCGGCTCGGTTGTCGACGGTGCCGGCGACTCCGAAACTCCGCGCCACCCGGGCGACTCGATCCGCATGGGCCGCCGTCGCCACGATCGACCCGGCGGCGACGGCGCCGGCGTCGAGCCAGCCGCCGATCAGGGTCTGGCCCATCTTGCCCGCGCCGATCACAGCAACGCGGGCATCGCCACCGCCTGCGCCGCCTTCCTCGTTCCTGCTCGTGGTCACCTTCGGATCTCCTCGGTTCGTCGGGCCGCGACGTTATGCCGACTTGCCTTCCGAGGGAAGTTACCAGTGACGGCCTCCTAGCACCCGGAGGAAGAACGCCCGCGCCACATGGCCGGCGATCTGCGGGTTCTCACGCAGCCGGCGCGTCGAGTAGGCATACCACTGGCGGCCGTAGGGCACGTAGATCCGTACCCGATGGCCGGCGGCAGCGAGCTCATCCCGGCGATCTTCGGTCACCCCCAGGAGCATCTGGAACTCGTACCGGTCAGCCGCAAGGCCGCGCCGCTCGACGATCGCCGCCGCTTCGCGCAGGAGATAGCCGTCGTGGGTGGCAATGCCGACGTAGGCGCCGCGGTCGAACAGGGCCTCGAGTGACGCCAGGAAGTTCTGGCGCACCTGCTCGTAGCCGGTGAGAGCGACCGTCCCCGGCTCGACGTAGATCCCCTTGCAGAGGCGGACGTTCGCCCGCTCCGGCAACGCCGCAATGTCTGCGAGGGTGCGGTGGAGGTAGGCCTGGAGCACGATTCCGACCGCGTCGCCGCCGGCGCCGGCGCCGCGCGGGCCACCGGCGTCGGCGCGGGACCGCGAGTCGGCAAGCGCCTCGCCGTACAGGTCCAAGGTGTCCGTGGTGCAGGTGTGGTCCTCCATGTCGATACGGACGAAGTTGCCGCGAGTGGCTGCCCGCTCGACCAGGCGAGCGAGGTGCTCGCGGCAGAGTTCGCGATCGACCTTGAGCCCCAGGAGGGTCAGCTTGACGGAGACGTTGCAGTCGAGACCTTGGTCGCTGATCGCCTCGACGAGGTCGACGTAAAGCCCGGTGCCCTCGACTGCGAGTTCCCGGCTGTCGACCTCCTCGCCGAGGAGCGCCAGGGTCCCAGCCAGTCCCCTGCGGTTCAGGCCGCCGGTACGGGCGAGCGCATCGTCCGGCTCGTCGCCGGCCACGTAGGGCGCCGCCACCCAACGCACGAGGGGAGGCGGCAACAGTGGCAGGGAGCAGCCGACGAAACGCGAGAAGATCGTCATGGTCTCACTTCCGGGGGCGGCACGGGGAATGCTCGCTACAGGCTCTCATCCTGCCGGCGAACGTGCTCGTGCGCGTGGTAGCTGCTGCGGACCAGGGGGCCCGCTTCGCAGTGGCTGAAGCCAAGCCCCAGGGCGAACTCGCGTAGTCGCGCGAACTCGTCCGGGTGAACGTAGCGATCGACAGGCAGGTGGTCCCGGGTCGGCCGCAGGTACTGACCGATGGTGAGGATCTCTGTTCCCGCGGCGCGGATGTCCGTGATCGTCGATTCGAGCTCCGCCGTCGTCTCGCCCAGGCCGACCATCAGGCCCGTCTTCACCCTCCCGCCATAGCCTCCACCGTCGCGGCGGGCCGCCGCTTCGCTGAGCAGGTCGACGCTGCGCTCGTAGCGGCTGCCGGGGCGCGCCTGACGGTAGAGCCGGGGCACCGTCTCCGTGTTGTGGGAAAAGACCTCCGGCCGGGCTTCGAGGACGATGTCGAGGGCGTCGGCGACGCCCCGAAAGTCCGGCGTCAGCACCTCGACCGCGGCACCGGGCACCTGCGCCCGGATCGCCCGGATGGTGTCCGCGAAGTGGCCCGCGCCGCCGTCCGGCAGGTCGTCGCGGTCGACGGAGGTGACGACCACGTGCCGGAGCCCCATGGTCGCCGCGGCCTTCCCCACCCTCGCCGGTTCGTCCGCGTCGACACCGGGGGCGGGCCGTCCCGTATGGACGGCGCAGAAGCCGCAGCGGCGGGTACAGGTGTCGCCGAGGATCATGAACGTGGCGGTACCGTGCTGGCCCCAGCACTCGTAGATGTTCGGGCAGCGCGCCTCTTCGCATACCGTGTTCAGGTTCAAACCCTCGACCAACCGGCGCACGCGGTGATACGGCTCCGGCGTCGACAGCCGGATCCGCAGCCAGTCGGGCCGCGGCAAGCGGGCGGCGCCGGCCGCGGCCGGCGGGGCGCCGATGGGAACGAGTTCGTCCATGCGGGTTACGACTCCGGCGGCCGACCCTCCTCCGGCCGCGCGTGTTCTCGAATCCTAGCGGCCTCCACCGTGAGCAGCCGGCGTTCGAAGACCTCCGCGAAGGTCTCCGCGCAGCACGCGGCGACTTCGGCCAGGCTGTGGCGGCGGCCGGTGAGGTCCTCGATCGAGGTCATCACGCCGGCGTCGAAGCCGCAGGAGAGGATGCCGGCGAAGTCGTCGAGTTCGGTCGACACGTTGAGCGCGAAACCGTGGGTGGTGACCCAGCGCCGGAGGTGGATGCCGATCGAGGCGATCTTCCGATGCCCGACCCAGACGCCGATCCGCTCGCGTTCCTCGCCGCCCAAGGCACTGACGCCGAACACCGCCAGCGTCCTGACCAGCACCTCCTGCAGATCACGGACGTAGGCGCGAACGTTCCGCCGGTCCGGCCTCAGGTCGAGCACCGGGTATCCCACGAGCTGACCCGGACCGTGGTACGTGGCGCGTCCGCCCCGGTCGCACTGGGCGACGGCGATTCCGCGCTGCTCGAGCCAGTCCGGCGCCGCCAGGACGTCGCCCCGGTCGCTGTTTCGGCCCACCGTGTAGGTCGGCGGATGCTCGAGCAGGAGCAACGTGTCCGCGGCATCGGGGTCGGCGTCAAGGATGGACTGCCGGACCCGGTGCTGCAACTCGACACCGGCTTCGTAACCCACCCGGCCCAGATAGGCCGCGCGGATCGGCGTCTCCACCTTTCGAGCAGCGTTCGGCCCCGTTTCGCCCATGTCCACAACACTACGCCTTGTACGTGGCCGCCTGCTCCAGCCACTACCCGTCGCTACTCCCATGCTCGGTATACCATTAGGGGCTTGATTCAAGAGGCTTGGCTATGTTCAAGAGGGGCGAGAAAACAGCTTCAAAGCGACTGCTGCAGGCCGGCCAGATGATCCGGGCTCGTCGCGTGCAGCTCGGGCTGACCCTGCAACAGTTGGGCGAGAAGGCCGGGCTCTCTCCCGCCTTCATCTCCCTGGTGGAGCGCAACAAGGCGAGCCCGTCCCTTGTTTCCCTGTTGAATCTGGCTCGAGCCCTCGACGTGAAGGCCTCGGCCTTCATGGAGATCCCTGCCGGCCACGTCTTCACCGACGACCAGCGGGAGGGCGAGGACTTTCTGTACGTCATCAAGGGCGAGCTCTACTGCGAACTAGGAGACGAAAAGATGACTCTTACGGAGGGCGACTCGATGCACTTCAACGCGCGCACCGTCCACAACGCGAGCAACCTGACCGACTCCGAAGTGGAGTTGCTTTACGTCGGCACTCCGAGCGTGTTCGGGCAGAACGACTAGACACTACTCATCGGGGGAATGCTCGCCCTGATGGTCCCGTGTGGTCGCGGCCTGACTCCCTCTTCTCTTCGGAACGTGCGTAGCGCTCGAAGCCCTGATCCAACGCAGCCAAGGTCTCGTCAACACCGGCTTGGTCGGATGAAAGCAGGGCGGGCCGATGTTCCGGCCGGCGCATGGCCGGATGCGGGCGAGACGCCCGTGAACCAGGGGGCCAGAGTGCTCGCGTCCCAGGCTCCGGGGCATCCGATACAGTCCAGCACTGCCGATGCCCACCGGAGAATCGCCCGCACGCCGACCCGGGGACAACGGCGGGCGGTACCGCGGGCGAAAGCCCCGCATCGGGCTCGTCCTGACCGGAGGCGGCGCGCGGGCTGCCTACCAGGTCGGACTCGTCCGCCATCTGGCGGCGCGGATGCCGGAGTTCCACTTCGATGTCCTGACCGGCGTCTCCGCCGGCGCCATCAACGCCTCGTTCCTCGCCTCGCATCCGGGCAGCGCCGCCGAAGCGACGGAAGATCTGAGCCGGATATGGCTCGACCTGACTCCCGACCATGTGTTCCGCGACGACGGATGGTCGCTGGGCGGCATGGTGGTCCGCTGGCTCCTGAACCTGGCCTCGGGCGGTCTGCGCTACCGGCCCCGGGTCCGCGGTCTGGTCGACACCTCACCACTGGGAGGACACCTCGCGAACGTGCTCGGTGTCGAAGCAGGAAACAGCCGAATCCTTCCCGGTATTGCAAGGAACCTGGAGCGCGGACGGCTCGACGCGGTCGCGGTGACGACCGTCGAATGGTCGACGGGACATACCGTCACCTGGGTTCAGGGCCGGGATGTCGAGGCCTGGGAAAGGCCGAAACGGCGGTCGGAACGCGCCCTTTTGACCCTCGACCACGTACTCGCCTCCGCGTCTCTGCCGCTGATCTTCCCGGCGGTACGGATAGCCGGCGCCTGGCACGGCGACGGCGGCGTCCGCCTCACCTCCCCGCTATCGCCCGCCCTGCACCTCGGGTGCGACCGACTGATCGCCGTTTCCACCCGGCACCAGCCCCTGGCGCCCCGAGCGGAGGCCAGCAGCTACCCGCCGCCGGCCCAGTTCGCGGGCGTGCTGCTCAACGCCGTGTTCCTGGACCAACTCGACCAGGACGCGAACCGGCTGGAACTGATCAACGGCCTGCTGGCGAAGCTGCCGAAGGCGGAGCGCGGCCCGCTCCGGCTGGTCGACCTCGTGCTGCTGCGCCCCTCGGAGGACCTGGGCCGGCTCGCGACCCAGTTCGAGCCCCGGCTGCCGAAGGCGTTCCGGTTCCTCACCCGCGGCCTCGGCACCCGCGACACGAAGAGCCCGGACCTGCTCAGCCTGCTGATGTTCCAGCCCGACTACATCCGCGCCATGATCGAGGTCGGCGAGCGCGACGCGGAGGCGCGGCACGCCGATATCGCGGCGCTCATCGGCGCCTAAGCGATTCCAATCTCGTCGCAGAGGTAGACGTCCTGAATGTGGTTCAGGAGTTCCACGCCCTCCGCCATCGGCCGTTGGAACGCCTTGCGGCCCGAGATCAGGCCCTGACCGCCGGCCCGGCGGTTGATCACGGCGGTGCGCACCGCGGCGGCCAGGTCGCCGGCGCCGCCGGAGGAACCGCCCGAGTTGATCAGGCCGATCCGGCCCATGTAGCAGTTCGCGACCTGCCAGCGCACGAGGTCGACGGGATGGTCGGAGACCAGCTCGCTGTAGACGAGATCGTGGGTCTTGCCGAAACCGATCGCCGGGTAGCCGCCGTTCTTCGTCGCCTGCTTCTGCTTGATCACGTCGGCTTCGATCGTCACCCCGATGTGGTTCGCCTGGCCGGTCAGGTCGGCCGAGTCGTGGTAGTCCACACCGTCCTTCTTGAAGGCGTCGTTGCGGAGGTAGCACCAGAGGATGCAGGCCATGCCAAGTTCGTGGGCCTGCTGAAAGCACTCGGCGATCTCCACGAGTTCCTCGCGGCACACCTCGGCGCCGAAGTACACCGTGGCGCCGACGGCAGTCGCGCCGAGATCCCAGGCCTGCTCGACCTGGGAGAACAGGACCTGGTGGTAGGTGTGAGGATGGGTCAGGCTCTCGTTGTGGTTGATCTTGACGATGAACGGGATCCTGTGCGCGTAGCGCCGGCCGATGCTGCCCAGCACCCCCAGGGTCGAGGCGACACCGTTGCAGCCGCCCTCGATCGCGAGCCGGATGATGTTCTCCGGGTCGAAGTAGATGGGGTTCGGCGCGAACGACGCTGCTCCCGAATGCTCGATCCCCTGGTCCACAGGCAGGATCGAGACGTAGCCGGTGCCGCCCAAGCGACCGTGCTCGAGCAGGCGTTCCAGGCTGCCGAGGGTGCGGTTGTTGCGGTCCGAAGGGCCGAAGGCCCGGTCCACGGTGTCCGGCCCCGGCACCGTCAGAAGCTCCTTCGGAATCCCGGTGCAGACGTGTCCGAGGAGGCTCTCCGCCTCGCTGCCCAGAAGCTGTTCGATGCGCGCGATATCGGCCATGGCTGGTCTCAGGTACTCCTCAGAGAAGATGTCGGTGGATCAGGTGCGGCGCGATTGTAGCGCCGCGCGGCCGATCAGTTCAGGCCGCCGACAGGCATTTCGGCGCCGGACTCGGGCTGGTCCAGCCGTTCGAGCAGCCTGAGCAGCACGTCGAGCGGAGGACCCCAGAGTCGGTGGCGCCCGACGTGGTACACGGTGAGCGGCACCTGCTGTCCCTCGATCTCGAAGGTCCGCTCCTCGATCAGCCGGGGATGCCTCAGGGCCGACAGCGGTAACCGTACGGGCGGCGCCTCGACATTGCTGCCGTCATCCTCGGGAGACGGCACGGCGACGACGCATGCACGAAGCCGGAAACCACCTGTAGAGCCCATCTCGTCCAGCTCGCCCAAGCGCAGAACGCGCGACGGCTCGACACCGAGACCGACGCTGACCAGCCGCGCCACCGTCGGCCAGGGGTCGTCGCCCTCGAAGGGCGTAGCGGCGAAGCTCAGCGGCGGCGTCTCGTTCGGCTCCTCCCGCAGCAGGATCCACAGTTCGGCCGCTTCGACGTACAGCGGCACCACCAAGGCGACCCGAGTGCCGCTTCCTCCCGCTGCCGGCAGCGGTTTCGACTGCTCCAGCATGCGCCGCATCTCGAGAATCCAGCTCACGGGAACCGACACTATCCCCGGGATTCCTCGGCTGGGCTACCGCGGGCGAAGCTCCAGGCGATGAACCGAGTTCGAGCTGTCGTCGGCATTGCCCAGGGTCAACCGCAGCCGGTGCAGGCCAACCGGTTCGCTCGACCACCACAGGCGATGGCGGGCCACGGGCGCCGCCAACCGCAGACCGACCGCGGTCCGTCCGGGCGGCAGGGTCACCCGTTCCTCAACCTCCGCGCCCACGACTTCGAGGCGGGTGCTCCCATCGAGGACCACCTCGAGCCTCGCGGCCCGGGGAAGCACTTCCGCTCCCGAGCCGCCGGCGCCGCCGTCCTCCCAGGCGACCAGGAACTCGGCCCAACCGTCCTCACGCGGGTCTCCTGACCCGCGCTCAGCGGTTCCCACCACCAGGCTTTCCTCCCCGAAGGGGGCGATCCTGCCGGCGATGGGGCGCAACCACAAACCACCCACGAAGAGGTCCGGCGACCCGGCCGGCTGCAGTCGCTGGGTCGTCTCCTGGGGCAGAAACGGTTTCAGGAGACCGGCCGGCGGCGGCGCCGGTCGCAGCGCCGCGTCGGGCTCAAGCCAGAGCGGGTAGAGAACGAGAGCCGCGGACACGGCGACCATGAGAATCCGCATCAGGCTGAGCCGCGCCACCAGGAACCAGAACATGGGCGCCAAGGCGCCGATACCGCCCGGTCCGAGGGTCGTGGACTCGTCGCCCAGGTCGAACGGGAACAACAGGGCGCGGGCGGCGAACGACCCGACCGCAGCGACCAGGAGCACCCGCCGCCAGCCGCCGGCGGCGAGCCCCCAGAACGCGGCCCACACCAGCGGAGCGCAGTAGGGCAGGAAGCCGACCGTGCGGCCGACGAGCGCATACAGCAGGGTTGGAAGACGAAGGCCTTCGGCGGCCCGCATGTCGAACTGGGGACGATCGGGCGCCGCGCCGCCGGCGCGGAGGCCCTCGCGGCGCAGTCCGCCGGTCCGGCTCCACTCTTCCGCCTCGAAGTCGACCGCCGGAAAGCCCGTTGCGCGATCGAACACTTCGTGCTCGACCGGGCCCGCCCCGCCGCGGGCCAGCGCCGCCGCGCCGAAGAGCACCGCGAAGGTCAGTACCGAAGCCGCCGACAGGGCAACCGCCGCGAGCCGCCGGCGCGGCTGCAGCAGCGAGAGCCACGCCGCCGCCCCAAGAGCCGGCAGCAGGCTGAACCCGTCAACCGAAGCCATCACCGCCAGCGCCAGCAGGCATCCGACCAGCGACCAGCGCAGCACCGTCCGACCGGTCGTCTCGATAGGGCGCCGCGAGCCGGCCGCGCGTCCGGCCGTCCGTCGTGGCGAGGGCATGACCTGCACCACCAGCGCCCAGGCCAGGGCCGACACCGCGAGGCGAAACAGCTCCGGAGAGGGCAGCGGCAGCAGAGTGAACGCCGTCGTACCGGCGACGCACAGCGCGATCCAGGCGGGCGCCCAGGGGCCGACCGATCGCTCCAGCAGCAGAGCGGAGGCGGCCGCGGCAAACGCCAGCAACAGCCAGTTCAGCACCGCGGGTCCCCGCCGCGGCGAGATGCGGACGAAGGGCGCAGCGACCACGGCATAGACCGGCGGCCTGCCGAAACCGATCTTCGAGCTGCCGGCGGTGGTCGTAAGCGCAACGGCCTCGGGTTCCCGCTCCCAGGTCCGCACGTAGCGGTCGTAGTCATCGCGGTCGTAGGACAGATCGCCGTCCCAGGCGAGGCTGGCCGCGGCCATCAGGTAGGTGACCTCGCGCTCCCCCGCCGTGCCCGCATCCGTCAGCGCGGCGAAGAAGAGAAGCGCCGTCAGCAGCCCGGCCAGAACCAGCCAGGACCACCGCCGCACCGTTGCCCGGCGGCTCACAGGTCGCGGTCGAAGGCCTGGGCCCCGCACTGGGTCATTGAGCCGCCGCCAAACACGTGGGGCTCGAGACGAAACCGCGCCGGTCCAATCGGCTTGCGGAGCCTCAGACCGATCCGGCACGCGTCACCGGGCACGAGATCGTGCGGTAGGGGAATCCACGGCCTGCCCCTGAACAGGTCGCGGCCGCCGCACCAGAGCTGGGGTTCGAGAACGACGCCGCCGTCGGCGTGACGGCCCGAGAGCCAGGTGGCGAAGCCGGTGTTCGTGACCACGATCTCCACCGCGCGCCGCTCACCCTCCGCCCAGGGTCGTTCACAGCCTTCGACTTCGATCCGTCCCGGCAACCAGCCCCAGGTCAACGACGTGGGTGGCGAAGGACGCGGCGGCGGAGGCACGGTGGACGCCTGCGCAGGTGTGCCGGACCACTCCACAAGGGCCTCGGCGACCGCCCCGGCCGACGACGACGGCCGGTGCTCGCGCTCGATGAAGGAACGCGCCGCAACACCCATCTCCCGCAGCCGGTCGGGTGCAGCCAGGCACCGGCGCAGAAGACCGGCGAGCGCCTCCGCCTCCTCCCCGGGATCGTCCCCGAGCGGCGCCTTGACCACCACGTCGTCCGGCAGTTCGGTGAACTGGCCGTAGTCCGAGACCACCGCGGGCCGTCCCAGGGCCAGGATGCGGAGCAGCGAAGCGGAGGTCTCGCCCGCGCTCGGATAGCGCAGATTGAGGCACAGGTCGCAACCGGCAATGGCGATCGGGAAGGAGGCCTCGTCGAGGAAGCCGGTCACTGTGACCCGGTCCTGGACTCCCAGGTCCCGCATCAGCGTCGCCAGATCGAGCTGGGGCGCCACTTCCCCGGCAACGACCGCATGCACCTCCTCCATGCCGGGTTCCGCCAGCGCCCGCAGCAGCACATCCGTCCGCTTGATCGGCGTCTGAAAGCCGAAGGAGCCGAGCAGAACGGCGGACGGCGCGACGCCCAACCGGCGCCGCCATGCCGCGGCATCCTCCCGGCTCGGCGGATCGGGCGCCGGCATCGGCATCGGCACCCGCCGAACCTCTGGCAGGGAGTGGCCGCGCGCCCGCTCACCCAGCTCCTCCTCGAGGAAACGGCGGCCCCAGTCGCTGTGAACCAAGAGGCCGCGCTGGCGAAGCAGCAGCGAGCCGTGTGCCGGCATCTCGAACAGCCGCGCCCGGCCATGGGCGCCCCAGCGGGTCGGTATCGCCACGGCAGAGCCCTCCCAGCCGTGCTCCCCGCCCAGCGCGGCCACGTAGGCGTCCAAATCGCCGCTGGCGAGCGTGGCCTCGACCACGAGGTGATGGAGCCGCAGGTCGTGCACGGTCACGACCCCAGGCGCTTCGAGAGCGAACCGCCGCACGCCCTCGTGGTACACGTTATTGCCCAGTTGGTAGAACGGAAGGCGCCGCACCGGGTCGAGCGCCGCGGGTTCGACGACTTCATAGCGACGCCGGACCTCGGACGCCACCTCCTGCCCGGGCAGGCGCACCAGGCGCAGGTCGCACAGAGGAGCAAGCTCCTCCAGCAGGTCGACGCTGTAGTCGGCGATGCCCGACCGCACCGGAGGCAGCGGCGAAACGTAGTCGACTGCCGGTCCGGTCACCGACACCTCATCTCCCCTTACCCCGTCTCGAGCTGTTGCCCGAGCCAGGCATCGATGAACGGGTCGATCTCGCCGTCGAGGACGCGCTCCACGGCCGAGACCTCGAGCTTCGTGCGATGGTCCTTGACCATGCGATACGGGTGCATCACGTAGCTCCGGATCTGGGAGCCGAAGCCGATCCCCATCTTCTGCCCCTCGCGCTCGGCCTGTTCTTCGCGACGCTTCTGCACCTCCCGGTCGTAGAGCCGCGCCTTGAGGACCTTCATCGCCATCGCCCGGTTCTTGATCTGGCTGCGCTCGTTCTGGCAACTGACCACGACCCCGGACGGATGGTGAGTGATGCGCACCGCCGAGTCGGTCACGTTCACGTGCTGGCCGCCGGCGCCGGACGATCGGAAGGTGTCGATGCGAATATCCTTGTCCTCGATCTCGATGTCGATGCTGTCGTCGACCTCGGGGTAGGCGTAGACCGAGGCGAAGGAGGTGTGCCGCCTCTTCGCCGCGTCGAAGGGCGAGATCCGGACCAGCCGGTGTACGCCGTTCTCGCCGCGAAGGCGACCGAAGGCGTAGTCCCCGCGTACCGCGACGGTCGCGCTCTTGAGCCCCGCCTCGTCGCCGTCGAGCCGTTCGAGCAGCGTGACGTCGAAGCCGCTCCGCTCCGCCCAACGGAGGTACATGCGCAGCAGGATCTCGGCCCAGTCCTGGGAGTCGGTGCCGCCCTCACCGGCGTGGATGGCGAGCAGGGCGCTACGGTCGTCGTCCTCGCCCGAGAGTTTCAACTCCAGGTCGAGCGCCTCCGTCTCGCGCCTCACGCGGTCGATGAACTCGCCCAGGTCCTTCTCGCCCTCGACCGCCTCCGCACTCTCGGCAAGCAGTTCGAGCCAGGCCCCGATTTCGTCGCTGTCCGCGTTCAGCCGGTCGACGGTCGTCTGTCGCCGTTCCAGCGTCCGCCGGCGCCGCAGCATGGGCGCGCTCCGCCTGGGATCGTCCCAGAATCCCGGCTGCTCCATCTCATGATCGAGCGCGGCGAGCTGTTCCCGGACCTCGGCCGGGTCAAAGATACCTCCGCAGACCGTCCAGGCAGGACCTGAGCTCGGTCAGCGAGCGGTTCGCGTCGGAAGCGATCATCGGCGCAGTATGGCAAAGCCGACCAGTGCGAGGCAAAGCAGCGGCACCAGCAGGGGCGCGCGGGAGAACGGCGTCATCCCGTCGAGCGGCGTAACCGGCACTCGCAGCACGGCCGTCTGATCGATGTCGGCGGTCGCCAGGATCCCGCCGCGGCGATCGATCAGCGCCGAGATGCCGGTGATCGCGGCCCGGATCACCGGCCGCCCGTTCTCGGCGGCCCGGAAGCGGGCAGCTCGCAGATGCTGATGGGGCGCCCAGGTCGGGCCGTACCAGGAATCGTTCGCCATGGTGACGAGCACGGAAGCCCCGCGCCGGACACGGGCTGCCACCTGCCTCGGAAAGACGATCTCGAAGCAGATCGAGATTCCCAGACGGGCGCCTCCGATGTCGAGCAGCCTCACCTCGTCCCCGGTCGAAAAGCTCCCCGTGTTCCGCGCCAACTGGCGCACACCGGGCAGGTAGCGCGCGAACGGGACGTACTCGCCGAACGGAACCAGGTGCATCTTGTCGTAGGTCTGGCGGTCGGCCCGCGCGGCGCCGGGCGTCACCAGGTAGGCCGAGTTGAACGCCCCCGCCTCCTCGCCGGAGTTGAAGCGGCGAGCGCTGTTGAACAGCAGCGAGCAGCCGCGACCGACCAGCGACTCGACGTCGCGGGCGAGTACCACGTCGCGTTCCAGCTCGTACGGCCAGCCGGCACTCTCGGGCCACACGACGAGCGCACCTGGCGTGCAGGCCTCGTGACTCAGTTCGAAGAGCCGACGGTAGTTGGCGTGAATCGACGAATAGTCCAGACCGCCAAGAAGCTGATCGTCCGTCATCATGCCGATGTTCGGCTGGACCACGCGAACATCAAGCACCGGTCCGGCCGGGGCCGTCCGGTCGAGATTCGTCCAGCGCGCGACCGTCAAGAGCACTGCAACCCCCGTCACAACGATCATCGCCTGACGGCGGGTCCCGCGGTCCGCAAGCCTCAACACCCCCAGTCCGGAGACCACGACGACACCTGAAAGGCCAAGGCTGCCGATCCACCGGGTCACGTCGAGCGCGCCCGGAACATCGACCCACGTGTACGCGAGCAGATTCCACGGGAATCCCGAAGGGCCGGCGCCCCGCACCAGTTCCAGACTGACCCAGATCGCCGGCGCCGCAACCAGGGAAAGAACGTCGCGACGCGCCAGCGCCGCCCCGGCCAGCCAGCAGAACAAGCCATGGTAGACGCCCAGGTAGAGGGCAACGACGGCCAAGAGGCAGGCCGACACCACGCTGGGCAAGCCTCCATAGACCGTCAGCATCGTCGACAGCCACGGCACCGCGATCAGCCACGCCACCGTGCCGTGAAGCCACCCGAGCCACAGCCTGCGCCAGGGCCCGAGCGGCGCCCCGGCAATCAGACACAGCGGCGCGGCAGCCGCCAGAGGAATCAGGAACCCAGGGCGCTCGTCGAAACAGAACGCCCACCAAACGCCGCCGCAAATGGCCAGAGCGAACTGGAACCAGATCGACGAGACAAGGCGCCATGTCGCCGACGGTGCCGACGGCGTACGCTGGCCGGCGGTCAGTTGTTCGGCGTGATCCAGGTCTCGAGCCCGTACTGTTTGGAGAGCAGCTCGGCGGCGGCCGAGGCGGAGTCCTGGTCCTCGAACGGGCCTACCCGCACCCGCTGCATCACTTGGCCGTCGAGCGCCTGGGGTGACAGGAAGGCGCGGTGTCCGTCCGCGCGCAGCTTCTGCTCCACCGAGGCCGCCTGCCGGGCGTCGGCACTCGAGAAGACCTGGACGACCAGGCCGGCCGTGGTCGTTGCCGCGGCGGAGGCCGGGCGAACGCTCTCGCCCGGCGGCGTTCCCTCTTCGGCGGCGCCGAAGAACCGCACCGCTTCGGCCAGCGCCGCTTCGCTTTCCACCTCACCGGCGGCAGGAGTAGCCATGCCCACGACCGTCTCCGAAGACGGCAAGTCCGGCAGCCTGACGGCCGCTTCGGTTTCGGCAAGATCGAGATCGTTCGACCGCCCCCACCACACGCCGGCGGCGAACGCTCCAACCAAGGCCAGCGCCAGAAGAGCTACGAAGGCGGCAATCTGGCTGTTGCTGACAGCAACCTCATAGGGCTCGTAGGCGTCGCGGTTCACTCTTCGGGCAGTTTGAACGCCGAGAACGCCTTGAAGAGGTCAAGCGGCAGCGGGAAGATAATGGTCGAGTTCCGCTCGGTGGCGATGTCCGCCAGGGTCTGCAGGTAGCGCAGTTGCAGGGTGACGGGGTTGACGCTGATCGCGTTCGCCGCCAGGGCCAGGGACTCCGACGCCTGGAGCTCACCGCTGGCGTGAATCACCTTGGCTCGCTTCTCCCGTTCCGCCTCGGCCTGCTTGGCCATCGCGCGCTGCATCTCCTGAGGCAGGTCGACGTGCTTGACCTCCACCATGGAGACCTTGATGCCCCAGGGATCGGTCTGTTGATCGATCACCGTCTGGAGCCGGTCGTTGAGTGAGTCCCGCTCGCTCAGCAGTTGGTCGAGCTCGGTCTGGCCGAGGATCGACCGCAGCGTCGTCTGAGCCAACTGGCTGGTTGCAAAGAGGAAGTTCTCCACTTCGATGATCGCCTTGATCGGTTCCAGTACGCGGAAGTAGACGACGGCGTTCACCTTCACGGAGACGTTGTCCCGGGTGATGATGTCCTGTGGCGGAACGTCCAGCACGACCGTGCGCAGCGACACCTTGACCATGCGGTCGATCGGCCAGAGCACCAGGACCAGACCGGGACCTTTCGGCTTCTTCAGGATGCGACCCAGCCGAAACACGACGGCGCGCTCGTACTCGGCCATGATGTTGATCCACCGGGTGAGCAGGAACAGGCCTGCAACGACCAGGAAGCCGATAAAGGGAAGGCTCGCCATATTGATCAGGGTCCTTTCTTCTTCGAAGTGCTTAGGAGTCGCCGACCGGTTCGACGCGCAGAATCATGCCGTCCACTTGAACGACCCGGACCCGACCGCCGACCTCGACCGCGACATCGGATTCCGCGTTCCAGATCTCGCCGTGCAACCGCACCTTGCCGGGCAGGCCGACCTCGATGCCGGCGCTCACCAGACCCAGCTCATCGAGCAGGCCCTCTCTTCCCGTCGCCACGTGGTTGCGTTGCGCCTTGAGCGCAAGCCGGGCGAGACCGAGGGCCAGCAGCCCGATCGTGATGCCGACCGCGATGATCAAGTTCAGGCTCGCCCGCAGCGCCGGGTCGGCGTCCCGGAACAGCATCATCGCCCCGAGACAGAAGCAGATCGCGCCGCCGAGCGTCAGCATGCCGAAGCTGGGGATCTTGATCTCGAGCACCCAGAGGACGACGGCCACGAAAAACAGGGCCAGACCAGCGTAGTTGACCGGCAGGACGGACATCGCCCACAGGCCGAGAATCAGGCAGACGGCGCCGACGACTCCCGGGAAGATCGCTCCAGGATGGGTGATCTCGAAGATCAGGCCGATCGACCCCAGCGACATCAGCAGAAGCGCGATGTTGGGGTGGGCGATGACCGACCGCACACGCTGGAAGGCCGACATCTCCACGCGGCGCACCGTCGCTTCGCGGGTAGCCAGCGTCAGCTCCCGCCCGCCCTTCTCGACCACGCGGCCGTCGAGATCGACGAGCAGCGACTGCAGGCTGGGCGCGACCAGATCGACGAGACCCCCGTCGAGCGCCTCCTGCGCCGTGAACGACTTGCTCTCGAGCACCGCCGACTCCGCCAGCTTCTCGTCCCGGCCGCGACGGGCCGCCAGCGAACGGATGGTCGCCGCCGCATCCTGAGTCACCTTCTCCCCCATCGCCCCCGGGATGTCCTCGCCGCCGCCGGCAACCGGGTGAGCCGCGCCCGTATTCGTTCCAGGGGTCATCGCGGCAACGTCGGCGCCCAGCAGGATGAAGAAGCCGGCCGACGCAGCCTGGGAGCCGCTCGGGGACACGTAGACGACGACCGGCGTTCTGGCCTCCAGGAAGGCCGTGAAGATCTTGCGCATCGCCTGCATCTCGCCGCCCGGCGTGGACAACTCGACGATCAGGGCCTCCGCCCCAACCCGGTCCGCCTCCGCGGTCACCTCTTCGATGAACTCGGCGACGACGACCTGGATCACGGAGTCCACGGTCGCCACGATCACTTCCGGCGCGGACTCCCCAACCGGGTCGTCGGCCTCGGCGGGAGGATCGCCGTCCGCAGGCGACCCCGTTTCCCCGTCCTCAGGTTCCGCGGCCCGGGACGCTTCCGATCGGGGTTCGTCGGCGAGCAGGACCAGCGGCGCCAGGACCAGCGCAAGGGCGAACGCCAGCCGCAAGAGACTTCCCAAGCGTGACAGCTTCAGCGAGCCGTGCATCTTCGGGAGTCTACTTGACGAGCAGGCACCCGTTGTCGGCGCAGGCACCCGTTACCGGCGGAATGGTCGGGGCGAGAGGATTCGAACCTCCGGCCTCACGGTCCCGAACCGTGCGCTCTACCAGGCTGAGCTACGCCCCGCCGCACCGGTACCCGAATGGCGCGGTCCGCGCCATTCGCGAACCAGTCCGTGCGTCCGTCATCGGGCGCACGGATGGCACGCCGCAGGATACGGTCCCACAGGCAGGAAGTCCAGCTTTCAGAGCGACGCCGCGTCAAGCCGGGTCGCCGGTCTCCGGCGCCGCGATCACGATCTCCTCGTCGTCGCCCGCTTCGTGCTCGAACGGCTCACCGTTCACTTCGATCGTCGCTGCGTCGGCGTTCCGGAGTTTGAGACGGATCTCCTCGTCCGCTGCAACCGTCAGGGACTCGCCCTGAATCCGCAGCTCGCTGACCGTGCGCTCGCCGTCGCTGTAAACGTCAACCCAGCTCGTCGCCCGGAACTCCAGTGTGACCCGCAGGGCCTGCTCGGGCAGCGGCGCCGGCGGTGGTGGCGGAGGCGCCCCTTCGGTAACCGGCGGCGCCATCGTCTCCACGTCCTCGGCTGCTTCGCGGTCCAGACCGGGGTAGCAACGCCACACGAGGAACAAGGCGATCGCCACCAAGACCAGCACAACCACGACGGTCCGTCCGAACGACCGCGTTGGAGACCCCTTCGCCAGGTTCTCGATCCCGCCCTCAAGGTCTTCCTGGGCCGAAGCGGCGAGGTAGAAGTTGAGCACCTCGTCGGGATCGAGGCCGACGATCCGCGCGTACTCGCGGAGGAAGCCCTTGACGAAGATGCTGGCAGGCAGCAGGTCGAACCGATCCTGCTCCAGCGCCTCCAGATACCGGATGTTGATCTTGCTCGACTGAGTGATCGTCCGCAACTCGACCTGGCGAACTTCACGCTGGCTGCGAAGCCAGGAGCCGAACGACTCTCCCTCGCCCGCAGGCGCCACAGCCTGATTCTCCTCGCTCATATCTCCATCGGTATTGTTCGGGACCACGGCCGACGCCATCCATTCTAGGAGCTTGCGCCGCAGAACGCTACGGACAGAGCTGTCCAGCGAGAAGTGAGCGTGAGCGGGGTGCGTGAATCCAGCGAGAAGTGAGCGTGAAGCGCCGGTATCGGGGATCATCGGAGGATGATCGTGACGCTCCAGACAGGCCGACTTCAGACTCTTTGTGAGGTCCGCAGTTTCGTGGCCGGCAACGAGGCGGTGGACTTCGTGGTGGTGGACCGCGGATCGACGTACGAGTTCATCCGTGAGACGCTGGTCAGGTTCCGCTACCGGGCGCTTGTGAGGCGCGACAAGGGCATGATTCGGCGCTACCTGATGAAGATGACCGGGAAGTCCGAGTCGCAGTTGACGCGGCTGATCCGGCAGCACCGGGAGACGGGCCGCATCGAGGACCGCCGCGGTGCGCCGCCTCACGCATTCGGGCGGCGTTACACGAAGGCCGACATCGGCCTTCTCGCCGAGGTCGACGCGGCACTGGGCCAGATGTGCGGTCACAGCACGCGGGCGGTGATGCGGCGCCAGTTCGAGGTGTACGGCGACGAGCGCTTCGAGCGTCTGGCTGTGATCTCGAACGGCCAGTTCTACAACCTGCGCAAGTCGACCACCTACCAGCGGCGCCGGACGACGTTCAAGAAGACGCGGTCGACCGCGGTCGGGATCGGGGAACGACGCAAGCCCCAGCCGGAGGGGAAGCCGGGCTACCTGCGGGTGGACACGGTGCATCAGGGGGACAAAGACGGCGAGAAGGGCGTGTACCACATCAACCTCGTGGACGAGGTGTTGCAGTGGGAGCACGTGGCGACGGTACGGGCCATCTCCCAACGGTGTCTCGTGCCGGTGCTCAAGGAGCTCATCGAGTCCTGCCCCTTCAAGGTGCTGGGCTTCCACGCCGACAACGGCTCCGAGTACATCAACCGCAAGGTCGCCGAGATGCTCAACCAACTGCACGTCCCCGAGTTCACCAAGTCCCGCAGCCGGCACACCAACGACAACGCCCTGGTCGAGAGCAAGAACGGCAACGTGATCCGGCGCCAGTTCGGATACCGGCACATCCCCAAGCTCTTCGCCCGCGAGATCAACGTCTTCGCACGCGATGTGCTCACCCCCTTCCTCAACTTCCATCGCCCGTGCCTGTTTCCCACCGAGGTCACCGACAGGAAGGGCCGCACCAGGAAACGCTACCGCTACCAGGACACCATGACGCCGTTCGAGAAGCTCAAGTCCCTGCCGGACGCGGAGCGGTACCTCAGGCCCGGCGTCACCATCGCCGCCCTCCAAGACCAGGCCGGCGCCACGAGCGACCTCGACGCCGCGAGCGCCCTCAAGCTGGCTCGTGCCAGACTCTTTGAACTCATCGACCGGGAGTCCGATCCCCACCGGCGCCGGAGCGCCTGAACCGCAGACCGCGCAGCCCGATGCCATACACCGCCCACCACCACCGGCCCAGGCCGGAACACAACGCCAGTAACCCGCCGCGGCCTCGCAGCGGGCGCTACCGCAGGCGGCAGACGGTGCAGAACCGTCTGCCGCTCCAGAACTACCCCGAGACCGACCCGACTCGACTCTCCATGACGGTCCCGTTCACGCTCATTTCAGGATTGGACTACGCTCGGACTGGGTTCGGCGGCCCAAGCTCCTGGTGCGGTGGGGACTCGGCCAACTCCGAGTCTCGCACCGCTTCGAGGCCGTCCCCAACTCCTTCCCGGCTTGATACCATCATCAATCCGCACACGCGCCGCTTGCACCGCCGCGACCGCGACCGCATGAGGATCCCGCAACGCATTCAAGACAGCCTCGCCAGCGGTGACATCGACGCAGTCGAGGCAGAGTGGCTGGCCGCGGTCGAGGGAGCGATCGCGGTCGACGCCTTCCTCGCCATCACCAGTGGGCTGGTTCGACTCGGCGAAGCGGAGCGTGTAGGCACACTGCTCGAACTGCTCGACGACCAACTGCAGGAGCGCGGCCTGTGGGCGGACCGCCTGGACCTGATCCGCGGCGCCGGCGGCAGGTATCTGCGCAGCGGCCAGGTCTATGAGACCGTTCTCGAGACTCTGCACGAGCTCTACCGGGACCGCGAGTCCGATCTGAACGAGTTGCTCCACGAACTGGACCTGGACCGGGGACGGCAGGAGACGCTCAAGCTCTGGGACAAGGTGGACCGGCTCCGCAACCTGATGGCATTCGAGCGCGGCGACATCGTCGAGATGACGGCCCGAGGAGTCGGCCGCATCGCCCAGGTGAACATGCCGCTGCAGACCTTCAAGGTCGACCTCGAGAAGGCGAAGGGAGTCGCGGTCGGCTTCCGGGCCGCCGGCAAGATGCTCACCCTGCTGCCCCCGAAGCATGTGCTGCGACGGAAGCTCGAAGAACCGGAGCAACTGGCGACGTTGAAGCCGCCAAAGCTGCTTGAGCAGACGCTCAAGAGTTACGACCGCCCGCTGACGGGGGCCGAGGTGCGGGCCATCGTGGTCGGCATCATCCCCGAGCGACGCTGGTCGAGTTGGTGGACCAGCGCGCGGAAGCAGGCGCAGGTCCTGTCGTCCGGCGGATCCCGGCAGACCTATCGTTGGGTCGAAGCGACCGACGCCGAGAGTTCGCTCTGGCAGGAGTTCAGGCGGGCGCCGAACCGCGCCAAGGTCCCCCTGCTGCGGCGAGCGGCGAATCAGTCGCAGGAGCTGCGGGATCGGATGGCGGCCTTCCTGGACGACCTGGGCCAGCGCCTGACCGGTAAGCAGCCGGCGCTCGCGTTCGAGATTCGCTGCGCACTGGAGCGGTTCGGCGCCGAGCCCTCATGGCCCGCGGAGGAACTCCTGGCCAACCTGGAGGATCCGTTGGACTTCTTCTCGTCGATCGAGCAGCGCGGTCCACGCGAGCAGGCATACACCCTCCTGCCCGACTGTCGCAGCGACTGGCGCGAAGTGCTTGAGAAGCGTTTCCTCCTGGAGACCGACACGAAGGCGATCGGCACGATCGCCGGCCTGATCGACGAGGATCTGCTGCGCCGCTGCGCCGCGCGCGCCCAAGTTCAGCCGCATCGCACGCCAGCGGCCTTCACCTGGCTCGCGGAGGGCGCCGCGGCCGAGCCGGCACTCCGCGCCGGGCGGCAGAGCCGCCTCCTCAACCTGTTGATCCACTCCCTGAGGCACGAGGCCTTCGCCCCGTTCCGACTCCGCCTCAAGGCCCTCTTCGACTCCGGCGGCACGGTCCCGAAGCTGCTGCCCGAACTGACCCTGGAAGAGGCCCGGCAAGCCGACGTCTCGATCCGTCACGCGGCGCTCGAGGACTACCGGCGTGAGCCTCTGCTCGCGGCACTGCACCTGAAGTTCCCCGATCTGGTGGCCGACCAGGACACCGACCACAGCGATCTCTACGCCCTGCCGGCCTCAATCGCAGAAAAGCGCGAGAGACTGCGGGAGCTGGCCGGGAAGGAGCTGCCAGCCAATCGCAGAGCGATCGAAGAAGCGCGCGCACTCGGCGACCTGCGCGAGAACTTCGAGTACAAGGCGGCCCGTCAACGCCACGAGTATCTGACTTCGATAGCCACGCAACTGCAGCAGGATCTGCAGCGCTCCACGCCGATTGACATCGCCGCCGCGGCCTGCGACAAGCTCCGCATCGGCAACCGGGCGGTCTTCGAGTCGGAAAGGGGCGAACAGCGCACTCTGGCCATCCTCGGCCCCTGGGAAAGCGCACCCGAGCGCGGAATCATCTCGTACGAGTCCGACCTCGCCGTCAAGCTGCTCGGCTCCGAGCCCGGCGCCGAGGTCGAGATGGATGGCGAGACTTTCACCCTGCAGGCGATCGAGAACCTCGAAGCCGCCAGCCTGACGCAGGCCTAGGAGTCGAGTCGCGGCGTCCGCGCCGCGCTGACGCACAGGGAACAGGGATTGTTCCATGCAAGTACCCACAGCGGTATCGCTGCGCTGTCGCGCAGGGAACGGGTGGTGGATTCTGCGGTCGTTGCAGGATGCGTAGAGTTGGGTCGCGCTGGGCAGCGAGGCCGTCGAAGCACTGGTGTGTTCGCACCCGCAATGCAAGTTTGGCCCGGACCGTGATCGGCGTTCTGACGCTGGCGGCGCAGCTTTTGCCGCGACCCCGTATGCAAGAGTGACGTTTCCGCCGCGGTCTCTGTCCAGCGCGACCATTTGAATCGTACAGGAGGTGCTGGAGATGGCGAGCAGGAAGGCGGAGAGTCTGGAGGTCGTTCACCCGGATTGTGCGGGGATCGACGTGGGCAAGCGCAAGCACTACGTGGCGGTGGACCCGTCGCGTTTCGAGCGCCCGGTGTGCAGCTTCGGGTCGTTCACACGCGATCTTGAGGCGATGGCGTCGTGGCTTGAGGCGCACGGCGTGCGGCAGGTGGCGTTGGAGTCCACGGGCGTGTACTGGATCCCGGTGTTCGAGGTGCTCGACCGTGCGGGTTTCGAGGTCTACCTGGTGAATCCGAAGGCGACGAAGCAGGTGAGCGGTCGCAAGAGCGACGTGTTGGACTGTCAGTGGATCCGGCAGTTGATGAGCTACGGGTTGCTGCGGAGCGCGTTTCGTGCGCCGGACGCGCTGTGCCCGCTGCGTTCCTATACGCGTCAGCGCGGGCAGTTGATCCGCGACCGCAGCCGTTCGGTGCAGCACGTTCAGAAGGCGCTCCTGCAGATGAACGTGCAGTTGGACAACGTGCTCAGCGACATCATGGGCAAGACCGGCCAGCTCATCGTGCGCGCGATCGTCGCCGGCGAGCGGGACGGCGAGGTGCTGGCCCGCCACCGTGACGGCCGGTGCAAGGCGAGCGCGGCGACGATCGCAGCGAGTCTCGAGGGCAATTGGCGCGACGAGCATCTGTTCGCCCTCAGGCAGGCGCTGGCGCGCCACGACATGCTGCAGGGCCAGATCGAGATGTGCGAGGAGCGCATCGACGCCGAACTCGACAAGCTGGCTGAGGACGGCGCAGGGGAGGCTTCGCCGCCGGACTCGAAGGTCCGCGAGCACGCCCTGCGCCAGCGGCTGCACCGCATGCTCGGAGTGGACCTGGTCGCCATCCCGACCATTGGCGTCGAAACGGCGCTGACGTTTGCCGCTGAGATCGGCCCGGACCTGTCCCGGTTTCCCTCGCAGGGCAACTTCTGCTCGTGGCTGTGTCTGGCTCCGCCGACCAACATCAGCGGCGACAAACGCCTCAAAGGCAAGCCCAGACAACACACCAACCGGGTCGGCCAGGCGCTGCGAATGGCCGCAACCACCGCCCGCAACAGCAAGACCGCCATCGGCGCATCCCACCGACGCCGAATGCACCGCATGGACACCGCGAGGGCGGTCAAGGCAACCGCCCACCAGCTCGGCCGCATGATCTTCGCCATGCTCACGCACGGCGAAGAGTACGTCGAACGCGACCTCGCCGAAATGGAGGCCGTCCGGCGCGAACGCCAACTCAAGAACCTCCAGCGACAGGCCAGACGCCTCAACCTGAAGCTCGTGGCCGTTGAACAAGCCGCCTGAATCCCGGAATCCGCTTCACCCAAAAGGAACCAGCATCAGTTTGTTCCATGCAAGTACCCACAGCGGTATCGCTGCGCTGTCGCGCAGGGAACACCGTAAGAGCGTGGTCGCTACTTCGGTCCGCCCTGGGGAACGCGGGCGTCTCGCCCGCATTAGGCACGAAGGGCCGGCCAGGACGAGGGGTTTGTTCCATGCAAGCGTGCGCTCCGTGCCTTGGCTCCCCGCAACGCGGTAAAACTCCCGAGGGCCGGCGTTTTGCGCCGCATCCGGCCAGAAGGGCAGCAGCACCCGGTTTCTGCCGCGCAATCGCGGGGAATGCTAGACTTATAGCGAAGTGTCTCTGGATGTCGAGGAGCTTCGGCGGATCGCCGAACTGGCGAGGCTACAACTCTCGGCCGGTGAGGAAGCGAAGTTCGCGTCCCAGCTCTCCGAGATCGTCGATTACATCGACCAGCTTCGTACGTTCGACGCGGGCGCCGCACCGTCGGACGACACCGACCCGGAACAGGATGCCGCCGCCAACGACGTGCCGGCGGGAGGCCGACCGCTCCTCGACGACTTTCTGGACAACGCACCCGCATCCCTCGACCGCTTCCTTCTGGTGCCCCAGGTCAAGGCGACGCCCGGCGGCGCAGAGTGAGGCCGACCGTGACCGCCGAAGCGCTGGCAGCCGCCGTCCGTTCGGGCGAACGAACAGCGGTCGAGACGGTCGAGCAGGCATTCGCCCGCATCGACGAGGTCGACGCTTCGGTGGGAGCGTTCCTCGAACTCTGGCGGGAACCGGCGGCCGAACGCGCAACCGACATCGACCGGCGCAGGGATTCCGGCGAATCACTCGGCACTCTGGCCGGCCTCCCGACTGCGCTCAAGGACAACCTCTCGCTGGCCGGACACGAACTGAACTGCGGCTCCCGGATTCTCTCCGGCTACCGCGCGCCCTACACCGCCGGTGCTGTCGAGCGCCTGCTGGCTGCCGACGCAGTGCCCATCGGCCGCGTGAACATGGACGAGTTCGCGATGGGTTCTTCGTGCGAGAACTCAGGGCTGGCCGTCACCTGCAATCCCTGGAATCTGGACATGGCGCCCGGCGGTTCGAGCGGCGGTTCGGCAGCCGCGGTCGCGGCCACCGAGGTGCCGCTCGCCCTGGGCTCCGATACCGGGGGCTCGATCCGGCAACCGGCCGCCTTCTGCGGCGTCGTGGGCGTCAAGCCAACCTACGGCCGCGTTTCCCGCTACGGCCTGGTCGCCTTCGCTTCGTCTCTCGACCAGATCGGACCGCTCACCCGCACGGTACGTGACGCCGCGCTGGCGCTCGGCGCCATCGCCGGCCCCGACCCCCGCGATTCGACCTGCAGCGAACTCCCGGTGGAGGACTACCTCGAATCGATCGAAGAAGGCATCGAGGGTCTGAAGGTCGGCACGATCCGCGAAGTCAGGACCTCGGCGCTCGACGAGGACGCAGCAGAGGGCTACCAGCAGGCGATCAGTGCGCTCGAGACGGCCGGCGCCGAGCTGGTCGAGGTGAGCGTTCCGTTGATCGACGCCGCGGTCGCGACGTACTACGTGCTCGCCAATAGCGAAGCCAGCGCGAACCTGGCCCGCTTCGACGGCAGCCGCTATGGACACCGAGCCGAAGGCGCCCGTTCCCTCCAGAGGATGTACACCGACAGCCGGAGCGAGGGCTTCGGCAGCGAGGTCAAGCGCCGGATCATCCTGGGCACGTTCGCGCTGTCCTCCGGCTACTACGACGCCTACTACGGCCGCGCCGCGCGCATCGCCGAGGCCATGGGGCAGCAGTTCGCCAGCGCCTTCGAGGCCGTCGACCTCCTGGTGACTCCGACCTGCCCCTCCGGCGCCTTCGCCCGCGGCGAGCGGGTCGACGATCCATTGGCCATGTACCTGTCTGATGTCTTCACCACGCCGCCCAGCCTGGTCGGGATTCCCGGGGTCTCGGTGCCCTGCGGCCTGGACAGCCGCGGGCTTCCCCTCGGTCTCCAAATCCTGGCCCCGCCCTTCGCCGACGCCATGGCTCTGCGGGCGGCAAGGGCGGTCGAACTCACGATCGGTTTCGAGTGCAGCCCGGAGGCGATTCCATGAGGACCCGCACCGCCATTGTCTGCGCCGCGGCTTTCGCCATTCTCCTGCCCACCGTGGCGGCCGCGGCGACGAAGCGCGTCGCAGTGCCCGAGATCGGATCGCCGACACCGGTCGCCGTGATGACCCGGCACGGCAAGATCCACATCGAGGCGAAGCCGCGCGCGAACGAAGGCCTGCTCGCCTTCGCGAAACGGCTCTGCGGCAGCTCGAGGCACTCCTCCGCGCTCAGCCGGGCCAACGGCGGCGTGCGGCGCCTCAAGCGGGGAGTCCGGTACAAGGTTCCCTTCGATCTGCTCCCCGAACGAAGCCAGCAGGCAGCGATCCGCGCCCTGTTGCCCAAGGACCAGGCAACCGCGGAGGGTTGGAAGCACCAGGTCGCGTCTTCCTCGCGCAGCCGGGATGCAGAAAGCCTGTGGAGCATCGCGGAGTGGTTCACCGGCGCCGGCGAGAACCACCGGGTGCTGCGGCAAGCGAACGGTCTGACAAGCAACGTCATCCGGCCGGGACAGGTGATCCTCGTCCCGCGCCGCGTCCTCGCCGCACCCTTCGCCGGCATGTTGCCCGCGGCCGCGCCCCGGACGGCGGCCATCCGCTCCAGTAGCGAGGCGACACCCTTCGTCAGCTACGGGTCGGACGGGAAGGGCGAGTATGCGACCTACCGCCTGAAGGCGGGCGAGGCCCTCTACTCGAGTGTCGTCATGCGGTTCACCGGCCGTCTGCACGCCCCGGACGTGAACGAGCTGGTGCGGGAGATCAAGCAGCGCAACGAGATCGGCAATGTCAGGGATCTGCCGGTCGGATACGAAGTCAAGATCCCGGTCGACCTGCTTTCGGCGCGCTACCTGCCCCCGGACCATCCGCGCCGCGTGGAGTGGGAGGCGCAACGCGCCGCCGGCGAGCAGATCGAGAACGAGGTGCTGGCGCTCGACCTCGACGGCGTGACCGTGGTGCTCGACGCCGGCCACGGCGGCCGTGACATCGGCGCGCCGGTCGGCGGGCTCTGGGAGAGCAACTACGTCTACGACATCATGCTGCGGACCAAGAGAGTGCTGGAGAGCCGCACCGCCGCCGCCGTCGTACCGACGACGCGCGAGGGCTCGACGTTCCGGATCGCCGACGCCGACGTGCTGCCGCAGTCCCGTGGCCACGCCGTACTCACCAATCCGCCCTACCGGATCGACAACGCGGCGGTGGGCACGAACTTCCGCTGGTACCTTGCGAACTGGGTCTACCAGCAACGGCGGAAGGCCGGCGTCGAGCCCGGCCAGGTGATCTTCATCTCGATTCACGCCGACTCGCTGCACCACTCCCTGCGGGGGGCCATGGTGTACATCCCGGGATTGGTCGGCATCACCAACAACTACGGCAAGACCGGAGCGCCCTACACGTCCCGCCGGGAAGTCAGAGCTGAACCGCGAGTGTCCTTCACGCGCAACGAACGGACCACCAGCAGGGGACTGTCCCGCGACCTGGCCGAGCACCTACTGGCCAGCTTCAGAGACTCCGACCTGGCGATTCATCACAACGGGCCGGTCCGTGACCGGATCGTCCGGCGCAGGGCCTACGTGCCGGCACAGATCCGCTTCAACCGGGTACCGGCCAAGATCCTGCTCGAGGTCTGCAACCTGGGCAACGAGCAGGACCGGCGCCTGATGAAGACCCGCGCCTACCGGCAGCGGGTCGCCGAGGCCATCGTCGACGGCGTCCTTTCGTACTACGGCGTGCCCCAAGGCGGCGCCAACCGCACCGTCACCGCCAGCGGCAACTGACGCGGGCGCGCCGGCGCCGCCACGCCCCCTCAGTATCGACGCATCAGGCCGACCACGACGCCCTGGATGCTGAGGGCTTGCACGCCCTCAGTATCGACGCATAAGGCCGACCACCTTGCCCTGGATACTGAGTTGGTCGGCGGGCACGTAGATGGGACCCATCTCCCGGTTCGCCGGCTGCAGGCGAACCGTGTCGCCCTCGGGGTAGTACCGCTTGAGGGTCGCCTCGTCGCCGACCAGGGCCACGATCATCTCGCCCGAGTGGGCATCTTCACGCCTTGCTATGACCACCAGGTCACCGTCGCAGATGCCGTCGTCGATCATCGAGTCGCCTTCCACCTGAAGAACGTAGTGGCGGCCGGCGGCACCGCGCCCCAGCAGGTGCTCCGGCACCGACAGGTCGTCGACGCCGGCCACCGCCTCGATCGGCTGGCCGGCCGCGATCCGGCCGTGGAAGGGCACCGCATTCGACACCGGACGACGGGAACGGAGCGTCTTCTCGGTCAGCTCCAGGCCGCGCTTCTGATTCCAGCCGCCCCGCAGGTAGCCCTTCTGCCGCAGCAGCTTCAGGTGCTTGTGGACGGTCCCGTAGGAGCGGTAACCGAAGCGGCGCCGGATCTCCAGGTGGGTGGGCGCCACGCCCCGCACGGAAACGAACTCGCACACGAAGTCGAGAATCTGCTTCTGCCGCTCGGTCAGGAAGTCGTCCATGGACCAGCGATGCTAGACGCAAATCGAGCGTAAAACAACCTGCCTGCCAACTGCGCGCCGGGCCGCATACACTACGCGACCACGCCTCCCACCTGCCGTGGAGCACGCGCCGATGAACCGGCTTCAGACCTCACCCCACATGCCACAACAGCACTTGGAGGAGCACGAACTCGCCAACGGCCTGCGCGTCGTGCTCCACGAAGACCGGCGCCTGCCCCTGGCCGCCGTGAACATCTGGTACCACGTCGGCTCCAAGAACGAGGAGACCGGACGCACCGGACTGGCCCACCTGTTCGAACACATGCTGTTCCAGGGCTCCGCGCACGTGTCCGAGAACGGGCACTTCGAGCACGTCCAGAGCGTCGGCGGCGTCGCCAACGGCTCGACCTGGTACGACCGCACGAACTACTACGAGACCCTGCCCTCCAACCATCTCGAACTCGGCCTCTGGTTGGAGTCCGACCGCCTGGGTTTCCTGCTCGAGGCCCTGACGCAGGAGAAGTTCGAGAACCAGCTCTCCGTGGTGGTGAACGAGCGGCTGCAGCGTGTCGACAACCAGCCCTATGGCTTGGCCATCGAACGCCTCAGCGAACTGCTGTACCGCAAGCGCGACGGCCGCAACCACCCCTACGCCTGGCCGGTGATCGGCTACATGGACGACCTCGAAGCGGCCACCCTCGACGGGGTCCGGGACTTCTTCCGCACCTGGTACCGGCCAAACAACGCGGTGCTGACCCTGGCCGGCGACATCGACAGCGGCCGCGCCCTCGATCAGGTCAGGCGTTACTTTGAAGACATCCCGCCCGGACCGCTGCCCCAGGCGCCGCAGGTCGACCCGGTCGCCGAGATCGGTCCCCGCGGCACGGCGCGGGAAGTGCTCGAGGACACGATCGAGTTGCCCCGCTCCTACTCCGCCTACTGCCTGGACGGGTACGGCAGCGACGACTGGTACGCCGGCGCGATGCTGGCGACGATTCTCTCCTCCGGCATGATGAGCCGACTCCACCGCGATCTGGTCTACGAGCGCCAGCTCGCGCAGTCCGTGTCCGCGCTGATCCTGCCGACGGAGATCTGCGCGATGTTCGCCATCGTCGCCACCTGCCAGAGCCGCGAGCCTGACGCGCTGGCAAACGCCGAGGCCATCGAGCAGGCAGTCCTCGAACACATCGAGGCGATCCGCGCGAAGGGTCCGACCGAGTCCGAACTCGAGCGGGCGCGGCGGATCCTGCTACTCGACTACCGCGACAGCGAGCAGGATCTGGCCCTATGCACTGACCGTCTGTCCGCCGCGGCGACCTACCTGGGCGACCCTGGCCGGGCCTGGACCGAACCGGATCGGCTGCTCCGTATAGGTACCGAGCAGATCCGCAGCCTGGCCGAGCGCGCCCTCGGCCCAGAACGCCGCGCGGCCGTCGTCGTGGTGCCCAAACCGTGAAGACGGCAACGCGCCCGGCTCTCGACCGCAGCCGGCCTCCAGCCCCGGTGCCGAGCCGGCCCTGCCCCTTCCCCCAGTTCGAGCACGAGCGTCTTATGTCCGGCGTCCGTCTGTGGACTCTCGATGTCCCGGACCGCAGTCTCGTCACCGTCACCCTGCTCATGCCTGGCGGCAGCGAGCTCGATCCACCCCAACTGGCGGGACTCGCCTCGTTCACGGCGGGACTGCGCAGCAAGGGCACCAAGCAGCGCACGGCGCTCGAGTTCGCTGCCGCGGCCGAAGACCTGGGCACCGGCATCTCGTCCTCCTGCTCCTGGGAGATGGCGGGGGTCGGCACCACGATCCGCTCCGAGGATGTCGCCGCTGGCCTGGAACTTGTCGCCGAAGCCGCGCTGCAACCGGCCTTCAGGGCGGAGGAGATCGAACGCACCCGCCGGCGGCGTTTGGCCGAGATCGACCGGCGGCGCAGCGATCCTTCCAGTCTGGCTCGGGCAGCCTTCGCGCGCGCGGTCTACGACGCGACCCCCTACGGCAACCCGGCGATCGGCGATCGCGATACCGCCCAGGCGATCACCCGGAGCGACATCGCGGCATTCCATGAAGGGGCCCTCGCCGCCCGTTCCTGCCACCTGATCGCGGTCGGCGACCTGAGCCGCGGCCGGGTACGGCAGGCGATCGAGGAGAAGATCGAACGCGATCTCCGATTCCACGGCAGGGAGTTCGACGACGAACCGGCCGGCCTCGAACCGGACAACGCGACGACACCGACCCGCCGGGTCGTGATCGTGGACCGCCCCGGCGCGGCGCAGACCCAGTTGCGCGTCGGCCATGTCGGGATACCGCGCCGTCATCCCGACCGCATCCCGATCCAGGTAGCGAACTCGATCCTCGGCGGCAAGTTCATCAGCCGCCTGAACCTCAGCCTGAGGGAGCGGCACGGCTACACCTACGGAGTCTCCAGCAACTTCAGCTCCCGCCGGGGTCCGGGTCCGTTCGTGGTCTCGACGGCGGTGGCCAACGAAGTGACCGGCGCCGCCTGCCGGGAGATCGTCGGCGAACTCGAGCGTCTCTGCGATGAGCCACCGAGCGAGGGGGAACTCGACGACGCGCGCAACTACCTGGTCGGTGTCTTCCCGTACACCCTGCAGACGATCCAGAATCTTGCCTCCCGGCTGCAGGCGCTCGCCACCTTCGACCTGGACCGCGACGAGTACGAACGCTGGCCCGAGAGGATCCGCGCCACGACCCGCGAAGATGTGCACGACGTCTGCCGCCGTCATCTCTTCCCCGACCGGCTCACCGTGACCGCGGTCGGGCCGGCATCCGAACTCGCGCCGCAACTCGAGGGCCTGGGAACGATCGAGGTGCAGCCGGCCGGCTGAGCGCCGCGGGAGCCCTCGCCGGCCGGCCGCGTGGTATCTTCTGCGGCTGTTTCCAAGCCTGAGATTCGCGCCGCGCAGGGTGGCCGGATTCCGGCCAACCGCGACTCGAGCGGGCTCCCCACACAAGGCCCGCGAAGCCAGTGACGGGAGCGTCGATGCAACTCGAAAGTTCGGACAAGATACGCAACCTCGCCGTCGTCGGACACAACGACGCCGGCAAGACGACGCTGCTCGCCGGCCTGCTCTACACCGGCGGCGTCTTCAACCGGCAAAACCGGGTCGAAGACGGCAACACCGTCACCGACTTCGACGAGGAGGAGATCCGCCGCGGCATCTCGATCGGCCTCGCCGTCTGCTACACGCCCTGGTCGGACGGATCCGGCGAGCACAAGGTCAACCTGATCGACTGTCCCGGCTCCGGGATCTTCGTTCACGAGACCAGCTCGGGCATGCGGGCCGCCGACGCCGCCCTGCTGTGCCTGGACGCCGCATCGCCGACCCAGGTCATGGCCGAAAAGGCCTGGGAAGTCGCGGCGGGGCTGGAGCAGCCGATGATGCTGCACCTGACCAAAATGGACCGCGACAACATCGACTTCGAGGGCTGCATCGCCGAACTTCAGCAGAACTTCGACCGCATGGCGCTGCCGGTGCAGATCCCGATCGGCGCCGGCAAGGACTTCACCGGCGTCGTCGACCTGCTGAGCGGCAAGGCCTATCTCTACGACCACAACGGAAACGGCCGCAGTCAGGGGTCCGAGCCGCCGGCAGAGCTGGCGGACCAGATCCAGGAGTGGCGGGGAAAGCTCACAGAAGCGGTCGCCGAGAGCGACGACGACCTGATGGAGGCCTACTTCGACCAGGGCGACCTCGATCAGGACCAGTTGGTCGAGGGGCTCAAGAACGCAATCAGGAACCGGGCGCTGTTCCCGGTCACCATGTCGTCCGCCAGCCACGGCGTCGGCAACTCGGCTCTGCTCGACGCGGTGGTCAAGCTGTTGCCGTCGCCGATGGGCGCGCCTCCGATGCCGGCTGCCGATCTCGGCGGAGAACCCGTAGAACTCGAGCGCGGCGACGGCGCGCCGGTCAGCGCGATCGTCTTCAAGACCATGAACGACCCCTTCACCGGCCGCATCTCCCTGCTTCGCGTGGCCGCGGGCCGCATGACCTCCGACACCGGCTACTGGAACCCCCGGCACGAGGAGGCGGAACGCGTCGGCCACCTGATGCACATGCAGGGCAAGACCGGCCAGGACATCCCCGAACTCCTCGAGGGCGACATCGGCGGCGTGGCGAAGCTCAAGAGCAGCGTCACCGGCGACTCGATCACGAGCCGCGAACGGCCGCTTCGGCTCGGATTTCCCACCCCTCCGGTCGCCGCGATCTCGTTCGCCATCGAGCCGAAGACGAAGGGCGATGAAGAGAAGATCGGCGAGGCTGTGCTCCGGCTGGTCGAGGAGGATCCGAGCCTGCGGGCCGGGCGCGACCCGCAGACGGGAGAGTTCCTGCTCTCGGGCGCCGGTCAGCTCCACGTCGAAATCGCGGTCTCCAAGCTGAAGGCCCGGTCCAAGGTCGAGGTCATCCTGCACCCGCCCAAGGTGCCCTACCGCGAAGCGATCAGGAGGCCCGCGGTCGGCCACGGTCGGCACAAGAAGCAGAGCGGCGGCCGCGGCCAGTTCGCCGACTGCACGATCACGATGGAGCCCGTCCCCACCCCGGAGGACTACGAGTTCGTCGACGAGATCTTCGGCGGCTCGATCCCCCAGAGCTACCGCCCCGCGGTCGAGAAGGGCCTGCTCGAGGCAGCCGCACGCGGCTACCTGGCCGGCTACCCGGTCGGCAACTTCCGGGTCCGGCTCCAGGACGGCAAGTACCACGACGTCGACTCGTCCGAGATAGCCTTCAAGGTCGCCGGCTCCCTGGCCTTCAAGGACGCCATGGCGAAGGCCGCCCCGACCCTGCTTGAACCGGTGATGCAGGTCGACATCAACACCACCGAGGACTTCATGGGCGACATCATGAGCGACCTGTCCTCCCGCCGCGGCCGCCCCCAGGGCATGGAAGCCAAGGGCAACGCCCAGATCGTCAAGGCCACCGTGCCCATGGCCGAGATGCTGACCTACGCCCCCGCCCTGCGCTCAATGACCCAGGGCCGCTCCAGCTTCACGATGGGCTTCTCCCACTACGAGGAAGTCCCCCGGCAGATCCAAGAAAAGATCATCGCCGAAGCGAAGCGGGCGGAGGGAGAGGACTAGCCGCCGAAGGCGCCGCGGCGACCGGACCGTTATCGGACGCACCCGCCCGCTGCGGTCCGAGGGAGAGGGTCCCAAAAGGCCGCTCACGCTTTCCTGGTGAAGAGGGGAGGGAGCGTTCGCTTCGGTCGGCTGCGCTCCGGTTGGTTGTCGGCTGATGGGGGGACATGGGCTGTCGCTTGCCGACAGCCCCTTGGGACCCTCTCCCTGTCCCCACAGCAGGCTGGATGTCGACGGTGCGCGAAGCCGGCGACTGGCACCCTTGCTACCATCGACGGATGGTCGTGGAGCCCAGCCGCACACCGACCGGCCTTAGCTTCATCCCCCCTCCAGCGCCGGGGGAGCGACCTACCGAGTACGCGGACCGCATCGGCCAATACCACGTCGCCTCCAAGTCCGAGACGCACCGAAAGCAGCACGGCCTCTACTTGACGCCTGTGGGAGCCGCTGACTTCATGGCGGCCCAGATCCAGGTCTGCGGTGACCGCCTTCGGGTCTTGGACCCTGCCGCCGGTGCGGGCATCCTCTGCTGCGCGGCCGTTGAAGCGCTCGCCGGTCGCGACCCATCGACGAACCGGATTGACCTTGTCGCCTACGAGCTAGACGCCGAACTGGCCGGCCCTCTGAAGGTGGGCCTCGGCTACCTCCGGGAGTGGTGCATGGAGGTGCATGGAATCCGCCTTGCGGCGCGCATCGAGTCGAGAGACTTCGTCATGGCGCACGCGGAAGCACTCCGGCGTGAAGGCAGTCTGGTTCCGTACGAGTCAGGTGACCGCGAGTTCGACATCACCATTTCCAACCCGCCGTACCTCAAGATCAACAAGAGCGACCCGCGGGCGGTTCTCGCTTCAAACGTGGTTCATGGGCAACCGAACATCTACGCCCTGTTCATGGCGGTCAGCGCCGTCCTGGTCCGCCCGGGTGGCGACTTCATCTCCATCACGCCGAGGAGCTTTGCCTCCGGCTTGTACTTCCGGCAGTTCCGGCAGGTCTTCTTCAACCTCATTCGTCCGACCCTGGTTCACGCATTCGGATCGCGTCGAGAGGCATTCAAACGCGACGAAGTCCTGCAGGAGAATGTCATTCTCCACGGCACTCGGCTCAAGGGCCCGCGGCAAGATCGCCAAGCTCCGTTGGTGATATCCAGCAGCCGCGGGGTTGCCGATCTGAACGAGTCGCACCGCCGTATGACGTCGCTTCAGGCGGCGCTTGATCTCGATGACCGCGACCGCGTACTGCGACTACCCGTCTCCGACGAGGACGCTCAGGTTCTTGACCTGGTCGACGCATGGCCGAACACATTGGCCAGTCTGGGCTTCGGTATCTCCACGGGACCCGTAGTGCCCTTCCGCGCGCGAACCCTGGTCGACCGTGAAGGTCGCGTGCCGCAGACACACGTTCCGTTGCTCTGGATGAATCACGTGCGTCCGATGCAGGTCACCTGGCCGCTGCATCGGCACAAGCCGGAGTACATCAAGCGCCAAGGCGCCGAGGCACTGCTCCTTCCGAACCGCAACTACGTTCTCATGCGGCGATTCAGCGCGAAGGAGGAGGCCCGCCGATTGGCCGCGGCGCCGTACCTTGCCCGGTCCATGTCCGTGCCGCGCGTGGGTCTCGAAAACCACCTGAACTACATCTACCGACGCACCGGCTCGCTCTCTGACGAAGAGGCATGGGGCTTGGCCGCGCTCTACAACAGCCGCCTGCTCGACACCTACTTCAGGTGTCTCAACGGCAACACGCAGGTCAACGCGACCGAGCTGCGCGCAATGCCGCTGCCGGCTCACGACACCATCGTCGCGCTCGGAGAGCGTGTCCGGCAACTCGCCGACCCGATAGAGAATCTGGACCGGTTGATCGCGGACATTCTGTCCGCCGGCATCCCACGGAAGGTCGCCGTTGGCCAACGTTGAAGAGGCACGGAGAATCCTCAGGGCCTTGGGGATGCCGCCAGCGCAGTCGAACCAGCCGCTGAAGCCGGTGTCCTGTGCTGGGCGGCTGGCGGCCGCCGGCTCGTCCATTCCACGCGGGGGCTAGCCCGCGGGCGGCCCTCGTTCCGCACTCTTTTATCTGCAAGATCTCCTTGCGTGTCGTCTGTTTCGAGTGTACCGTAGCGAATCAGCGTCGAGCCCCACACAAGACCCTTTCCACCCACGGAGCGACCGCGCCATGACGACCGCCCTCATCGGTGCGAGGATCAAGGCGCTGCGGAAGCGGCGCCACCTCAGCCAGGAAGAACTGGCCCGCCTCTTCGGCTTCAAGGACCGCCAAACGGTATCGGCCATCGAAACCGGCAATCGCCGAGTAACGGCGGAGGAACTGCTACTCGCCGTCGACAAACTCGACGCGCCGGTTCGGTACTTCACGGACCCGTTTCTCCTCGCCGGCGATGGGCGCTTCTCATGGCGGCTGGCCCACACCGGAGGCCGGGCCAGCGTCAACGACGCCGAACTCCGCGACTACGAGGACCGTGCCGGCCGCTGGATCGCGGCCCACCTGCACCTGGCAACACGGCTCGACCTGGCGCCGCCTCCGCTGCGTCGAACGCTCGGGCTGACGAAGCAGTCGAGCTACGAGGAAGCCGTGTGGGCCGGAAACCGCTTCGCCGCCGAGTTCGATCTCGGTCCCGTTCCCGCCCAACGCCTTTCACAGACGATGGACGACCGTCTGGGTGTCCTGGTCCTGATGGTCGACGCTCCACCCGGAATCTCCGGCGCGGCCTGCCGACTGCCACGCCTGGACGTGGCGCTGATCAACCGAGATGAGGCGGAGGGTCGCCGTCACTTCGACCTCGCGCATGAACTGTTCCATCTCCTCACCTGGGACGCCATGCCCCCGCAACACCTCGAGTCGGCCCGCGACACCAGCCGCGACCGTGCCGAGCAACTCGCCGACAAGTTCGCCTCCGCGATCCTCATGCCCGAGGCCACGTTGATGCAGGACGGCCCCTGGTCCGATCTGGCCCTGGATGCCCTGATCGAGAGACTCAACTCGACCGCCGAGACGCTCCGCGTCAGCTCGTCTGCCCTTCGTTGGCGGCTCGTCGATCTTCGTCAGATCTCCAGGCAAACTGCCCGGTCATTGCCTCCGGACCGCCTCCGCAACAACGGTCAGCCCACCGTATCCAGGGAGGCAACGACCTGGGTCGTGAGAAACAGCCCTCCTCCGCCATTCTCGAAGAAGTTCCTGGCTGTGATCGCCCGCTCGCTCGACCAGGGGTTGCTCTCCATGCGCCGCGCTGCAACGTTGCTCGACTGCACGATCGAGGGCGTGGACCGACTTCTTGCCAGCCATGGGCTCACATGCCCGGTCGAGATCTGAGCGCTCCGAGTCTCCAACCTGCTCGTTCCTGATCGAAGACCGTGCACAAGCGTTCCATCGTACTGGTCGACGCCAACGTCATCATCGAGTGTCACCGCGCCAGTGCATGGACCGCTCTCGCGGGCGGATACCGCGTGCAGACCACGGATGTCTGCGTGTCCGAGACGCAGACCGGGCATCAGAACCGGGACTTCCAGCAGCACATCGATCCCGAGCAACTCCGCCAGTCGCTCGACGCGGTCCATACGGTCAGCAACCGCGACTACGCGTCGCTGGAGATGAGCAGATCGGACCTGCCCGAGCTAGACGATGGGGAGAGATCTCTCTGGGCTCACGCCGTGACCAGGACCGACAGCCACTGGCTGTTCTGCGGCCCCGACAACGCAAGCCTCCGATGCGGCATCATGCTGGGATTCCGCGAGCAACTCAGTTCGCTCGAGCAGATCCTGGTCGCTGTCGGCCATCGGTGCAGTACGCCGCTTCGCCGGCACTACACGCACAGATGGCACGAGCGGAAGACCTCCGAGCTGGCCCTGGACTGCTTCGGCGCGTAGCGGGTCAGACCCACCGTCCGGCCGGAGTGCCGATCCTGGCGATCCTCTCTGACCGAGTTGGGCGGCCCGGCCCCTTGCTGGACCGAGGCAGCCATCTCGGTCGAAGCAGGTTGCTACCATCCGGGCATGGTCGTGGAGCTCAGCCACACGGCGGTCGCCCGTAACTTCATCCCCGTGTTGCCCCGGCGACCGCATCGAGTTCCGGCTGAGAGAGAAGCAAGGAGTACTGTCCCATCCGGCTCTCATACGAGACTTCCTTTGGCGCCCAACCAACTCCTGATCCACTTCGATGGTGAGCTTGACCCGTTTTGGTGGACACCTCATTCTTGGAAGAGGAGGTATCCACGATGTCGAGAAGAAGGAGCCGGTACCCAGCAGAGTACCGGCAGCAGATGGTGGATCTGGTCCGGTCCGGGCGGAGCCCGGACCAACTAGCCCGCGAGTTCGAGTCGTCAGCGCAGTCGATCCGGAACTGGGTCGCCCAGGCGGACCGGGACGAGGGTCGCCGCAGCGACGGGAGCACGACGGCGGAGCGTGAGGAGTTGCGCCGTCTGCGCCGGGAGAATCGCCGGCTGCGGGAAGAGCGGGAGATCCTGGCAAAAGCAACGGCCTGGTTCGCTCGGGAGACGGAACCGAAGGGGTCTTCCGGTTCATGAGAGCGCACCAGGCCGAGTTCCGCGTCACGACGATGGCCCGCGTGCTCGGCGTCTCCACGAGCGGGTTCTACGCCTGGCTGAAGCGCCCGCGGTCGGCCAGGGAGAAGTCGGACACCGCTCTCGCCGAGCGGGTGCGGGCGATTCACGAACGGAGCCGAGGGACCTACGGGGCGCCGAGGATTCAGGCTGAACTGGCCGACTGTGGGTTCGCAGTGAGCCGCAAGCGCGTTGCCAGACTGATGCGAGAGTCCGGCCTGGCGGGCATCAGCCGCCGCAAACGGCCGACGACGACCCGTCGCGCCGCTTCGGTTCGCCCGGCGCCGGACCTCGTTGATCGGCAGTTCGTGGCTGAGACCCCGGATCGACTGTGGGTCGCGGACATCACTTACGTTCCGACGCTTGCCGGGTTCGTGTACCTGTCGATCGTCCTGGACGTATTCAGTCGGCGAATCGTCGGCTGGGCAATGAACTCTTCTCTGGCAACCGACCTCGTGCTCAGGGCTCTGGAGATGGCGATTGCCCAGCGGCGACCCGAGTGCGTGATCCACCACTCCGATCAAGGCAGCCAGTACACTTCCCTGACGTTCGGGAACCGCTGCCGCGATGCCGGCATCGCACTCTCGATGGGTTCCGTCGGAGATTGCTACGACAACGCCATGGCCGAGAGCTTCTTCGCCAGCCTCGAGTGCGAGCTGCTCGACCAGACAACGTTCCGAAATCACGCCGAAGCGAAGGCGGAACTCTTTCGCTACATCGAGGGCTGGTACAATACTCATCGTCGCCATTCCGCGATCGGACAACGCTCACCCGTCAACTTCGAAGAGGCGTACCGAGAGGCCGCCTGATTCCCTAAACACAAACTGTCCACCAAACCGGGGCAACTCCAGTTGAGCGACTAGCTGACGGAAATGCCCGTCTCACGTGCCAGAAAGCCGACAATGTGGACCAATAGGGACTCTCGCCTTACGTCCGCAGTCGGCTGATGAAGATGTGGGGCGCTCTCGACGCCAACGCTAGGCAGCGTCCGGTGTGCGCCTACCGTCGGCACGGTGCCCGACAACGTCCAGCCTGCAGTGGGCCGAAGGAGGGGGTCCCTGCGGGCTGTCGGCAAGCGACGGCCCATATCCCTTCATCAACCGGCGCCAAACCGGAGCGCAGCCGACCGAAGCGAGCGAACCTTCCCTTTTCACCAAGAAAGCGCGAGCGGCCGCTGGGACCCCCTCCTTCGGCCTGCTGCGGGCGGGTGGGTCCGACGCCGTCGCGCCGCTTCCGGATGCGGGCGAGACGCCCGGGTGTCATCCGTGCGCCCGGTGACGGGCGCACGGAGTGCGTCGCGGGTGGCGCGGACCGCGCCACCCGGGTCCCCAAGGCTGCTATTCGTCGGTGTCGACGAACTCGATGACGGCCAGTTCGGCGGCGTCGCCGCGGCGGGGGCCGAGCTTGGTGATGCGCAGGTAGCCGCCGGGGCGGTCGGCGAAGCGAGGCCCGATCTCGTCGAACAGCTTCTTGACGTGGTCGCGATTGGGGAGCCAGCGACGGACCAGTCGCCGGGCGTGGACGGAGTCCTCGCGGCTCCGGGTGATGATCTTCTCGGCAACCGGTCATGGCCAAAGCTCACCAGCTAAGCCGGGGGTTGGGGGCTGACAGGCGTAGTCATATCTGACAACATGCCGGGGTGAACGGTGACACGCGGCCGATCGGGTGGATTCGGGCAGCCCGAAAGGCCTACGAGAAGTTCCCGGGCACCGTTCGAGACCGCATGAACACCGCCCTGACAATCGCTGCGGAGGGAGGAAAGGCCGACATCGCCAAGCCACTCACAGGTCTCGGCTCCGGTGTGTTGGAGATCGCCGTTCGCTATCGGACCGATGCCTACCGGGTCGTCTACCTGACTCAGATGGCCGGGTCCCTGTGGGTTCTCCACGCGTACCAGAAGAAGTCGAAATCCGGCATCAGGACCCCGAAGAGCGAGATCGACCTGATCCGGAAGCGTCTGACAAGGCTGAGAAAGGAGCTACTGCCTTGAGTCAAGAAGACATCGAGCTTATTCACGGGAGTGGGAACATCTTCCGGGACCTCGGCGACCCTCAGGCCGACCTCAAGCAGGCCAAGGCTGTCCTCGCAACGCGGATCATTGCCGTGCTGGACGACGGTGGGCTCACCGTACGCAGAGCGGCGAAGCTGAGCGGGTTCGCCGCGGCGGACTTCTCTCGCATCCGCAACGCCGACCTCGGACGCTTCACGCTGGATCGTCTGATGAAGATGTTGGCCGCGCTGGACGCCGATGCCAAGGTCACCATCAGAGTAGATCCGGCTCGAGCCGCTCCAGCGGCGGCGTCGAGCTAGCTAGCCGGCCGAAGCATCTCGGCGGTACCCGCCTGCTGCGGTCCGGGGAGAGGGTCCCAAGGGCCGCTCACGCTTTCTGGGTGAAAAGGGAAGGGAGCGTTCGCTTCGGTCGGCTGCGCTCCGGTTTGGTGTCGGTTCATGGAGGGACATGGGCCGTCGCTTGCCGACAGCCCCCTGGGACCCTCTCCCCGGACCACAGCAGGCTGGAGGTCGTCGGGCTATGCACTCCTCGGTCATTGACCCTCGGACGAGACTTGAGTAGAAGTCCACTGCAGGCGGGTGTAACCGACGCCGCCACACTCCAGCGACTGCGGCGCCATCGGCGCGCATCCAGCTACTCGTCGCCGCCGACGGATTCGATAAAGGCTCGGCGGCGACGCCTCTGCGGGAGCCGAGCCCGACCGGCATCGCTAAAATCGACCTGTCGTGTGCCGCTTCTACGTCGAAACGAGCCCGTAGGAGAGGACCTGAGGCCGCTTCTTCCATAGCGCCCCGCCCTCGGAGGGTGAGGCCCGGGACCCTTGGTGGGAGCTGCTGACGATCAAGGCGACTCTACGCAGTGGGGGAAGTGTCTCTTTATGGTCGCCCGGTCGCGGTCGGCAACGGTCCACTCGAACGCTGCGTTGTCCTCGTACTCCGCAGATCGAACAGCTACGCCGAAAGTTCGCTCACTCGACGCGACTAGGCCAGCAGTCGGTATGGTCACTCGCTGGCCCTGATTCTTGACCGTAGCGCCATCTACTCGGACCTCCAAAACTCGGTCGTCGTAGCCGGACTGACCGTCGGTGTAGGCCCACCAATCGCCCGGTTCAGCACCGAGTCGGCCTACAGTCAAGGTGGCAGAGCAGTCTCGCGTCAGGTACACACTCCCGACAAGGTCATCTTGGTCACTTCGCAAGGCAGAGACGAAGGGCGAAGCGATCTCGTCCAAGAACGGCACTGCCTCGCCCCAGTCGTTCTCCCCGGGCTCGAAGGTCCACGACGGTTCTGTCTCGAGTGGCACCTGGCCCACCGGCCACGAGTAACCGTTGACCCTTGCCATCTCTTTGGCCTCAGCCTCAAGTTCAGGACTCGCGGAGAACGAGCAGGGACGAGCAGGCGGCGCATCGTCGTGTGTGAAGTACACGCGCTGGATGAGGTGCCGAACGTCGCTAATGGGCGCCCCTGCAACATAGTGCGAATACCCTGCCACCTGACAGGTGCTAGCAGCCCGTTCCGCGAGTAGTCGCAAACGCCCCTTCCTATTGTGCCAGCCAGCCCTAAACACGCGGACCTCGCACTCGCTGGGCGAGAAACACTCTAGCCACGAGGGAGAGAGCTTCGCTTGGCCATAGGCATCGGCGGGTAGCGCCACTATCAGCGCTAGCGCGGGGAGTAAGTGGGGCTTCACGAGTGAACTTCCTTTTACCATGGTCTCAGTGTAGTGCGAGAAACACACTGCGCGATCCGGCGAACAGCGGTCCCGAACGGGGTCGCGACGAAGCCAACTCTACGGTACCAACGGCATGAAGGCGACCTCGCGGACTCCCGCCTCGGCGTCCGACAACGTCCAGCCTGCAGTGGCCCGAAGGAGGGGGTCCCAGCGGGCTGTCGGCAAGCGACGGCCGACGTCCACTCATCGTCTGACGCCAAACCGGAGCGCAGCCGACCGAAGCGAGCGCACCCTTCCCTTTTCACCACGAAAGCGCGAGCGGCCGCTGGGACCCCCTCCTTCGGCCCGCTGCAGGCGGGTGCAACCGACGCCGCCGCGCCACGCCGTTTCCGGATGCGGGCGAGACGCCCGCGTGTCATCCGTGCGCCCGGTGACGGGCGCACGGAGTGTGTCGCGGGTGGCGCGGACCGCGCCACCCGGGTTCCCAGGGCCGCTACTCGTCGGTGTCGACGAACTCGATGACGGCCAGTTCGGCGGCGTCGCCGCGGCGGGGGCCGAGCTTGGTGATGCGCAGGTAGCCGCCGGGGCGGTCAGCGTAGCGGGGAGCGATCTCGTCGAACAGCTTCTTGACGTGGTCGCGATTGGGGAGCCAGCGGCGCACCCGGCGCCGGGCGTGGACGGAGTCCTCGCGGCTCCTGGTGACGAGCTTCTCGGCGACCGGACGAAGGGCCTTCGCCTTCGCCAGGGTGGTCCGGATCCGGCCGTGTACGACCAGGGAGGCGAGCATGTTGCGGAACATGGCCCGCCGGTGGGCCGTGGTCCGGCCGAGTTTCTTGTAGCCAACTCCGTGACGCATCTTCGCTCCTTCCCGGGAAAGCTCTAGAGTGGTCCAGCGGCCGCTAGGCCTGGACGCCGCTCTCCGCGTTCTCCGGAACCTCCATGCCGAAGGACAACCCCATCCTGTCGAGCACCTCCTGAATCTCATTGAGCGACTTGCGGCCGAAGTTCTTCGTCTCCAGCATCTCCTTCTCGCTCCGCACGACGAGGTCGCCCACCGTGTTGATGTTCGCGTTCCTCAGGCAGTTCGCCGAACGAACACTCAGGTTCAGATCGTCGATCTCCTTCTGGAGCAGTGTGCCGATGTCGCCCCCATCGACTTCCTCCTCGGCCGCCGCTTCGACGACAAGGCTCTCCTCGGCGTCGATGAAGATCGTAAGGTGGTCGCGCAACAGGGCGCCGGCACGGGCGACTCCCTCTTCCGGCGTCACCGTTCCGTCCGTCCAGACCTCGAGGATCAGTCGCTCGTAGTCGGTGGTCCGGCCGAGTCGCGCCGCTTCCACGCGGTAATTCACGCGCTTCACCGGACTGTGGACGGAGTCGAGCGGTATCCAGCCGATCCCCATCGACTCGTCGAGGTTGAGGTCCGCGCCGACGTACCCGCGTCCGTTCTTGACCTGCGCCTCAAGGCGGAGCCGACCCCGTTCGTTCAGCGTCGCCACCTTGCTGTTCGGGTCCCGAATCTCGACGCTCGGGTCGCCGTTGAAGTCACCGGCGGTCACCTCGCGCGGGCCCGACACATCCATCGTAATCACGCGCGTCGTACCGTCGAAGGACCGCAGCGGCACCTGTTTCAGGTTCAGAATGATGTCCGTGACGTCCTCTACCACCCCTTCGAGTGAAGAGAACTCGTGCAGCGCGCCGTCGATCCGCACCGCGGTAATCGCGGCGCCCTCGATTGCCGACAGGAGGCTACGACGCAGTGCATTGGCCACGGTCGAACCGAAGCCGCGTTCGAACGGCTGAGCCGAGAACTTTCCATACGTGTCGGTCAGAGTCTCGGTATCGATTTCGATCCGCTTCGGGCGTTGAAATCCCTTCCAGAGCATGTTCACTCCTACAATCTCGATTGCGTTCCAGGTTGAAACGTTGATGTCTCGGCGCGGTACCGGCTGCGATTCCGGGTTCAGACCCGACGCCGCTTGCGGGCACGGCAGCCGTTGTGCGGAATCGGCGTCACGTCGCGAATCGATCGGATGTTGATGCCGGTGGCCTGCAGAGCCCTGACGGCCGATTCGCGACCGCCTCCCGGACCCTTGACGAGCACGTCGACCGACCGCACGCCGAGGTCCTTGGCCTGATAGCCGACCGCCTGCGCGGCCACCTGCGCCGCGAACGGCGTCCCCTTTCGCGACCCCTTGAAACCGTTTCGGCCCGACGACGACCAGGTCAGCACGTTGCCGTCCGGATCGCTGATGCAGACCAGCGTGTTGTTGAAGGTCGCATTGACATGCGCCACGGCGTGGGGCACCACGCGCTTTTCCTTCTTCCTCGCCTTTGCCATCTAAAGCCCTCTCTCTACTTCCCGACCTTCTTCTTGCTGGCCACAGTGGCCCGCCGCGGTCCCTTGCGGGTACGCGCGTTGGTGTGCGTGCGCTGGCCTCGAACGGGCAGGCCCTTGCGATGTCTGACACCGCGGTAACTGCCGATCTCCATCAGACGCTTGATGCTCTGGGTCACTTCCTTGCGCAGGTCTCCCTCGACCGACCCCGCCTCCTGAACGACCCGGCGGATGCGCCCGGTTTCGTCCTCGGTCAGATCCCTGACCTTGACCTCGGCGGCGACACCCGCCTGATCCAGCAGCACCAGCGCCCGTGAGCGGCCGATGCCGTAGATGTAGGTGAGGCCGATGCCGACCTGCTTGTTCTGCGGTAGATCGATCCCTGCGATTCTCGCCATTCCAGCTCTCTCCAGTCCTTCTCAGCCCTGCCGCTGCTTGTGCTTGGGGTTCTCACAGATGACGCGGATCACTCCGCGACGCCGGACCACCTTGCACTTCACGCACATTCTCTTCACTGACGCTCGCACTTTCATGATGGACTCCTTCGATTCCGAACCGACCGTCAGGTCCGCAGCCTGTACACGATCCGGCCACGGCCGGGGTCATAGGGCGAGAGTTCTACCAGAACGCGATCCCCCGGGAGAATCCGGATGAAGTGCTTGCGCATCTTTCCCGAGATGTGGGCCAAGGCCCGGTGCTTGTTGTCAAGCTCGACCTTGAAGACTGCGTTCGGCAGTGTTTCCACCACAGTTGCCTCGACCTCGATCGCCTCTTCCTTCTTCACGCCCAAGTTCCCTTCGTCCCCTTGCTTCCTCTTGCGTTCAAGCCGCCAGCGCCGCCAAACCCCTCGCAGCCTCGGCCAGAATCTGCAGGTCCTGCGGGCCCATCCCCCACCTCACCAGGAGGCTGCGTCTCCGAACTTCGCTCCGCATCGTTCTACGCCGCCGCCTCCTGGCCCAGTACGCGCGCTCCGGCCTTTGTCACCGCGACCGAGTGCTCAAAATGAGCCGACAACGATCCATCCTTCGTTCTCGCCGTCCAACCATCTCCATCCATCTTCACGGCCCGGCTTCCGGCGTTGACCATGGGCTCAATCGCCAAGACCATTCCCGACCGCAACTCCATGCCACGACCCCGGCGGCGGTGGTTCGGCACTTCCGGTTCCTCATGTAGTGCGGAACCGATACCGTGACCGACGAAATCGCGAACCACGGAGTACCCGTGACCCTTGACGTACCGCTCGACCGCTCGACCGATGTCGTGCAGCCACCTGCCGGGCGCCACGCATTCCAGAGCCACATCCAGGGCCCGGCGAGTGACTTCCAGCAAGCGCGCGGCCTGCTCCGAGACCGCACCTACACGGTAGGTGCGCGCAGCGTCGCCATAGTACCCCGAAAACTCCACGCCGCAGTCGATGCTGACGATGTCTCCCTCCTTGAGAGGCACGTCGTCCGGGATACCGTGGACGATCACATCGTTCACCGAGGTGCACAGGCTGGCCGGAAACCCGCGGTAACCGAGAAACGCCGGCCGGCCGCCACGCTCACGAATCGCCGTCTCCGCATGGACATCGAGTTCACGTGTGGTCATCCCGGGGCGCAGCCGCTGCTCCAGCGACGCCAGCACCTCCAAAACGATCCTGTTGGCGCGATCCATCAGGTCGAGTTCCTCTTCGGTCTTGAGAATCGCCATCAGGCGGCTCTCCCCTGCGCCAGCGCCGCCTCGATCGCGGTCGTGACCTGTTCGATGGGGACGTTGCCGCCGACACGGCGCAGCAGCCCCAGGCCCTCGTAGTGAGCGATCAGGGGCTCGGTCTGCGCGGCGTAGACCTGCAGCCGTTCGCGCACGACCTCTTCGCGGTCGTCGTCGCCGCGGCCGCGCAGCACGGAACGTCGAACGAGAACCTCGTCCGGCACGTCGATCGTCACCACGTGATCCAGTGCCCCGGCGCCCAGGATCTCGTCCAGTGTGTCGGCCTGGGGCGCGGTGCGCGGATAGCCGTCGAGCAGGAAACCCGCGGCCGTATCGGCCTGAGCCAGCCGGTCGCGAACCACCTCGGCCATCAGATCGTCGTCGACCAGAGCGCCCGAGGCCATCACACCCTCGACACGCCGTCCCAGCTCGCTGCCCGCGGCGACCGCGGCCCGCAGCATCTCGCCGGTCGAGATGGCCGGCACACCGAGACTCGCCGAAAGACACTCGGCCTGGGTGCCCTTGCCGCAACCGGGAGCTCCGAGCAGCACAATGCGAAAAGGATCAGCCACGGCGGCCTCGGATCCGGCCCCGCTTCATGAAGCCCTCGTAGTTGCGCATCACGAGCTGGCTCTCGATCTGTTGCAGCGTGTCCATGGCCACGCTGACGACGATCAGGAGCGACGTGCCGCCGAAGTAGAAGTTGATCCCCATGCCCTCGGTCAACCAGAGCGGCGCCACCCGGTCCAGGGTCGCGCCAACGAAGGGAAGCCCCCCGACCTTGAAGCCGGCGATCAGGAACTCCGGCAACACCGAAACGCCTGCCAGATACAAGGAGCCGACCAGGGTCAGCCGGGTCAGGACCCTGTCGATGTACTCCGAAGTGCGCTTGCCGGAACGGATGCCCGGAATGAACCCGCCGTACTTGCGCATGTTCTCGGCGAGATCGTTCGGGTTGAAGATGATCGAGACGTAGAAGTACGAGAAGAAGATGATCGCCGCCACGTAGAGCAGGTAGTAGACCGGCTGACCCCACTGCAGCGCGGTGGCGATGCGCTGGATCGGTTCGTACTGGATCATGCCCGCCACCGTCGCCGGCACGGTGACCACCGAACTCGCGAAGATGACCGGGATCACGCCGCCGGTGTTCACACGCAGGGGCAGGTAGGTGCTCTGCCCGCCGTACTGCCGCCGGCCGACGATCCGCTTGGCGTACTGCACCGGAATGCGCCGCTGCGCTCGCTCCATGTAGACGATGAAGGCGACGACCACCAGCATGAACGCCGACAGGAAGAGGATCTTGAGCAAGGACATGGCGCCGCTCTGCATTTGACTGAAGAGCGTCAGGACGGCGCCCGGCAGACCCACGACGATGCCGGCGAAGATGACCAGGGAGATGCCGTTGCCGATGCCGCGCTCGCTGATCTGCTCGCCCAGCCACATCACGAACGCGCAGCCCGTGGTCAGCGAGAGCACGGTCATGAACTTGAACCCGAGGCCCGGGTTGAAGACCAGCGGCGCGCCTCCCAACGAGCTCAGGTTCTCCAGGAAGAAGGCGATGCTCGTGCCCTGAATGATCGAGATGATCACCGTTCCGTACCGCGTGTACTGGGTGATCTTCCGCCGGCCCATCTCGCCTTCCTTCGAGAGCTTCTCGAGGTAGGGCCAGACCACTGTCAGCAGTTGCAGAATGATGGACGCCGAGATGTACGGCATGATGCCGAGAGCGAAGATGGCCACCCGGCCAAGGCTGCCGCCGGTGAACGTGTTGACGAACCCCAGCACGGTGCCCTGCATCTGGTCCATGAACTCGAGCAGAGCCTGAGGGTCGATCCCCGGCGTCGGAATGATGCAGCCGATGCGGTAGACCGCCAGCAGGCCGAACACGAACAACACCCGCTTCCGGAGATCCGGAATCGCAAAGATGTTGCGGAAACTCTCGACGCCCACGTGCCAGCTCCGTCAGGCGGTCTCTTCGCAGGCGCCGCCGGCGGCCTCGATCTTGGCGCGCGCGGACGCGCTGAAGCGGTGCGCCCGGACGGTCAACCCGGCCGGCGCATCGCCAGCGCCCAGAACCTTCAGTTTCATGCCCCGACGCACACGGCCGTGAGAAACGAGGAGGTCCCCGTCGATCACATCGCCGAGACCGTCCAGGTCTCCGACGTTGATCACCGTGTACTCGGTCCGGAAGATGTTGGTGAACCCGCGCTTCGGGACGCGCCGCACGAGGGGCATCTGGCCGCCCTCGAAGCCGGCGCGACGGGAAAAGCCCGCCCGCGAGCGCTGGCCCTTGTGGCCTCGCCCGGCGGTCTTGCCGGTACCGGAGCCCGGTCCACGGCCGACCCGTTTGCGCGCACGGCGGCTTCCCGGCGCCGGTTTGAGTTCGTGCAGTTTCATCTCAGTCCTCCTCGGTGCCCCCCAGAATCCGAACCAGGTGGGGAATCTTCCGCACCATGCCGCGCACCGCCTGGGAGTCCTCCCGCTCGACGATGTGGCGAATTCGCCTCAAGCCAAGACCGCGCAGAACCTCGCGCTGCGGTCTCGGCCTGCCGATCGGGCTACGCACCTGCTGTATCCGTATCGTCCTGCCAGCCACTACCTCTTCCTCCCTGATCTGTGTTGATCGACGCGCCGTCCAGCGAGTCCAAGCCACGCAATGTCCTGATCTGCTTCTCGCTGCGCAGGGACATGAGCCCGGCGAAGGTCGCCTTGACCACGTTCTGCGGGTTCGTCGTCCCCAGCGACTTGGTCAGTATGTCCTGAATGCCGGCGCCCTCGACCACCGCGCGCACCGGGCCGCCGGCGATGACGCCGGTTCCTTCAGAGGCCGGCTTCAACATCACCCGACCGGCGCCGAACACACCCACCGTCTCGTGCGGGATCGTGGTTCCAGAGAGCGGCACCCGTACCAGGTTCCGCTTCGCGATCTGAATCCCCTTGCGAATCGCGGCCGGAACCTCCTTCGCCTTGCCCGAGCCGTAGCCGACGCGGCCGGCGCCGTCGCCGATCACAACCAGGGCGGTAAAGGAAAAGTTCTTGCCGCCCTTGACGACCTTCGTCACCCGGTTGATGTCGACAACCTGCTCGAAGAACTCGCTGTCGAGATCGATGTCCCTAGCCACTGCTGTCTCCTTCGTTGCTCTGCTGCATCAGAACTTTAAGCCTCCGGCGCGCGCACTGTCCGCAAGCGCCCGGATCCGGCCGTGGTACAGGAACCCGCCGCGGTCGAAGACCACCGTTTGCACGCCCCGCTCCCTGGCGCGCGCCGCAAGCGCCTCGCCCACCGCCTGCGCTGCGCTGCAACTCCCGGTCGAGCCTTCGAGCTCCCCGCAGAGTTCCGGCTCGAGCGAGCTCGCAAACGCCAGGGTGTGCCCCACCCGATCATCGATCAGTTGAGCGTAGATGTGACGGCGGCTCTTGTGGACCGCCAGACGCGGTCTCTCCTGTGAGCCCCGGAGCTTCTTCCGGACGCGGTAGCGCGCGCGGCGCCGCCGGCGGCTCCGATCCAACGTTCTCTTTCTGCGCAGGTCGCTCATTGCCTCGATGTCCCTGTTTTCCGAACTCGTTCCAAACCGTCTAGACCGCCGCCGCCTTGCCGACCTTGAGCCGGATGACCTCGTCGCGGTAACGAATGCCCTTGCCCTTGTACGCATCCGGCTTGCGCAGGCTGCGGAGGTCGGCCGCTACCTGCCCGACCTGCTGCTTGTCGATGCCGGAGACCGCGATCCGGTTCGACCGGTCGTCGATCGAAACGTCGATCCCATCCGGGATCGGGTAGACCACGGGGTGGGAGTACCCCAGCGCCAGGTGAATTTCGCGCCCCTTGACCTCTCCCCGGTAGCCAACGCCGACGATCTCCAGCTCTCGCCGGAAGCCCTCGGTGACACCCACGACAGCGTTTGCGATCAGCGCCCGGGCCAGCCCGTGCAGGGCCCGTTCCGGTCCGCTCGAGCCGGAACGGTGCAGCGTGACGACGCCGTCCTCCACCCGGACCTCGATACCCTGCTGGAGCGGCTGCTCCAGCTTTCCCTTCGGACCCTCGATGGTCACTGTACCGCCGCTTGTCGCCACCTTCGTCTTCTCCGGCAGCGGGATCGGCGCCTTTCCTATGCGTGACATCTCAGTACACCTCGTGCGTCTCAGTACACTTCACAGAGGACCTCACCACCCACACGCTGCTGCCGCGCCTGGGCATCCGTGAGCAGACCCTTCGACGTCGACAGGATCGCAACGCCCAATCCGTTCAGAACCGGCTTCAGATCGTCGGCGCCACGGTACACCCTACGCCCGGGCTTGCTGATCTTCCGCACCTTGGTGATCGTCGGCACCCCCTGGCCGTCATAAGCCAGGAAGATCCGGAGCGTCCTGCCCGGAGGCGAATCGTAGACCTCGTAGTGGCTGATGTAGCCCTGGTCCCGCAGCACGCGGCACAACGCGATCTTCAGGCTCGAGGACGGCGTCTCGGTCTGGTCGTGCTTGACGATCAGGGCGTTGCGAATCGTGGTCAGCAGATCCGCGATGGGGTCGGTCATGGTCATCGGTGGCAGTCCTTGGTTGAGAGTTCGCGCACGGAGAAGCTCAGGTCGCGAACGGCATGCCGAGACCGCGCAGCAGGTGCAGTGCCTGCGCGTCGGACTCCGCCGAGGTGACGAGGGTGACGTTGATGCCCTTGGAACCGTCGCTCTTCGAGTAGTCGACTTCGGGGAAGATCAGGTGGTCCCGGACACCCAGGGTGTAACTACCCCGACCATCGAAGCTCCGGTTCGAGATGCCGCGGAAGTCGCGGACTCGCGGCAGCGCGACGGTGACCAGGCGATCGAGAAAGTGCCACATCCGGTTGCGGCGCAGTGTGACCCTGCAACCGATCGGCATGCCCTCACGCAACTTGAATGCAGCGATCGACTTGCGGGCACGGGTGATGACCGGCTGCTGACCGGCGATCAGGGCCAGCTCGGGAACGGCGTTCTCCAGGATCTTGATGTTCTGGATCGCTTCGCCGATGCCCATGTTGAGAACGATCTTGTCCAGCCGTGGCACCGCCATCGGGTTGGAGATGCCGAACTCCTGCTGCAGGCTGGCGACGACCTCCTCCTGGTAGAGAGTCTTCAGTCGGGGAATCATGGTCATTCCTTCAGGTCACAGCCTCAACTCAGCACCGCGCCGCTGACCTTGGCGTAGCGCGCCGACCTTCCGTCCTCGAGACGCCGCTTGCCGACGCGCGTCGGCTTGTCGGTGTCCGGGCAGATCACCTTGAGATTCGAGATGTGGATGGGCGCCTCCCGCTCCAGGATGCCTCCCTGAACCTGACGCTGCGGGTTCGGCCGCTCGTGCTTCTTGACCAGATTCACGCGTTCGACGATGGCGCGATTCCCGGAGGGAAGCACCCGCAACACCTTGCTGCGCACGCCGCGGTTCCGGCCCGCGATGACGAGCACCTCGTCGCCCTTCTTGATCTTCACCTTGTGACTGTCAGATTTGGGCATGTCAGATCACCTCCGGCGCCAAGGACACGATGCGCATGAAGCGCCGCTCGCGCAGCTCGCGGGCGACCGGACCGAAGACGCGGGTCCCGATCGGCTCCCGCGCTTCGTTGATCAGCACCGCGGCGTTGTTGTCGAAGCGGATGTAGCTCCCGTCGCGGCGGCGCCGCTCCTTGCGGGTCCGCACGATCACCGCGCGCACGACCTGGCCCTTCTTGACCGTGCCTTCGGGCACCGCCTCCTTGACCGAGGCGGTGATCACGTCACCCAGCACCCCGTACTGGCCGGAGGAACCGCCCCGCAGTTTGATGCAGGCGATTCGCTTGGCCCCCGAGTTGTCGGCGACCTCGAGCACCGTTCCCATCTGGATCATCGTCGCACCTACCCTTCCGCGCGCTTGACGATTCGTTGCACGCGCCAGCGCTTGCGGCGCGACATCGGTCGGGTCGAGACGAGGGAAACGACGTCTCCCTCACGGCAGTCGTTCGATTCGTCGTGAGCCACGAACCGCGACGACTTCTTCATCAGGCGGTGGTAGAGCCGGTGCATGACCGTCTTCTCGACCGCCACGATGACTGTCTTGTCCATCTTGGCGCTGACCACCTTGCCCACCCGAGCCTGGCGGCGGCCCCGCGCTTCTTGCTGATCCACGTTCATGTCGTTCCTGTCGCTCTCTCCCGCCTGACGGTAAGGACCCGCGCCAACTCGACCCGGGCTTGTCTGATCCTGCTCGGCTTCTCCAGTTGGCCAATCGACTTCTGCAGCCGCAGGGCGAACAACTGGTCGGCCAGTTCCTCCTCCTTCTGCCGCAACTCGTCGACGGTCAGCTCCCTGAGTTCGCTTGCCTTCATCGTCTTCGGGGCCTCAAACCTGTGCGCCGTGGCGCCCGACGAAGCGGGTCTTGATACCGAGCTTGTGGGAAGCCAGCCTCATCGCCGACTTCGCCAACTCCGGCGACACGCCCTCGAGCTCGTAGAGGATGCGGGCGGGACGAACGACCGCAACCCACTCCTCGGGATTGCCCTTGCCCTTGCCCATCCTGGTTTCGAGAGGCTTCTTGGTGATCGGCTTGTCCGGAAAGACGCGGATCCAGACCTTGCCGGTTCGCTTGATGTGGCGGGTAATCGCGATTCGCGCGGCCTCGATCTGACGAGCCGTGACCCAGCCGGCCTCCTGCGCCTGCAGGCCGTACTCGCCGAACGCCACCACATTGCCGCCCTTGGCCAGACCTCTGCGGCGGCCGCGGTGATGCTTGCGGAACTTGACCTTCTTCGGCATCAACATCGTTCGTTACTCCCTCGACTCCCCTTGCGTCCAGCCGCGCCTACGCCACCGCGCGGCGGCCGCGCTCCCGCGAAAGATCGCCGCGGTAAACCCAGACTTTGACCCCGATCACGCCGTAGGTCGTGTAGGCCTCGGCGAAGCCATAGTCGATGTCGGCCTTCAGGGTGTGCAGCGGCAACCGCCCTTCCTGGTACCACTCGGTACGAGCGATCTCGTTGCCGCCGAGCCGACCCGAAACCATGATCTTGACACCCTTTGCACCAAAACGGAAGGCCGATTCCATCGCCTTCTTCATAGCCCGGCGAAAGGCAACCCGGCGGAGAAGTTGTCCCGTGATCGCCTCGGCCACAAGCTGGGCATCGAGCTCCGGACGCTGGATCTCCTGGATGTTGATGTGGACTTCCCGCCCCATCTGCCGGCTCAGGTCGTCGCGCAGCTTGTCCACTTCCGCGCCCTTGCGGCCGATGATGATGCCGGGGCGCGAGGTGTAGATCGTGACGCGCAGCTTGTCCGCGGCGCGGTCGATGTCGATCTGGCTCACACCGGCGTGCATCAAGCGCTTCTTCAGACCGGTCCGCAACTCGATATCCGATTTCAGGGTGCTGGCGTAGTCCCGTTCGGCGTACCAGCGCGAATGCCAGCCCTGGTTGTAGACCAAACGAAAACCGTAAGGATGTGTCTTCTGACCCATGATCGCTCCTACGTTGGCTCTGCCGACAGACTGCGGGAATCAAGCTTGATCGTTACGTGGCTCTGCCGCTTGAGGATGCGGAACGCACGGCCCATGGCCTGCGGGCGCAGACGCTTCAGCGTCGGACCACCGTCCACGAAGATCTCCTTGACGTAGAGCTGCCCCACGTCGACCCCCCTCTGCTGGTTCTCGGCGCGGTTCTCGGCGTTGGCGACCGCTGACCGCAGCAACTTGGAGACCGGCCGTGCGGCCGCCTTGGTGCTCAATTGCAGCAGCGCCGAGGCTTCCTCGACATCCCGGCCGCGGATCAGGTCCGCCACCAGGCGCACCTTCTGGGGCGACGCCTGGAGGTACCTGAGTCGGGCGATTGCTTCCATCGTTCTGTTCTCTCTCTCTAACTACCGGGGACGAGCCCGGCGCTCCCTCTTGCCGCCGGCATGGCCGCGGAAAGTCCGCGTCTGAGCGAACTCGCCGAGCTTGTGACCGACCATGTTCTCGCTAACGAAGACCGGAATGAACTTCATGCCGTTGTGAACAGCGATGGTGTGACCCACCATGTCCGGAATGATCGTGGACCGGCGCGACCAGGTCTTGATGACCCTCCGGTCGTGGCTCGTATTCATCGCGGTCACCTTGTCGTAAAGGTGGCTGTCGATGAAGAAACCCTTCTTGAGTGAACGTCCCATGCTGACCTCAGTTTCGTGCTCTCGCCGGCCCTACTTACGGCGGCTCCGCCGCCGTACGATCATGCCGCTCGTGCGCTTGTTTCTCCGTGTCTTGTAACCCTTGGTGGGCTTGCCCCAGGGCGTGGTCGGATGCCGTCCGCCGGAGGCCTTACCCTCGCCGCCGCCCATCGGATGGTCGACCGGATTCATCGACACACCGCGGTTGTGCGGCCGGCGGCCCCGCCAACGGTTGCGACCGGCCTTCCCAAGCGCGATGTTCGAGTGCTCCGAGTTGCTGACCTGGCCGATCGTGGCGGAACAGTCGATGTGAACCCGGCGGACCTCCCCCGAGGGGAGGCGGACCTGAGCGTAGACGCCCTCCTTGGCCATCAACTGGGCGCCCGTGCCGGCGCTGCGCACCATCTGCCCGCCGCCGCCGATCTTCAGTTCGATGTTGTGGATCATCGTGCCCAGGGGGATGAACCGGATCGGCAGGCAGTTGCCGACATCGATCTCGGAGCCTTCGCCTGACTGGACCACCGCGCCTACCTCCAAGCCCTGGGGATGGAGGATGTAGCGTTTCTCGCCGTCGGTGTAGTGCAGCAGGGAGATCAGCGCGCTCCGGTTCGGGTCGTACTCGATCGTGGCCACCTTTGCGGGCACGCCGATCTTGTCGCGCCGGAAGTCGATCCGCCGGTAGCGCCGCTTGTGGCCGCCGCCCCGGAACCAGATCGTCTGCCTGCCCTTGTTGTTGCGGCCGCTGATCCGCTTCTTGCCCTCGACGAGGGCCTTGTGCGGCTTGTCGGTCGTGACCTCTTCCCGCCGTGCGTACTCCTGGAAGCGGCTGGCCGGATTTGTCGGTTTGAGTTTCTTGATCGCCATTCTTTTTGGCTCTCGCTACACGTTGTCGAAGAGATCGATCTGGCCCTCGGCCAGCCGTACGTATGCTTTCTTCCAATCGGGGCGCCGGCCGACGAAGCGGCCCTGGCGGCGGACCTTGCCGTGCATGTTCACGATCCGGACCTCCGCCACCTTGACACCCTGGAACTGGGTCTCCACCGCGCGCCGGACCTCGATCTTGTTGGCCCGGGAATCGACGACGAAGGCGACGATGTTCCGATCGTCACGGAGTCCGGTCGACTTCTCCGTGATCAGCGGCCGACGCAGGATTTCCTGCACTCTCATGACCCACTCCCGTTCTTCCGCCGCTTCTGCAGCACGGCGGACAAGCGGCCGATCGCGGTCTCGCTGAACAGCAGGTAGCCACGATCGACGACGTCGTAGACGTTCACAGCCAAGGCGTCGACAGTCTTGATCTGCGGGTGGTTGCGGGACGCCAGGATCAGGTTCCGGTTGCCGTGGTCGTCGACGATCAGAATCTTCTCTTCGATCCCCAGGCCCCGCAGACGCGCGGCGAAGGCGCCCGTCTTGTGGCTGTCGAGATCAAGCGAGTCCACCACCATGATCCGCTCCTCGGCCAGCTTGCGCGAGAGTGCCGACTTGAGCGCGTTGCGCTTCTCGTTCCGCGACAGCTTGTTGCGGTGGCTGCGCGAACGCGGTCCGTGCACGACGCCGCCACCGCGTCGCAGCGGAGAGCGAATGCTGCCGGCGCGGGCTCGACCCGTGCCCTTCTGCCGGTGCGGCTTGACGCCGGAGCCCCGCACTTCGTGCCTGCCCTTGACCTGGTGCGTACCCGCCCGCTGCGCGGCCCGGACCGAAACCACCGCCAGGTGGATCAAATGCTCGTTGTACGGGTAGGTGAACACCTCTTCCGGCAGCTCAAGGCTGCCGACCGCCTCGTTGTCGAGGCTCCTGATCGCGACCTTTGGCATCAGACCGAACTCCGAACCATGACCAGACCGTTGCGGCCGCCGGGAACTGCGCCACGCAGATACAGAAGGCGGTTTTCAACATCCACCTTGACCACCTTCAGCTTCTTCGTCGTCACCCGTTTGCCGCCCATCCGGCCCGGGAACCTCATTCCCGGGAAGACACGCGAGGGACTCGCCGACTGCCCGACCGAACCCGGAGCGCGATGGAACATCGAGCCGTGAGTGGCCCGGCCGCCCTTGAAACCGTGGCGGCGCATGACACCCTGGAATCCCTTCCCCTTGCCGTTGCCGATCACATCGACACGAGAGCCGACCTCGAAGATCGAGATCCCGATCTCATCGCCAGGCTGCGACTCGTTCGTCGCGTCCACCCGCACCTCGACCAAGTGACGCATCGCGTCGACCCCGGCCTTCTTGAAGTGGCCCCGGCGCGCCTCGGTGACCCGCCTCGGCGGCCGCTTCTCGACCAGGCCGATCTGCACCGCCTCGTAGCCGTCGGACTCCGCTGTCTTTCGTTGCACGACCCGGCACGGGCCAACCTCCAGGACGGTGACCGGCACCGCGGCGCCGTCCTCGGCGTAGATCTGCGTCATGCCGATCTTGCGCCCGAGTAACCCCCTAGCACGACCCTTGCTTTCGCTCACCGTCCTAATCCCCCGTCGCTTCGCCTGCTCAACTGCCGGTTCAACTGCCAAAAGCCTTGATCTCGACGTCGACGCCCGCCGGAAGCTCGAGCTTCATCAGCGCGTCGACGGTCTGGCTGGTCGGTTCGAAGATGTCCAGCAACCGCTTGTGGGTGCGGATCTCGAACTGCTCCCGCGACTTCTTGTCCACATGCGGAGAGCGATTCACCGTGTAGCGGGCAATGTGCGTCGGCAACGGAATCGGCCCGACCACGCGCGCGCCGCTACGCCGCGCGGTGTCGACGATCTCATGCGTCGACGTATCGAGTATGCGGTAGTCGAAGGCCTTGAGCCGGATACGGATCTTCTCGTTCACCATTCTCTCGAATTCCAACCTTCCTCGAATACCGACCTTGAACCGCCTACTCGATGATGTCGGTGACGGTGCCGGCGCCGACCGTACGGCCGCCTTCGCGAATGGCGAAGCGTACGCCCTTTTCCATCGCGATCGGATTGATCAGCTCCACGTCCAGCGTCACGTTGTCGCCGGGCATCACCATCTCGGTGCCTGCCGGCAGATTCGCCACGCCCGTCACGTCCGTCGTGCGGAAGTAGAACTGCGGACGGTAGCCGTCGAAGAACGGCGTGTGACGACCGCCCTCGTCCTTGTTCAGCACGTACACCTCGCCCTTGAACTTCGTGTGCGGCGTGATCGAACGCGGATGCGCCAGCACCTGGCCACGCTCCACCTCGTCCTTCTTCGTTCCACGGAGCAGCACGCCGATGTTGTCGCCGGCCTCACCCGAGTCCAGCAGCTTCCGGAACATCTCCACGCCCGTCACCACCGTCGACTTCGTGTCGCGAATTCCCACGATCTCCACCGTCTCGCCAACCTTCACCCGACCCCGCTCCACGCGGCCGGTCACCACCGTCCCGCGACCAGAAATCGTGAAAATGTCCTCGATCGGCATCAGGAAGTCCTGGTCCACAGCCCGCTGCGGCGTCGGGATGTACGAGTCCACTGCCTCCAGCAACTCCACCACCTTCGAACCCCACTCGCTCTCCGGATCGCCGCTCTCCAAGGCCTCAAGCGCCGAACCCCGAATGATCGGAATCTCGTCGCCGGGGAACTCGAACGACGACAACAGGTCCTGAAGCTCCAGCTCCACCAGGTCCAGCAGCTCCTCGTCGTCCACCATGTCGCACTTGTTCATGAACACCACGATGTACGGCACGCCAACCTGACGAGCCAGAAGCACGTGCTCCCGCGTCTGAGGCATCGGACCGTCGGCGGCCGAAACCACCAAAATCGCACCGTCCATCTGCGCCGCCCCTGTGATCATGTTCTTCACGTAGTCCGCGTGACCCGGGCAGTCCACGTGAGCGTAGTGACGGTTCGCCGTCTCGTACTCCACGTGAGCCGTCGCGATCGTGATCCCGCGCTCCCGCTCCTCCGGCGCCTTGTCGATCTCGTCGAAAGGCACGAACTCCGCACCACCGGTCTTCGCCAAAATGTTCGTGATCGCTGCCGTCAGCGTCGTCTTGCCGTGATCCACGTGACCGATCGTCCCCACGTTCACATGCGGCTTCGTACGCTTGAACTTCTCCTTCGCCATTGCGGTGCTCCTGCTAGCTCGGTGTGATGCTTGATTGTCTTGTCTGGAACGGATTCTGAAAGGGTTGCCGCTGAAACGGTGGTCGTCTGAGCCCGTCAGGGACTCAGCCTGTGGCCTTCGCCACGACCTCCTCGCTCACATTCCTCGGTGCCGGTTCGTAGGACTCGAACTGCATCGAGTACGTTGCTCGACCCTGGGTCGCCGAGCGCAGATCGGTGGCGTAGCCGAACATCTCCGCCAGCGGTACGCGGGCGCCTATGACCTGGGTGTTGTTGCGCATCTCCATGCCCGTCACCTTGCCCCGGCGCGAGCTGATGTCGCCCATGACGTCGCCCATGTAGTTCTCGGGCGTCACCACCTCGACCGCCATGACCGGCTCGAGCAGCACCGGATCCGCATCCTTGGCTGCATCGCGCCAGGCCATCGAGCCGGCGATCTTGAACGCAACCTCGGAGGAATCGACGTCGTGCGTGCTACCGTCGTACACCTCGACCGCGACCCCGGTGACCGGATAGCCCGCCAGGGGGCCCGCTTCCAGGGCCTCCGTGATGCCGCGCTCGATCGACCGGATGAACTCCTTGGGGATCACGCCGCCCTTGGTGGCGTCCTCGAACTCCAGGCCCTCACACTTGGACGGCCACACGCGCAGCAGGCAGTGGCCGTACTGTCCGCGGCCGCCGGACTGGCGCACGAACCGTCCTTCGCCCGAGGCGGCGGCGGTGATCGTCTCGCGGTAGGCGACCTCTGGTCGTCCGACACTGGCGCCGACCTTGAACTCACGCACGAGGCGGTCCGTGATGATCTCCAGGTGAAGTTCGCCCATGCCCGAGATCAGGGTCTGGGCCGTATCCGGGTCCGTGTGGACCCTGAAGGTCGGGTCCTCGCGCATCAGCTTCTCGAGCGCCAGACCCAGCTTCTCCTGGTCCGCTTTCGTCTTCGGCTCGATCGAAACGGAAAGGACCGGCTCCGGGAAGTCCATCGACTCCAGCACGATCGCCGCCCGCGGATCGCAGATCGTGTCACCGGTGGTCACCTTCTTGAGACCCACGACCGCGGCGATGTCGCCGCACCACACCCGCTTGATCTCCTCGCGCTTGTTGGCGTGCATCTTCAGCAGCCTGCCGATTCGAGCCTTGCCGCCGCGGTTTGCATTCACCACCGACTGGCCGGTCTCGACGCAGCCCGAGTAGACCCGCATGTAGGCGAGCTGACCGACGAACGGGTCGGTCATGATCTTGAACACGAGGGCGCTGAACGGCGCGTCGTCGGACGGCTCGCGCACAGCCACGTCGTCACCGTCCACGAGGCCCTCGATCGGAGGCACGTCCAGCGGCGACGGCAGGTACTCGAGCACCGCGTCGAGCAGGGGCTGGACGCCCTTGTTTCGGAAGGCCGAACCGCAGAACACCGGTTGCAGGTCGTTGGAAACCGTCGCCCGGCGCAGAGCCGCGCGGAGTTCGTCGTTCGTGACCTCGGCGCCCGAAAGGTACTTCTCCAGGAGCTCATCGTCCATCTCGGCAACCGCCTCGACCATCTCCTCGCGAGCCGCCAGGGCAAGGTCCGCGTACTCCTCCGGGATTCCTACGTCCCGGAACTGCGCCCCCAGGTTCTCGTCCTCGTAGATGCGGGCCGACATCTCGACCAGGTCGATCACACCGGCAAACGCGTCCTCGCGCCCCAGAGGCAACTGCAGCACCACCGGCGAGGCGCCGAGCCGCTCACGCATCATCCGCACGCAGCGGTCGAAGTCGGCGCCGACGCGGTCCATCTTGTTGACGAACGCGATCCGCGGCACCTCGTACCGATCCGCCTGCCGCCACACAGTCTCGCTCTGGGGTTCGACCCCGGCAACGGCGTCGAACACTGCCACGGCGCCATCGAGAATGCGCAGCGAGCGCTCGACCTCGGCGGTGAAGTCGACGTGTCCGGGCGTGTCGATGATGTTGATCCGGTGATCCTTCCAGGTGCAGCTCGTGGCGGCCGAAGTGATCGTGATGCCGCGCTCCTGCTCCTGCTCCATCCAGTCCATCGTCGCGGTGCCTTCGTGCACCTCGCCGATCTTGTAGTTGACACCGGTGTAGTAGAGGATGCGCTCGGTCGTCGTCGTCTTGCCCGCATCGATGTGCGCCATGATCCCGATGTTCCGGGTCTTCTCGAGTGGGATGTTTCTGGACATGGCGCTGGACATGGTGATCTGGGTCGGGTTCTTCAGAGGAGCGGTCGAGGCAATCAGTCGTCTCAATGCAGTTCTAAGCAGGCGGGTTTCGCGTGTGGTTCCAACAAGAGGGGAGAGCCGCCGCTCCGCGGGGGCAGCGGCGACGCCGGGACGGGCCTGGACAACCGGTGGCTGGGGAACGACGTGGGCGCCGCCGAAGCGGCCCCTAAGGGCGTTCGCTACCAGCGGTAGTGGGAAAAGGCCCTGTTCGCTTCTGCCATCCGGTGGGTGTCCTCTTTCCTCTTGATCGCCATTCCACGATTCTCGGCCGCGTCGAGCAACTCGCCGGCCAACCGCAGTCTCATCGTCTTTTCATTGCGGCCCTTCCCCGCCTGAATCAGCCATCGCATGGCCAGGGCCAGCTTGCGCGAGGGCCGCACCTCGATCGGAACCTGATAGGTCGAGCCGCCGACGCGCCTCGACTTGACCTCCACCGCCGGCTTCACGTTATCGATCGCCTTCTGGAAGACGGGCACCGGATCCTCCTCGCCGGTGCGCTCCTTGATCGTGTTCAAAGCGTCGTAGAGGATGCGTTCGGCGACGGACTTCTTGCCGTCCTTCATGAGGACGTTGATGAACTTGCTGACCAACTGCGATTGATACAGCGGGTCGGGCAGGATCTGGCGCTTCGGGACTTCGCGGCGTCGAGGCATCTTCCAAGTTCCTCCGACTTAGTTCTTGGGACGCTTGGCGCCGTACTTGGAGCGCCCCCGGCGGCGTTCGTCGACGCCGACGGCATCCAGAGTGCCGCGAATCACGTGGTAACGGACGCCGGGCAGGTCCTTCACCCGGCCTCCGCGGATGAGCACGATCGAGTGCTCCTGGAGGTTGTGCCCGATCCCGGGAATGTAGGTCGTGACCTCAATGCCGTTGGTCAGCCGGACCCGAGCCACCTTGCGCAATGCCGAATTCGGCTTCTTCGGCGTCTGCGTGTAGACGCGCACACACACGCCGCGCCTCTGCGGCGAACCCTGGAGCGCCGGACTCTTGGTCTTGACGACCTGGCGCTGGCGGCCCTTGCGGACCAGTTGGCGGATGGTGGGCATTGATACTCCTGCTCGAACGAACTCTTCTACTTCGTTGCCGGAAAGCCGCCGTTTCGGCGCAACTCGCGCCTCTGAACGGAGCGATCATTAGAGGCGCAAGGACCGGCCGACGAAGCCGGAGCAACCAGACCTAACTGACCGCGCGCAGCGTTTGGCGCTGCGCGCAGCACCGGGTTGATTCCCGGTTCAAGGCCTGGCTCGCAGATGTGGTGGTGGACTGTCTCTTGGGCCCGCTCCGCGCGAGCCGCACAAGGGCGCGAACGTTAGCAGAAACCTGAGAGCCGGGGCAACCGGGGGAGCCTCGGAGTGGGCGCCTCAGTGGCCGGACGGCGACTAGCGGACCAGGCCCGCTAGTGGCCGGACGGCGACTAGCGGACCAGGCCCGCTAGTTCTCGCCGTCGCTGAGCACCTGCGGCATCGTGCGGATGAACTCCTCCGGGTAGTCGTAGTTGTACAGATCGTCGGTAGCCAGGTCCGGCGTCGGGTAGGTCACGTCCTCGATGTGGAAGTCGTGGTAGTAGTCCATGCCGGTGCCGGCGGGGATCACCCGACCGACGATCACGTTCTCCTTCAGGCCCCGGAGGTGATCCACCTTGCCGCTGATCGCGGCTTCGGTGAGCACCCGGGTCGTCTCCTGGAAACTCGCGGCCGAGATGAAGCTCTCCGTGGAGAGCGACGCCTTGGTGATCCCGAGCAGCAGGGGCCGGCCGATGGCCGGAGTGCCTCCAGCCGCCGTAACCCGCTCGTTCTCTTCCTTGAAGCGCCAGCGGTCGACCTGCTCGTCGATCAGAAAGTCCGTGTCGCCGACCTCCTCGATCTTCACAGAGCGCATCATCTGACGGACGATCACTTCGACGTGCTTGTCGTTGATCGCCACGCTCTGCGAACGGTAGACCTCCTGGATCTTGTCCACCAGGTAACGCTGGAGTTCCCTCTCCCCCTTGACCTGGAGGATGTCGTGCGGGTTGATGTTCATCGCCTCGCCGATCAGCGGATCGCCCGCCGCCACGTACTCGCCGTCCTGCACGTTGACGTGAATGTGACGAGGAATCTGGTAGCTGAGGCTCTCCCCGGCTTCGTTCTCGACGGTGATCTCGCGGTTGCCCTTGATGATCTCCTTGCCGAGGCGCACGGTGCCGTCGATCTCGGTGATCACGGCCGGCTCGCGCGGACTCCGGGCTTCGAACAGCTCCTGAACGCGCGGCAGACCGCCGGTGATGTCCTTGGTCTTCGTCGTCTCGCGCGGAATCTTCGCCAGCGTGTCGCCGGGATGGACATCGTGGCCGTCGTTGACCCACAGGTGGGAACCGCTGGGCAACAGGTAGCGCTTCTCTTCCGCGCCGACCACGACCACCGCCGGCGCCCGCTTCTCGTTCTGCGACGCCTCGACGATGATCCGGTGCGAAAGCCCCGTGACCTTGTCCGTCTCCTCGCGGACGTTCTCGCCCTCGACGATGTCGTGGTACTCCACCCGGCCCGCGACCTCAGAGAGGATGGCGGAGGTGAAGGGATCCCACTCGACCAGGTCCGTCCCCGGCTCGACCTTCTGGTTCTCGTGCACCAGCAGGTGGGAGCCGTAGGTCAGCGGGTGGCGCTCCAGCTCGCGCCCGGCCTCGTCGACCAGGACCAGCTTGCCGTTCCGGTTGACCACCACGAGATCGCCCTCGCGGCTGTCGACCGTGGCGACGTTGATGAACTTGACCCAGCCGATGTTCCTCGACGCGTGCCGGGACTGCTCCGAGACCCGGCTGGCGGTGCCGCCGAAGTGGAAGGTACGCATGGTCAACTGGGTTCCCGGCTCACCGATCGACTGGGCCGCGATGACACCCACCGCCTCGCCCAGGTTGACGGCGCGACCCGTCGCCAGGTTGCGTCCGTAGCAGAGCGCGCAGACGCCGCGCCGGGTCTCGCAGGTCAGCACGGAGCGGATGCGAACCCGCTCGATGCCCGCCGCCTGGATGCCGTTCGCCATCTTCTCGGTGATCGAGTCGCCGACCGCCAGCAACTGCTCGCCGGTCATCGGGTCGAAGATGTCCTCCTGGCTGACGCGCCCGACCAACCGGTCCCGCAGCGCCTCGAGAATGTCGCCGCCCTCCATGATCGCGCCGACGACGATGCCGTCGATCGTTCCGCAGTCCTGCTCGGTGACGATCACGTCCTGGGCCACGTCGACCAACCGCCGCGTCAGGTAACCCGAGTCGGCGGTCTTGAGCGCCGTATCGGCCAGACCCTTGCGGGCACCGTGCGTGGAGATGAAGTACTGCAGCACCGACAACCCCTCGCGGAAGTTGGCGTGAATCGGCGTCTCGATGACCTCGCCCGAGGGCTTGGACATCAGACCCCGCATGCCGGCCAACTGTCGCACCTGTTCGCGGGAGCCCCGCGCGCCCGAATCGGCCATCAGGTTGATCGGGTTGAACTCGCCCCGCTCGGCCTCGACCTCCTTCATCTCGCGGAACATCTCGGCCGAGACGTTCTCGGTGACGCGATGCCAGATGTCGATGATCTTGTTCTTGCGCTCGCCGGCGGTGATCACACCGGCGCTGCGCTGCTTCTCGATCTCGAGCACCTCGCCGCGCGCCTCATCAATCAACTGCTCCTTGGTCGACGGCACGACCATGTCGTCGACGCCGAAGGAGATGCCGGCCAGGGTCGCGTAGAGGAAGGTGATCTCCTTGATCTCGTCGAGCATCCTGACCGCCAACGCGCTGCCGTGGCGGATGTAGCAGTAGCCAACCAGGTCCTGAAGACCGCGCTTGCGCAGCAAGCCGTTGATGAAGGGCAGTTCGTTCGGGAGGTGGTCGTTCAGGATCACACGGCCGACCGTGGTCTCGACCACCTCGCCGTCGAGCTCCTGGAGCTCGGCGTGCACGATGTCCTGGCTGTCGTGCTGGACATCCAGGTCGATGTAGCTGCCCCTCATCCGCAGCCGGATCGGCGTCTGGGTCTCGACGGCCCGGCTCTCGAGAGCGAAGAAGACCTCGTCAGCGCTGGCGAAGGTCCGGCCCTCCCCGTGTGCGCCGGGGCGCGGCATGGTCAGGTAGTAGCCGCCCAGCACGAGATCCTGGCTGGGCACTGCCACCGGCCGACCATGCGCGGGGCTGAGGATGTTGTTCGAGGCCTGCATCAGCACGTGGCATTCGATCTGGGCCTTGGGTGAAAGCGGCACGTGAACCGCCATCTGGTCACCGTCGAAGTCGGCGTTGAAGGCGGCGCACACCAGGGGATGGATCTGGATCGCCTTGCCCTCGATCAGCACCGGCTGAAACGCCTGGATGCCAAGCCGGTGAAGGGTGGGCGCCCGGTTCAGGAGCACCGGATGGTCGCGGATGACCTCGTCCAGCGCATCCCAGACGACCTCCTCCTCGCGCTCGACCATCTCCTTGGCCGCTTTGATCGTGCCGACGTACTCACGCTCCTCGAGCCAACTGTAGATGAACGGCTTGAACAGCTCGAGCGCCATCTTCTTCGGCAGACCGCATTCGTTCAGCTTGAGATCGGGGCCGACCACGATCACCGAACGCCCCGAGTAGTCGACGCGCTTGCCGAGCAGGTTCTGGCGGAACCGGCCCTGCTTGCCCTTCAGGGTGTCGGAGAGCGACTTGAGCGGGCGGTTGTTCGAGCCCTTGAGCACCCGGCCGCGCCGGCCGTTGTCGAACAGGGCGTCCACCGCCTCCTGCAGCATGCGCTTCTCGTTGCGGACGATGACCTCGGGCGCCCGCAGCTCGAGCAGCTTCTTCAGCCGGTTGTTCCGGTTGATGACCCGGCGGTAGAGATCGTTCAGGTCGCTGGTCGCGAACCGCCCGCCATCGAGCGGAACCAGCGGCCGCAGTTCCGGCGGAATCACGGGGATCACATCCAGGATCATCCAGTCCGGCCGGTGACCGCTGCGCCGGAACGCGTTGACGACCTTGAGCCGCTTCGCCGCCTTCAGGCGCCGGATCTGGCTGGTGTCTGTGCGCATGACGATGCGGAGTTCCTCCGCCAGCTCATCGATGTCGATCCGGGTCAGGAGCTCCTTGATCGCCTCGGCGCCCATCCGCGCATCGAAGCCGTCCGGGCCGTATTCGTCGCGCAGTTCCCGGTAGCGCTCCTCGGAGACCATCTCGTTCTCCTCGAGGTCGGCGTCACCGGGATCGATGACGACGTAGCTCTCGAAGTAGAGGATGCGCTCGAGGTTGCGCAGGCTCAGGTCGAGCAGGTGACCGATCCGGCTGGGCAGACCCTTGAAGAACCAGACGTGGCTAACCGGGCTGGCCAGCTCGATGTGGCCCATGCGCTCGCGCCGCACGCGGGAGCGCGTGACCTCGACGCCGCACTTGTCGCATACGACGCCGCGGTGTTTCATCCGCTTGTACTTGCCGCACAGACATTCCCAGTCCGTCATCGGCCCGAAGATCTTGGCGCAGAACAGGCCGTCCCGCTCCGGCTTGAAGGTCCGGTAGTTGATCGTCTCGGCCTTCGTTACCTCGCCGAAACTCCAGGATCGGATCCTTTCCGGCGAGGCCAGCGCGATCTTGATCGCGTTGAAGTCCTTGACCGACTGCGTCTTCTCGAAACTCGAAAGTGGTTGCACCAGGCGACCTCCCCTAGACCTTCATCAACTCGACGTCCAGACACAGACTCTGCAACTCGCGCACCAGCACGTTGAACGACTCCGGCAATCCGGGATCCTCGGGCACGTCGCTCTTGACCAAAGCTTCGTAGGCGCGGCTTCGACCCTCGACATCGTCGCTCTTGACCGTCAACAGCTCCTGCAGCGTGTAGGCGGCGCCATACGCCTGCAGCGCCCACACCTCCATTTCGCCGAAGCGCTGGCCGCCGAACTGGGCCTTGCCGCCCAGGGGCTGCTGAGTGATCAGCGAGTAGGGGCCGATCGATCGGGCGTGGATCTTGTCGTCGACCAGGTGGGACAGCTTGAGCATGTAGATGTAGCCTACCGTGACCTTCTGCTCGAAGGCCTGGCCGGTGACCCCATCGAAGAGAGTGGTCTTGCCCGAGGTCGGCAGTCCCGCCTCAGCCATCAGTTCCTTGAGCCGCGACTCCCGGATGCCGTCGAAGACCGGGGTCGCGAACTTGACCCCGAGCGATCGCCCGGCCCACCCCAGGTGGGTCTCCAGGATCTGGCCGACGTTCATCCGGCTCGGCACACCGAGCGGATTCAGCACGATCTCAACCGGCGTGCCATCCGGCAGGTACGGCATGTCCTCCTCCGGCAGGATGCGCGAAATGACGCCTTTGTTGCCGTGGCGCCCGGCCATCTTGTCGCCCACCTGCAGCTTGCGCTTCATGGCCACGAAGACCTTGACCAGCTTGATCACGCCGGGAGGCAGCTCGTCGCCCTTCTGCAGCAGCTTGATCTTCTCCTCGTTGACCCGGTGCATGACCTCGATGTGGGAATCGGTGCGCTCGTAGATCGCAGCCACTTCCTTCAAGAGGTCTTCCTGCTCCAGCGGCAGGGCCAGGATCTCCTGCCGGTTCAACTGCTCGAGATGCCGGTACCGGATGGCCTCCTTCGCCTTCAGGAGCCTCTTGCCCTCCCGGTCCTGCACCGCGGCGGTCGGTTTGAGGCCGACCAGAAGATCGGCGATCTTCTTGTTCCGCTCTTCGTGCATGATCCGCGCCTGATCGCGGGTGTTCTTCTCCAGGCGGCCGACCTCATGCTCCTCGATCTCGAGCGCCCGCTCGTCCTTGTCAACGCCCTTGCGGGAGAAGATCTTCACTTCGACGACAGTGCCGTCGATGCCCGGAGGCGCCTTCAGGCTGGCGTCGCGAACGTCTCCGGCCTTCTCGCCGAAGATGGCCCGCAGCAGCTTCTCCTCCGGCGTGAGCTGGGTCTCGCCCTTCGGCGTGACCTTGCCCACCAGGATGTCGCCGGCCTTGACCGAAGCGCCGATCCGGATGATGCCGCTGTCGTCGAGATCGGCGAGCGCCGTCTCGGCGACGTTCGGGATGTCGCGCGTGATCTCTTCGGGCCCCAGCTTGGTGTCCCGGGCCTCGATCTCGAACTCTTCGATGTGAATCGACGTGTAGGAGTCGTGGCGCACCAGCCGTTCGGAGACCAGGATCGCATCCTCGAAGTTGTAGCCGCGCCAGGGCATGAAAGCCACGAGCACATTGCGTCCCAGCGCCAGTTCCCCCTCTTCGGTTGAGGCGCCATCGGCCAGGACCTCGCCTCGCACCACGCGATCGCCCTCGCGGACGACCGGCTTCTGGTGCATGCAGGTGTTCTGGTTCGACCGGCGGAACTTGGTCAACTGGTAGATGTCGGCCCCGAACTCACGCGGCGCACCCGTTTCGGGGTCCGCGCCCTCGACACGGACGATCACGCGATCCGCATCCACCGAGTCGACGACCCCGGCGCGCTGGCAGAGCGCCACCGCACCCGAATTGCGCGCGACGATCCCCTCGAGGCCCGTGCCGACGATCGGCGAGTCGGAGCGCAGGAGAGGCACCGCCTGCCGCTGCATGTTCGATCCCATCAGGGCCCGGTTCGCGTCGTCGTTCTCGAGGAACGGAATCAGCGCGGCGGCCACGCTGACGAGCTGCTTCGGGCTGATGTCCATGTAGTCGACCCGCTCGCGGTCGACCGTGACGAAGTCACCGCCGGCGCGAGCTACCGGACGTTCGTTCTGCAGGAACCCGCGCTCGTCGATCTTGGCGTTGGCCTGGGCGATGATGTACTTCTCCTCCTCCCAGGCGGTCAGGTAGAAGGCGTGCGGCTCGGCCTGCACCTGCCGCTTCTTGTTCCGCTTGAGGCGGCGGTTCTCCGCCTCCAGGTCGTCGCCGGCAACGATCTGACCCAGCGCGAACGTGCCGTCACCCGGCTTGATCACCTTGAAGTGGTCGATGACGCGGCCGCCCTCCACCCTCTTGTACGGGCTCTGGATGAAGCCGTAGTCGTTGATCCGCGCATAGGTCGCGAGCGAAGAGATGAGGCCGATGTTCGGCCCCTCCGGGGTCTCGATCGGGCAGATGCGGCCATAGTGCGAAGCGTGGACATCGCGCACTTCGAAGCCCGCGCGTTCACGCGACAGCCCGCCCGGACCCAGCGCCGACAGGCGCCGCTTGTGCGTCACCTCCGACAACGGGTTCGTCTGGTCCATGAACTGCGAGAGTTGCGACGACCCGAAGAACTCCTTGATCGCCGCGATCACCGGCTTCGAGTTGATCAGGTCGTGCGGCATCGCCGAGTCGATGTCCTGGTGAACGGACATCTTCTCCTTGATCGCCCGCTCCATGCGCACCAGGCCGATCCGGAACTGGTTCTCCAACAGTTCACCCACCGCGCGCACGCGGCGGTTCCCCAGGTTGTCGATGTCGTCGATGCGGCCGACATCCTTCTGCAACTGCAGGAGGTACTCGATCACCCCGTAGAAGTCCTCGGCCGAGAGGGTCTTCCGGTCGACCGGCACCTGGGTCTCGAGCTTGATGTTGAACTTGAACCGGCCGACCCGCGAGAAGTCGTACCGCTTGGAGTCGAAGAACATGCCGTAGAACAGCGAGCGCGCACTCTCGTGCGTCGGCGGATCGCCGGGGCGCATCCGCCGGTAGATCTCGATCTGCGCCTCCTTCGTGTCCTTGGTCGTGTCCTTCGCCAGGGTGTTCGAGATCGTCGCGCCGCACAGCTCCCAATCGGGGAAGAAGACCTCCAGCTCGCTGTGATTGCGCTCCGCGAGGCGCTCGTCGAGGTCCTCCGGAATCGGCTCGTTCGCCTCCAGCAACACCTCGCCGGTATCCTCGTCGATGACATCGGCGATCAGGAAAGCGCGCTCCAGCTCCTGCGGACCGACCTCCGCTTCGATGTTGTCGCGGGCGTCCAGGCGCTCGATCGCCGTCTCGTCCAGGGTCAGCCCGGCGAAGACGCTGTAGCGGTGCCGGATGCCCCGGCTCGAGCGGTCGCGCAGCCGCTCACGCTCCAGCACATCCGGACCGATGCCGAGGCGATAGACGCCTCCTCCCGACAGCGTGAGCGGCATCGCGGTGTAGAACTGACGCAGGATCTGCTCGTTCGTCTCCAGACCCAGGGCGCGCAGGAACACGGTGCCGTAGAACTTCCGTTTGCGATCGATCCGGACCGACAGGATGTCCTTCTGGTCGTACTCGAACTCCACCCAGGAACCCCGGTAGGGGATGATCTTCGCCAGGAAGACGCGCTTGTCGCGGGTGAAGAACACGCCAGGGCTGCGATGCAATTGACTGACGATCACCCGCTCTGTTCCGTTGATGATGAAGGTGCCGGTGTCGGTCATCAGCGGGATCTCGCCGAAGTAAACCTCCTCTTCCTTCGCATCCCGCATCATCCGCGTTCCCGTCTCCGGGTCCTTGTCGTAGACGAAGAGACGGAACGTGACCTTGAGCGGTACGGCGTAGGTCATGCCGCGCTCGCGGCATTCGGCGATCGAGTACTTGAGCTGCAACTCGACCGGCCCGCCGCAGGTGTCGCACTTGGTCACCCGGTTCGCGTTGACAGCGCCGCAGCTCGTACAGCCGACACTGTCCTCGAGCGGGTGATCCGTCATGATCTTGTCGCCGCAGTTGGTGCATGACATGCGCAGGTACTCGAGCCCCTTCAACTCGCCGCAACGGCAGTGCCAGTCGCCGATCGAGTAGCTGACGAAGTCGAGTGAGCAGGTCTCCCGGAAGTCCCAGAACGGGAAAATGCCGGCAAAGACTGCCTGCAGGCCATGGTTCACCCGCTCGTTCTGGAGCAGGTTCATCTGCAGGAACCGGTCGTAGGAACGGCGCTGCACACCGATCAGGTTCGGAATCGCCAAGGTCGTCTCGATGGTCGAGAAGTCCATCCGACCTTTGCCGTTGCCGTTGCCGTGACCGTTCTGCGCGTTGCTGTGATCCGTCATGCTTCGATGTCTCCTACTTCAGGTTCTCTGCGCGAGGCGGGAGCAAGGCAGGTGCTGTAGCCGGGGCGATGAGAACAGTTGTTCGCCCGGAATTGGTCCGCCGCGCTTCGGCGGGCGGACAGAGAACGGAAGAGCGCTGGAGCGACGGGGCAACCACACGAATGCCACCCCGGCGCCGACTGCCGGGTCGAGGTTGGCCAACGTGATTCTACGCCGACCGGGAGAAGATCGCCAGCCGGAATGGCTATTTGACCTCGGCCTGGCCGCCGGCCTCCTCGATTTTCGACTTGACCTCGTCGGCCTCTTCCTTCGAGACACCTTCCTTGACGGCGACCGGCGCCGACTCGACCAGGTCCTTGGCCTCCTTCAATCCGAGGCTGGTCACTTCGCGCACGACCTTGATGACGGCGATCTTCTTGTCGCCGAACGAGGTCAACTGCACATCGAACTCGATCTGTTCTTCGACCTCTTCGGCCTCGCCGCCGCCCGCGGCCGCGGCCACCGTAACCGCCGCCGCCGCCGACACACCGTAGTGCTCTTCGAGCTCCTTGACCAGCGTGTTCAGATCGAGGACGGTCATCTCGTCGATCTGCTTGATCAGTTCCGCTGCTGCTACTGCCATTTCCTTGGATCCCCTTCCTATTCAGCGGCGCCGGTCCGGCGCCGCGGTTCCAAACATCGATAGCGAGGGCCGCTGTCAGCCCTTTTCCTTCTGACTTGCAATCTCGTTCAGGGTGCGGAGGAACTGCGGCGTCACGTCGCCCAAACCCCGCACCAACCGCGCAATCGGCGACTGGAGCAGGAACAGGAGCTTCGCCACCAGAGCCTCCCGGCTCGGCAGACTGGCGATCTCCTGAATCGCGTCGGCCGACACCTTTTGGCCGTCCACCATGCCGGCCTTGAATTCGATCACCGGTACGTCCTTCGCGAACTCCGTCAGCGTCTTGGCCAACCCGACCGGATCGTCCTCGCTGTACGCGATCGCCGTCGGCCCTGCCAGATGCTCCGAGAGAGCCCCAAGGCTGCTGTCCTCGAAAGCGAGCTTGGCGATCCGGTTCTTGACCACCGAGTAGCTGCCGCCGGCTGTTCGCACCCGGCGCCGCAGGTCGTCGACCTGCCCCACCGTGATGCCGGAGAATCCAACCAGGAACGCATGCGGTACACCGGCCATGTCGCTCTGGTAGCTGGCCAGCAACTCGGCCTTCGTCTCCCGTGTCAGTGCCATTTCTCTCGACTCCTCCTGAGACCGTCTCAGTCGCCTACGACGCTTCCACTGCAGCGGCTTCGGCCGCGTCGACCCGAACGGCCGGGCCCATCGTTGAACTCAGGTTGACCGAGCGGACGTACGTGCCCTTGGTCGCGCTCGGCCGCGCCCGCATCACCTCGGCCAGCAGGGCCGCGGCGTTCTCCTTCAGTCGTTCCTTGTCGAACGAGACCTTCCCCAGGGGCGCATGGACGACTCCGGCCTTGTCGACCCGGAAGTTGACCTTGCCCGCCTTGATGTCCTCGATCGCTTTCGCCACGTTGACGGTGACGGTCCCGGTCTTCGGGTTGGGCATCAGACCGCGGGGGCCCAGGACGCGACCCAGCCGGCCCACGACCCGCATCATGTCCGGCGTCGCAACCACGGAGTCGAAGTCAAGCCAGCCGCCCTGAATCCGCGCCGCCAGTTCCTCGCCACCGACCTCGTCGGCGCCGGCGGCCTCGGCCTCCTGGAGCTTTTCGCCGGAGGCGAATACCAGCACCCGGACGGTTCGCCCGGTGCCGTGCGGCAGCACGACGGTGCCGCGCACCATCTGATCCGCGTGCCTGGGGTTCACTCCCAGGCGAATCGCGATCTCCACCGTCTCGTCGAACTTGGCGAAGCTGCCGTTCTTGACCTGCTCCAGGGCCTCGTCGAGCCCGTGCGGACGGTCTTCAACGGCCGTCTTCGCCTCCCTGTACTTCCTGCCTGCCTTGCCCACGCGCGTTCTCCTTGCCCTGTCTTCCTTTACGATTCGACGCCGATCAGGCGTCGATCTCCAGCCCCATCGATCGGGCAGTGCCGGCGATGATCCTGCACGCGCCATCGAGGTCGACCGCGTTCAGGTCCGGCATCTTCGTGCGCGCGATCTCCTCGAGTTGGGCGCGGGTCACCGTGCCGACCTTGTCCCGGTTGGGCTCGGCGGACCCCTTGTCCAGCGAAGCCGCCTTGAGCAGCAGCACCGCGGCCGGCGGCGTCTTGGTGATGAACGAGTATGTGCGATCGGCGTACACCGTGATCACGACCGGGATGATCAGCCCCCCGTCACCCTGGGTTCTGGCGTTGAACGCCTTGCAGAAGTCCATGATGTTGAGGCCTGCTTGGCCCAGTGCAGGGCCGACCGGCGGCGCGGGCGTCGCCGCGCCGGCCGGGATTTGAAGCTTGATCTGCCCGGTTACTCTCTTGCCTGCCGTTCTTTTCGCCATGGTTCCCTTACCTGATTTCAACCAAACCGAACTCGGCCTTCATCCGCTCCGCGAAGCGCCCTCAGGTCTTCTGGACCTGGAGGAACTCGAGTTCCACCGGCGTCTGACGGCCGAAGATCGTGACCATCACCTTCAACGTGCTCCGGTCCAGGTTGATCTCTTCCACGGTGCCGGTGAAGTTGTTGAAGGGACCGTCCACGATCTTGACCAGCTCGCCCTTCTCGAACAGGTACTTCGGCTTCGGCTTCTCCTTCGCGGTAACGACCTTCTCGATGATCGCGTCGATTTCGTCCTGGGCGAGCGGCGTCGGCTCCTTGCCGGTACCGACGAAGCCGGTCACCTTCGGCGTGTCCTTGACCACGTGCCACGCCTCATCCGAGATCTTGAGCCGTCCGTCGCCGCGCTGCTCGCACTCGATCTCAATCAGGATGTAGCCGGGGAAGAACTTGCGCTGCGTTTCCCGTTTCTTGCCGCCCTTGAGTTCGACGATCGTCTCGGTCGGGATGCGCACCTCGCCGAACACATGGCCCAGACCGTGCGCCTCGGCGCGCTGCCGCAGGGTCTCCCGGACACGCTCCTCGTAGCCCGAGTACGTATGGACGATGTACCACTGCCGCTGCGGAGCGGAGGCTTCCTCGCCGCCGTCGGCTGCGGCCTCGACGCTGCCCACGGCTGCCGTTTCAACTTCGCTCATCGGGTACTCCCTGTCGTCGCTCGCGCCACGGATCTCACGGCAGGAACAGGTCGACGAGGCCCTGGTAGAGACGCGTGATGATGAGATCGGCGACCCACAGGAAGATGGCGAAGATGACACTCGTGATCAGCACGACGCCGGTGGTGCCCACCACCTCCTCCCGCGAGGGAAAGGTGACCTTCTTCATCTCGGTGCGCACCTCTCCCAGGAACACGCCGAGCCTGCCGACTGCCGCCATCTCTATCCTCCTAACCCCTTCCGGTCTCCGTGAAACTCGCCCGATCTCCGTGAAACCCGTCTCAATCCCGTCCACCCCCGTCCTGCCGTTCCGCCTCCCGCAACGCGTCCCCGAAATCGCCCGAAGACCGTCTGGCAGGCCAGGAGGGTCTCGAACCCCCAACCTTCGGTTTTGGAGACCGATGCTCTACCAATTGAGCTACTGGCCTGAGTCCTCAAGTCCAGTCGTGAGTCCAACCCCTTACTCGATGATGTCGGTGACGGTGCCGGCGCCGACCGTACGGCCGCCTTCGCGAATGGCGAAGCGTACGCCCTTCTCCATCGCGATCGGAGCGATCAGCTCCACGTCCAGCGTCACGTTGTCGCCAGGCATCACCATCTCGGTGCCTGCCGGCAGATTCGCCACACCCGTCACGTCCGTCGTCCGGAAGTAGAACTGCGGACGGTAACCCTCGAAGAACGGCGTGTGACGCCCCCCCTCGTCCTTGTTCAGCACGTACACCTCGCCCTTGAACTTCGTGTGCGGCGTGATCGAACGCGGATGCGCCAGCACCTGGCCACGCTCCACCTCGTCCTTCTTCGTTCCACGGAGCAGCACGCCGATGTTGTCGCCGGCCTCACCCGAGTCCAGCAGCTTCCGGAACATCTCCACGCCCGTCACCACCGTCGACTTCGTGTCGCGAATTCCCACGATCTCCACCGTCTCGCCAACCTTCACCCGACCCCGCTCCACGCGGCCGGTCACCACCGTCCCGCGACCCGAAATCGTGAAAATGTCCTCGATCGGCATCAGGAAATCCTGGTCCACTGCCCGCTGCGGCGTCGGAATGTACGAGTCCACTGCCTCCAGAAGCTCCACCACCTTCGAACCCCACTCGCTCTCCGGATCGCCGCTCTCCAAGGCCTCAAGCGCCGAACCGCGGATGATCGGAATCTCGTCGCCAGGAAACTCGAACGAAGACAACAGGTCCTGAAGCTCCAGCTCCACCAGGTCCAGCAACTCCTCGTCGTCCACCATGTCGCACTTGTTCATGAACACCACGATGTACGGCACGCCAACCTGACGAGCCAGAAGCACGTGCTCCCGCGTCTGAGGCATCGGACCGTCGGCGGCCGAAACCACCAAAATCGCACCGTCCATCTGCGCCGCCCCTGTGATCATGTTCTTCACGTAGTCCGCGTGACCCGGGCAGTCCACGTGAGCGTAGTGACGGTTCGCCGTCTCGTACTCCACGTGAGCCGTCGCGATCGTGATCCCGCGCTCCCGCTCCTCCGGCGCCTTGTCGATCTCGTCGAAAGGCACGAACTCCGCACCACCGGTCTTCGCCAGAATGTTCGTGATCGCTGCCGTCAGCGTCGTCTTGCCGTGATCCACGTGACCGATCGTCCCCACGTTCACATGCGGCTTCGTACGCTTGAACTTCTCCTTCGCCATGACGCTCGTTGCCTCTCCCGCTCTAGCGGCTCAACTATCCGTGTGCTTGCTGCTTTGATGTCCGTCTGGAGCCCACGACCGGATTTGAACCGGTGACCCCTTCCTTACCAAGGAAGTGCTCTACCCCTGAGCCACGTGGGCAGCCGTCTCAGGATTCCCCATCTTGAAGTCTCTGAACCGTGTTCCGGGACACCCTTTTCTCCCCTCCCCCAAGGCGACCCTCAACACGCAATGGGACCCGCCCCCCGGAGCCAAGCTCCGCGGTGCATCGCGGGGAAGGGGCGGAGTCTAGCCGCTTCTTCGGCAGCCGTAAACCCCCCTTGCAACATCCATCTGGATGGGGCGTGCCGTCCTTTGCGGAGCAGAGGCGGACGGGCCTACGAGGCCTGATGGCGTACGACGTCGCCGTCGACCAGGAAGACGACATCCTCGGCGACGTTCGTCGCCAGATCGGCCATCCGCTCGAGATAGCGCGAGATCGACAAGAACTGGATGCTGGCCGACGCCAACTCGGGATCCTCGTCGATCATCCTCTGGACCACGCCGTACATCGCCTCGTGGCTGCGGTCGACGATCTCGTCCTCCGCAATCACCGAACGGGCGAGTTCCGTGTCGCCCCCCACGACGGCGTCCAGGGCCGCCCGGAGCATCTTCGGGATGCGCTCGGCCATGGTCCAGATCTCTTCCGGGACTTCGACCGGCTCGGCCACCGCAAGACTCTCGGCGCGCTCGGCGAGGTTGCGGGCCAGATCGCCGGCCCGTTCGAGATCGTTGTTCACCTTCAGGTAGGTAACGACCATCCTCAGGTCCGACGCCACCGGCGAATGCAGGGCGAGGATCTTGAGGCACTCCTCTTCGACCTCGATCTCGCGGGCGTCGATGATGCGGTCCTGGCGCTGGACTTCGTGCGCCAGGTCGACGCTCCGCTCCCGGAGCGCTCGTAGCGACTTGGCGATCATGTCCTCGACCATCGCCGCCACCTCCAGGAGCGCCCGCGTCACCTGGTCGAGATCGCGCTGTAGATGAATCCTCAAGCCATCAATCCTAGCCTCAACCGGCGATGGGCAACCAGAAGCGGAACGTCGAGCCCCGTCCCCGTTCGCTCTCCACTTCCACCCCTCCGCCGTGTCGCCTGGCGACGTTCTTGACGATCGCCAGGCCCAGGCCGGTGCCGCCGAGCTCCCTGGAGCGGGCTCGGTCGACACGGTAGAAGCGCTCGAAGATTCGGTCCAGGTGTTCCGACGCGATGCCCGGCCCCTGATCTTCGACCTCGATAACCGCCCGCCCGTTGTCCGCCTGCAGGCGCACCACCACCCGGCCGCCCACCGACGAGTACTTGACCGCGTTGTCGACCAGATTGGACAGCGCCTGCCGGATCGCTTCCTCTTCACCCAGGACCCTAACCGGGGTCTGGGGGCATTCGGCGACCAGTTCGAGACCGTTCTCCTCGCTGGACGGCCCGAGCAGGCTCAACACTTCGCCCACCGGCGATCGCAGATCGACGATCTTCTCGGGCGGCTCGGCCGAAGACTCGATCCGCGACAGCGTGAGCAAGTCGGAAACCAGGGCGCTCAGACGGTTGCTCTGCTTGCGAATCTTGCGCAGGAAGCGGCCCCGCGTCGGGCCGTCGACCGGATCCGCGTCCAGCAGGGTCTCCACATAGCCGTGAATGGCGGTCAGGGGCGTCTTCAGCTCGTGCGAGACATTCGACACAAAGTCGCGGCGCATGCTCTCCAACCGCTCCAGCTCCGTGATGTCGTGGATCACCGCCACCGCCCCTTCGACCTGTTCGCCGTCGCGCCGCGACGAGAGCAGGGGCGACGCGTTCAGCTCGAACCTGTTCGGGCCGCCATCCTGGCTGGCGAAGCGCGCCAGGGTGAACGTGCGACTCACCTGCTTTCGCTTCTCCATCGCCTCGATCAGGGCGCCCGAGATCTCCGGCTGGCGCGACAGTTCGTAGATCGGACGTCCGACCGCCAACTCCGGCGCCGGGCGTCTGAACCAGTTCGCGGCCACCGCGTTCAGGTGCAGCACCTGCCGGTCGCGGTCGATCGCCACCACCCCCTCGACCATTCCGCCGAGCACCGCCGTCAACTGGTTGCGCTCCGCCTTGAGCTGTTCGACCTGTTCCACGAACCGCGCTCCGTTTTCCTCCAGACGGGCTTCGAGCCGGGCGAACTCGTCACCGCGGCCGGTCTCGGCCCGCGGCACGCTTGCGCCAAGCGCCGCGGCCTTGGTCAGCAGACCTCGCGCCCGCTGCGCCAACCGGCCGGCGCCGAGAGCGACACAGGCGCCAGCCAGCAGCGCCAAGGTCCAGAAGACGGCCGGGCCGAGGCGACCCGAGGCCACCGCGACGCCAAGCAGGATACCCGCGGCAAGCAGGCCGACTCCGCCCATCAAGAGGCGCCAGAAGAGAGGTGAGCGAATCATGGAAATTCCTCGCTGAAGCAGTAGCCGATGCCGCGCACCGTCTCGATCAGGTCGCGGTGCGGCCCGAGTTTCTTGCGCACCGCCCGGACGTGGACATTGATGTTCCGGTCGATGACCACCGCTTGGTCCCCGATCGCCCGGTCCAGGAGCTGGCCGCGGGTGAACACACGGCCGGGATGCGAGGCCAGGAAGTGCAGAAGGCGAAACTCGGTGGGCGTGAACTCCAGCCGCCGACCCTCGACCTTGATCCGGTGCTTGACCGGGTCGATCTCCAGCGGACCCCGAGTCACACGACGTTCCGGATCGCGGTCCCGCATCGGGCCCCGCCGCAGGACCGCCCGAACGCGGGCGATCAGTTCGCGGGGGCTGAAGGGCTTGTGGATGTAGTCGTCGGCGCCGACGCCGAGACCGAGGACGACATCGCTCTCCTCGCCGCGGGCCGTGACCATGATTACCGGCAGGTCGCGGGTCGATTCCACCGAGCGCAGGCGACGGCACACATCGAGACCGTCCAGACCGGGCAGCAGCAGGTCCAGCAGCACGATGTCCGGCTTCTCGCGCCCGATCACAGCAAGACCGGTACGGCCGCTGGTCGCCGTCGCGACATCGAAGCCCTCTCGCCGAAGGTTGTACTCGATCAGCTCGAGGATGTCGGGCTCGTCTTCGATGACGACGACCTTCGTGGCGCTCATGGATTGTCCGGCACCCCCCCACAATACGTTGGACCTGACCCAAGGCTAGCCAGCCTTTCGTGAACGGGCGATAAAGCCGGTTCTCTTGGCCCGAGCTGGACATCGCGACCGCCGGCGTGTCAGGCTCGGTGAAGATTGTAAAGGCGAGAGCACCCCGCTGGCCGACTGAGCGGACGGGTCGGCTGCTCGCGGCGACGCCTTCCAACACCGAGCCTGACCCAGCGACAAGTGCGAGTGCTCCGTTTCCTCACGACGGCTGCGTTGATTCCCATCGCCGCCGCCGCGGCGGCTCAGAACAACGAAGACGCCAAGGATCGGTTCTCGGTCAGCGTCGGCGGGCGGCTCCATGTCGAAGCCAGCACGTCCTCTCCCGACCCGGCCCTGGCCGACCGGTTCGAGTTCGAGGATGGCATCGACTGGCGACGCGCCCGCCTGGTGCTGAACGGCGAGTTCCTCGACCGCTTCGCGTTCAAGATCGAGCACGACATCGCGAGCGGCGACATCGTGCCCACGGACGTCTTCGTCGAGTTCGCGCCCGAGGGGGCCGCACCGAGCTTCCGCGCGGGGCACTTCAAGGAGCCGTTCAGCCTCTCCATCCTCCAATCGTCCAACTACCATTCGTTCATCGCACGTCCGGCCGCGGCCACCGCTCTGGCGCCCGGGCGCAACCTCGGCTTCATGATCCACGACCGGCTTCCCGGCGACCGCGTCGCCTGGGCCGTCGGCGCCTTCCGCGACAGCGACGGCTACGACCTGCGGCCCGGGTCGGACTGGAGCCTGAGCGGCCGCCTCACCGGCCTCGCGCTCGACGGAGACGAAGGAAGCGATCCCCTGCTCCACCTCGGCGTGGGCGTCTCGCACCGCCAGCCCACCGCGGACACGGTCCGTCTGCGCGGGCGCGCCGGCGTACGACTCGCGCCGCGCATGGTCGACACCGGAAGGCTGCCCGCCGACGGCATGCGGCTGCTGGGCGTCGAGTTCGCGCTCGCGCGGGGTTCCTTCTGGCTGCAGGGCGAAGCGCTGTCGGCCCAGGTGGACCTGCTGCCGGTTGGTTCCCCAGATGGCCGGAGCGCCCGGTTCGAGGCCCGGTACGTCGAAGCGGGCTGGTTCCTCACCGGCGAGAGGAAGCCCTACAGTCGAAGCTCCCGCACCTTCACCCGGTTGAAGCCCCAAGCGCCCGTGCCCGAAGGCAAGGGCGCGTGGGAACTCGCCGCGCGCTGGGATCACATCGATCTGAGCGACGGATCTGTTCTCGGCGGCAGCCAGCGGAGTCTCTCTCTGGCTCTCAACTGGTATCTGCGCAGCAACCTGCGGGCGCTCCTGAACTACGTGACGACCGACCCGGATGGAGCCGGATCGGTCGACCACGTCGGTCTGCTGCTGCACATGGACTTCTGATCGCCCGGCCCGGTTCGTAGAGGCGGAAGGTATTCGTCCCCGCCGAGTGCGTTCACTCGCCCAGGTGCTCGGCGAGGAACGCCGCGTAGCGTTCCGAAGCCTCGATCCGGTTCACGCGGTTGCGGAAGCCGTGGCCTTCGTCGGGAAACAGGACGTACTCCACCGGCACGCCGTTCGCCCGCACCGCTTCAACCAGCTCGTCGCTCTCCACCTGGAGCACCCGTGGATCGTTGGCGCCCTGAACCACCAGCAGCGGACGCACGACGTTCGAGGCGTGGAACAGCGGCGAGATCCGGTGCAGACGCTCGCGCTCCGTCGCCGGATCGCCCAGCTCGCCGAGCAGAGCCACCTTCTGGGCCTGCCACCATGGCGGCGTGCTCTCCAGGGTCCGGATCCAGTTCGTGACCCCGAAGATGTCGATGCCGACATCGAAAACCTCCGGTTCGAAGGCCAGCGCGGCCGCCACCATGTAGCCGCCGTAGCTGCCGCCGATGACGCCGACGCGCGAACCGTCGACGAAGTCCTGGGACTCGAGCCAGGTGCGCGCCCACACGCAGTCCTGCAGGTCGACCTCGCCGTGCTTCTTGTCGTCCATGTGGAAGAAGGTCTTGCCGTAGCCGGACGAACCGCGGTTGTTCACGCCCAGGACGACGTAGCCCTGGTTCACGAGGTGCTGGATCTCGGCGCGGTAGGTGCGCCGGGTCTGACCGCCCGGTCCGCCGTGGACCCAGACCATTGCCGGGGCCGGACTCTCGGCCGATGCCCCGTGCGGCCGCCAGAGGATGGCCGGAATCTCCAGCTCGTCGAAGCTCGGGTAGCGGATGACCTCGGTCGTCACCAGATCCTCGATGTCGATCTCGGGGTTCAGGCTCTCGGTCAGGCGAATCGCCTCGCCGCCCTGATCCAGGTCGTAGACGTAGAGGTCCGAAGGCGCCCGGTCGCTGCTCAGGTAGAAGGCCATCAGGCGATCGCTGGTGGAGAAACGGACTCCCGCTACGTCGCCGGCTGGCAGAGCGGGAAGCTCGACCGGAGCGCCGGTCTCGGTGTCCAGCACCTCGACCGCGGTCGCCCCATCCTCATTGATGGCCGAGACCTGGTAACGCCCGGTCTCGGAGAAGGTGACGTAGAAGACATCCCAGTCGGCCTCGAGCACCAGTTCCCGCTCGCCGCTCTCGAGGTCGTAGGACCACGCCTGAGCGAACTCCCCGTGTTCGGTCGTCCCGTAGTAGAGCTGTGAACTGTCCGGCGTGAAGCCGCCCGACGAGTGCTCGACCTCGCCCTCGTGCGAGGAAGCGTGCACCAGGCGGCCGTCCTCGAGATCGTAGGCGTAGACGTCGCTGTCGTAGTTGCTGTTCAGGCGGTCGAGGGCCAGCCAGCGGCCGTCGTCGCTGACGTCGCCGAGGTTGAACGTGCCGTCGTTCTCGAACACCCGGTGGCGCGCGAAGTCCCAGGTCCCGGGAGGCGGCGCCTCGTAGCGGTAGAGATCCATCGCGAAGGGCGTGCGCTCGTTCGTCCGCACGAAGAACGCCTCGCCGTCACTCCCCCAACCGGCAAAGGAGGCGCGCACGTTCTCTCCCGGCGTGAGGTCGACGGCGCCCTCGGGAACGTCCCCAGCGCCGTCCGACCCCACGTACAGGTGGTTCAACTCGTTACCGCCCTGGTCGCCCGAGTACAGGAACCGGTCGTCGCCCGGGAAGTAGCTCTGCGCGAACACCGGGCCCGCGCTGTCGGTCAGCGGCGCCGCCTCGCCACCCGAGACGGGCATGCTGTACACGCCCCAGACTCCGCTCACGTCGCTGGACACGAGCAGGCGGCTCTCATCGGCGGAGAACGAGGCGCCGCTGTACGAGGTCGTGTTGTGGAACGCGGCGGCGCTGTATACCGCCGGTTGCCGCGCGGCCTGTTCTTCGCCGGCGGCGCAGCCGAGGATGGCCGCGGCCGCGATGACGGCCGGAAACACCGGCCGGAACCGCCGCGGAGCGATCCCGAAAACCGGGGAACACGTATCGAATGCCATGAGGATGCCTCCTTGCGGGGCTTGGATGTGTAGTGCCTGGCCGCCGCCTACGGCGGCGCCGTGTAGTGCCTGGCTTCCGCCTACGGCGGCGCCGTGTGCAGCCAGCCCGCCTGTTCGAGAATCGAGACCAGGGCGAGGTCGACCAGCTTCTCGCCGGCGCCGACCTCGACGATCGTGGCTTCCCGGCCGCCGTAACCGCCCTGGGCTGCGGCGGCGATGGTCGGGAAGTAGGCCAGCTCGCCGTTCGTGTAGCCGGCAAACAGAGTGTGCGGCGTCTGGCTCGTCGCGCGCAGACGGAGTTGGTGTTCGACGAAGAACTCACCCGGGAAGCTGGCGAGCGCGATCTGGTCCTCGCGGCGGTTGCCGATCACCACCGTGTTGACCTCGGCCTCCCGTTCGAGCGGGAACCGCACCCGGAAACGCTCCAGAGTCGCCTCCTGGCCGCGGCGGCGGAACGCCTCCTGCACCTCCGGCGACTCCAGGTCCCAGCGCGCTTCGAGCGGCACCACATGCCGCCGCACCGAGAGGGTCTCCGGGTCGTGAAATGCGCCCGCGGCCAGAAGATCGGCGCGAATGCGGAGCACCTCGTGTCCGAGCCGTTCACCGGCCATCCGCGCCTGCTCGAAACCGCCTTCCTCGGGCGGGGTCTTGTCCCAGAACGGGTTGATGTCGCCCGGAGCGCCCTGCAAGAACATCGGCATCCCGCCGCCCCGCTCTTCGACCAGGGCCGCCATTGCCCCCGGGTAGTCGGCGGACACCAGCATGTTCTCGGGCCCCAGGATGACGGGATGGACCGCGAAGTTGACCACCGTCGCGATCGCGCCGCCCCCGGCGTCGTCGACGGCGAGCACCGCCACCGAGTCGTCGACCGGCTCGGTCGGCAGCCGTTCGCGGTTGCGCCAGAACATCTCCACGCTGCCAGAGGAGAGCACCCGGCGCCGGTTGAAGCCCTCGCTCGCCGCGCCCCAGCCCACCGCGACCCGGGCCGGCCGCAGCCCGGCGTGGGCCTCGACGATCGCGGCGACGATCTTCCGCTCCAGCTCCGCGATCCAGGGCTGCTCCGCACTCGGAAAGTCGGGCACGAAGGTCGGCGCCGAGTGGGTGTGGGACGCGCTCAGCAGAACGTGGTCGAACCCGGCGGCGGCTTCGACCTCTCGCCGGACCACGAGCGTGTTCGCCTTCTTGATCGATCCGAGATCGAGCGTGACCAGTGCGAACGTCTCGCCGCCCGCCTCGAGCACCAGCGCCCGCGCGTAGAGCGGATCGTGAACGCCCTCGGAGCGGTTCGCGCCGCGGACGCCGTAGCCGTAGAGCAGCGATCCGACCGGCGGCGTGATCTCGACCACAGCCGAGCCGGCACGCAACTGAGCCGACGCCGCCAGCGGGCTGAGCGCCGCCACGCCGGGAAGAGCCAGGGCCGCCAAACCGAAGATCAGACGGCGCCGCAACATGCCGATGGCCGGCCGCAGGGCCCTGCTACCCCCCGCCGCCGTTCAGAGTGCCCCAGGGCACCCTGCCCTGGGGATCGCGCAGGATGCGCCGCGCCACCACCATGCGGTGCACCTCGTCCGGGCCGTCGTAGAGCCGCGCGTAACGCGCCTCGCGGTACATCTTCTCGAGCGGCGTGTCGCCGGTGACGCCGAGCGCGCCGTGGACCTGGATTGCCCGATCGATCACGTTGTGGAGCATTCGCGCGCCCCAGAACTTGATCAGGGAGATCTCCACCCGCGCCTGGTCGCCGCGGTCCATCGCCTCGGCCGCGTCCAGGGTCATCAGCCGGGCAGCCTGGATCTCGGCTGCCGACTCGGCGATGTAGCGCTGGATCTCGCCCTTCTCCGACAGGTAGGAGCCGTGCGCCCAGCGCGACTTGGCGCGCTCGCACATCAGTTCGAACGCGCGCTGGGCCTGGCCCAGCCACCTCATGCAGTGGAAGATGCGACCGGGCCCAAGGCGCCTCTGGGCGATGACGAAGCCCTCGCCGCGGCCACCGAGAAGGTTGTCCTTCGGCACCCGGACGTCGTTGTAGCGCACCTCGCAGTGCTGGCCGTCCGTGGTGCCCATCGTCGGCACCGCGCGCACGATCTCGTAGCCGGGGGTGTCCGTCGGCACGATGATCGACGAGAACTTGCGATGGCCCTGCGCTTCCGGTTCGGTGAGCGCGAAGCAGGTCGTGAACGCGGCACGGCTGGCGCCGCTGGTGAACCACTTGTGGCCGTTGATCACCCAGTCGTCGCCATCGAGCACCGCCCGGGTCTGCATCAGGGTCGGATCGGAGCCGGCGACCTCCGGCTCGGTGAGGCCGACCGAGGGATAGATCTCGCCCGCCACCAGGGGCTTGAGCCACCGCTCCCTCTGCTCCTCGTTGGCGTAAAGGTGAAGCATGATCGAATCCTGCATCGACGCGGAGCCGACGGCAATCTGGCCGTAGTGCGAACGGCCGATGATCTCGTTCAGGTAGACGAAGGACATCAGCGGCAGACCGCCGCCGCCGATCTCCGCCGGGTGGCCCAACGCCCACAGGCCGCGCTGCTTGGCGAGCGCCTTGAGTTCGGCCATCCGGCCGCGGGCGCGGTCCTCTTCCGCCTCCAAGTCCGGTTCGGCCGGAATCACCTCGCCGTCGATGAACGCGCGCATCTGCTCGCGCAGCTCGATCACCTCGTCCGTCAGACCGTATCTGCCCATACCTTGCCTCCCATTCGACGCGTGTTCCAGAACAGCCGCCGATGATGCCACAGCGAGTCGGGCCGCGGTCTGGCCGACCGAGGCCGTCAGCGGTCCAGGCCGACTGACCCGCTCACGGCCAGAGGGCATCCTCCGCCAGTGCCCGGTGCAGATCGTCGAAGGTCCAGACATCGATATCGTCTTCGGTGCGGACCGATCGCCTGCCCCCGTACAGGAGGATCCTCCGGGTCATGCCGGCCAGTTCGGCCACCGCCCGCAAGCCGCGGAGCAGACCGGTGTGGTACCTGGCCTGGGACTTCACCTCGATCGCCAGCAACTCGCGGCCACGGCGCAGCAGAAAGTCCACCTCTGTGTGGGCCGCCGAATGCGGGTTCCAATAGTGAACCGCCTCGTAGAGGTCGGTTTCCTCGCCGTGCGCTCGGAGCAGGTGCAGCACCCATCCCTCAAGGAGCGTTCCGCGCTCCTCGGGCGCGATCGAACCGAAAAGCCGCTTCGTCGCCCGAACCAGCCCCGGGTCGACCCAGTAGAGCTTCGGGTGACGGCGCTCGCGCACACGCAGCTTCGCTTCGAAGGCGGGCAGCCTGTACGCCAGCAGGGTGTCTTCCAGGATGTCCAGGTATCCCTGCACGGTGGTTCGGGCGACGCCGCACTCGCGCGCGATGCCCGACACGTTGACGGTTGCTCCATGACAGAGAGCGGCAACCTGCAGGAAACGGGCGAAGCCGGCCAGATTCCGCACCAGTGCCTCGGCCCGGATCTCCTCACGGAGGTAGAGCTGCACATAGCTCTCGAGCGTCGCGCGCCGGTCCTCGGCGGTCCAAACGAGTGGAATGGTTCCCCATCGAAGCGCGGCCTCGAAGTCGAACTCGCGGCCGAGTTCCGCCGGCGTCAGAGGGTGCATCATCCGGCGCAGCGCCCGCCCCGCCAGCAGGTTGACTCCAGCCGCCTTCAGCTTTCGGGCGCTGGACCCGAGGAGTGCAAAGCGGAGCCGATGCTCTTCGATGAACCGATGAACCTCGTTCAGCAGGTTCGGCAGGCGCTGAATCTCGTCGACCACCACCCAGCCTCCGGGTGGAACCGACCGCAGTTCCGCCGCGAACAACGCCGGATCGACCAAGTAGTCGTGAAAGCGCGCTTCGTCTAGCAGGTCAACCCGGTGAGCGTCGCCGAGGTTCTGCCGGGCCCAAGTGCTCTTGCCGACCCCTCGGACGCCGAGCAGGAAGAAGCTCCGACGCGGAAGTCGGGACAGCCGAGGATAGGGTTCGTTGTACATGTCGCCGTCATTTTTCCGGGAAATATGACGGCATCATGACATAGCGAAGCCATGCCATGCAACGGTCTCCGGCGATCTGGACTTGCCGGTTCCAAGGCGGCGCCGGAAACGGTCTGTCGTTTCCGCACCGCGGACAGATTCCGCAGCCGGTTGTGCCGGACGACGGTTTCGCTGTCGCTCGGCCACCGGTTCAACTCCTCGACGGCGCCCGTTGGCGTGTGAACGGCATGGGCGTCTTCCACGTTCCGGCGCCAGCCCTATTGGCTGCTGAACATCAAGGCGCCGCTACTTTGGTTGACGTCATCAGACACCACCACTCCGCCGACATAGCGGCTAGCTCCGACATCGTAGTAGCGATGTTGGAGTTTCTTCAACTGTGGCCCGTAGCGGCTCCTCAGCCGCGAGGCCCCCGATTGCACATGCACATTGTTCACGTGTCCGGTGCAGTAGGCGAAGCACGCGATCGGGTACAGCAGCCCCGAGCAGACGATGTCGCAAATCTGGAGGCCGGCATGGTTGTCGCTATGTCCAAAAGTCGGGAGTTCGACCAAGCGCTCGTAGTTCGGAACCGTGCCGAACTTCTGGGTAAAGATCGAGTGGGAGACCCTCAGGTTCTTGCTCTTGTTGCGGCTGTCTGCGATGCACAGGCCTTGTGTGTCGCACTGGGTCAGATAGTGCTCGAAGTACGTACACAGGCCCTGAATCGAGGACGTGTACACGGCTGTGCCTTTGAACGGTGAGCCTGGAGCCTTGATCCAGATACGCGCGACCACTCTGACATCGTGTCGCCGCAACAGACCCACGATGTGGTCGAGGAAACCGATCGCATGTTGGTTTTGCCTCGCGTTCCCGCGGGTTGCGTGCTTGCGGACTTCCGCTCCCTTGATCTCCGGCAGGATGCGGTCCAGACGCCGCGCTGAGGGATAGTTCAGGTTAGGAAAGAAACGGTGCTTGAGATCGAGGTAGTCGGCCGTCGGGCTCGCGAGCCTGGCGGCGTCAACGAAGAGCCCCGCTACGACGAGGACGGGTTGGTCGTTCGGTGCGGGTGGGTCGCGAAGTACTCCCAGATCCCCGGCTTCGTCGATGAAGCAAAGCTGCAACTAGGCCCCAAACAAAGCTATGGCCACCAATGGTGGCCATAGGATCCGCCGCCCACCTGGGGTCGGCAAACACGCCGAAGCGTGGGGCTACTTCGGGCAACATAGCGGTAGAGGCGTCTGTTGTCAATCGCACGCCTCGTCGTGGAGAGCACCCCCGGCGGTGCCCCGGCGACGGCATGGAGGCGATTGACGGCAACGTCAGCCGCCGCTTCATTGAAACGGCCACGGACGTGTCGCCCAGGGTCGCCGAGCCCTGACGTCCGTTCCCGCTCTGTTCCGCCAACAGATAGCAGCAGTCGCAGCGAATTCTTCTAGCCCGCCGACCCGAGTTCTGACACGCCGCTCTCCCTTACCACGCAGCAGCAATGCCCGGACGGCCTCGAGGCGGAGAGAACCGAGCCGCCGACCTCCTAACCGTACCGACCCTCGATGTAGGCCGCCGTCTGACTGTTTGACGGGTTCAGGAACATCGACGCCGTGTCGCTGTGCTCGACCATCTCGCCGAGCAGCATGAACACGCACTCCTCACTCGCGCGGCGGGCCTGCGCCATGTTGTGGGTGACGATCAGAATCGTGTAGGCGCCGCGCAGCTTCCAGATCAGCTCCTCGACCGCCTCCGTGCCGGCGGGGTCGAGCGCCGAGCACGGTTCGTCCATCAGCAGGAGCTTCGGCTTGACCGGCAGCAGACGCGCGATGCAGAGCTTCTGCTGCTGTTCCAGCGAGAGCTCCGTGCCGCGGCGGTCGAGCGAGTCCTTCAACTCGTCCCAGAGCAGAACCTCGCGCAGCGCCTCTTCGACGATGCGGTCGCCTTGGACCCTGGTCGGCGGACGCTCGTTCGGGCGGTGGACTCGAGTCCCGAACAGCACGTTGTCGCGCACCGACAGCGGCAACGGGTTCGGACGCTGGAAGACCATGCCGACCTGCTTGCGAAGCTGAGCCAGCTCGACCTCCGGGGTGTAGACATCCAGGCCCCACAGCCGGATGCTGCCCGACGTGCGCACATACGGAAGGCGTTCGTTGATCCGGTTGACCGAGCGCAGCAAGGTCGTCTTGCCGCATCCCGAGGGGCCGATCAGGGACGTGATCGCGCCCGCCTTCACGTTCAGGTCGACATCGAACAGAGCCTGAAAGGCGCCGTACCAGAGGTTCAGCTTCTCGATCAGGATCGCCGCGGCCGGATCGGCAGCCGTGGGCGTCGCTTCCGTCGCCGGAATCGCCGCGGTCATCCGAACTTCCCTTCGACGTAGGCGGTCGTCCGCGGATCCTTGGCGCCGCCCTCGAACATCGCCTCCGTCGGGGTGACCTCGACCAGCTCGCCGGTGAGGAAGAAGGCGGTCTGCGAGGCCAACCTCCGCGCCTGCTGCACGAGGTTCGTGACCAGCACGATCGTCATCTCGGACTTGAGCTCCGACAGCACCTCCTCGATCCGCATCGTGGTCACCGGATCGACCGCGATCGAGAACTCGTCGAGCAGGAGGATCGACGGATCCTGGGACAGGGCACGGGCAATCGTCAGCCGCTGCTGCTGGCCGCCCGACAGCAGACTGCCCAGGGAGTCGAGCCGGTCCTTCACTTCGTCCCAGAGCGCGGCACGCCGCAGGCAGCGTTCGACGATGACGTCCAGGTCGGCCCTTCTTCGCGTGCCCCGCAGCCGCGACGACAGCGCGACGTTGTCGTAGACCGTCATCGGCAGGCCCACAGGCAGCGGGAACACGACGCCGATGCGCTGCCGAAGCGCATAGGGATTGCGCCAACTCCGGACGTCCCGGCCCTCCACGCGCACCGCTCCCTCGACCGTCATGCCCGCCGTCATCAGGTCCATCCGGTTGATGGCGCGCAGAAAGGACGTCTTGCCGCTGTTCGCCGGTCCGATGACGCCGAAGATCTCGTGGCTTGGAACCTGGAGCGTGACGCCCGAGAGCGCCAACTTTCCGTGGTAACGGATCGCCAGGTCGACGACGTCGATCGCGAAGGCTAAGTCGGCGTTCGCCGGCGCGGGAGCGCTCACCACTTCTTGCGGCCCCGCAGATAGACCCGGAAGGCGATCGAGACCCCGTTCATCGCCAGCACCATCGAGATCAGCACCAGGGCGACGCCGAAGGGCAGGTGCTCGGGCACCTCCGGCACCTGGGTCGAGATGACGAACAGGTGAAGCGACATCGCCATCGTCTGGTCGAGCACCCCCTGCGGCAGGAAGGGCAGAAAGAAGGCGGCGCCGGTGAACATGATCGGCGCGGTCTCGCCGGCGGTCCGGGACACCTCGAGGATGACCCCGGTGAGGATGCCGCTGACCGAGTTCGGCAGCACGACCTTGCGGATCGTCTGCCAGCGCGTCGCCCCCATGTTCCAGCACGCCTCGCGAAAGGCGAGCGGCACCGTCTGGAGCGACTCCCTGGTGGCGACGATCACCACCGGCAGGGTCATCACCGCCAGGGTCAGGCTCGCGGCCAGGATGCTGGTGCCGAAGCGGAAGAAGATGACGAAGGCGCCGAGGCCGAACAGCGCGTGGACGATCGACGGCACCCCGGCCAGGTTGATGATCGCGAGGTTGATGGCCCGGGTGAGCCGATTATCCGGTGCGTACTCGCTCAGGTAGAGGGCCGCCGCCACTCCGACCGGCACCGAGGCGAGCAAAGCCACGACCACCAGCCACACGGTGCCGATCAGGGCCGGCAGAATGCCGCCCGCCGTCATCCCCTGGGTCGGCGTCGTGAACAGGAACTCCCACGAGATCGCCGGACCGCCCCGGTAGATGAGCACGCCGAGGATGAGGGCGACCGGCAGGATCAGCATGCAGGTCATCCACAGGAAGAGGAGCCGGAACAGACCCTCCACCTTCCGGTTGCGCCGGTTGCGCTCGGACGCCTCGAACACGTGCTTTCCTCCTCCGTCCCTACGGGTTCGCCGAAGCGGCCGGACGGCGGCCGCGGCGACGGCGCTTGCGCCCGCCGCCGCGAACGAAGACGTCGGCCGCGAAGTTGATGGCGAAGGTCACCAGGAACAGGAAGATGCCGAGCGTGAACAGCGCCTGGTAGTGGTCGGAACCGGCGGCCGTCTCGCCCAGCTCGGCGGCGATCGTCGCCGTCAACGCCCGCACCGAGTCGAAGGGGCTGGTCGGCAGGTTGATCGAGTGGCCGCTCGCCATCAGCACCGCCATCGTCTCGCCGAAGCCGCGCCCCATGCCCAGCAGCGTGGCCGCCACCAGACCGTTGCGGGCCGCGGGCAGCACCACCTTGAAGGTCACCTGCCAGCGCGTGGCGCCCATCGCCTCGGCGGCCTCCCGGTAGCCGTCGGGGACCGCCTTCAGCGCGTCCTCGGCGATCGTGGTCATGATCGGCGCCGCCATCAGACCCAGGATGATCCCGGAGTTCAGGACGTTGAGACCCACCGGCACGTCGAAGATCTGGATGATCAGCGGGTTCATGATCGAGAGGCCGATAAACCCCCAGACCACGGACGGGATCGCGGCCAGGAGCTCCACCAGCACCTTCAACGTCTCCCGGGTGCGGCCGGTGGCGAACTCCCCGATGTAGATCGCGGCGCCGAGCGAGAAGGGCACCGACACGACCATTGCGAGCCCGGTCACCGAGGCCGTGCCCGCGATCAGGGCCAGCGCGCCGTAGGTCGCGTTGTGGTTCGAGGTCGGCGTCCAGCGCGGCGAGAAGAAGAACTCGCGGAACTCGAAGCGATCGAAAACGAAGCCGGCGCCCTCCCGCGTGATGAAGAGGAAGATGCCGACGATGAAGACGATCGCCGACAGGCCGCCCGCAAAGACGAGGACCTGCACCGCCCGGTCGATCCACCAGGCGGCATCGCGCCGGTCGGCCGCGTGCGCTAGCTCGGGCACGTTGCTGCTTGGAGGCTCTGGTTCAGGGACAGTTCACGTCGCCGCGCGGCGCGTAGCCCTTCTCGTAGATGATGCACTGGCCCTCGTCGCCCAGCACCCAGTCGAGGTACTCGCGGACGACGCCCTCGGGCTCGCCGACGGTGTACATGAACAGGGGACGGGCGATCGGGTAGGACCCGTCGATCGCGGTCTCGACCGAAGGAGACACGCACTCGCCGTCCTCGCCCTCCTTCACGCAGGGCATCTTCACATGGTCCGTCGCGTAGGCGAGACCGCTGTAGCCGATCGCGCAGGGCGTGTTCTCGACCAGGTCGACCACGTCCTTGGAGCCGTGCATGTCGCGCGAACCGAGCTTGAAGTCGCGCCGGTCGCCGAGCACCGCATCACGGAAGTACACGTAGGTGCCCGAGTTGTTCTGGCGGCTGACGCGGACGACCTCGTCGCTGCTGCAGCCCGGCACCTCGATGCCGAGCTGGCGCCACGTCTCGACACCGCCGCCCTCACCGTAGAGCTCGGCCAACTGCTCCAGCGAGACCTCGTCAAGCGGGTTGTCGGGATGGACGAACACCGCCAGCGCGTCGTAGCCGACGACGAACTCGATCGGTTCGTTGCCGTTTCCGCGCGCCAGCTCGAGCTCGGAGTCCTTCATGCGCCGGCTGGCGTTCGCGATATCGACGGTGCCGTTGATCATCGCCGAAATGCCGGTGCCCGAGCCGCCGCCGGTCACCGCAACGGCAGTGCCCGGAACCACGGCAGCGTAGTTCTCAGCCCACGCCTGGGCCACGTTGACCAGGGTGTCGGAACCCTTGTTCTGGATCACATTGCGGGAACTGCCGCCGCAGGCGACAACCAGGGCGGCAAGGACCAGACCGCATGCGTTGGAGGTGACTTTCGCGGTCTTCATAAATGCCAAATCTCGTGCAATCGAACAGTGGGTGCGCCGGCGGAGCGTACCCCACGGCAGGTGAACAACCGGTAAAGATCGCCGAGCCGCAAAGCTCGCATGGAACCGCCTTTCGAAGCGGACGCCGGCGCACCCAGTCCGCGGCCAGTTCCATGCGAGTAGCTCGCATGGAACAAGCCATGTTTCCTGTGCGTCAGCGCGGCGCGGACGCCGCGACTCGACTCCTAGAAGTAGGCCGTCAGGGACGACCAGGCCACCACCGGCACCGCCCCGTACTCACTGCCCAGAACCCCGTCCCGGATGCCCCGGCCGGTCGACACGATCAGGCCCGCGTTGACGGACACCTGGTCGGACACGGACCAGGCGATGCCTGGTTGAAACAGCGCCGAGGAATCGTCACGGTTGAAAAGAAGAGCGCCGCTTATGGTCAGCAGCGGGTGGGCCTGCCACCCCAGGGAGAGACCGGCGTAGCGGCGCCCAAGCGACGCGACTTCGCCGCGGCTTGCGCGGTCGGCCTTGGCAAGCCGCGCGTAGTCCCCGGGGTCGCCGGCGCCGAAGCCGTTCCAGCTCGCCTCGGCGATCAGGGTCAGGGTCGGCGTCAGCAGCCGGTCGACGCCCACCGTGAAGCGCCAGAAGTCGCCGCAGCCGAACACCGGGTGACCACTCCGCGGATCGCAGCCCGGACTGGTCCAGGAGACTTCGCCGCGCAGGCCGGTGCCGCAGACGTCGGCCGAGAAGAAGCCGCCGAGGACCAGGTCGCGGTGGAAGCCGCCGACCATGTAGCCGAAGTCGACGCTCGAGTCGCCCTCGCCGAGGTCGCTGTGGAAGCGGCCCAGGGAGGCGAAGCTCAGGTCGTCGGGGGTCCGCGCGCCCTGGCTGGCCGCGATGACCTCGACCTCGGAGAAGTCGCCCACCGGCACCGTGAACCGCAGCGCGTCGACTCCGGGCTTGTAGTCGCGATCGATGCGCTGCGGCGCGAACGGAGCGAACAGGTCGAGCACGGGCCAGAAGTAGTTCACTCCCCAGGTGATCGCTTGACGCCCGAACACCATCCGGAAGCCGGGCCGGTCCCAGCGCAGGTTGAAGCGGTCGATCTCGGTGGCGCCCGCCACATCGCCGCCGCCGAACGAGTCGGACTCCAGGTCGAAGAAGCGCCGCGTGGCGCCGGTCGCCACCGACGTGACGGCGCCGCTGCCAGGTGGCGACACCGCCTGCGCCACACCGTGCGCCTCGAGGCGGAAGCTGTCGCGGGATCCCGCCCGCCACCGGGAGTCGAGCTTGAGTCGCAGGATCCCGAGCCCTGCGCCGCCGGCGCCGCCGATCGCAGCGTCGTCGGCCGAAGCGTCCCCGGCGGAGGTGTCCTCATCGCCGTCGACATCGATCTCTTCCAGGACCTGGAAGGCGAACATCCGCACGTCGCCGCCCACCACGGTCTGCCCCGCCGACGGCGTTGCCGCGGCCAGCAGCATCGCCACGGCCACCGCGCCGGCCGGCCAAGGCAGCCAGTCAGCGGCGTTCGTCGCTCGCGACGCTGCCATCGACCAGGCGCACCACGCGGCGCGCCCGTTCCATCACTTGCGGATCGTGGGTCGAGAACAGGAAGGTCACGCCCTGCTCCCGGTTGAGCGTCTCCATCAAGCCCAGCAGGGTCTCCGCGGTCTCGGAGTCGACGTTCGCCGTCGGCTCGTCGGCAAGCACCACCGCTGGATTGCTGGCGATGGCGCGGGCGATCGCGACCCGCTGCTGCTGTCCCCCCGACAGTTCGGACGGCCGGCGATCCTCCATGCCCTTGAGCCCCACATGTTCGAGCAGTCCCATCACCCGTTCGCGACGGGTCGCCGCGTCGACGCCCTGCACCCAGAGCACCATCTCCGCGTTCTCATACGCCGTGAGCACCGGCATCAGGTTGTAGGCCTGGAACACGAAGCCGATCCGGTCGCGGCGCAGCGCGCTCAACTGCTTCTTGTTCAGGCTGCCCAACTCCTGCCCGTCGAGCACGATCGAACCCGAGGTCATGGAGTCAAGCGCCCCGACCAGGTTCAGCGTGGTCGTCTTGCCGGACCCGGAGGGGCCGCAGATGGCGGTGAACTCGCCGGGTTCGATGTCCAGAGAGAGACCCCGAAGGGCGTGGATGTCCACGCTGCCCTGCCGGTAGACCTTGGTCACAGAACTAAGCGAGATGATCGGATCGCCGCCCACTTCACATCACCTTGATCGTCAAGGCGGGCGCCACCCTGCCCGCGCGCCAGGCTGGATAGATGCCTGAAGCCAGGGTGGCCGCGACCGCGAACAGACCGATCATCACCGCGTTGCGCGGGAAGATGCCGATCTTGAGCACCGGATCGAGGCCGACGCCGGCGACCTCCACCGTACCGCCGTAGATCGCGGTCATGTCGAGACCGGTCGAGGACAGGTAGACGTAGGGCCCGGCCGTGACCAGGAAGGCGCCGGCGAGACCGAGCGCCGCCAGCCACACGCTCTCCATCATGACCAGCCGGAACAGCCGGCCCGGGCTCCAGCCGATGGCCAGCATGATCCCGAACTCCCGCAGCCGCTCCATCACGCTGACGAAGAGGGTGTTGAAGATCCCGGCCGCGACCAGGAAGGCGATCAGGATCTCCATCACCACCGCGCCGCCGACCTTGAGCGCGATGAACGCCGCCAGTTGCGGCTGGCTCGTGTTCCAGGGCACGGCCGCCACGGCGGCGCCGAGTTCCCGGTCCAACCGGCCGGCGACCCGACCGCTCTGCCGCTGATCGTGAAGAAACACGGCGACCATGGTGGCCTCGTTGTCGCCGTAGCCAAGCAAGTCCCGTACGGTGTCGAGCGGCAGCAGGCAGAACCCGCCGTCGACGGTGGGGGCGTTGGTCCGGAGGGTCCCCCGCAACCGCGCCAGGCCGCTCACGATCTCGCCGTTCTTGTCGGTCAGGGTGAAGACCACCTTGTCGCCCAGCTCCATCCCCAGGTTGCTGGCCAACCGATGCCCCAGAACCACGCCGTCGCTGCCGGCCGACTCGAACACCGAGCCCTCATCCATGGCCTCCAGGATCGACAGCGTCGTCAGATCCTCGGCCTCCGGATCGAAGGCGATGAAGGCGGCGCTGAAGTTCTCGCCCGCCGTCGCCAGCAACGTCGGTCCGATCACCCGGTCGACGGCGTGTGCGACCCGGCGGTTCTGGCTCTCGAGCGCCGCCTGGATCCCTTCGCCGCGGACGACGGTGCGGGTCAGCGTCGGCTTGTCGAGGTACTCCGTATGCTGCAGGCTGACGTGACCGCCTCCGAGCCTGGCGGCGAGGTCGATCATGTCCTTCCAGTTGCGGTCCTGCATGGCGGTGAAGACGACCGCCAGGAAGACGCCGAAGACGATCGAGCCCATCGTCAGCAGGGTACGCCGGCGGTTGCGCCACAGGTTGCGCCAGGCCAGCGCCGGCAGGTTGGGTCCGCTCATTTTCGACCTCCTCTTCCCGCGTTCACCGTAGCTACTGGTGGTGGATCGCCTCGATCGGGCTGATCCGCGCCGCCTTGATCGCCGGGAACAGCACCGCCAGCGCGACGATAAACCCCAGGATCGCGACCGGACCCGCGATCGTGGCCGGACTGATCGCGCCGGTCCAGACCTGATCCATCGAGACACCCATCAGCGCCGTCCCGCCCAAGGTCCCGACATCGATCCCCCGCTCGACGACGAACCACAGGGCCGGCAGGCTCGCGATCAGGCCCAGCCCAATCGCCAGGGCGGTCTGCAATGCCCCCTCCACCAGAATGAGCGCAAGAACCCTCCCCGGCGACACCCCGATCGCCTTGAGCACACCGAACTCCCGGATCCGTTCGAAGACCGCCATCAGCATCGCGTTCAGGATCAGGATCGCGATCACCACGTACACGATGAACGCCACCACCTGGACGGCGGCTTGAGCCGAATCGAAGATGTTGGCCAGACCCGGCAGGAGTTCGCGCCAACTCCGCACCTCGGCCTCGGGGGAGCTTATGGCCGCGGCATCGGCGACGACACCTGCCGTCGCGGTCAGATCCTGACCCTCCCCGCTGCGGACGATGACCTGGTGCGCCCCGTCCTCCAGGGCGAAGAAGCTCCGGAACTGGTCCTCGAGCAGGAACACCGTCGCACGGTCCGTCTCCTCACTCAGGCTCTGGAGCACGCCGCGCACCCGAAACAGGTCGTTCGCCATGCTGCCGTCCGTGGCCTGGCTGAGCGCGACCAGTTCGTCGCCGGGCTCCACCGCCAGCGTGCGCGCCAACCGGTAGCCGAGCACGACGCCGGAGGGATCGGACGCGTCAAGCCACTCGCCCCGATCGAGCCGCTGGTAGACGTCGCTGACCAGGGCGTCGCGCTCCGGCTGCAGACCCTTGAGCAGCGCCCCGGTCGACGCGTCGCCTGAAGCGACCAGGCCGCCGCCGAGCAGACGCGCACTGGAGCGGAGCCCCGTCTCGTCCAGGGCCTCGAGCAGCGCATCGGGATCCTCGATCCGCTCCCAGATCGACGGCCGTTCCCGGTAGCCCTCCGCGTGGACCTGGATCTCACCCAGCTCCACGTCGAGCAGGGTGCTCTCCATGCTGCCAAGCATTCCCTCCATGAGCGACGTGTAGATCACCATCGTCCACAGCGCCAGCGTCATCGCGCCGACGGTGACCAGGGTGCGACGGCTGTTGCGCCACAGGTTGCGCCACGCCATGCGGAGGAGCTTCATGCCCGCGTCCCGCTACTGGCGAAGCGACTGCAGGGAGAAGGTCCCCGGCGGCAGCTCGATGTCGAACGCCAACTCCTCGTAGACGATCTCGGTGAACTCCCCGGAGTCGTCGGCCGGATAGACGCGAATGCGCCGCGGCAGCGTCTTGCCGCCCAGCCGGCCAATGTCCTCATAGCTGATCGTCCGCACCAACTCGGTCCGCTCGTCCAGGAACTCGACCCGATCCGGAAGTAGATCCTCCGCCCGGAAGCGGATGTCGACCGCACCCCACACGACCGGCGCGTCGGGCCGCGGTACACAGCGCACCAGCCAGTGCCCGGAGGAACCTTCCGGGCGTTGCCGGAAGTCGCACTCGAAGTCCTCGCTGTAGCGGGATTCGCGGACCAGATCGTCGTTCGTGAAGTGGCTGCCCATCCAGCCCGCCGAGAGCATGGAGCCCGGCACCTTGATCGTGCGGTCGACCTTGGGCAGGTAGTTCCAGATGTTCTGCTCGACCTTGAGCGTCGTCGTACCCCGCTCCTTCGCCGGCGCCTCGATCCGCGCCAGGAACTTCTCGCTGCCCTCGGACAGGATGTGGAGCCGCAACTCCCGCTGCCAGCGTTCCGTCTTGATCCGCATCGTGATCCGGCTCTCGCTGGACTCGCCGCGGAGCATGTCGTCGGCGGCGAGCATCAGTTCCTCGATCGAGGGGTCCGCCGCCGCCGACCCGCCCGAGGGCAGCAGCAGGGCAATCGCCAGCAGGGCGCCGATGCCGGGGAAGTGCTTGTTCACGCGAGGCGGCAGCCTAGCAGCCGACGGCACTCGACCACGGGGCGGAGGCGGCTCCCCGCACGGCTACTCGATGTAGCCGAGGGCCTGGAGCCGGCGGCGTGTGTCCTCGTCCACTTCGACTTCCGGCGCCGGCACGCCGTCGCGCCCGGAGTGTTCCAACTGCTCACGCAGCAGCCGGGCCAGGCGACCAGCCAGGATCGGCCGTTCGGCGGCCAGATCGCGCCGCTCCTCCGGGTCTTCCACCCAGTCGAACAGTTGCCGACTCGGCGCGCGCCCGGGGCGGCGCAGTTCGATCAGCTTGTAGCGGCCGCGGACCAGGGACGCGGCGGGCCGGCGGAAGGTGTCCATCGTCGAGAGCAGCCGACGATCGGCAAGGTCGTGCCCGTGCAAGCCGGCGTCCGCGGCGCCGCCCTGGAGCAGCGGCGCCAAACTGTCGCCCTCGATGTCTGGCCCAGGCTCGCCGCCGGCGACGTCGATCAGCGTCGGCAGGAGGTCCGCCTGCTGAACGGGCAGCGGCACGCGACGGGCCTCGGTCTGCCCCGGCCGGTGGATCAGGAAGGGGATGTCCAGCACCTCGCGGTGAAGGTCCCACGCGTGACCGAAGACGCCGCGCTCCTCGAACGCCTCACCGTGATCCGCAACGACGACGATGAGAGGGTCCCGGCCCCGCCGGTCCAACGCGTCCTGCAGCTCCCCGAAGACGTGATCGTTCCAGGCGATCTCCGCGTCGTAGAGCAGGAACAGCTTCTCCACCACGTCCGGTGTCGAAGGGGCCTTCTTGCTGCTCAGCGCCCTCATGTGGGCCACCGAGCCCAGTTCGGGATCGTCGACTCCAGCCGCGAATCGACTGCGGAAAGGCTCCGCCGGCGCGAAGGAGGCGTGCGGCTCCACGCTCAGGATCATCAGAAAGAACGGCTGTTCCGGCGACCGGGCGGTCAGTTCGTCCAGCCACGTGAGCGCCCGCTCGACCAGTTCGTCGGCATCGACCGCCGCGTACTCGAAGCGGTCGAACCCCTGTTCGAACCCGGTATCGCCGGTCACGTTCGCGTTCGCCGAGAAACCCGAGGTCGCGTAGCCGAGTTCCCTCAACCGCTCCGGCAGGGTGGCGAAGGACTCCTCCAGGCCGTGGCTCAGCTCCCGGATGCCATGCCGCTCGGGCCCGACGCCGGTGAGCAGGGTGGCGACGGTGGGCCGGGTCCACGACGACTGGGCGATCGCCCGCTCGAACACCGTGGACCGCCCCGCCAAGGCGTCAAAGTTCGGCGACACCGGCCGGCCGTGGCCGTAGAAGCCGAGCCGGTCGACCCGCAATGTGTCGACGATCCAGAGCAGCATGGATTCGGGTCGGTTCTGCTCCGGTTCCGGCGGCCGCGAACCGCCGGACGCCGCCTCCCTCCCGGCGAGCGCCGGCGCCTTCCCCATCAGCCGGGCCGAACGAACGGCCACGCCCGGTTCTTCGGCCGCTCCCGGTTCGCCCGCCGCTGCCCGCAGGGTCAACCGGGCCGGGAGGATGCCCGGAACGTCGTGTTCCCCGGCCCCAGGGTCGCCTTGCGTTCGTGACGTTCCAATCTCGCTCCCGATCTCCGTCCCGGCCGGCAGCGGCAGGTCGAGCACCGGCTCGGAGTCCCGCGTCACCGCCGCGGCGACGGGCTCCGCACCCTCGACCTCCCACACCACTTCGAGCCGGCTGCCGCCGCGAGCGGAGAGGCTCTCCCACCGGAGTTCCAGGTCCCGCTCCGGCTCCAGGAAGAAGGAGACCTCCGTCGCCGCCGGGATCCACAGCGTGCCCCCTTCTCCTCGGGCCACGCCGGGTTCCGGCCCCCTGCCGATCTCGATCCAGTCGCACCCGAAGGAGAGCTTCCTCGGATGCCGGGGCGCCGGCGAACCGTTGCGGTCCAGAGACCCGGCCGGCCGGCCGAAGTACGCCGGCTCGAAGCTCAGCCGGTGGTTGCCGGCGGTCGCCAGTTCGGCCGGTACGGTGAAGCCCTGCTCCCCGAAACCCGGGCCCGGCCCGATCTCGGCCGCCTTCATGCCGTCCCACAGAACCGCCACCCGCTGCCGCGGTGCTCCCGGATAACGGTACGTGCGGCACCGCATGCGGACCTCCAGATCCCGCGCCCACGCCAGAAACACCCCAACCTCGGAACGCGGCCCAACGGCCCATACGAAGGTGTCGCCCCCGGGAGCCACCTCGTTCCAGGACCAACCGTCCACGAGCGAAGCGGACGCCGACGCCGTCCCGAGATCGATCAGGGGACGTTCCTGGGCGGACTCCGCGTAGTGGAACTCCCGGACGAGGTCCAGGATTTCGACCAGGTCCGGGCGCGGAGCGCAGGCACCCAGCCACACACAGGTGACCAACAACAGACCCTCGAGTTTCCGCGGAAGGTGCCTTGTCATGTGAACACCTCCTTGACGATCGGGATCTGGTTCGGGTGGATCGTCATCTCGCCGTCACAGCCGATCCAAGCCTTGCCCTGGCGGTCGGCACAAGCCGTCCACGTCGGCGCTGCCGATGGGCCTCGCTTGGCAGGGCCATTCGCGGCTCCCGAACAGAGTGGTCAGCGGTCCCGTGAAGGTACTCGCGGACAGCTCGCCGTCCGGGTGTCGCAAAGGGAAGCAAGTGCGCTACAATCCTAGGCTCAACACCCGAGGTGCCTCAGACAGGACGTACGTCAGACAGGACGTACCTCAGACACGGGCGCCTCTGACACAGGAGGTGCTCGTCGTGAGAGTTGTTAAAACAGTCCTGATCCTGTCCATACTCGTCTCCCTTGCTGGATGCGGCACCGACCGGTGCAGTAGCCACATCGGCAACAAAGTGGAGTGCGGAGGCAGCATGGAGGACGGCGCGTACTATCGGGTCGACTACGACCCGCTTTCAGGCAATTTCTATGGAAGCTTGTGGTGCGGGGGAGCACCAACCGGGGGTGAGAGCCCCGACTTTGAGTGCATCGGTACAAGGGGGGTGACACCCCAAGGCAACACACTGCGTTGCCTGGACACCAACGGCAACCCCTTCGATCCATCGACGATCGTTCCCGGCACTGCCGGTTCCTGCAGCTAGCTTAGCCAAGTTAGTGAGCCAGTCTGCACGAATCTCATTGTGCCAAGGGCTGAGAGTCCGCTTCCCAAGAGGCCGCACCGCCGGCGCCGCGTTCTCCCTGACGGTCCTGATGCTTCCGGGAATGGCGGCAGCCCAAGCCGTCACCCCTGAGTTCTCTCTTCGACTTGCGGACGGGCTTGGCGCCTCTGGAGGTGAGATCCGACTGTACGCACCCTGCTCGTCGTTCAGGTGCGGGCGCGAGTTGCTGGAGGGGGCACCCGTGTCCTCACCGCAGCGGGTTAGGAACTTCCGGAACACGATACGGCTTGGCATTCCGCCCGAGTCTCTCGACTCACCGTCGGACTGGTGGATCGTGGTCGATGACGGAGGCTTGGCCGTCGCACGGCTCTGGCGGCCCGGCACCGGCGGCGACGACCTGCCGCCGGCACCCCGGATCGCAAAGCGGGAATGCAACTTCACAGTTCTAGCAGAGGACAGCGATGGTCCGGTCGCCGGCGCCGTGGTTGTCCCGACGCGAGCCAGCGACCCGGGCAACAACGAGGTGATCTCCGGAAACAGGGGCTGGCAGGTCTGGCTGGAACCGGCCATCACGTCCACCACCGGCAGCGCCGTTCTGGAAGTGCCCGACGACAAAGCAACCGCGATACGCGTCGGCGCCCCCGGATTTGTGACGGGAAAAGGGGTTTGCAGGACGGTCGGAGAAGGGGCGAACGACCGCTCGGTGGTGCGGCTGAGGCGCCGCGGCAAGCCGGCGGAGTTCCTGTTGCGGACAACTGGCCAGGGCCGCCCTTTGCCGGGCGCTCTCGTGCGCGACGAGTCGGGCTGGCCGGTCGCCTTGACCGACGAGAAGGGAAGAGCAGTGCTCGACAGTACTGCTTCGGAGTGGCAGGTGGAGACCGAGAGCGGCGCAACCTACATCGGGCGACTGTCGCAGGACCTCGAAGCCGCGACAATCGACCTATTGCCGACCTCGGCATTCCGCCGCGGCGTGGTTAGCCTGGATGGCGTTGGAGTTCTCACCGCCAGAAGCGCGCGGGACGACCTCGCGCCGGAAGCCGAATCACCTCCTGTGGAGTACTGGCTTGAGCTGCCGGAAAGACCATGGTCAGGTCTCCACCGCGCGATGGCGTCGCTTCGGCGTGCAACCCTTGACGGCGGGTTCGGGATCCAGATGCTCCCAGGCGACCGAGTCTGGTTCAGTACCCGTGGTCGCGGCTACGACGCCTGCTCCGATGCCGACATTGCCTCGGGCGCCTGCCCCGCCCTTCTGCCCGGCCTGCCGATTCGGGGACGCGTGCTGGATGACCGCGGCAGGGCACTGGAGGACGTCGAGATCCGCCTCTCGCGACGCCCTGTGCGGCGCGGCGGCCCAAGCTTGCAGCAGTTCCTCCGCACACGGCACGCCGGTCGATTCGTGAGCGACCGGCTGCCGGCTCCCCGGCACCGGCTACGCGACGACGTGGAGGTGACGATTCGGCATCCCGGCTTCCTGCCAATCGACGCGGCCCACATCGGCCACTACCTCACAGAGATCGGGGAGTACGTCATCCGGCTTCAACGTGGCGTTGTCGTGTCGGGGACCGTGGTCGATCGGCAGTCAGGAAACCCTGTCGCCGGTGCGGAGGTCGGCCTCGGCCGATTCAGCGCCATGGGGGCTTCGGTCACGCTGAATCGCCTCTCCGAACTCCGGGTTGGTACGAGCTTCCTGGGTCGGACAGGCGGAGATGGGAGGTTCGTGGTCCGGGCGCCGCCCGGGCGGCGCGACTTCGCGGTCAGGTCAGACGGGCACGCGTTCCGGCTTATCCGCGGCGTTGAGGTGGGCGAGGTCGAGACCCTGAACATGGGGGCGATACTCCTTGATCCGGCCGTTGTACTGCGAGGGGTCGTACTGGACGAAGCCGCGAACCCGATACGTGATGCCTCGGTGACGGCGATCGCCCAGCGGGCACCGGACGTCTTCGGCCGGGTCACCGTCGGCGATTTGGGCGACGCGGTCCAACTGAGGACAGGCGACGACGGGGTCTTCGTTGTGCCTGGCCTTACGCCTGAGGTGCGGCTGGACATTGAGGCAGTGGCGAGCGGGTTCGCCTCGCGCACGCTGCGCGGGCTGGTTCCTGGAGCAGTCGATCCGGTCGAGATTCGCCTCAGCCGGGGCGCCGTCCTTGAGGGGCAGATGACGCTTCACGGCGAGCCGGTCTCGGGCACCTTCGAACTGTTCGGCTCTTCGCACCGCTCTTCCCAGGATCCGCTGAGCGGCGACCTGGGATACGTCACGTCGGGGCGCACGCGGGATGACGGCACGTTCTGGATCGCCCATCTGGCTCCAGACCGCTATCGGCTGCTCCTGCGGTCGCAGAACGGTGCGAGCACGCGTGTAGTCGTCGAGCTTGAGACCGGCGAGGAGCGCTGGCTTGACGTGGATCTCGGCGGGAGGTCCGGCCGAATCTTCGGCCGCGTCACGGATCGGCGGCACGGCCTCACCGGGATCGCCGTTGTGCTCCACGGCGTGGGCGAAACCGGGACGGACGCGCGAGGCCGTTTCGCCTTCGACGATGTGCCTGCAGGGTCGTACCTTCTGGAAGTCGATCCGGGGTCCGGCGAACTGGCCGAGCGTAAGGCTGTTCAGGTTCTCGGCGGGAAGCAGCAGGTGAACTTCGACTTCGGTCGCTACCAGGTCAGTGGCCTCGCGATTCTTGAAGATGAACCGGCCGACGGCGCTGCCTGGCAGTTGACCTTCCTCGCATCTGAGGGTCTTCGACAGGATCCGCCTGTCCACGTCGGAGCTGACGGACGTTTCACTGCGTGGCTGCGGCAAGGAACCTATGACATCGGCGGTGAGTTCGGCGGGCGCCGCATTCGCTCCGTGAAACCGTTCCGCGTGCGGGGCGATACGGCAGATGCCGTGCTCCGCCTCCGTCTTCATGCACCGCCTGGGCGGATCTCAGGACAGGTTCACGGGCTGACTGAGGGGGAGATCAACTCGCTCCGAGTCGAGGCGGTCGACGATGACTTTGCCGTACGGGAAGCTTCGATCAACTCCGACGGCACCTTTCTCATCGACCGCGTTCCCGCCGGCGAGTGGGCCGTGGCCGGTACGGTCGGTATCTCCGGCCGCCGCGCGGTGACTCGCGTCAAGGTGCGTGACAGCGACACCCCGGCCGATCTCGTTTTCGCACCCGGTCACAGCCTCAAGGGTGTCGTCCACCTTGATGGGGCGCCTTGGTCCGGGGCGCAGGTCCTGCTCCTGCGGAACGGCGAGATGACGAGTGCGCGCCGGCAGTTCACGGCCCATGACGGGGCCTTCAACTTCCAGGATCTGGCCTCGGGCCGCCATACGCTGGCGGTCGGAGGGGAGAAAAGGCCGGTGCACATCCACGGCAACGAATGGGCGGATGTCCACCTGCAGAGCGGCCGGGCGGTGGGCGTGGTCCTTGACGAGACCGCGTTGCCGCAGGCAGGGACGATAGTCCTGCTGTGGCCGGCCCAGGCGAGCCTGCGTGAGGCCGAAGCCCTCGGCGTGACGCGGCGGTCCTGGACCGACGAGGAGGGGCGGTTCGAGTTCGACCGCGTACCGTCCGGCGACTGGTCGCTCCAAGTCGCTGGCCGTCCCAATACCAACCGCAAGCTCCGGCTGGCACCGGCGAGCGAGGTTGCTGTAGTCGTGCATTGACCCGCCGGTGCCGCCGGGACGCGCCTGACGGTTCGACCAGACCAGGCCAACGGCTACTCGACCGCTCCGGCCTGGCGGGCGCGGTCGAGCACCCGTTCCGCCCGGTGCAGGTGGGGCGCGTCGACCATCTGTCCTTCGTGGCGGAACGCCATCCGGCCCTGGGCCTGGTTCTCCGCGAACGCGGCCACCAGGGCGGCGGCGGAAGCGATCTCTGCCTCGCTCGGCGTGAAGACCTCGTTGACGATCGGGATCTGGTTCGGATGGATGGTCATCTTGCCCTCGAAGCCCATCCAGGCCGCCCGCTGGCAGTCCTGGCGCAAACCGTCCAGGTCGCCGATGTCGACGAAGACGCTGTCGATCGGCTGGGCGCCGCCGGCGCGCGCCGCGAGCAGGGTCATCGCCCGGCAGTACCGGAACACGTCGAGATACTCGCCGCGCTCGTCGCGGCGGCGACTGGCGCCGATCGATACCGACAGATCCTCCGCGCCCCAGGTCAGCGCGGACACCCGCGTGGTCGCGGTCAGGTGGGCGAGATTGAGAGCTCCGCCGGCGGTCTCGGTCGCGATCAGGATGAGGGCGATGCCGCCCAGGTCGTGTCCGTGGGCCAGTTCGAGTTGCGCCACCAACCGGTCCACGCGCAGCACGTCGTCGACGCCGCTCACCTTGGGCACCACGTAGGCGTCGGGCGGATGCTCCATCGTGACCTCGTAGTCCTCGCGGCCCCAGGGCGTCATCAGGTCGTTGACCCGCACCGCGCGCTCCTTGCCGCCGAAGTCGGTCGCCTTGAGCCACCCGGCGACCTCACGGCGTACGTCCTCCTTCCGGTCCGGCGTCACCGCGTCTTCGAGGTCGAGAATCAGCGTGTCCGCCTCGAGTCCCAGGGACTTGGCGAGCATGCGCTCGTTGCCGCCGGGGACAAAGTGGACGGCGCGCCGGAGACGGCTGCTACTCACAGTCGCACGACTCTATTCAGTTCCCCATCTCCAGTTCGACCCGGCGAAGGCCTTCCGCGAAGGTCGCGGGAGGCGGTCCGAGACCGAAGCGCAGATAGCCTGGCATTCCGGCCCAACGCCCCGCGACCAGCAGCACGCTGCGGTTCCGGCGCAGTCTCTCGGCAAAGGCAGCGCAGTCGGCCAGGCGGCCGTTCTCGAGGAAGGGGACGAAGGCGTAGGCGCCGGCACGCGGTTCCCGATAGACGAGCGCTCCGTTCTGCCGTTTCGTCCAGTCGCGGAAGGTTGCCCGGTTGGCGCGCATCATCCGCCGCGCGCGTTCGACCAACCGTTCCTGGTTCGACGGCTCGGTGGCGAAGCGCGCGATCGCGTCGGAGAGCGCGCCGGGAGCGATCGTCGTGTAGTCGCGCCGCGCCCAGCAACGCTCCACGAACTCGGGCGGGCCCACCATCCAGCCGAGCCGGGCCCCCGGCAAGCCGTACGCCTTGGACAGACCCGAGACCGCAATCACCCGCTCGCCGCGACCCCAGATGCCCGGAGCCTCCTCGCCCGGCGCCAGATCGTGCACGGCGCCGCGGTAGACCTCGTCGCTCAGGACCCACGCGCCGACCCGATCCGCCGCCGCCACGATCCGGTCGAGTTCCGAGGGCGTGAACACGTGGCCGGTCGGGTTGTTCGGATGGCTCAGGTAGATGAGCTTCGTCCGTTCGCCGACGGCGGCCTCGAACGTCTCCCAATCGAGCGACCAACTCGACTCGTCTTCGCCGGGCAGGAGCGACACGTTCCGCACCACCGCGCCGACGCCCCGCGCCGCCAACGCCACCTGCAGGTAGTTGGGCACGATCGCCACCACCTCGTCGCCGGGCTCGATCAGCACCTGCACGGTGACGTAGTTCGCCTCGGACGAGCCGTTGGTCACCAGCACGTGCTCCGTGGAGGCGTCCGCGTAGTGGCCGGCTATCTGCGACCGCAGTTCAGGAGTGCCATTCGACTGGATGTACTCGAGCGGCAGCGCGCGGAGCCAGTCCAGGTCGAGCCCCATCTCCGCCAGGCCGTCGAGCGACAGCGGCTCGACGCCGCTCTCGCTCAGGTTCACGTCAACCCGGTGTTCCCAGAGCGACTGCTGCCGCTCCAGTTCGAAGGTCTCCATCTCCATTTGTCGTCGTGCCCTCAGCCGGTTGTCCCGTCGCGGGCGGAGTATGCCAGCCTCCGTCAGGATAGGGACCGTGCCGAAACTGCTCCTGCGCCTCTTGGCCGGGGTCCACCTGGTCGCCTTCGTCTCCCTCTGGGTGCAGATCGACGGTCTGATCGGATCGCGCGGCATCCTGCCGGCCGGGGAGTTCTTCGCCTACCTCGAACGGGTGCTCGGGCCCTCGACGCTCGAACGCCTGGCGGAGGCGCCGTCGTTGCTCTGGTTTTCTTCCAGCGACACGGCGCTGCACGCCCTCTGTGCGGCCGGCGTCGTCCTCTCGCTGCTCGCGATCGCCGGCATGGTGACCATCCCGGTCTTCGGCGCTCTCTGGCTCTGCTATCTGTCGCTGGTCTGGGGCGGGCAGACCTTCCTCGCCTTCCAGTGGGACACGCTGCTGCTCGAGGCGACGGTTTGTGCCGTCGTGCTGGCCCCCCTCGGCTGGCCGACCGGTTCAGGGCCGCGGCCCGACACCTTGGCGGCGCGCGTCCGAGCGGCGTTCGGCGTCACCCCGGACGCCGCGGCCGGCCGGCCCGGCCTGTGGCTGTTCCGGCTGCTGGTGGTCAAGCTGATGTTCCTCTCGGGCGCGGTCAAGCTGCTCAGCCTCGATTCGACCTGGTGGCAACTGACCGCACTCGACGTCCACTACTTCACCCAGCCGCTGCCGGTCACGGCGAGCTGGTACGTGCACCACCTCCCGGACTGGTTCCATCGCCTGTCGGTTCTGATCATGTTTGCGGTGGAGCTGGCGGCGCCGTGGCTTGTCTTCTCTCGGCGCCTGCGTCGCACCGGCATGGGAATGCTGCTGGCGTTTCAGCTCCTGATCGCCGCCACCGGCAACTACGGCTTCTTCAACCTGCTGAGCGCGGTGCTCTGCCTGTCGTGGCTAGATACCGGCGGGTTCGGTTGGATGGCCGGCCGCTGCGGGCAGGTCGGCAGCCCCGCTCAAGCGGCGCCGACCCCCGGGGCCGGCGGCCCCCTGCAGGCCGCCTCCCGACGGATTCGCTGGGCGGCAGCCGGCGCGATCCTCTGCCTGAGCCTCCTGGTCGCCGCCCGCGAACTCACCCGATCGCTGCCGCGCGGACCGGACACTCCCCCACCGGCGGCCGCTGCGGCCGACCTCGTCGACCGGGTGCTGGTCGATCCGTCCGCGCCCCTGCTGCGAGCCATCGCACCGTTGCGCTCGATCAACGGCTACGGCCTGTTCCGCGCGATGACGACCTCGCGCCCCGAGATCGTGGTCGAGACGAGCGCCGACGGCGTGATCTGGAGCGAGCTGGCCTTCCGCTTCAAGCCCGGGCCTGTCGATCGTCCGCCCCGCGCCGCCCAGCCCCACATGCCCCGGCTCGACTGGCAGATGTGGTTCGCGGCGCTCGATCCGCAGCGGGCCGACTGGTTGGGCCCCTTCGTAACGCGGCTGTTCGAGGGCGAACCCGCGGTGCTGCGGTTGCTCGGCGCCGCCAGCCGGCAGGCCGAACCGCCCAACTACCTGCGCCTGCGGCTCTACGACTACACGTTCAGCGAACCTGGGGCGGACGGGCGCTGGTGGCGGCGCGAACTGCTCTACGATCTATCGCCTGTTCTCGAGCGGGAGGCCTTCGTCACGGACGCACCTCGGGGGGGCCGTTAGCGAGATCGACCGGCGGCCCGGCAAGCTAGTGTCATGTCACTCGTCCTAGGTCGCATGAATCGCAGTAGGTTCCTTGCCGTTCGACGACGGCAAGGAGTCTGGCATGAAGCGGTATGTGGTGGAGTTGGAGGAGCAGGAGCGCGAGGCGTTGGCGACGACTACGCGCAAGGGTTCGCATCGGTCGCAGAAGGTGATCAACGCCTTGATTCTGCTCAACTGCGACGAGGGCGAGTTCAACGGGCGTCGGACGACCGGCGAGACGATCGCCGGGGTCTTGCGGATCAGTGCGCGCAAGGTGGATCGTGTGAAGAGGCGGTTTGTGGAGGACGGTCTGGAGGCGGCGCTCGGGAGTCGGCAGGGGCGTCGTCCCAAGTACCTGCGCAAGGCGGATGGCGAGTTCGAGGCGCGGCTGATCGCGCTCAGTTGCGGAGAGCCGCCCGAAGGGCATTCGCAGTGGTCTCTGCGTCTGTTGGCGGACCGTGCGGTGGAGCTCGGCTATATCGACAGCGTCTCGCACGAGACGGTGCGGCGGGTGCTAAAAAAAACGCTCTCAAACCGTGGCGCCGCGTCGGCTGGGTGATTCCGCCGCAATGCAACGCCGACTTCGCGGCGAACATGGAGCGGGTGCTCGACGTCTATCGGCGTCCGCACGACGCGAACTTCCCGGTGGTGTGCATGGACGAGACGCCGCGGCAGTTGATCGCCGAGACACGGGCGCCCATCCCGCCGGCCCCTGGACGGGAGGTCCGCGAAGACTACGAGTACCGACGCTGCGGCGCCTGCAACGTGTTCATGGCGACCGAACCGCTGGCCGGGCGGCGTCTGACCAAGGTCACCGAGCGCAGGACCAAGACCGACTGGGCGCGTTTCCTGGAAGACATCGCCGGGCAGTATCCCGACGCCACCCGAATCACGCTGGTGATGGACAACCTCAACACGCACCGCCCCGGCGCGCTCTACGAGACCTTCGACCCGGCCAGGGCCAAGGCGCTGTGGGACCGCTTCGAGTTCGTCTATACCCCCAAGCACGGCAGTTGGCTGAACGTCGCCGAGGTCGAACTCAGCGTGATGATCCGCCAGTGCCTCAACCGCCGCATCGACTCCATCGACACCCTACGCGCCGAAGTCGGCGCCTGGCAGGCCGCCAGAGACCGGATCCAAGCCAAGGTCAACTGGCACTTCACCACCGACGACGCTCGCGTCAAACTCAAGCGCCTCTATCCGACTTTTGACGAGTGACACGGCACTAGGGCAGCGCGTGGACGGAGGGCATGACGCTTCCCGCATGGCTGCCGAAGCCGAAGCTAGTCGGCTTGTACTCGCCGACGATCCGCACGTCGCTCTGCTCGGGGATCCGGTCCTCCATCCCGAGCCCCCAGTACACGGCATTCACCACCAGGCGCCGTAGCCCCTCGCTCTCGAAGTCCGTCGAGGCGCCCATCGTGGTCGTGAACACGCGCGCGGCCTTGCCGCCGCTGCCCGTGTACGAGCGGATCCAGGCCAGTGGTTCCATGGGGTCGTTCTTCGGCCCCTCCACGGGCGGATCGTCCGGAGACATCCCGGCCAGCACCGCCCCCAACAGCAGCACGTCGGCGTCGTCACCGAGGTTCTTCACTCCGTAGACGTCCGTCGGGCCCCAGACGTCGGTCACTCCGCGCAGGATGCGATGGCCGGCGGCGCCGGGCGCCATGACGCCGAGCGTGCTCTCCCTGCCGTGGTGACCGTGGTGGTTGATCCACGTTTCGCCGAGCACCTGCTGCCCGAACCCGCCCGGCCACGTCTCGCTGCGGAAGCTCCAGTGCGCGTACGGGCTGTCAGGGTTGCGTTGGTAGGAGAAGGCGTGCGTAGCCGTCCGCAATCCGACGATCGGCCGCCCCGATTCGACGTAGTCGACGATGTGCTTCATCTGCGCGTCCGGCAACTCCCGGAAACGGGTCGCGATCACCATCAGGTCGGCGGCGTCGAGCGCTTCGAGACCCGGGATGTTCGTCTGCTCCTCAGGGTCGATCGTCCCGGTCTCGGCGTCGATCGAGAACAGCACCACGCACTCGAAGCCGTGCCGCACCGAGAGCACCTTGCCGAGCATCGGCATCGCCTCCTCCGAGCGGTACTCCTCGTCGCCTGCGATCAGGACGACCTTGCGGCCGGCGCCGGGGCCGTCGCCCCCGGGGTAGGTCACCCACTGCGGTTCGCTGCTAAATGCCGGCCCGTGCAGGAAGGGCGTGAGCACCGCGCACAAGGCCAACCGGGCCGGAAGGAAACGGTCCATTCTCATATCCGAAGCCTCCAAGGTCAGCGTAGCACCGGGCACCTCACGATCGGGAGCAGGAGGCGAACGATGGCCCCTCGCAGACTCGGAGTTGGCGCTATCGTACGCATCCCCTACACCCGCCGGCTACTTTCAACGGCCGGCACGGCACGATCCAGGAGACCGAAATGAAGAGACAACCCGATCGCCTAGCCTTCTTCCTCGGTGCGCTCCTGCTCGCAGCCGGTATCGCGGAGGCACAAGAATTGAAAACCGAATTCCTCGGCTCGCAGCAGGGCTTCTCCCACATCGCCAAGACGACCGCAAACGGCGTCACCACGATCCTCATCTCGGGACAGATCGGCTGGGCCGACGGCGCAGAGGCGCCCGCGGCCACCCTCGCCGAGCAGGCCGAGATCGCCTTCACCAACGTCGTCAAGCGCCTGGAGCAGGCCGGCGCAAGCGCCGAGGACATCGTGAAGACGAACGTCTACATCAAGGACATCGATCCCGAGAAGGTCCAGCAAGCCGGGCGGGCCCAGGCCAAGGTGCTTCAGCTCGATCCGCCACGCGCCTCAACCTGGGTCGGCGTGACGGGACTCGTGTACCCGTCCCTGCTGATCGAGGTGGAAGCTACGGCGGTAGTGGCGGCGAAGGAGTAGGCGGGTTGACGGCGAGGTACGTGCTCGCCGCTTCGCGGCATCGCGCTTGATGCGGGCTAGCCCGCATCGCTTGCGCAGCAAGCGATGCACGCCGAATCCCGTCTCACGCTCCACGCCGGCGCTCCGTGCGCCCTGGAACGGGATTCGCTAGCCCGCATCGCTTGCGCAGCAAGCGATGCACGCCGAATCCCGTCTCACGTTCCACGCCGGCGCTCCCCGCGGCCCGAGCACACACAAGGGATTCGCTAGCCCGCATCGCTTGCGCAGCAAGCGATGCACGCCGAATCCCGTCTCACGTTCCACGCCGGCGCTCCCCGCGGCCCGAGCACACACAAGGGATTCGCTAGCCCGCATCGCTTGCGCAGCAAGCGATGTACGCCGAATCCCGTCTCACGCTGCACGCCGGCGCTCCGCGCGGCATGGAGCCAGACGGGATTTGCTGGCCCGCATCGCTCGCTGCGCGAGCGATGTACGCCGAATCCCGTCTCACGCTCCACGCCGGCGCTCCGCGCGGCGTGGAGCGGGAGACGGGATTCGAACCCGCGACCAACAGCTTGGAAGGCTGTGACTCTACCCCTGAGTTACTCCCGCACGCCCGCAAAGGGAAGAAGTGGTGGAGGCGGATGGATTCGAACCATCGTAGGGCTTTGCCCGACAGATTTACAGTCTGTTGCCTTTGACCGCTCGGCCACACCTCCGGCAACTTCCTCCGTGGAGCCGGCACCCGGATTCGAACCGAGGACCTACTGCTTACAAGGCAGTTGCTCTACCAACTGAGCTATGCCGGCCCTCGCGACGAAGCACTTAGGCACCATGGCGGCGCCACGGCGACGCCGGAGTCTACGCCAGGCCCTCCGGCGTGACAAGACGCTGGCGCACCGCCTCGTAGAGCAGCGCTGCGGCCGCCGTGGACAGGTTGAGGGACTCGACGCGGCCGCGCATCGGCAAGCCGAGAAGGCCGTCGCAGAGGCTCCTTGTCCGGCGACGCAGGCCGCGCGCCTCGCCGCCGATGCAAAGCACGATCGGGCCGCTCAGGTCGACCGTCCACGGCGCTACGCCTGTGGCGTCGGCGCCGTAGACCCAGTAACCGTCGCGCTTGAGGCGCTCGATCTCCTGGCCGCTGTTCACAATCCGCTCGACGTCGAGCCAATCGACCGCACCCGCGGCGGTTCCGGCGACCGCGGCAGAGAGCGGCGCCGCGCCGCGGTCACGGATCAGAACGCGGCCAACCCCGGCCCCCTCGCACACGCGCAGCAGGGCGCCCAGGTTCCGTGGATCCTGCACGTCCTCGACCAGCACCAGGAGCTGCGGGTCGGCGGCAGCAACCGTCGATCCGTCGTGACTCCGGGGCAACAGGACCGCCGCGAAGCCGCGCGCCGGCGCGTGGTCGAGTCCCGCCGCTTCGAGCCGCACCCGCAGTTCGGCGGCGGTCACGCTCCGAACCGGCACGCGGTGTCTTGTGCACAGGCTCTCGATCGTCCGGCGGCGCTCCCCCGCCGCCCTGGACATGACGATTTCGGCGACTTCGTGCGGTTGGCTGCGGAGGATCTCGCGGACCGGCTGAAAGCCGAGTCGCCAGCCGGCGGTGGCGGCGGGCGCCGGAGTACCCCGGCGATCGCCTCGTCTGCTCACACGCGCCGCCGCTCGATCAGCACGACGGCCTCGGCCGCCATGCCCTCACCTCGACCGAGGGGCCCCAGCCCTTCATGGGTCGTGGCCTTCAAGTTCATTCGCCTGGGGTCGAGCCCGAGCAGGCGCGCAACACGATCCTCGATCGCCGCGCGGTAGGGCGCCATCCTTGGCCGCTCGGCGATCAGCGTCACGTCGCAGTTCCGGACCTCGAACCCCTGCTCGCGGACCAGGTCGACGATCCGCCGGAGCAGGTCCGAGCTGTCGGCACCGCGCCAAGCGTCGTCCGACGGGGGAAAGTGGACTCCAAGGTCACCGAGCCCGGCGGCGCCGAGCAGGGCGTCGCCGATCGCATGGAGCACCACGTCGGCATCGCTGTGACCGTCCAGACCGGCCTCGTGCGGAATCCTCTGGCTGCCAAGGATCAGGGGCCGCCCAGCGACTAGCCGGTGCACGTCGTAGCCGTGGCCGACCGCGGTCTCGACGACCGGCCGCGCTCCTTGCCGCGGTCGCAGCAGCGCCTCGATCGCGGCGCGATCCGAGAGATCGGTGAGTTTCGGATTCGGGTGGGACGCCTCAACAGCAACGATCGAACCCGGCTCGAACAGGCTGCTCTCGTCGCTCACTTCGATGTCCAGCGCCGTCGCCCGCTCGAGCGCAGCCGCCAGCTTCCCGGCCCGAAAGACCTGGGGCGTCTCGGCCCGAAAAAGACCCGCCCGATCGACCGTCGCGCCGAGCCGGCCCGACTCGACCGTCTTCAGGGTGTCGCTCACCGGACGCCCGAGGACCGCGCCGGCCCTGCCACCCCCGGCCGCCGCCCGAACGACGGCTTCGAGGTCCGCCGCGCTCAGACAGGGGCGGGCGCCGTCGTGAACCGCAACCCAGTCGGAGGCATCCGCGGCGGTCGCCGCGAGCGCGGCCGCTACCGAATCCTGGCGGCGCCGGCCACCCTCCACCGTGGCGAGCGCAACTCCGGGCCGCGGTGCAACTTCCTCTGCCAGCATCTCCAGCGTCTCGTGGGCGCTCCCCGCCGGCGCCGCGACGACCACCCGGTCGATGACGGGGACGGCGACAAGCCGTTCGACGGTCCAGGCCAGGACCGGGCGGTCCAGGAGCAGGGAAAACTGCTTCGGCCGATCGCCGCCGAACCGCCTGCCCCTTCCGGCGGCGGGGACAATTGCGTGGACGGTCAAAGCAGGGCTCGAGGGCGGGCTGCGAGCAGCCCGGCTAGCACTAGACCTCGAGGATGTCCTTCTCCTTGTTCGCCAACGCCTGGTTCACCAGGCCGATGTAGTGGTCATGGAGCTTCTGCATCTCGTCGAACCCCCGGCGTTCGTCGTCCTGCGAAATCTCCTTGGCCTTCTCCATCTGCTTCAGGGAATCGTTGCCTTCGCGCCGGACGCCGCGCACTGTATTGCGGAAGCGCTCGGCCATCTCGTGGGCGCGCTTCACCATCTCCTTGCGACGCTCCTCGGTGAGGGGAGGCACCGGGATACGGACGATCCTGCCGTCGTTGGAGGGATTCAGCCCCAGATCGGCAACCAGGATCGCGCGCTCGATCGCGGCGATCTGGGTCGGATCGAACGGCTGGGCCACCAACAGCGTGGCGTCGGCGACGGACAGGCTCGCGAGCTGATTGAGTGGCGTCGGCGTGCCGTAGTACTCGACCGTCACCCCATCGAGCAGCGCCGTCGAGGCCCGACCGGTCCGTAGTGTCTTCAGCTCCTGGTGAAGGTGGTCGACGCCATCCTTCATCTTGAGCTCCATCTCCAAGAACAGCTCTTGCATATGACCCCCTGCCTCCGTGTACGGACCGCAACTCTAGCGCCGCGCCGGGTTCCGGCTCGACGCATGGCGGTTCACGTGACCAGGGAGCCGACCTTCTCGCCCAGAACCACCCGTCGGATGTTGCCCTCGACACCGAGGTCGAACACCGCAATCGGCAGGTCGTTCTCCCGGCACAGGCTGATCGCGGCCGCGTCCATGATGCCCAGGTTGCGCTCCAGGACCTCCTGATAGGTCACTTCGGGCAGGCGCTCCGCTCCGGCGTCCCGGCGCGGGTCGGCACTGTAGACGCCGTCGACCTGGGTTGCCTTGAGCAGAATCTCGGCCTGGACTTCGTTCGCACGGAGTGCGGCGGCAGTGTCCGTCGTCAGGTAGGGGTTGCCGGTACCGGCGCCGAAGATCACGACCCGGCCCTTCTCCAGGTGCCGGATCGCCCGGCGGCGAATGAACGGCTCGGCCACGCTGCGCATCTCCAGCGCCGTCTGCACCCGGGTCGGAACGCCGGTCTTTTCCAGCGCGTCCTGCATTGCCAGGCTGTTGATCACGGTCGCCAGCATGCCCATGTAGTCACCCGTGGCCCGCTCGACGCCGCGGTGACTCGCAGCCAAGCCGCGGATCACGTTGCCGCCCCCGACCACGATGCCGATCTCCACGCCGAGTTCGAAGACATCCCGAATCTGAGTGGCGATCCCGCCGACAACGGCCTCGTCGATGCCGAACGGCTTGTCGCCCATCAGGGCTTCGCCCGACAGCTTGAGCAGGATGCGGCGGTAGGCCGGCTCGCCGGCGGCGGCTGCAGTCATCCGGCCATCAGGAGGGATCGGAAGCCGGTGAGGCCGCCGCGGCGACGGTCGAATCACCGCCGAGCTGGAACCTGGCGAAACGGCAGATGCGCATGTTCTCGCCCAGCTTAGCGATCGCCGCCTTGAGCACGTCCTCGACGTTCTGGTCGGCGTCCTTGACGAACGGCTGCTCCAGGAGGCAGTTCTCGGCGAAGAACTTCGACATCCGGCCCTCGACGATGCGCTCGACGATGTGGTCAGGCTTGCCCGACTCGAGCGCCTGCTCGCGGTGAATCCTCTTCTCCCGTTCGAGGACGTCCGCGGCGACCTCGTCGCGACCGATGAAACGGGGCTGGCTGGCGGCCACGTGAAGCGAGAGATCGTGCGCCAACTGCCTAAAGTCGTCCGTGCGAGCGACAAAGTCCGTCTCGCAGTTGATCTCGAGCAACACGCCGATTCTGCCGCCGGCGTGGATGTAGGAGACCACGAGACCGTCGATGGTGGCGCGACCGGCCTTCTTGGCGGCGGAGGCCAACCCCTTCTTGCGCAGCGTGTCGATCGCCGCTTCCACGTCACCGCCGGTCTCGACCAGGGCCTTCTTGCAGTCCATCATGCCCGCGCCAGTCCGCTCGCGGAGCTCCTTGACCATTGCGGCTGTCACTGCTTTGCTCATCGCTTCCTTCTCCCTACGGGACTTGACCCGCCCCTGACTGGAACTTCACTGAATCTCGCTCGCCGGACGAAGAACCGTCGGCGCCTCACCACGAAACTGCCGGCTCGCTTACCCGCTGCCGCTGGCCGCGGCAGGTTCCGCTACATCGGCTGCCGGCTCGGAGGACTCGGCCTGCCCTTCCGGGTCCGGGGCTTCAGCGGAGTCCGGGGCTTCAGCCGGCGCCGGGGCTTCGCCGTCAGCCTCGACGGCTGCCTCGGGTTCAGCTTCCGCCGCGCCTTCCGCCTCGTCGCCCTTGCTCCAGGCGGCAGCACCCTCGATGTACGAGTCGGCAATGCGGCCGGCAAACAACCGGATCGTCCGGATGGCGTCGTCGTTGCCAGGAATCACGTGATCCACAAGCTCCGGGTCGCAGTTCGTGTCGACGATGGCCACGACCGGGATGTTCAACTTGTTCGCCTCGGCGATCGCAATGTGCTCGCGCCGCGGATCGACGACGAAGAGCGCGTCCGGCAACCGTTCCATGTTCCGGATCCCATCGAGGTTGCGGACCATCTTTTCCCGGTCACGGTCCAGTCGGAGACGTTCCTTCTTGGTCAGCAAGCTTTCCTCGTCGGCGAGCTTCTTCTCCGTATCCTGAAGGCGCTCGACCGAGGCGCGGATGGTGACGAAGTTGGTCAGCGTACCGCCAAGCCAGCGATGGCTGACGTAGAACTGACCGCAGCGCCGCGCCTCTTCCTCGATCGCCTGCTGCGCCTGACGCTTGGTGCCGACGAACAGCAGCCGGCGGCCCATGCGAGCCATGTGCTCGACATAGTCCGCCGCCCCGCGGAAGCGCAGCAGGGTCTGCTGAAGATCAATGATGTAGATGCCGTTACGGCGTCCGAAGATGAAACCGCGCATCTTCGGATTCCAGCGTCTGGTCTGATGGCCGAAGTGGACACCCGCCTCCAGCATCTCCTTCATCGTGACGTGAGCCAAGAACCTGTCCCCACTACCTTTTACTGAATTGGAAGCGCGCACGTGCACCCTTCTGGCCGTACTTTTTGCGTTCCTTGCGTCGCGGATCCCGGGTCATGAACCCGGCCGCCTTGAGCGGTTCGCGGAAGGTTGGCTCAAAGTTCACCAGCGCACGCGAGAGGCCGTGCCGTATGGCGCCGGCCTGGCCGGAACTGCCGCCTCCGCAGACGGTGGCCCACATGTCGACCTCGCCTTCCTTCTCGACCACCTGCAGAGGCTGGTGGACGATCATCTTCAGCACTTCGCTGTTGAAGTAGTCGTCCATCCCCATGCCGTTGACCGTCATCTTGCCGCTACCGGCGCGCAGGAACACACGCGCCGTGGCCGTCTTGCGGCGGCCGGTCCCGTAGGTCGCTTCCGTCAACTCGGACTCCCTTCGATTCCCATCGGTTCCGGCTGCTGCGCCACGTGCGGATGTTCCGCGCCGGCATAGACCTTGAGCTTCCGCAGTTGGCGGCGGCCCAGGCGGTTCTTGGGCAGCATGCCCCGCACCGCCAACTCGACGAGCCTGATCGGCCGGCGGCCACGCAGACGGCCCGCGGTCTCCGACTTGAGCTTGCCCGGCTGTCCGCTGTGGCGGTAGTAGATCTTCTTGTCGTCCTTGCCGCCGGTGAGAACCGCCTTTTCGGCGTTGACCACCACCACGAAGTCGCCGACATCGATGTGGCGAGCGTAGGTGGGCTTGTCCTTGCCCGTCAGCATGCGCGCCACTCGCGTGGCCAGACGTCCAAGAGTCGCGCCCTCGGCGTCCACCACGTACCAACGACGCTCGATCTCCCCCACCTTGGGGCTGTAGGTCGGGTTGGCCGTCCTTGCTCTGGCTATTGCAGTCATCGTGTTCCTACCCTGGCCGGCCGGCCTTTACCCACCGGAGTGCCGGCACTCCGCTGCGCGCAGACTTCCGAAGGAGCAGGCATACTCCTACCGATCCTCCTCGCGCAGAGGAACGGGGATCGTAGAGTCCCAACCAGGGCTTGTCAAGACGAGCGACGGTCCCATCGACGGTGGCGGCGGCATATTCTCACCCCCACAATGACTGCTCTACGCGTCGGACTGACAGGCGGAATCGCCAGCGGCAAGTCGACGGTGGGCGCCATGCTCGCCGATCTGGGCTGCGTCGTCACGGACGCCGACGCCCTCGTCGCCGACCTGTACCGGCCGGGCGAGCCGGGCGCACAGGCCGTCGCCGACCTCTTCGGCGCCGAGATGCTGAAGGCGGACGGCTCGGTCGACAAGGAGGCACTGGGACGTTCAGTGTTCGCCGACGCGGCGAGCCGCAAGCGCCTGGAGCAGGCCATCCATCCGTTGGTCGGACGCCGCTACCTGCAGATCCTCGAATCCGCCGGCGACGGCTCGGTCGTCGTCTTCGAGGTCCCGCTACTGGCCGAGACCGGCGGTCGTGGACGATACGACGCCGTGATCACCGTCGAAGCGCCAAGCGAAGTCCGCCTCGACCGCGCGGTCGAGCGGGGCCTCGACCGAGACCAGGCACAAGCGCGCATGGAAGCCCAGGCCCGCACCGAGGACCGCCGCGCCGCGGCCGACCATGTGATCGAGAACGACGGCGGCCTGGACCAGTTGCGGGCCCAGGTCGAGACTGTCCTTTCAGCCTTGAGGCGGCAGGCCCAGCTCCCTTAGAGCCGCGGATCGGTACCGAGCGCCCGCAGGAACTCGCGCCAGGCGCGGCCGCGGTGGCCGATCCGGTCCTTGACCTCGTCGCCGAGTTCGGCGTAGGTCCGCTCGAGTCCGTCGGGCTCGAACACCGGATCCCAGCCGAAGCCACCCACGCCTCGCGGCGGCAGCACCAGCCTGCCGGCGGTCGAGCCCTCGGCGATCACCTCCCGCTCACCGTCCAGGAGCATGAGGGCGCACCGGGCCACGACGCCCGGGTCGCCGGCGCGAATCGCGACCTGCGCAATGCCTTCGTCGCCGACCGCCTCCAGCATCCACTTGACCAAAGGACCAGGAAAGCCGTTCATGCAGGCGAGTTCCAGACCGGTCTCCTCGACAACGACCGGCCGCTCAAGCCGCTGCCAGGCGGCCTCGGCCTTGAACCGCAGCACCTCGATCAGGTCGCCCGACTGGATCTCCGGCAGGTCGATCGCCGCCGTCTCCAACCCGTGGCCGACGACCCGCTCCGCCTCGCGCCGCTTGTTCGGGTTGCCGGTGACCAGCACCCACGGCCGCCCCGTGGCTTTCCCTCCGCTCACCTGTCCGCACCTGGAACCGAGACAACCAAGAGACGGGCAGTGTAGCCCGCCAGATACGGAGCGACTCGACCCGCCCCGGGCGCGAAACGTCCTGATCGATGGCCCATATCTGCCATACTCGCCCGCTTTCCCGGCCTTAGGGAAGGAGGCCTCGTATGCCTGAACACCTGATCTCGATCGCCGACCTCGAACACGGTCAACTCGAGTCGATTCTCGAGCTGGCATTGCAACTCGAATCCAGGCCCCAGTCACATCGCGACACGCTCAGGGGCAAGTCGATCGGTCTCTACTTCGAAAAGGCGTCCACTCGAACCCGCGTCAGCTTCGAGGCGGGGATGGCGCAACTCGGAGGCCAGGCGATCTTCCTCTCCAACCGCGACCTGCAGGTCGGCCGCGGGGAGACGATCGCCGACACCGCCCGCGTCCTGTCGCGATACGTGGACCTCCTGATGCTCCGCACCTTCGAGCACAGCACCGTGGTCGAGACCGCCCGGCACGCCACCGTGCCCGTGATCAACGGGCTGACCGACGAACTGCACCCATGCCAGGCGCTCGCCGACCTGATGACCGTCCGCCAGGAGTTCGGCGACCTGCGTGGCCGCCGGATCGCCTACATCGGCGACGGCAACAACGTCGCGCACTCCCTGATGATCGCCTGCGCCCGCGCAGGTCTCGACTTCTCCATCGCCTCGCCTCCGGGTTACGAAGTCGCGGACAAGTACCTCGACCTCGCACGCGAACTCGCCGCCGATACCGGCGCCGGGATCGAAACCGGCGCCGACCCGCAGGCGGCCGCCGCCGGCGCGGACGCCGTCTACAGCGACGTCTGGACCTCGATGGGCCAGGAGCAGGAGCAGAAGCAGCGCCTCGCCGACTTCGCGGGCTACACCGTCGACAACGAGCTGATGGCCCGGGCCAAGGGCGACGCGATCTACCTCCACTGCCTCCCCTGCCACCGGGGCGAGGAAGTCACCACCTCGGTCGTGGACGGCCCCCGGAGCCGCGTCTTCGACCAGGCCGAGAACCGCATGCACACCCAGAAGGCCGTCATGCTGCGCCTCCTCGACCGTGCCTAGCTAATCTAGTGCCGTGTCACTCGTCCTAGGTCGCATGAATCGTAGTAGGTTCCTTGCCGTTCGACGACGGCAAGGAGTCTGGCATGAAGCGGTATGTGGTGGAGTTGGAGGAGCAGGAGCGCGAGGCGTTGGCGACGACTACGCGCAAGGGTTCGCATCGGTCGCAGAAGGTGATCAACGCCTTGATTCTGCTCAACTGCGACGAGGGCGAGTTCAACGGGCGTCGGACGACCGGCGAGACGATCGCCGGGGTCTTGCGGATCAGTGCGCGCAAGGTGGATCGTGTGAAGAGGCGGTTTGTGGAGGACGGTCTGGAGGCGGCGCTCGGGAGTCGGCAGGGGCGTCGTCCCAAGTACCTGCGCAAGGCGGATGGCGAGTTCGAGGCGCGGCTGATCGCGCTCAGTTGCGGAGAGCCGCCCGAAGGGCATTCGCAGTGGTCTCTGCGTCTGTTGGCGGACCGTGCGGTGGAGCTCGGCTATATCGACAGCGTCTCGCACGAGACGGTGCGGCGGGTGCTAAAAAAAACGCTCTCAAACCGTGGCGCCGCGTCGGCTGGGTGATTCCGCCGCAATGCAACGCCGACTTCGCGGCGAACATGGAGCGGGTGCTCGACGTCTATCGGCGTCCGCACGACGCGAACTTCCCGGTGGTGTGCATGGACGAGACGCCGCGGCAGTTGATCGCCGAGACACGGGCGCCCATCCCGCCGGCCCCTGGACGGGAGGTCCGCGAAGACTACGAGTACCGACGCTGCGGCGCCTGCAACGTGTTCATGGCGACCGAACCGCTGGCCGGGCGGCGTCTGACCAAGGTCACCGAGCGCAGGACCAAGACCGACTGGGCGCGTTTCCTGGAAGACATCGCCGGGCAGTATCCCGACGCCACCCGAATCACGCTGGTGATGGACAACCTCAACACGCACCGTCCCGGCGCGCTCTACGAGACCTTCGACCCGGCCCGGGCCAAGGCGCTGTGGGACCGCTTCGAGTTCGTCTATACCCCCAAGCACGGCAGTTGGCTGAACGTCGCCGAGGTCGAACTCAGCGTGATGATCCGCCAGTGCCTCAACCGCCGCATCGACTCCATCGACACCCTACGCGCCGAAGTCGGCGCCTGGCAGGCCGCCAGAGACCGGATCCAAGCCAAGGTCAACTGGCACTTCACCACCGACGACGCTCGCGTCAAACTCAAGCGCCTCTATCCGACTTTTGACGAGTGACACGGCACTAGCCACTGGCTAGCCGAGCACACCGGGCGTTGGAGCACACCTGCCGGTGGAGCACACCCGCCGGCTGGACGTCGTCGGGGAGTGAACTGACGGCCGGGGTAGTCGAGAGCCCGAATGAGCGAACTGCGGCCGCTCCCGATGCGTGTATCCGCCCGCTAAACCTCAGCAACGGCAACAGTTGCGCTGGTAGACTTCGCCCATGGCCGAAGCGAGGGAAGCGCCCCAGAATCCGCTTCACGAGCGCTATGCCAGTGCTGAGATGGCGCGGCTGTTTTCGGGCCGGCACCGCTTCCAGACCTGGCGGCGGATGTGGATCTGCCTGGCAGAGAACCAGGCGGCACTGGGGCTGCCGATCAGCGAGCGGCAGCTTGACGCGCTGCGCGAGCATGCGGACGATCTTGACCTCGAGCGGGTCGCGAAGCTCGAACGCGAAACGCGCCACGATGTGGTGGCCCACCTGCGGCACTTCGCTGAAGTCAGCGGCGACGCCGGCAGCATTTTGCACCTGGGCGCGACGTCCGCGTTTGTCACCGACAACACCGACGTGCTGATCATCCGGGAGGCCCTCGAGCTGGTCGCGGGCAGGCTGGCGGCCACAGTCGCCGAGCTGGCCACCTTCGCCCGCAGGGAGCGCGGCACGACCGCGCTCGCCTACACCCACTTCCAGCCCGCCCAGTTGACGACGCTGGGCAAGCGCGCCTGCCTCTGGCTGCAAGACTTCCTGACCGACCTCGATGAAGTGGCCGGCCGCCGCGACCGGCTGCGCTGCCGGGGCGCCAAGGGCACTACGGGAACCCAGGCCTCCTTCCTGACTCTGTTTGGAGGCGACCACGGCAAGGTCCGCGAACTCGACGCCCGTGTGGCCTCGGCGCTGGGCTTCGAGTCGAGTTGGGCGATCACGGGCCAGACCTACCCGCGCAAGCAGGACAGCCAGGTTCTGCACGCACTGTCCGGGGTGGCGGAGAGCTGCCACAAGTTCGGCAGCGATTTGCGGCTGCTGCAGGGCGTCGGTGAACTGTCCGAGCCCTTCGACGAGAACCAGGTCGGTTCCTCGGCGATGGCCTACAAGCGCAACCCGGTGCGCGCCGAGCGCATGTGCTCGCTGTCGCGGCGCGTCATGAGCGACTCCCTGCATGGGGCGCTGAACGCCGGCACCCAATGGCTCGAGCGCAGTCTCGACGACTCGGCGAACCGACGCCTGGTGCTGACCGACTGCTTCCTGACCGTCGATGCCGTGCTGCTGCTGGCCGCGAACATTGCCCAGGGACTGCGGGTGAACGAAGCGGCCACCGCGGCCCGGGTGAGGCGCGAGCTTCCGTTCATGGCCACCGAGACCTTCCTGATGGAGGCGGCCCTGCGCGGCGGCGACCGGCAGGAACTGCACGAGCGCATCCGCCGGCACAGTCTCGAGGCCTACGCGCGGGTCTCCGCGGGGGAGCCGAATCCCCTGATCGACCTGATTGCGGGCGATCCGTCGTTCGGGCTCGGACGCAACGAGCTCGAGTCCCTGGTCGACGCGGACTCCTTCACCGGCCGCTCGGCTCAGCAGGTCGACGACTTCCTGGCTGAGGCTGTCGAACCGGCGCTGGCGCGGCACCGTGCCGCGGCGTTCGAGGCGCCGAGGGTGTGAGCCGGACGCGGTCGCTGGCCGCACTGCTCGCCGTCCTGTTCTCGGTCGGCTGCGCTTCGACCTCCGCTCTCCAGACCCCTCGCCGCGGGACAACGCAGGAAGGACTCGCGTCATGGTACGGCGCGCAGTTCGATGGTCGGGCCACCGCCAGCGGCGAGATCTACGACATGAACCGGATCTCCGCGGCGCACAAACAACTGCCCTTCGGCACCGTCGTGGAAGTCGAGAACAAGGACAACGGGCGGAAGCTGCGGGTTCCGATCAACGATCGCGGCCCCTTCGTCAAGGGCCGGATCATCGATCTCTCCCTGGGCGCGGCGCGCAAACTCGACCTGTTCGGCGCCGGGCTCGCCAGGGTGCGAATCCGCGTCGTTCAGACGGCGCCCGAAAGCCGCAACCTGCCGATCTCCTACTCGGCGAACGGACGCCCGCCGAAGAACTCTCGCGCAAAGGCCACGCGCAAGACGGCGCCCAAGGCCGCGTCCCGGACCGGTCGGGTGGAGCGCTCCGGCTTCACGATCCAGGCCGGCGCGTTCAGGGAGCGCAGCGGCGCCGTCGATCTGGCTCGTCGCCTGCGCCGCGATCTCGGCCTGGACAAGGTCCGGATCCGCGAAGAAGGAGGCTGGTACCGGGTCCAGATCGACCGCCGGCGCCAGAAGGCTGCCGACCTCGTGCGGCAGAAGCTCGAGAAAGCCGGCATCGCCGCGATCGTCCTGCGCTGACCGCGGCGCACCCACCCCGGCCGTCGGTTCAGTCGCGCACGACGTCCAGCCGGCGCCAGGGGCATGGGGGGTGCGTCCGACCCGCGGGTGTGCTCGGCTCGGGTCAGGAGAGGTCGACGAGGTCGACCGAGATCGATTCGTCCAGGGCCAGCAGGGCGGCCATGCACGCCTCGTTCGGGGTCTCGTCGAGACGCAGGACGGCCAGGGCGTGGGCGCCCGGTTCACGGGCCAGGTGGATGTCGGCGATGTTGATGCCGTCGTCGCCGAGTAGCGTGCCGAGCCGGCCCACGAACCCGGGGACATCTTCGTTGCGGATGATGAGCAGAAGACCCTGGGGTTTGAACTCCAACCGGAAGCCCGCGAACGAGACGACCCGCAGGTCCCCCCGGCGGTAGACCGTTCCGGCGACCTGAATGCTGCCCCCTTCGGCGTTCCTGGCCTCGACCCGCACCAGGTGAGCGTACGTGGCCTGGTCGCTGTGGGTGGCCTGCACGAGTTCGATGCGGCGGTCCGCAGCCGTGCGCTCGGCATTCACGTAGTTCACCGCCTCACCGCACGACGGCGTCAGTGCGCCCTTGAGCGCGGCCACCGCAGCCGATTTCCTCAAATCGTCGTCGATGCCCCACAGGTCCACCTGGATACGCTGCAGGCTGCCGCCGAGCGCAACCGCGGCCAGCCGGCCGAGTTGCTCGCCCAACCGCAGGAACGGTTCGCCGCGAGAACCCGAGGATCGGAACGGCAGATTCACCGCTGACACCGCGAGCGAGCCACGAAGCGCGGCGAGCACCATGCGGGCCGTCTCGGTGGCGATGCGCTCCTGCGCCTCGGTCGTCTGGGCGCCGATGTGGGGCGTCGCCACCACGTTCGGGTGGGCAGCGAGCCGGTAGTCCGTCGGCGGTTCCTCCGGGAACACGTCCAGACCCGCGCCGGCGAGCTTGCCGGACTCCAGCGCCGCGAGCAGCGCCTCGCCGTCGACCACTCCGCCGCGCCCGACGTTGATCACGGCCGCGCCGTCCTTCATCAGGGCAATGCGCGATTCGTCGAGCATGTTCCTGGTCTGATCCGTAAGCGGCGTGTGGAAGGTGATGAAGTCGGACCGGGCGAGCAGATCACGCAGAGCCACCGGCTCGACATCGAGTCGCCGTGCAACCTCCGCCTGCAGGAAGGGGTCGTAGGCGAGCACTTCCATCTCGAAGGCCCGGGCCCGGGTGGCCACCCGCCGACCGATCTGACCGAAGCCGATCACGCCGAGCGCCTTCCCCTGCAGCTCGCTGCCCACGTGGCTCTTGCGGTCCCAGCGCTTCGCCTTGAGCGACGCGTCGGCCGACGGAATCCGCCGCGCCAGCGCCAGCAGCAGGGCGAATGTGTGCTCGGTGGCCGAAAGCGAGTTGGCGGTCGGCGCGTTGATCACCAGCACGCCGCGCTGCGTAGCGGCTGCTATGTCGATGTTGTCGACGCCCACCCCGGCACGGCCCACCACCTTGAGACGGTCGCCGCCCTCCAGAACCTCGCGGGTGATCTGGGTTCCGCTGCGCACGATGACCGCGTCGTAGTTCGCGATCAACGAGGCGAGCCGTGGACGATCCTCGTCTCGAAGCTCGTCCACTTCCGCGCTCTCGCGCAGCAACTCGACGCCTGCCGGCGCCAGGGAATCGGCAATCAGGATCCGCGGCATCGGCTGCACCTCGGTTCAAACTCGGGTCGGCTGGACTGGGCTGAGAGACGGTCGGACCTGAAGCGACCGGCACGGCGGATTGTGGCAGTGCTTCAGGAGTACAGCAAGACCGATTCGCGCTCGGCGCGAAACTCGTTCTCATCGTCGCGCCAGCTCGCGTACCAGCGTTCGAGCGCGTCCGGCGAATCGAGGCCGAGCCGGAAGCGATCGGTACCGGCGAGCAGGTCGACCGCCGGCGTGTCCGACACGAACTCGTAGGGCTCGGCGCGCCAGTCGAAGGCCGGCCCCAGGACATCGCGAAAGGCAAGCAGCAGCTCGAACCCGAGGCGTACCGGCTGGAGGGCCCCGGCGTCCAAAACCCGGAGTTCCACGCCGGCACAGACTGCCCCCGCGTGCTTCTGAAACTGGGGCCTGAACATGGCGGGGACGACCGAGACACCGGTCAGTCCGGCGGCGCCAAGGCGTGCCAGGCAGCGGGCGGCGAGTACGGGCGCGTCGGCGCCGGGCATCCCCAGAAGCTGGAACGGGCGCGTCGTGCCGCGACCCTCGGACACGGTGGTCGCTTCGAACAGGCACAGGCCCGGGTAGATGGCGGCGGTGTCCGGCGTCGGCATGTTCGGCGATGGGGCCGTCCACGGCCAGCCCATGTCCTGCCAGGTCTGCTCGCGCCGCCAACCCTCGACCTCGAAGACGGCGAGCGAAGCGGTGTCCCAGCCGCGGCGGCGCGCCTCCAGCAGGACGATCTCCGCCAGCGTCAACCCGTGGCGCTGCGGCACGCGAAAGGCGCCCACGAAGGAGGCGAAGTCGAGGTCCAGCAGGTTGCCCTCCACCTCCCGGCCGCCCAGGGGGTTCGGCCGGTCGAGGATCCAGACCTCACAGCCCGCGGCGAGCGCGGCCTCGGCCGCCCACACCGCGGTGGCGGCGAAGGTGTAGTACCGCGCGCCCACATCCTGGAGATCGATCACCAGCAGGTCGCAGCCATCGAAGACGCCCGGCTGGGGGCACAGGCTGGAGGCATCGTCACCGTAGAGGGAGATCACCGGCGAGCCCGTCCACGGATCCCTCTCGTCGCGCGAGGTGACCATGTCCTGCTCGACGCCGTAGAAGCCGTGCTCCGGTCCCAACAGAGCCGCCGCCGGCTGCGCCGCTGCCAAAGCCAAATGTGCGTGGACGCCGTCGCGACTCAGCGACGCCTGGTGGCACAGAAGCGCGTAGCGACGGCCCTTCAGACGTTTGGCGTCGTCGAGCAGTCGGTCAAGACCGGAACGGATCGCCACAGTCCGCTAGTGTCCTCTCCGCGACCCAGCTAGATACGGCAAGGCAAGCCCGAGACAGGACACCTAGCGGTCGCGGCGGTACTCGCCGCTTCGACCGCCGCTCTTTGCCTCCAGCAGCAGATCGGTGATCACGGCGCCGCGTTCGACCGACTTGACCATGTCGTAGAGCGCGAGCGATGCCGCCGCGCACGCGGTCAGCGCCTCCATCTCGGCGCCGGTGCGGGCGGTGACCACCACGCGGCTTCGGATCTTCACTCCGCCCTCGGCTGGTTCGATCTCGACCTCCACCTGGTCCAGGGGCAACGGATGCGCCAGCGGCACCCAGGTTGCCGTGCTCTTGGCGGCCTGCACGCCGGCCACCCGGGCCACAGTGAGGGCGTCGCCCTTGGGCAGCGTCTGCAGACGCTCGACGGTATCGCCGGACAGCAGCACCCGGCAGGAGGCCTCGGCCACACGCCGGGTCACGTCCTTGGAGGAGACATCGACCATGGCCGCGCGCCCGCGACGGTCGAGGTGGCTGAAGGACGAGTCGGAGCCCATGACGGCGATTCGGGACGCGACAACCGGCGACCCGCACAGGCGGCTAACCTACCGCACGATGCGCCTCGCCATCGTCATGCGCCCCCAGGGTCGCCCGCTAACCTGACAGCCCGGAATGCGCCTCGCCATTGTCATGCCGGTGCTCGAGGAAGAGGGCACGGTGCAGGCGGCGATCGCCGCCGCCCGCGACCACTGCGACGATCTGATCGTCGTCGACGGAGGCAGCCGGGATCGCACGGTCGAACTGGCGCGGCGAGCCGGCGCCACGGTGGCGACCGCGCCGCGACCGGGGCGGGGTCTGCAACTGCGCACCGGCGCCGGCCTGGCGCTCGACGCCGGCGCCGAAGTGCTGCTGTTCCTCCACGCCGACACACGCCTCCCCGTCTCGGCTCGACCCGCGATAGAGCAAGCGGTCGGCAGCAAGGCCGTCGGCGGCGGTTTCCTGGTCGACTTCGAAGCGGCGCCGCCGCTCCTGCGCCTGGGCCGCAGCCTGGTCGATCTCCGCACGAAACGGCTGCGTATGCCGCTCGGCGACCAGGCGCAATTCGCCACCGCGGCGGCCTACGCCGACTGCGGCGGCTTCGCCGACCTTCCGATCCTCGAAGACCTGGACTTCATCCGGCGCCTCCGCCGGCGAGGAACGATCTCGATCGTCTCCCAACGCGCTACCACTTCGTCACGCCGATTCATCGAACGCGGGGTCGTTCGGACGGTGGCGACGAACTGGCTGATCTGGCTGCTCTTCGCAGCCGGCGTCAAGCCCGCGCGTCTCGCGAGCCTCTACGCCCTGGTGCGCTGACGCCCATAGTGCCCGTGCGGCCACGGCCGCACGGGGTCACGCACTTGTCTTTCGCCTCGGCGGCCAGTTGGCCGCCTGGTGCGCTGGCACCCATAGTGCCCGTGCGGCCACGGCCGCACGGGGTCACGCACTTGTCTTTCGCCTCGGCGGCCAGTTGGCCGCCAAGGCGAATACAAGTGCTTAGTTCAGGGCGTCCTTGAGCGGACGGCTGACCTTGAAACGAACGCCGTTGCTCGCGGAAATCTGGATCGACTCGCCGGTCTTCGGGTTGCGGCCCATGCGGCCGGCGCGGTGCGAAACCGAGAAACTCCCCAGACCGGGCAGTTGCACACGATCACCGTCCTGCAGGTGGCTGGAGATGCTGTCGATCAGGGACTGGACGGCATCCGCCGCCTGCTTCTTGCTTAGACCCGCGCCATCGGCTACGGCTTCTACGATGTCTGCCTTTCCGGCCATCTAGTGTGCTCCTTAGAGTCTCTGTTGTGAACTGTGTGGATCGGGCCGTCAACCGTCGTCAAGTGCTCAAGCCGGCGGCACGGTGCGTGAATCGGCAGGCACTTGGCATCTGGCATTCGGACTCGTCTTCCGGTATGCTCGGGAGTTTTCTTGACCAACTCCAGAACACCCAGTAAATCTAAGCTAGAACGACCCTCTTTGTCAACGCCGACTTGGACTTACGGCTGCGTTGCGTCTCACCGCGCGAAACAGGACGCCGCCTGCCGGATCGGGTCAGAGCTCCAAGACAACCCGGAAAGTCGGCTTCAGTCGGAGGTCCGCTCGAGCACCTGCACCGTGAAGCCGTCATGATCGTCGGCCGGCAGGAGACGCCACACGCCGAGCCCTGCGACGTGCTCCAACTCGGGCCGGCGAAGATCGCCCGCAAGATCCCGCCGGCGAAAATCGGTCCGGGATTCCAGGAAAGCCGCGGCCACGGCTTCGTTCTCCTCCGGCTCGATAGAACAGGTGATGACCACGAGCAGACCCCCTGGTCGAACGCATTCGGACGCGCCCCGAACCATGGCCAGACCCTCCGCCGAGAGCCGCTCGATCTCACCGGCGCTGATCCGCCACTTCAGTTCGGGATGTTTGCGCAACGTGCCGGTTCCGCTGCACGGCAGATCGACGACGACCCGGTCGAAGACGGGCCCGAAGGGAAGGGCAACGCCGTCCGCAGCCAGAAGGCGGGGCCGAAGCTGGAGGCGTGCGGCATTCCGGCTCATGGTGACCAGGCGCCGCAGGGACTGGTCAGCGGCAATGCTGCGAATGTCCGGCTGCTCGGCCAGCAGCGCGAACGTCTTGCCCCCGGGGGCCGCGGCCACGTCCAGCACGCTCTCGCCGGGCTCGGGCGGCGGCACGATCGCCGCCAACTGACTTGCCTCGTCCTGCACGTAGAAGCCGCCCTGCCGGTAGGCGTCCGAAGTCAACGGATTCCCCCACCGGACCGTCACACAGTGCGGCGCCAGGACCGACGGCTCGACTCCGACATCATCGTCGATCAACTGCTCCGCCAGCGGGGCGCGGCCGCCTCGATCACGGAATGCCAGCAGGTGCAACGGCTTGGGACGGTTGTTTGCGCCAAGCAGGGCGATCGTTCGCTCCTCGCCGTAGGTGCTCAGCCAACGCTCGACCAGCAGGTCCGGGTGGGAGTAGCGGATTCCCAATCGCGTCGTCCGGTCGGCGGAATCGGCCAGCCAGTCGTCGCGGCGCGGTGATCGGGCAATCCGTCGAAGCACGCCATTGACAAAGCTGGCGCCGCCCGCGTGGGTGCGGCTCCCGGCCAGCTCGACTGCCTCGTTGACCGCCGCGTGGGCCGGTACGCGGTCGAGAAAGAAGAGCTGGTAGGCGCCGATGCGGAGCGGCGCCAGCAGGGCGCGCTGAATTCGGTCCAGCGGCCGCTGCGACGCGGCGACCAGGACATGGTCGATGAAACGCAGCCAACGCAGCGTCCCGAGCACGAGTTCCCGCAGCAACCCGTGGTCGCGCGGGTCGCAGCGCTCGAGCGCGCCGTCGAGGAACATCGACACGGGCGCCTTCGAATCCAGAGTCCGCTCGAACACGAAGGCCGCCGATTCCCGGACCTTGGCGTGTGCCGTCATCGCCGTGTCCCGCCGGCGCCAACCGCCGCGGGACTCCAGATTCCGGATGGCCCGCCGACGAGTCACTCCGCCGTTCCGAAGCGCTCGCCCACAACGAGACGCAGTCCGTTCGCCAGATCGAGGCCACTGATCTTCCGGCCGCCCGGCCGCTGCACCCGGCAAAGCGCCAGCGCCGACGAGCCGCCGCACCGGACCACTGGCACCCGTCCGATTCCCTCGACTCTCCGGCAGCCGAGGAAGGCGCCAGGTCGATCCAGGTCGGCCCGGCCATCGACCCCGGCACACGACGCCAGCGGCCGCGACGCGACGATCCGTACCGCCTCGCCGCGAAGCCAGCTCCGGGACCCCGGCCACGGCTCGTAGGCGCGCACCCGCCAGGCGAGCTCTCTCGACTCCCGGCGCCAGTCCACGATGCCGTCCTCTGAACGCAGCATCGGGGCATAGGTCGCCGCCGCGTCGCACTGCGGCTGCGGCTCGACGGCTCTGGATTCCAACGCCTCGAGCGTGCGGACGAGAAGTCGGGCGCCGATCGCGGCCAGCCGCGGCGACAACTCGCCGGCGGTCTCGTCCACGCCGATCGGCGCCTCTTCCTGAAGCAGGATCGGTCCGCTGTCCAGGCCTTCCTCCATGACCATCGTCGTCACACCGGTCTTCCGCTCTCCGGCCGCTATCGCAGCCTGAATCGGTGAAGCACCACGATAGGCCGGCAGTAGCGACGCATGAATGTTCACACAACCGCCCGCCGGCAGTTCGAGCAGGGCGCGCGGGAAGATGCGACCGTACGCCGCAACCACGGCGAGGTCCAGCTCCAGGGCACGCAGCCTGCCGAGGAAGTCGGCGCCGCGCACGCCCGTCGGCTGCAGCAGGTCGACGCCCCGGTCGAGAGCCCAGCGGGCCACGGGCGGCTGGGCCAGACGGCCGCCCCGACCCGCCCGGCGCGCCGGCTGGCTGACGACGAGGAGCGGCCGGCGGCCAGCCGCCTCCAGGGCGCCCAGCGCCGGGACCGCGAACTCGGGCGTGCCGAAGAAAGCGATGCGGTTGAGTCTTCGCTGCGCGGACACAATGCCCGGGAGACTACGCGACTCGCCGGCCAGGGCGCCCCCGTTCCCGGCGGACAGCGCCGCTACTCGAAAGCGATCTGCGACTGCTCGATCTCTTCGAAGAAGTCCGGCGGCACCAGGACCTCGCGCGGCTTGCTGCCCTGCGCCGGCCCCAGGATTCCGTCCTGCTCCATGAGGTCGACCAGGCGGGAGGCACGCGAAAAGCCGACCCTCATGCGACGCTGAAGGAAACTCGCCGATCCCATCCGTTCCGAGACCACCAGCCGCGTGGCCTCGTCGTAGAGCGCGTCTCCGCCTCCGTGCTCACCTCCGGCAGCAGCGGGATCTTCCGGCGGCGGTTCCAGCACCGCCGGATCCAGATTGGGCTGGCCCTGGCGCTTGAGCCAGCGAACCAGCGCGGCCGTCTCCTGCTCGGTGACGTAGGCGCCGTGCAGACGGATCGTGCGGCCGCTGCCGGGCGGCATGAACAGCATGTCGCCCTTGCCCAGCAGCTTCTCCGCTCCGACCTGATCGAGGATCGTGCGCGAGTCGTGCCGCGTGGCGGCCGCGTACGACATCCGGCACGGGAAGTTCGCCTTGATCGTGCCGGTCAGCACGTCGACCGACGGGCGCTGGGTGGCGACGATCAGATGGATGCCGACGGCCCGGGCCATTTGCGCGAGCCGGGCGATCGAGGTCTCGACCTCGGACGACGCCACCATCATCAGGTCGGCCAGCTCGTCGATCACGATCACGTAGAACGGGAGAGGCTCGAAGTCGCGCGGCCCCACCCCTTCGTCCGCCTCTTCGTCCCGAAGCCGCAGGCGCCGGGCCACCTCCGGATCCGCGATCGCCTGGTTGTAGAAGGCGATGGATCGGACATGCACCTCCGCCAGCAGCCGGTAGCGACGCTCCATCTCCACCACCGCCCAGCGGAGAGCGTTGGCAGCCTGCTTCGGCTCCACCACGACTGCGGTCTTGAGGTGCGGAATGTCCGCATAGACCCCCAGTTCGATCCGCTTCGGGTCGATCAGGATGAACTGGACCTGATCGCTTCGCGCCTTGTACAGAATCGAAGTCAGCATCCCCTGCAGACCGACGCTCTTGCCGGCGCCGGTGGCGCCCGCAACCAGCAGGTGCGGCATCTTCGTCAGATCGGCGTAGAACGGCTCGCCGCGCAGGGTCCGCCCCAACGCCATGGTCAGGGGCGACTTGTTCGCCCGGAACTCGGGGGCATCCAGCAGGCGACCCAGCGGGATGACCGTTCGCCGCGCATTCGGCACTTCGATGCCAAGCGTGGAGCGGCCTTGCATGCGATCGATCCGGATCGCTTCCGCCTTCAACGAGAGCGCCAGGTCGTCCTGAAGATTGATGATCTGGGCGACCTTGATCCCCGGCGCCGGCTGGAACTCGAAGACGGTGATCACCGGGCCGGGGCTGATCCCCTCGATCGTCCCCTCGACACCGAACTCCGCACAGCGGGCACAGATCAGCTCGCCGAGCTCGCGGACTTCATCCTCGTTGACTTCCGAGTCGACTTCCTCGCAGTACAGCAGATCGATCGGCGGCAGCTCGGGGCTATCGGCGGTCTGTGCGCCCGTGCCGTTGCTCGGCTTGGCCGCCAAGGATGCAGGCGGATGCACCTGCGGCGCCGCCACCCCAGGAGCCGACTCCTCCGACCGTGCTGGCTCCGGAAGCGCCTTGCGGAGCCTGAGCTCTTGATGCGGCGAGTCGGCGACAGGCGTGGCGGTGGCTGTTTTCGCACGTCCGCCGGCTTTCTTCGCCCTGGCAGTCTTCGGCCCGCGCCTCAGTTTCCCCGTAAGGAGAACGACCAGTCCCTTCAGCCGGCCCAGAACCCCGACCAGCCACTCATCGAGGCTGCCTCGCATGGTCAACGCGACGCCGAACACGAGCCCGAACAGTGCGATCACCGCGGCGCCGATGGTTCCCAGTTGGCTTTGAATGCCACCGGAAATCGTTGACCCCACGAGACCGCCGGCAACCAGGGGCTCGCCGCGGATCTGCACCTCCCCGACAGCGAGATCGATCAGACTCGGCAAGGCGATCAGCGCGATGGCAACGCCGGCGCCCTGCAGCAACGAGGGAAAGCTGCCGCGCGCACGCACGAGCCGGTAGCCCAGGCCGAGAACCGCCAATGCCACCACCACGACCGCAAGCCCCAAAAGCCCGTAGCCGGCAGCCGCAACCTGGGCGCCGACCGGACCGATCAGGTTCTCGGTCCCACCGGAGTTCGCGCCGCTCCGCATGAAACTGGGGTCGCTCGGCTGGTAGCTCAGCAGGCTGAGCAGCAGCAACGCGCCCAAGGCGAGCAGGAGGAGGCCGATCAGTTCGACGCTCTTGCCCGCCGGTAGCCCGCCCAGACCGAACCGCCGAACGCCATCGTCCGAGCGGATCACCGGCGCCCTCGACAACCAGCCATGACGGGAACATGCACGGGTACACGATTGTAGCCGATAAAGTCGAATATGGCTATATGCAGAGCTGTCCAGCGAGAAGTGAGCGTGAGCGGGGTGCGTGAATCCAGCGAGAAGTGAGCGTGAAGCGCCGGTATCGGGGATCATCGGAGGATGATCGTGACGCTCCAGACACGCCGACTTCAGACTCTTTGTGAGGTCCGCAGTTTCGTGGCCGGCAACGAGGCGGTGGACTTCGTGGTGGTGGACCGCGGATCGACGTACGAGTTCATCCGTGAGACGCTGGTCAGGTTCCGCTACCGGGCGCTTGTGAGGCGCGACAAGGGCATGATTCGGCGCTACCTGATGAAGATGACCGGGAAGTCCGAGTCGCAGTTGACGCGGCTGATCCGGCAGCACCGGGAGACGGGCCGCATCGAGGACCGCCGCGGTGCGCCGCCTCACGCATTCGGGCGGCGTTACACGAAGGCCGACATCGGCCTTCTCGCCGAGGTCGACGCGGCACTGGGCCAGATGTGCGGTCACAGCACGCGGGCGGTGATGCGGCGCCAGTTCGAGCTGTACGGCGACGAGCGCTTCGAGCGTCTGGCTGTGATCTCGAACGGCCAGTTCTACAACCTGCGCAAGTCGACCACCTACCAGCGGCGCCGGACGACGTTCAAGAAGACGCGGTCGACCGCGGTCGGGATCGGGGAACGACGCAAGCCCCAGCCGGAGGGGAAGCCGGGCTACCTGCGGGTGGACACGGTGCACCAAGGGGACAAAGACGGCGAGAAGGGCGTGTACCACATCAACCTCGTGGACGAGGTGTTGCAGTGGGAGCACGTGGCGACGGTACGGGCCATCTCCCAACGGTGTCTCGTGCCGGTGCTCAAGGAGCTCATCGAGTCCTGCCCCTTCAAGGTGCTGGGCTTCCACGCCGACAACGGCTCCGAGTACATCAACCGCAAGGTCGCCGGGATGCTCAACCAACTGCACGTCCCCGAGTTCACCAAGTCCCGCAGCCGGCACACCAACGACAACGCCCTGGTCGAGAGCAAGAACGGCAACGTGATCCGGCGCCAGTTCGGATACCGGCACATCCCCAAGCTCTTCGCCCGCGAGATCAACGTCTTCGCACGCGATGTGCTCACCCCCTTCCTCAACTTCCATCGCCCGTGTCTGTTTCCCACCGAGGTCACCGACAGGAAGGGCCGCACCAGGAAACGCTACCGCTACCAGGACACCATGACGCCGTTCGAGAAGCTCAAGTCCCTGCCGGACGCGGAGCGGTACCTCAGGCCCGGCGTCACCATCGCCGCCCTCCAAGACCAGGCCGGCGCCACGAGCGACCTCGACGCCGCGATCGCCCTCAAGCTGGCTCGTGCCAGACTCTTCGAACTCATCGACCGGGAGTCCGATCCCCACCGGCGCCGGAGCGCCTGAACCGCAGACCGCGCAGCCCGATGCCATACACCGCACAACACCATCGGCCCAGGCCGGAACACAACGCCCGCAACCGCCGCGGCCTCGCAGCGGGCGCTACCCTAGGCGGCAGACGGTGCAGAACCGTCTGCCGCCCCAGAACTACCCCGAGACCGACCCGACTCGACTCTCCATGACGGTCCCGTTCACGCTCATTTCAGGATTGGAAAGCACTTATGCAGCTAGTAGCTTGCGCGGCGAAAACTGGGTGCGCCGACCTAGGCGAGTTCTGCCGCGCTAGTCTGGCTGTCCTTCGCCTGACGAAGTCTCTTCATCTCCCGGAACAGCGCAACGAACTCAGGCAGGCCCAGCTTCTCGGCCCGCACCTTGCGCGGCAGGTCCAGCGCCGCGAGCGCCGCTTCGGCGGCAACCCGACCCACGCTCGGCCGAAAGTTGTTGAGCAGCGTCTTGCGCCGCTGGCTGAAGGCGGTGCGCACGAAGCCGGCAAACGCGGACCACTCCGCCTCGTCGACCGGCGGCGCGGCACGCTCCAGTCCCACGAACGCGCTGGTCACGGCCGGTGGCGGCACGAAACTGCCGGGCTGGACGACCGACAGCCGGCGCGCCGTCGACCGGGCAGCGACCAGGACACTCAGCCCTCCGTAGTCGGACTCGCCCGGTTCCGCGGTCAGCCGGTCCGCGACCTCACGCTGCACCAGGAACGCGGCCCGGGCGCCGACCGGCGCCCGCTCGAGGACGGCGAGAACGATCCGGGTCGCCACGTTGTACGGCAGGTTGCCGGCGATCCGGGTCGAGGCCGGCGCTCTCTCGTAACGGAGGTCGAAGCCGTCGCCGGCGACCAGGACCAGGCGCGGATCCACGATCCGGCGGCGCAGCTCCATCGCCCACAGCAGGTCGAGTTCGCAGGCGATCACGCGGCTAGCGCCGCGTTCCAGCAGCAGGCGGGTGAGCACACCGCCGCCGGGGCCGATCTCCACTACGCTGCGACCGGCGACGTTCAGAAAGTCGACGGCCGGCGCCGCGGACCCGGGATGCCGAAGATGATGCTGGCCCAGGGATCGACGGAGCGGGGGAACGCTTGTGTGCGGCCGACTCACCGGCCCGCACGGTAGCAGCCTCGAGCCCAATGGAAACGGAGGGCATAAGCTCAGTACCAAACACCCGCGCGCCGTTCGAAACATCCAAACCGAAGTTCAGGAGCGGGCATGAGCCCAGGAAAAGGCAGCGTTCGGGGTCCTTCGCGATCTCGCGGATCGCGGTGTCCCAGGGCCTCTCGCCGGAACAGGTCGAGGAGTTTCGGACCGCCCTGCGAGAGGGCGGCAGGCCCCTGTTCGCAAGCGCCTTCAAGGCGGCGATCCGGGCCAATCCCCGCCTCGTGGAGACGCGTTCAGACCGCCACCGGCCGTCTCCAACTCGCCATTCCCGAGCTGTTCGAAACGATCGAGACGCTCGGCAGGAGCGGCGGCCCGGCGATCACCAGCAAGTCGTTCCCGCTCGTCCTCTCGGCCGGTGAGCGCCGTTCATTCACCGCCAACACGATCTACCGCGATCCGAAATGGCGGCGGAAGGCACTCCAGGACGCGCTGACCCTGTCACCCAACGACGCGGCGACCCTCGAACTCACCGACGGGGACCGCGCCCGCCTGGAGCGGCTGACCGATGCCGCCGCCTGACACCTCGGCCCGAACGTTGGCGGCTCAGGCAGCGGCCGCGATACGGAGAGTCGTCGCTGCTCGCCGCGGCGAGCCGGCCCACGGACGGGATAGTCTGACCGGTCTCTTCGACGGCCGCGCTCTCCACGACGCTCTCTCCGCGGCGATCGACGAGGCGGAGCGCCGAGGCGAGGATCTCGGCCTGCTGTTCCTCGACCTCGACTACTTCAAGCGGGTCAATGACCGGCACGGTCACCAGGCCGGCAGCCACGTCCTGCGTCAGGTCGCTATGCTCCTACAGACCGCCGCCGACGACGCCGACGGCTTCGCCGCGCGCTACGGCGGCGACGAGTTCGTGCTGGTCCTGCCGGGAACTGACATCGACCAGGCGTTCGGGCGAGCCGAGCGCCTACGGACCGATGTGGCGTCGACCCTGTTCTCCAGTGGCCCCGGCACCGAGTCTCGACCCCTGGTCAGCCTCACCTGCTCCATCGGCACCGCCAGCCTGGTCCGCCTTCCCGGCACCGTCACCCGGCGCGACTCCGAGGAAAGCGCCACGCGCCTGCTCCGCCAAGCTGACGACGCCATGTACGCGGCGAAGGGCGCCGGCCGCAACCGCGTAGTCGCGACCGACGCCAGGGCCACCGGGGCCGCCTGAAGCAGGTTCAGCTCCCCTCACCCCTAACCCGCAGCGCACGCTCCAGAAACGATCCGGCGCAGTCTGGGGCAACCGAGTCGCGGCCGGCAGGCCACCGGCAGCGATCGCCTCGAGGCGGTGGCTGCGGAGCGGCACGGCGCCGATCGAGAGAGGCCACGGCGGACGACGGAAGGCGAACAAACTGAAGGAGACCGCTGCCCGACCGTCGGCGCCGACGGACAGCACATCCCGTGGCGGACCCTCAGCTCCGTTGGACCAGTCCAACCCCAGCCACAACTCCTCGAACGACTCGGACCAGCCCGGCGGCAGGCCCGGCCAGGTCTGGATCCCCCGATGGACCTCAGCCCGCAGATCGGGGTCTCCCTCGAAGACGACCGCCGCCAGAAGCAGCGGCTCGGCGAGGATCGCCCGAGCCGCCCGTTCCGCCACTCGCGGATCCCCCGCCGCGGTTCCCGCCGCGCGTTCCAGGCGCATCAGTTCGAAGGGCGCAAGCGCCGACAGCGGATCGAGGTCACAGGCCCGTTCCAGGGCCTCCCGTCTCCGCTCGTTGTCCTCGGTCTCCACCAGGCCGGCCAGCAACCAAAGCGGCGCAAGCCCGTCGGCGGCCCTGGCGGCTGCCCAGGGATCCAGACGCACGTGGTAGAGCGGGAAACGCGGATCCGCCGCCACCGCCGCCCGAAGGTGGACGATCGCTTCCTCCGACGGGCCGCTGTTTGTGGCCCCGGTCGTCACACCGCCGGAGGATTCCGCCGCACCGATCTCGGCCGCAGTCGCCCCGATCGCGCGTTCGTACGCGCTCGCCGCCCAGGCCCGCTCCAGTGACCAGGCCAATGCGGCGGCCAGCCACAGGAACACGACAACCCGAGCCCGCGGCCACGGCCAGCTCCTGGGCAAGCCCTCCGCACCGGTTCCCGCACCGCGCGCTGCCGCGGCCAATCCCAGGTTCAGAATCAGCGCCGCGGGCACCGCCACAACACCAACAAAGACCCCGAACGTCAGGCAGATTCCCGTACCGAGCAAACCGAGCATTGCCACCGCCAGGAGTTCCGGATCGTCGACCAGGTCCTCGGATCGGGCCGCCGTCCCTGAGCGGCCCACGGGCAGATCAAGGACGGCCGGATCCCCGCGAGGCGACCGCGACCGAACGAGTTCGACCAGCCGTCGCTGGCCGTAGCGAACGATCACGCCGAGCAGCAACAGCGAACCGATCGCCCCCAGTTCGTACGGCGCCTGCGCCAGAAGGCTGTGGGTGTCGGTGATCACCTCGCCCGGGGGATGAACGCCGGGCGCCGGCCGCCAGTGCCGGGCGAGGGTCCAGCTCGACGAGCCGGGACCCCAGCCCAGGATCGGCCGCTCGGCAAAGCCGTCCTTCGCCGCGGCAGCGTAGGTTCGACGCGACAGCAGCGACGGGTCTTCGAGCCGCAGCACCGCGCCCAGGCGCTGAACCGGGCCGGGTACTTCAAGCCGCGAACCCGCCCAGCTCGTGGTCAGCGTCAGCGCGGCGACGAGGACCAGGAAGGCGCCGATCCGGACCAGCCACTTCCGAGCGCCCGTCAGCCACAGGGCCCATGCCGCTGCCAGGCCGACCTGAAGCACCAGCGCCAGCAGACCCGACATGGAACCCGTGGCGCTCAGGGTCCAGATCAGGATCGCACCCACGAGGACGGCCGCGGTCAAGCGCGCCCGCGAGCCGCCCGGCAACGGCAAACGCCAGGCGCCGAGCAGCGCCGGCGGCAGCAGCGCAACCAGCACCAGCGCCAACTGGTTGTGATGGCCGATCGGCAGCGCGGCCCGGCCCTGTTCGTGCAATGGCTGCTGGATCAGGGCCCAGATCGACGCCGCCACGGCGACGGCCGCACAACCGGCGAGAGCCCATCGCCGCGCCCCTGGCAGGCGGAGCAGGCGGCCCATTCCCGCCGCCGCCCAGGCCGCGGGCAACAAGAAGATGACGATCGACTCCCCGGCGCGCCCGACCGGAGACAGAAGCCAGCTTGCCGCGACCGCGAGCCAGAGCGCGGCCAGCAGCGCCGGCCACCAACGCGCCCGCACCGTTGCAAGCGCCAGGGGGTCACGGAACGCTCTTCGTCCCACCCATGCAAACGCCAGGAGGAGAACCGCAGCCGCTACCTGAGAGGTCGCGCCGGCGCCGTGGTGAAAAGTCCCGGCACGAAAGACCATCAGCGCCAGAGCGGACGCAACAACCAACGCGGCGCCGGCCTCACGCCACGGCCACCCCATCATCGGTCAGCTCAGGAACCCGAACCGTGAACGCCGGTTGCGCCCGAGCGCTTGGTCAGGCGCACCGCCAACTCAGGAGCTTCGCGCAGGCAGGTCCAGAGAATGCCGAGCGAAGTCACGAAGGCGCGCCAACCGGTCCTGTACAGAACGGCCGGCGCGGCCGGGATCTCGGCATAGCCACGCGCATCGGCCTTCGCTTTCTCCCAGCCGCCGAACAGACGGCCCCAGGGACTGGCCAGAGCCTCGGCCATCTGCCGCTTCGCCTTGTACGGATACCAGAACGAGTCGTGGTAGAGGACGCTCGCCAGATAGGCCCAGGGCGCGAGAAAGGTGCGCAGCGACCACTCGACCGGACGCCGCAACGGCCCCCAGTAAATCTGGTGCTGCATCCTCGCCGCAAAGGTCATATGCCGGAACGGTCCCACGAATCCCCAGCTCCTGCCGGCGACCGCGGGATCGCCGACGATCTCGATCTCGCGCGGATCGCCGCAGCCCAGACCGAGATCGTGGGCCAGCCGGATGTAGCGGATCGAGAGCGGATCGAAGCCCATCAGCTTCGCCGCCACCGCGTCGATCGCCACCTGATCGGCGCTGGCCAGGATCACGTTGCCGATCCGGGGGATCATGCAGCGCGGGCCCGGTCCGTCCCCGGCAAAGGTCCCGTCCATGGCCGCGAACACGCCCCGGTGGATGTGCTGCTGGATCATCAGCAGGTCGACCAGCGTCTCGTGGATCACCGGATGGGTCCAGTGCCGCCGCTCGTTGAGCAGGCCGCCGAAGGCGTTCTTCATGGCGCCGGTCGTGGTGGTGAAGACGTGGGTCTTGACCGTCGGCAGGTGAATGATGTTCTCGCCCACGAAGCGCGCAGGAATGTGGAAGCCCCGCGGGTAGACGTCATTCAAGCACAGGAAGCGCTCGGTCAGATCGCCCACGGCGTCACGGATCGGAAGCCACTCCTCGCCCTCCTCGTAGAGATGGACGTTGCGCAGGCCGTGGGCCCTGATCACGTCGATCTGCTTGTTCTCCCGCTCGCCCAGACGGGCGTCGATGACCACGGTCCGGTTGTGACAGCCGTGGATCAGACCGGGGTCGTAGCCGTCGCTCTTCATCGCCCGCACGACGCCCTCGAGCTGCCAGGGCGTGGTCGAGCTGCCCGGGTAGAAGAAGTGCCAGGAGATGTTGATCTTGAGCGCCGTGTCGACGGAGGGATCAACGACTTCGCGGTAGCCCGCGAGGTTCAGCAGTTCGTGGTAGTCGGCCAGCACCGAGGACGGCGCGGTCGGCAGCACGGCAACGCGGGGTCGGACCGGCGAACTCAGTTCGCGGCTCCTCGCGCACCTCGGGACATGGCCGCAAGGAAGTCGGCGTTCGAGGGCGTGTTCCTGAGCCGCTCCTGGAGGACTTCCATGCTCTCGACCACCGGCAGCGGGTTCAGCACCTTGCGCAGCACCCAGACCCGTTGCAGTTCGTTCGGCGACAGCAGCAGCTCCTCCTTGCGCGTGCCCGACTTGTCGATATCGATGGCCGGGAAGATCCGCTTGTCGACCAGCTTCCGGTCGAGGTGCAGCTCCGAGTTGCCAGTGCCCTTGAACTCCTCGAAGATCACGTCGTCCATCCGGCTGCCGGTGTCGATCAGCGCGGTGGCGACGATGGTCAGCGAGCCGCCGCCCTCGATGTTCCGGGCGGCGCCGAAGAAGCGCTTCGGCCGCTGCAGCGCGTTGGCGTCGATGCCGCCTGACAGCACCTTGCCCGACGGGGGCTGCACCGTGTTGTAGGCGCGCGCCAACCGGGTGATGGAGTCGAGCAGGATGACCACGTCCTTGCCGTACTCGACCAGGCGCTTGGCCTTCTCGATCACCATCTCGGCGACCTGGGTATGGCGCGAAGCGGGCTCATCGAAGGTGGACGACACGACCTCTCCGTGTACCGAACGCTCCATGTCGGTCACTTCCTCGGGCCGCTCATCGATCAGCAGGACGACGAGCACGACTTCCGGGTGGTTGGTCGCGATCGAGCGCGCCAGGGACTGCAGCAGCATCGTCTTGCCGGTGCGCGGCGGCGCCACGATCAGGGCGCGCTGGCCCTTGCCCATCGGCGCCACCAGATCCGTCACCCGCGAGGAGAGGTCGCCTTCGACCTCGAGCCGGAGCCGCTCATCCGGGTACAGGGGAGTCAGGTTGTCGAAGAAGATCTTCTGGCGCACAGCATCCGGATGCTCGAAGTTGACCGCCTCCAGCTTGATCAGAGCCAGGTAGCGCTCGCCCTTGTTCATCGGCTGGCGCACCTGACCGGAAACGGTGTCGCCTGTGCGCAGATCGAAGCGCCGGATCTGGCTGCGGGAGATGTAGATGTCATCCGGGCCCGGCAGGTAGCTGTACTCCGGGGCCCGCAGGAAGCCGTAGCCGTCGCTCAGGCATTCGAGCACGCCCTCGCCGAAGAGCAGCCCGCTCTTCTCCGTCTGCGCCTCCAGGATCTTGAAGCTCAACTCCTGCCTGGCCATGCCGGCAGCCCCCACCACATCCAGCTCGCGCGCCAGTTTGAGGAGGTCGCGGTTGCTCAGCTCCTTCAGGGCCTTCAGGTCGAACGCCAGATCGGCGCTGGCAGTCGCCCGTGCACCGCCATTCTCACTACGCGTCGCTTCCCGGGCTCCGTTCGTCGTCATTTTCTCAGGTCCTAGGTATCTGTGGTGCGCCACCGCGACTGAACTCCGGGTTCAGCAACATTCCGAGCAGTCGCGCGACTCCTTCACCGGTTCGAGACGAAACGGGAAACAGCGCCGCCCCGGACGGCATTCCCAACAGCTCTGCAACCTTGGCAAGGGTTCGAGCCCGAGCCCCGCTCTTGACACGGTCGATCTTGGTAACCGCCACCACGGGGTCGAGCTTCAGACTGCGAAGGTACGCATACGCTTCGGAGTCGAGTGGTGTGCCGGCGACCTTACCATCCACCAGCAGCACCACCCTGGCCAAGCCCGCAGCCGACCCGAGGTACCGGTCCACGCTCCGGCCCCAGGCCTCTCGCTCGCGTTTCGAAACCCGCGCGTAGCCGTAGCCCGGCAGGTCGACCACGTACCACGACTCGTCGATCAGGAAGAAGTTGACGGTACGGGTACGCCCCGGCTTGGAACTCGTGCGCGCAAGGTCCTTGCGCCCGAGCATCCGGTTGATCAAGCTCGACTTGCCGACATTGGAACGCCCCGCGAAGACGATGTGAGGGCGACCGTCTCTGGGCAGGTCGGCCGACTGCACGGCCGAAATGACGAAGCGCGCGCTGCGGACCTTCAGGGTCCCGTCCTCTAGCGGCTCAGGTCTTCAGTGAGCGACGTTGGCCGGCGGGGCCTCGTCCGCCGGCTTCTGGAATTCGGCCGACACTTCGGGCACCCGGGGGACGACGCCGTCGAAGACGGTGTCCAGCACTTCGTCCATCGACTCGACGAGATAGAACGTCATCTCTTCCCGGATCTCCTCCGGCACTTCCTCGAGATCCTTCTCGTTCTCCTTCGGAAGCAGGAGCTCGAAGATCCCGGCGCGGTACGCCGCCAGCACCTTGTCCTTGATGCCACCCACCGGCAGCACCTTTCCGCGCAGCGTGATCTCCCCGGTCATCGCCACGTCGCCCCGCACCGGCACCCTGACGAGAGCCGAGATCAACGCGGAGGCCATCGTGATGCCGGCCGACGGACCGTCCTTGGGGATGGCGCCCTCGGGCACGTGGATGTGGAGGTCCTGGTCGGCGTGGAAGCCGGGCTCCAGGCCGAACATGTCGGCGCGGCTGCGGAGATAGGACATCGCGGCCCGCGCGGACTCCTTCATCACGTCGCCGAGCTTGCCGGTCAGGATCAGCTTGCCGGTGCCCTTCATCAGGCCGACCTCGCTCTCCAGCAGCTCGCCCCCGGCCTGGGTCCAGGCCAATCCAGTAGCCACGCCGACCTCGGACCGTTCGAGCTTCTTGCGAGGACGGAACTTGGGCTTGCCGAGGAGTTGCGAAACCAGATCCCGGTCGACGGCAATCGCGGACTCAAAAGATGCGGCCTTGCCCTTGCTCTTCGATTTCGCCTTTACCCTCTCGGCTCCACCCTCTTCGACCAGCCTTAGGGCCAGCTTGCGGCACACGGCGGCAATCTCGCGCTCCAGGTTCCGGACCCCCGCCTCGCGGGTGTAGGAGTCCATCAGGAACCCGAGGCTGTCCTTGTCGAACCGGATCGCATCGTCGGTCAGGCCGTGGCTGTCCAACTGTCTCGGCACCAGGAACTGGCGCGCGATCTCCAGCTTTTCGTTGGGCGTGTACCCGGCGAGATGAATGATCTCCATCCGGTCCCGCAGCGCGGGTGGAATCGGGTGCTCGACGTTCGCGGTGGCGATGAACAACACCTTGGAGAGGTCGTACTCCACGTCCATGTAGTGGTCGACGAATGTGTCGTTCTGTTCCGGGTCCAGCACCTCCAGCAGCGCCGACGACGGGTCGCCGCGGAAGTCCGTCGACATCTTGTCGACCTCGTCGAGCAGGAACACCGGATTGACCGTCCCCGCCCGCTTCATCATCTGGATGATCTGGCCGGGAAAGGCGCCGATGTACGTACGCCGGTGCCCGCGGACTTCCGCCTCGTCGCGCACGCCGCCCAGGGAAAGGCGCACGAACTTGCGGCCTGTGGCGGCGGCGATCGACTTGGCCAGCGACGACTTGCCCACGCCCGGTGGACCGACGAAGCAGATGATCGAGTTCTGGGTCTTGCTCGTCAGTTGCCGGACGGCGAGGAACTCCAGCACCCGCCCCTTGACCTTCTCCAGCCCGTGGTGACCCCGGTCCAGGATCGTGGCCGCCTTCTTCAGATCCTTCAGCTCGCGGCTCCGCTTCTTCCACGGCACCGAGACGAGCCAGTCGACGTAGTTGCGTGACACGGTCGCCTCGGCCGACACCGGCGGCATGGCCTCCAGCCGGCGCAACTCCTGTGCGGCCTTCTCGCGCACCAGTTTCGGAGCGCCGGACTTCTCGATCTTCTGCTTCAGCTCGGCGATCTCGTCGGCGCGATCGTCCTTGCGCCCCAACTCGTGGTGGATCGCCTTGATCTTCTCGTTGAGGTAGTACTCCTTCTGCGCCTTCTCCATCTGCTTCTTGACCTGTACGTTGATCCGCTTGTCGATGTTGATCTTCTCGACCTCGACATCGAGCAGGTCGTGAACCGCCTGCAGGCGTTCGTACGGATTCAAGGTCTCCAGCAGGGTCTGCTTCTCGGCGGTGGAGACGGTCAGGTGCGCCGCCAAGGCGTCGGCGAAGCGGTCGGGATCGTCCAGCTTGAGCGTCGACATCAGGCTCTCGAAGGCCATGTGGTGGGACATCTTGGCGTACTGCTCGAAGCTGTTGAGCAGTTGGCTCATGTAGACCTTAACCTTGTCGTCGGCCGGGTAGTGGATCTCGTAGACCTTGATGTCGGCCTCGAAGGCGCCGTCCTTTTCCTCCAGGGTCCGCAACTCGGCCCGGCGCAGCCCTTCGACCATGACCTTCACGTTGCCGTTCGGCAACTTCACGTTCTGCACCACCCGCGCAACGACTCCGATCGGATGGATGTCGTCGATACCGGGATCGTCCACCTTGGGATCCCGCTGGGCGACCAGGAAGATCAGCTTGCCGGCCGTGCCGAGGGTGTGCTCCAGCGCCAGCACCGAGCCGCGGCGCCCGACGATGAAGGGGGCCATCATCTGCGGGAAGACGACCATGTCCCGCAGCGGCACTACCGGCAGCCGCTCGCTCGAAGTCGAAACGTATCCGGAAGCCATCGCTACACCGCCTTCTCGTAGACGGTCAACGGCTGTATGCCCTTCATCACCACATCCTCGTTGATGACGCACTCCTTGACGCCGGCTTCGGACGGCAGGCCGTACATCAGTTCCAGCATTCGTTCCTCGAGGATGATCCGCAGGCCGCGGGCCCCGACATTGCGCTTGATCGCCTGCCGGGCCACCGCGCGCAGCGCCTCGGCGGTGAAGGTGAGCTTGACGTCCTCGAACTCGAACATCGCTTCGTACTGCCGGACCAGGGAGTTCTTCGGTTCGGTCAGGATCCGGACCAGGTCGTCCTCGTCGAGCATCTCCAGCGTCGCCACCACCGGCAGGCGGCCCACGAACTCGGGGATCAGACCGTACTTGATGAGGTCCTCGGGCAGCACGTGCCGGAGCATCTCGCCTGCCCGCTTGTCGCGATTCCTGATCTGGGCGCCGAAGCCCATCCTCTTCTCGTTGATCCGCCGCTCAATGCGCTCTTCGAGGCCGACGAACGCGCCGCCGCAGATGAAGAGAATGTTCGTCGTGTCGATCTGGAGGAACTCCTGGTGCGGGTGTTTGCGTCCGCCCTGCGGCGGTACGTTGCACTGTGTGCCCTCGAGGATCTTGAGCAGCGCCTGCTGCACGCCCTCCCCCGACACATCCCTGGTGATCGAGGGGTTGTCGCCCTTGCGGCAGATCTTGTCCACCTCGTCGATGTAGACGATGCCGCGCTGGGTCTTTTCCTTGTCGCTCCCGGACGCCTGGTAGAGCTTCAGGATGATGTTCTCGACATCCTCGCCGACGTAGCCTGCCTCGGTCAGCGTGGTCGCGTCCGCGATCGTGAAGGGGACGCTCAGCAACCGGGCCAGGGTCTGCGCCAGCAGCGTCTTGCCGGTGCCGGTAGGGCCGATGAGCAGGATGTTCGACTTCTGCAGTTCGACATCGGTCCTGGCCCGCTCGCCGAAGTCGATCCGCTTGTAGTGGTTGTAGACCGCGACCGCGAGCTTCTTCTTCGCCTGCTCCTGGCCGATCACGTAGTCGTCGAGCAGCTTCTTCAGTTCCTGAGGCTTGGGCAGAGCCGCGTCCTGGCGGTGCTCAAGCATCCTGTCCTCGGCGATGATGTCGAGGCAAATGTCGACGCACTCATCGCAGATGAAGACCGTCGGGCCGGCGATGAGCTTCTTCACCTCGCGCTGGCTCTTGCTGCAGAACGAGCACCTGAGGGCGTCGTCTCCGCTGTCCTTCTTCGGCATCGGTCAGTTCGTTCCTGCTTGTCTTCGTGCGCTTCGTCCGGCCTGCCTGCGTTGGACCCGTACAGGTCGCGGGCACCTACGGATGGTAGCACGGCTCCGGGCTGCGAGACGCGCTCAAGCGGCCCGCCCGGGGCCGCGAGTCGCGCTGCTACTGGGCTCCCCGACGCTCGATAACGCGATCGGCGATGCCATATTCCACCGCCATCTCGGCGGTGAGAATCTTGTCCCGCTCGGTGTCGGCGTGGACTTCATCGGTCGGTTTGCCGGTGTGCAAAGCCAGCAGTTCGTCGATCCGGCCGCGCATTCTCAGCAGGTCCTGGGCATGGATGTCGATGTCCGTCTGCTGGCCCCCGAGGCTCTGCACCCAGGGTTGGTGAATCAGCACCCGCGCGTTGGGCAGCACGAGCCGCTTCTCCTTGGCCCCGCCCGCCAGCAGCACTGCCGCGAAGGACGCGGCCTGACCGACGCACAGGGTCGAGACGTCCGGCTTCACATGCTGCATCGTGTCGTAGATGGCGAAGCCCGCGGTCACCGAGCCGCCCGGCGAGTTGATGTAGAGCGAGATGTCCTTCTCCGGGTTCTCGGACTCGAGAAACAGCATCTGCGCGATGACCAGGTTCGCCACGTCGTCATCGATCGCCCGGCCGAGGAACACGATGTTGTCCTTGAGCAGCCGCGAGTAGATGTCGTAAGCGCGTTCTCCCCGGTTGGTCTGCTCGACCACCATGGGTACAAGCATTCCCTAGCCCTCTCTTTCCGACCGGTTGGTCTGCCCGGCCACAATTGGTACCAGCATCGCCCTAGTCCTTCCCTTCGGCGGCAGCTTCTTCCGTTGCACCGCCCGATCCATCAGACGGTGCATTGGCCCCGAGAAGAGCCTGCACCGTCCTGTCCCGTTTGAGTTCGATCTTCAACATCTCCAGGCCGCCATCCCGCTCGAGCTCGCGGCGCAGCTTGCCGCGGTTCGTGTTGCGGGCGCGAGCCATGATCTCCAGCGCGCGCTCGAGGTCTTCCCGGGTCGGTTCGATCCCATCTGCCCGGGCGATCCGGTCGAGCAGGAAGGAGGCGTGCGCCCGCTTACCCGCCTGCGGACGGATCTCCTCCATCATCTGCTCCCACGGCAACTGCTGCTGTTCGAGATCGACACCCTGTCGCGCCAGGTTGCTCGCGTAGGACCGCGCCATCTGGAACGCCTCGCGCTCCACCACCGCCTCCGGCAGGGTGACCGGATACCGCTCCCGCAACTGCTCGAGCAGAGCGTCCGTGCGCTGCTGGCCGGCAGCCTCGACCTTCCGCGCCTGCACCTGCCCGCGGAGGTTCTCGCGCAGATCGTCGACGCTCCCGATGCTCGCGGCCAGACCACTGGCCCAGTCGTCGTCGACCTCCGGCAGCTTCCGCTCGAGCACCTCGTGGAGTTCGATGTCGTACCCACGCTGCCGCTCGATGCTGTCCTCCTGCTCGACGCGCTCGAACGTCGCCGTCTGACCAGCCGAGAGCCCCGTGAGGTTGTCGGTGAGCTCAGGCCAGACCCGCTCGTCGCCCAGTTCCAGGTCGATGTCGTGGGTCGCCGGACCGTTGCGGTCGGCGTCCTGGTCGGCGCCTGCTGCGTCCGCATCGAAACCGGGCATGGCGGCGCGATGGACCTTCCCCCGCACCCGGTCGCCGCGCGCCGCGGAGCGGTCGACGGGCACCCAGGTCGCGCGCTCCAGGCGAACCTGCTCCAGCACTTCGTCGACCTCGGCTTCGGTGGGCGCCGTCTCGGGCTGTGGCAACTCGAAGCTCCGGTCATCACCGATGTCGACCTCGGGCTCGACGTCGACCGTCACCGTGAAGCGCAACTGCCGGCCGGGAACCACCTCGACCGGCCCGACACTTGGCGGCAGCATGGAGTGGACATCCTCCTCCTCGCGCGCCAGATTCCAGTACTTCGGCGCCAGCCGCTCCGACACATCCTCGCCGATCGCCTCGGCGAACCGTTGGCGGATCAGGTCGAGCGGCGCCTTGCCCTTGCGGAAGCCGTCGAGACGGGCCCGGCGGCGGTAGTCCCCGGCTACCCGCAGGTACTCGGCATCGACCTCCTCGGCCGGCACCTCGATGTCGAACTCGTGCCGGCAGAGGCCGACCTCCCTTTTTGTGACCACTACAGTCATGGTCGAACGGGAGACTCAGTCGATTCCGGTAGTGCGAGACGAAGGACAGGTGTGCTTGGCGTGCGAAAGGGGGACTCGAACCCCCTGAACCCTTCCGGGACTAGATCCTGAGTGTAGCGCTCGACCGGTTCCGCGTCAGGCGTGCGAAAGTCAGGCGTGCGAAAGGGGGGACTCGAACCCCCAACCCTTCCGGGACTAGATCCTAAGTCTAGCGCGTCTACCAGTTCCGCCACTTTCGCGCCGTAGCAGTGCGGAAGCTTGGGCCGCCACGGGTGGGGCGTGGTGAGCCGCCTAGGAATCGAACCTAGAACCCACAGATTAAGAGTCTGTTGCTCTGCCAATTGAGCTAGCGGCCCGGCCTCCATGCCGCCTTCGCGTCAACCGGTTCCTCCGGTGCCGGCGGCAGCGAGGGACTATACCGGAAGATTGCCCCTCTAACCACCCTGAACGAAGCGAACGATCTCGACCCGGTCGCCGTCGCGAAGCGCCGTTTCGCCGAAACGGGCGCGCGGTACGAGTTCGCGGTTCACTTCGACCGCCACCGTCTTCGGGTGCTGGTCCAGGCTCGCAAGCAGATCGAGAACGGTAGCGCCGGATCCCGAGGAAGCCAGTTCCCGCTCCTGGCCGTTGACCCGGAGTTGCAGCACTGCACCCATCGCCCCGGGAACTCAGTCGCTCGCGAGCTCCGCGGTCCGGTCCGGCGCGTCGGACCACAGCCGTTCCAGCCGGTAGAGCTCACGCCGCTCGGCGTCGAACACGTGGACGACCACGTCACCGTAGTCGAGCAGCACCCACTGGCCCCTGCCCGCACCCTCGAGATGCAGCGGCCGGGCGCCGTCGGCGCGCAACCTGCGCTCCACCGCTTCCGCGATGCTGCTCACCTGGCGGGCGTTGGCGCCGTTGCAGATGACGAAGTAGTCGGTGAAGTCGCTGACTTCGGTGAGTTCCAGTACACGCAGGTCCTGTGCCTTGCGATCCAGCGCCGCCGCGGCAACCGCGCGGACACGGTCCTCGGAGTCGGTGGTCCCCTCCGGGTCGCGGGTAGTCGTGCCCGCTTGGGCCTGGAGCGTCTGCGCTTGCGTCAACGATACAACCCGTACTTGCGACAGTAGCGCAGCACCGGGTCCGGCATCAAGTCCGCGCTCACTTCCGCACCCTGCGCCAGCCGCCGGCGAATGTCGCTCGACGAGACATCGACCGAACGGTGCCGGACGAGGACGTAGCCGCGCGCACTCTCGACCGGCGAGCGCACCTCCGGGTCGAGACACCGCTCGCCCGGACGCGCCAGGACAACCAGCTTCACGGCCTCGATCAGATCGCCAAAGCGCCGCCAGCCGGGAAGTTCGTTGAAACTGTCGACGCCGAGGAGCAGATGCAGACTGGCATCCGGGAACTCGGCAGCGTAGCGCTCCACCGTCTCGATCGTGTACACGGATCGCCCGAGATCGAGCTCAGCATCCGACACGACGAGTTCGGGGTAGGGCAGCAGCGCCAACTCGACCATCGTGTTCCGCAAGAGAGCCGGCGCCCTCGTCCCCTGCGGCTTGTGCGGCGGGCAGGCAGTCGGCAGGTAGTGGACGACATCGAGCCCGAGCGATTCCCGAGCCGCGAGCACCGGCAGAATGTGGCCGTTGTGGATCGGATCGAAGCTGCCCCCGAAGAGCCCGATCCGCGCCCTCGGTCCGCTCATGGCTGGGCTCCTGTGGCCACGTCCGTGGCGGCATCTCGGCCATCGAGCAGGCCCCGGAGTTCCCGGACCAGCGGCGCCAGACCCGCACCCGCCACGGCGGAGATCTCGAACGCCCGCAGTCCCCGTCTCGTGGCCAGCGCATGGAGTTCGCGGCGCCTGTCGTCGTCGGCGATGTCCAGCTTCGAGCCGCACAGAATCCGGGGCCGCCGCAGGAGATCCTCGTTGAAGGCGCCCAGTTCGGCGCTGATCGTGTCTACGGCCTCCTCGATCGAATTCCCGGCCTCCTCCGGCTGCGGCCCGAGATCGACCAGGTGGAGCAGCACGCGGCACCGCTCGACGTGACGGAGGAAGCGCGTCCCGAGTCCGGCCCCCTGGGCAGCGCCCGCGATCAGGCCCGGCAGATCGGCAATCACAAAGGGCTCCGCCTCCACCGGCAGCGCCGGCGCACCGACCACTCCGAGTTGGGGCACGAGGGTGGTGAACGGATAGTCCGCGATCCTCGGCTTGGCGGCGGTCAGAACACTGATCAACGTCGACTTGCCGGCATTCGGCAGGCCGACAACCCCGACATCGGCGAGCAACTTCAGTTCCAGGCGGAGCCGCCTCTGGTCACCGGGCGTCCCCGGCTCCGTGCGCCTCGGCGCCCGTTGCCGCGAGCTCTTGAACTTCGCGTTGCCGCGGCCGCCGGCGCCGCCGTGGGCGACGATCAGCCGTTCGTCCTCGGTCAACACCTCACCCAGGGTTTCACCGCTGTCCGCGTCGTAGACCTCGGTGCCGAGCGGCACCGGAATAAGCAGGTCACCACCGCTCCTGCCGGTCCGGTTCGAGCCCTCGCCGTGGCGGCCGCGCTCCGCGTGGTAGTTGGCGGGAAATGAGAGGCGATACAACGTGCCGAGTCCCGAGGCGCCCACCAGGACGACGCTGCCGCCGTGACCGCCATCGCCACCGGAGGGGCCTCCGCGGGGCACGAACTTCTCGCGCCGGAACGCCATGCAACCGTTACCGCCCGCACCCCCGAGGACATCGATGACGGCCTCGTCAATGAAGTGCATCAACCGCTCCCGGCGGCGAGGTCAGCGCCGCCTTGCGCTTCGGAGGCTCGGAACTCTGCGGCGCAAGCTTGCGTGGAACAAGCCATGTTTCCTGTGCGTCAGCGCGGCGCGGACGCCGCGACTCGACTCCTAGCCGGCCGGATGAACGTTGACCACCGTGCCGCGCCGGCCGCGCTTGCGAAACTCGACCACACCGTCCGCCCGCGCGTAGAGGGTGTCGTCGTTGCCACGACCTACGTTCTCGCCGGGAAAGAACCGGGTGCCGCGCTGGCGGACGATGATCGTCCCGCCGGTCACGCTCTGGCCAGCGTAACGCTTCACGCCGAGGTTGTTGGGATTCGAATCGCGGCCGTTCCGGCTCGAGCCCTGGCCCTTCTTGTGCGCCATCTCTATGGACCTCCGTTTCGGGGGCTCAAGCCCCGGCCGCTCGCTCGATCGCCTCGATCCGGAACCGCTGCATGTCCTGCCGGTGTCCATTGCGCCGGCGGTAGCCCTTGCGGCGCTTGAACTTGAAGACGATGATCTTCGGTGCCCGCAGGTCGGACACAAGAGACGCCCGCACACGCGCGCCCTCCACGACAGGCTCGCCCAATTCGGCTTCGCCCTCACCGCCGCCGATCATCAGCACACGGTCGAAGAACACCTCCGAACCGGTTTCGGCGCCGGCGACACGCTCTACATCGACGACATCTCCCTCTGCAACCCGAACCTGCTTGCCGCCGGTCTCTATCACTGCGTACATGGTTCTCTCTCTGCGGCGCGCCGTTGCTCCGGGCGCCCAAGATCATTCGCCGTTGCCTGTCAACTCCGCGCGGTACGTCCTCAAGACTCCGCGCCGGACACCGCCGAGGCGGCATTCGGCCGCCGACAGTAGCACCCGCGCGGCTACACGGTCAACGAAACTACACGACCGCGGGACCCGAGCGGCAGCTCGACCTCGAAGGTGGCGCCGGGACGGTCGTCGTCCCGGACCCTCACCTGGCCGCCGTGCGCGTTGGCGATGCGGCGCGCGATGGCGAGCCCCAGACCGGTGCCTCCCCGGCGTCCGGAATGGAACAGATCGAAGACCAGCTCGCGTTCCGCCTCGTCCACGCCGGGACCGTTGTCGCTGACCGCCAGCACGACCGACCCATCCCGGATCTCCGCCTCGAGACGGAGACGGGGATGGTCGCAGTCGTTCATCGCCGCTACCGCATTGTCGACCAGGTTGAGGAGCAGTTGACTCACCTGCTCGCGGTCGACCTGAAACACGGCGGCGCCGGTGCGATCGTCAATCTCCGAAGCGACCTGCTCCGAGCGCAACTTGCCGGCGACGATCTCGGCGCAGTGACGCAGCAACTCGGCCGCTGTCGTGTCCACCAGATCCAGGTCGGCCGGACGCGCGTAGCTGAGGAAGTCGGACACCAGACGCTCAAGACGGCCGACCTCGGAGCGCGTGATCGCCACCAGACGCTCGGACGACCGCGCCGAGCGCCGGCTCTTGTCTGTCGCCATCTCCTCCTGGAGCATCTGCATGTTGAGATTCAGGGAGTTCAGGGGACTGCGGATCTCGTGGGCGAGCCCGGAGGCCAGCGTGCCGACGTAGGCCATCTGCTCGGCCTCCTGCGCCTGACGCTCGGCGAGAGCGGTTTGGCGCGAGAGCCGGCTGTAGATCACGTAGCCGGCGACGAACAGAGCCACGGTCAGCGCCGCGATGATCGCCGCCTGCCGCAGCAGTTCCCGGCGCAGGACGGCCAACCGCTGTTGCAGTTCGGCACGTGAGATGCCGATCACGAAGGTGCCGATGTTGCCCACCGGCACCTCGACCCGCTCGTAGGGAACCTCACGGGTGAACGTGTCCGCGACCAGCCCGGGCGACTCGAGGTTCGGTCGCTCCCCGGCGGCTGTCCGGGTCTCCTCCCGACGGTTGCGGAACACCAGACGGCCATCCGTGTCGCGGATCTCGACGGTCTCCACGATGTCCCGCTGAATCAACACCGAGTTGATGTAGCTGCGCGTCGCGGACTCGGTGGCCATGGCGGTATACAGGTCGCGCCCCGTGGTCTTCACGCGGCCGGCGATCCCCTCCGCCAGTTCCTCGGCTTCGGCTCGCGCTTCCACCACGATCCGGTTCAGTTCGCGCTGCGACAGCGACCGGAAGATCAACCAGCCGAACAGACTGAGGTCGGCGAGCACGAAGACGCCGACGATCGCCGCCCAGATCCGGCGTCGCCGTTGCCTGCTGTCCGTGCCGAGCCACTCCAACATTCCCAAGCCCCAGAATCCCTCCTATCTCGGTATTCTGGCGCAGCCCCCTCACAGCTACAAGAGAGGTGGGGTGTACGATGATTCCGTGCCAGTGGGGCGAACGTCGATGCGGGTATTGGCGGCAGCCGGAATGGTCGCCGTACTCGGCTGGGGTTGCAGTTCCGACGCTCCCCGCGACACCACGCGCGTCACCGTAGGGCTGCGGTTCGACTACCCGACGCCGAACGAACTGATCGGCCCGCCGACGCTGGCGTACGCGGCGATCAACAACCAGATGTTCCTGTCGCTGATGGCGGAGCGAGGGGATTTCCGCGACGGTCCCCCGACTTGGGGGCCCAGCCTGGCCGAGGAATGGGAGTTCTCGGAGGACCGCCTGCAGTTGACCGTACGGCTGCGCCCGGACGCGGTGTGGAGCGACGGTCAGCCGGTGACCGCGCAGGATGTCCGCTTCACCTGGCTGGCCCAGACGGATGCCGAGGTCGCGTGGAGCTACTCGGACTACGTGGAGGCAATCGTCGACGTCGAGGTGGTCGCCCCCCACACCGTCCGTTTCCACTTTGGCGCCGCCCTGCCGACGGCGTTGGCCGACGTGTCCACCGGCAAAATCCTCCCCAAGCACGCTTGGGAAGAGCGACCGTTCACCGAGTGGCGCAGCGACCCGGGCTGGTTCTTCGAGCACCTGGTCACGAATGGCCCTTTCCGGCTCGAGAGCCGGACGCCGGGCCGAGAACTCGTCCTCGGGCGCAATCCCGACCCCTTCGAAGCCGGCCCGCCGCGGTTGGAGCGGGTCATTCTGCGCACCGTGCCCGACAGCACCGCCCTGACCAACCAGCTTCTCGCCGGCGAGCTCGACGTCGCCATCGGGATCGCGGCCACGGACGCAAGCCGCATCGACGGCCAACCCGGTCTCCGCCTGATCGCCTACAGCAACCGGCAGTTCACCTTCGTGGTGTGGAACACGCGCAAACCGTGGTTCGAGGACGCCGCGACCCGGCGCGCCCTGGCGCTGGCGATCGACCGCCACGCGATCGCGGACACCATCTGGCACGGCTACGCAACGGTCGGCAACAGTCCGATCATCTCCGGCGTCTGGGCGCACGACCCGGACCTCGAACCCTGGCCCCACGATCCCGCGGCCGCCCGTGCGGCACTGGCCGACGCCGGCTGGGTCGACGCCGACGGCGAAGGCATCCTCGAGCGCGGCGGCGTACCGTTCCGCTTCGAGTTGGCGACCTATGCGGGCGCCGGCGCACGCTGGGACGCGATGCAGATGATCCAGGCCGACCTGCGCGCCGTCGGCATCGACGCTCAGCCGCGCCGCTTCGACCCGAACGCCCTCAACCTGAGACTGCAGAAGCAGGACTTCGACGCCGCCGCATCCGCATTCGCGATCGACACCAGCCTCGACTTCGGCTTCGCCTTCCACAGCGAGTCGATCGGCGGCTTCAACTTCGCCGCCTACGCCAATCCCGAGGTCGACCGGCTGATCGACACCTTCGCCACCCGAAACGACCCGCTCGAGGGCCGGGAGGATCTGCACCGGTTGCAGCGGATCCTGCACGTCGACCAACCGATGCTCGTGCTCTGGGAGTCGATGAGTCTGGCCGCATTCGACGACGAACTCGCATCGGTGGCGCCGAACGCTCTCAGCCCGCTCGCCAACCTCGAGGAATGGGCCTGGCGCTGATGTGATCCGCTTCCTGTTGCGCCGGACGGCGGCCGCCGCCCTCCTCTTCCTGATCGTCCTCACCCTGACCTTCGCCGCGGTCACGCTGGCGCCCGGCGATCCGCTGGCGCCCACCGATCCACGTGTATCGCCCGAGCAGGCGGAACGGCTGCGGACGCTCTACGGACTCGACCAGCCCCTGCCAGCGCAGTACGTCCGCTGGCTGGGCGCGGTCGCCCTGTCCTGGGACTGGGGACAGTCCTACCAGACGGGACGACCGGTCTCGGAGCTCCTGTTCGAAGCCCTCCCACCCACCCTGCTGCTCGCCGGCGCCGCCCTGCTCGCCCAGTACCTGCTCGGTATCGGCCTCGGCCTGATCGCGGCCTGCCGGCCGAATTCCTGGCTCGACCTCGGCGTCCGGGCGGCAAGCCTGCTCGTGTACGCGTTGCCGACCTTCTGGGTCGGCCTGATGGCGGTGCTGGTGTTCGCTGTCGGCCTGGGGCTGGCGCCCACCGGCGGCATGACGTCCGCCGCCGCTTTCGAGCTCGGACCGGTGGCGACCGCTCTCGATGTGCTGGCCCATCTCTGGCTTCCGGCCCTGGTCCTCGGCCTGTCGATGGCGGGCGACATCGCCCGTTACACCAGGAGCTCGCTGATCGAGTTCCAGTCGACCGAAGCCGGTCGCGCGGCGCGCGCACGCGGCCTGCCCGAGACCCGGATCCTGCTCGTTCACGGCCTCGCCCATGCCGCGCCCCGACTGCTGCAGATGGCCTCGGTCTCGGCGCCGCTCCTGCTCTCCGGCGCGATCGTCGCCGAGGCGGTGTTCGCCTGGCCCGGCCTGGGTTCGGCCACTCTCCAGGCAATCCAGGCCCGCGACGTTCCCGTAGTGCTCGCCGCCACCGCCTACGGCGCGGCTCTGGTCATCGCCGCCTCTCTCGCCGCGGACCTGCTCCTGGCCCGTCTCGACCCGAGGATCAAGGCGGAATGAGACGTTCTTCCCTGCCAAGATCCGCCAGAACGGGCGCCTGGATCCTCGCCTGCCTGGCCCTGCTCGCCGCCGGCGCACCCCTGCTCGCTCCCTACGATCCGGCGCAGCAGCTCGACGCCGCCGAATCGAGCCGCCGGCCGCCGCTGTCGTCCCTGCTCGTGGTGCGCACGGTCGCTGACGAACCGCGGCTGGCCGAGAACGTGCGCGTCGACGGCGACGACCTCATCCTGGAGCGGCGTTCGGGCGCCCAACGCCTTCCGCTCAGTGCGGTGACGAACTTCGGCGAGCACGGCGTCACCGAGAAGCGGCGGGCCTGGCTCGGTACCGACGCGCTCGGCCGCGACCTGCTGTCGCGGCTGCTCCACGGCGCGCGGGTCTCCCTGACCATCGGGCTGCTCGCCGCGGCGCTCGCGCTGACCGCCGGCACCGCCGTCGGCGCCCTGGCCGCTACCTGTGGACGCTTCGTCGACCAGGTGCTGATGCGGACAGTGGACGGACTGCTCTCTTTCCCCCACCTGGCCCTGGTGCTGCTGCTGGCGGCGCTCTACCAACCCGGCACCTGGCTCCTGGTCGTGCTGATCGGCGGCACCGGCTGGATGGGACTCGCGCGTCTGGTGCGCGCTGAGATCCTGCGACTGAAGCAGGAACCCTTCGCCCTCGCCGCGGCCGCCTCCGGGCGCTCGCCGGCCGGCGTCCTGGTTCGCCATCTCCTGCCGAACGCGACCACGCCGCTTCTCATCGACGCCAGCCTGCGGGTGGGCGGCAGCATTCTGGTCGAGGCGGCGCTTTCCTTCCTGGGACTGGGCGTGCAGCCGCCCCAGGCCAGTTGGGGATCGATGATCGCCGACGGACAGAGCCACCTGACGACGGCCTGGTGGATCGCCGCCTTCCCCGGCCTGATGGTCGCCGCGGCCGTGATCGGATCGAGCCTCCTGGCGGACGGGCTGAGCGACCGGCTCGCGGGGTTCGGGGCCGGCGCCGGCCGCAGGGTTCGCGCGCGCTCTCCCTGGGCCATCCGCACCTGGCTGGGTCAGGCATGACCGACGGCCTGAAGACGTCCGACTTCGACTACCACCTGCTCCCGGACGCCATCGCCCAGCACCCGGGAACACGCGGTGAGAGTCGCCTGCTCGTGGTCGGCCACGCCACGGTGGAGCGGCGGTTCGCCGAGCTGCCGGACCTGCTCGATCCAGGCGACCTGCTCGTGGTCAACGACACCCGGGTCATTCCCGCCCGGCTGCGGGCCCGTCGGCCGACCGGCGGCCGGCTCGAGATCCTGCTGGTCGAGCGCGCGGCGCAAGCCGAATGGTGGTGTCTGCTGCGTCCGGGACGGCGGATGGACCGGGGCGCCCGCATCTCGCTGGACGGCGGACCGGCGGGCCGGGTCGAGGAACGCGCGGGCGGCCGCTTCCGGCTCCGCTTCGACGAACCGATCCAGCCCCTGCTCAAGGCGATCGGTGAGGCGCCCCTGCCGCCCTACATCGAGCGGCCGGCGTCACCGGAGGATCGCGAGCGCTACCAGACCGTCTATGCCAGACAACCGGGCGCCGTCGCCGCCCCCACAGCGGGCCTCCACTTCACGCCCGCCATCCTCGAGGCACTCGGCCGCCGCGGGATCGGACTGGCCGGGATCACACTCCACGTCGGCCCCGGCACCTTCCGGCCGGTCAAGACCGACGATCCGGACACCCACATCATGGACTCCGAACGGTTCGACGTCCCAGCCGCCACCGCCGAGGCCATTGCCGACACGCGCGGCCGCGGCGGCAAGGTGGTCGCGGTCGGCACCACGGTTGTCCGCACCCTGGAGACCGTGGCCTCCGGCGGAGGCCTGATCGAGGCCCGCAGCGGCCGCACGGAACTCTTCATCCGCCCCGGCTACGAGTTCCAGGTCACGGACCGCCTGATCACCAACTTCCACCTGCCGCGCTCGACCCCGCTGATGCTGGTCTGCGCGTTCGCCGGCCGGAAGCGCACCCTCGACCCCTACCGGCAGGCAGTGGCGAGCGGGTTCCGCTTCTACTCCTACGGCGACGCGATGCTGGTCTCTCGCAGCCGGAGGATGCGGTGAGCCAGGGCCGCCGCGCCGAACCCGTTGTCGATGTTGACCACCGCAACCCCCGGCGCGCACGCTGTGAGCATGGTGAGCAGCGGCGCGATCCCCTCGAAGCTGGCGCCGTAGCCGACGCTGGTCGGCACCGCGACCACAGGACAGGGCACCAGACCGGCAACCACCGTCGGCAGGGCGCCGTCCATGCCGGCCACGACCACGGCGACATCGGCACGGCGAAGTTCGTCGACCGCGCCGAGCAGACGCTGGAGGCCGGCGACCCCGACATCCCGGATGCGCTCGACATCGTGACCCAACCAGCCGGCGCACACCGCCGCCTCCTCGGCCACCGGGAAGTCCGACGTTCCAGCGCTGACCACCGCGATCCTGCGACCCGAAGCCGGCCCGAACCGGCCCACGGTCCAGACCCGCGCCCGCGGCTCGTAGCAACCGTCCGCGACCGCCGCGCTCAACCGTTCGGCCGCCGGCGCCGCGATCCGCGTGACCAGCGCCCGGCCCGAATGTTCCACCATCGACTCGACGATCCGGACCAGCTCGCCGTCGCTCTTGCCCTGGCCGAAGACGACCTCGGGCAGCCCACTCCGGAGTTCCCGGAACAGGTCGAGCTTGGCGACACCCAGATCGAGGTATGGCAGGCGGGCCACCCGCTCGTGGGCGTCCTCCGGCGAGACCTTGCCGGAGGCCACGCCGCGGAGCAGTTCGAGAAGTTCCTCGCGCCGCATTCCGCCTCCCGGCAGCGTCAGGCGGCGTCCGCGCCGCCGGTCCGGTAGCCCCGCGGGTCGAGGGCCGCACCCTCGAAGCCCAGCTCGAGTAGCCGAGCCTCGATCTCGCCCCACTGCCGTTCCGCCTCGAGCAGCTCCGCCGCACCCACCTCGACCCGCGCCGCGGCGCGGTCGTGTCGCACCCGAAGCACCTGGAAGCCCCGGCTTCGCAGTTCGGCTTCCCCGGCCTCGATGCGGCGAAGCTTGGGCAGGGTCACCAGTTGTCCATGCGGTATCCGCGACGACAGGCAGGCGTTGGCGGGCCGGTCCCAGACCCTGAGCCCGAGCGCACGGGCGAGGCGACGGGCTTCGGCCTTCGAGACGCCGTTCGCCAGCAGCGGACTGTGGACGCCGCGCTCGCCCACCGCCCGGAGTCCCGGGCGGTCGGGCCCCGGATCGGAGGCGTTGGTGCCGTCGCAGACGGTGGCGAACCCACCGTTCGCCGCCAACTCCAGCATGCGGTCCATCCGCATCCCCTGGCACACGTAGCAGCGGTGCCGCGGGTTGGCGCGGAATTCCGGGTCGTCGAGCTCGCTGTAGACCGTCACCTCGTGGCGGATTCCGATCTCGGCCGCGAGTCTCCGGGCGTTGTCCAGCTCCTCGCCGGCGAGCGTTTCGGCCGCGGCCGTCACCGCCAGCGCCCGGTCGCCCAGGGCACGGTGCGCCAGGGCCGCGACCAGTCCCGAATCCACGCCGCCCGAGAACGCCACCAGCACCGGGCCGCGGATCGCCAGGTCGTGCTCGAGCGCCTCAATCCGGGTGGAGACCCCGGAAGCCTCAGGCGGGATCGTTGTCGCACACTCCATGGAGGCGAGTCTATGGCGGCGAGTCGTCGTCGCCGCCACCCAGTTCGAACTTGCGGCGCGGCGCGGCGGAGCCCCGCAGCACCACCGGCACCGCGAACAGGGCCGCGTAGACGCCGAAGGTCAGGATCGGCACCAGGGGCATCGCTTCGAGCTGCTCTCGCCTCGCCATGGATCGCACCAGGTAGAGCCAGCCGGGCGGACCGAACAGGTAGAGCACGAACAGCAGCCGCGAACGGGCGATCAGAAGCACGATCTCGTCCAGCCTGCGGCCCGCCGAACCCCGCTCCCGTTTCAGACGGTGGACGTAGACGTTGCCGAAGAACCAGCCCACGAACGCGGCCAGAATGTAGAGCGGATAGAGCGCGAGCTCGAAGGTCAGGTTCCACCGGAGAACGCCGATCTGAGCCAGGATGCCGACCGACCACGCCGCCAGACTCGACGACAGGATGACGGTTTCCAGACCTCGCATCGGACCGCCTCCGCTCCCGGCAACCCTTTCAGCGCCGCCAAACGCCTCGCAGGCTCGGCGTCTGGCCCCAGCCCCCACCTCCCCAGGAGGCTGCGCGTTGTCCTGCACTTCGTTGCATTTCTACCGCGCAGCCTTGCATAAAACAAGCCATGTTTCCTGTGCGTCAGCGCGGCGCGGACGCCGCGACTCAACTCCTAGGCGGCCGCCAGGAGAACCTCGTACTCGGCTGCCGTCAACAGGTCGTCCGGCGCCTCGCCGTCCAGCCGCAGCCGCACCAGCCAACCCTCGCCGTACGGATCCTCGTTGACCAGCTCGGGAGCGTCCTCGAGCTGACTGTTCGTCGCCTCCACAGTCCCTCCGACCGGGGTGTAGATCTCCGCGACCGCTTTGACCGATTCGATGGCGCCGATCTCGAAACCGGCCCCGAATGCCTGGCCCGGCGCGGGCATGTCGACGAACACGACATCGCCGAGTTCCTGCTGGGCGAAGTCCGTGATGCCGAGTACGGCCTCACCGCCCTCCAGCTTGAGCCATTCGTGCTGCTCCGTGTACAGGCGATCGTCGGGAATCATCAGAAGGTCTGTCCTCCACTGGCCTTCGGGCGTCGATAGAACGGTAGTTCGACAATACGGCAAGGGATCTCCCTGCCACGAACTTCCACCGAGGCGGCGCTGCCTGGTTCCGGGACCCCGCTCTCGCCGCAGTCCATCCGGGCGATACCGATCGCCCGTCCCAGGGTGGGCGCGAAGGCGCCGCTGGTCACCGGCCCCGCACAGCCCGGCCGGTCGCTGACCGTCAGACGGTGGCCATGGCGGGCGATGCCGCGGCCAAGGGCCTCGAACCCGAGAAGCCGGTGGCGGCAACCGTTCCGACGCTGATGAACCAACGCCTCACGGCCGACAAAATCGCCCTTCTTCCACTTGACGATCCACGACAGCCCGGCCTCGATCGGGGTCGTCTCCTCGTCGATGTCCTGGCCGCAGAGCATCATCCCGGCCTCCAGCCGCAGCGTGTCGCGGGCGCCCAGTCCGGCCGGCGCCAGACCGCGGTCGCGGCCCCGTTCCAGCAGTTCCAGCCACAGATCCTCCGCACCCTCGTTCGGAGTGTAGATCTCGAATCCGTCCTCGCCGGTGTAGCCGGTCCGGGACACCAGCCGCCCCCGCGACTCCTGCTGGAGGAACGAGTAGTAGCGCAGGTCAGCCGCCTCGGAACCGACGACCTCCGCCACGATCCCGGCCGCCTCCGGGCCCTGAACCGCGATCAGCGCCGTGTCGTCGGAAAGGTCGTCGACCCTGACGCCGTCTCCCACCAGCGCCGCCGCCGCTTCGATCAGATCCAGGTCACGCGCCCGTGAGGCGGCGTTGACCACCAGGAGGTAGTCCTCCGCATCCAGGCAGTAGACGAGCAGGTCGTCGATGAAGGTGCCTTGCGCGGTGAGGAGGGCGCTGTACTGGGCGCGCCCGACCTTGAGCGCGCCGACATCGTTGGGGGTCAGGCCCTGCAGCAGGGACAGGGCCCGCGGACCCCGCACGCGAACCTCCCCCATGTGGGAGACATCGAACATGCCGGCGCGTTCACGCACCGCGCGGTGCTCGGCGAGCACTCCCTGGTACTGAATCGGCATCTCGTAGCCGGCGAACGGCCCGAAACGGGCCCCCGACTCGACGTGACGCCTGTACAAGACCGTCCGTTCCACGTCGTTCTCTGCCTGAACATCCGCGACCGGAATGGGTTGACCTGGCGCGGCAGAACTGCCGGAGGCCGGCGCTTCGCGCCGGATGCGGGCAGGATGCCCGCGTTCCCAGGTCAGATCGTTCTACCGCGCAAGCTCCTGGCCTCCCGAAACGCCAAGTCAAACCGCCCGGAAGCGGCGGCGAAGGTATCACAGGGGCTCAGGCCCATAGCGGCCTCCGGTCACCGCGCGGCAGTCAGGCAGGCAGCCCCACCGTCACCCGCATTCGCTCCGGCTCGAGGTGCCGCCGCGCCGCTTCGAAGACCCCGTCCGGGCTGAGCCGTTCGATCCGTTGGAGCCGCCACGGACGCCGGTAGCTCGGCAGGTCGAAGAGCAGCGCATCGACGAGCAGGCCGGCCCACAGTCCGGCGGTCTCGGTGAGAAAGGGTTCGCGGCCGAGCATGCCGGTCTTGCACACCTCCAGAGCGGCCGCATCGGGTGGCCGCTCCAGCACCTGGAAGAGCGAGTCGCGCACCAACTCGAGTCCGCGCTCGACATGATCCGGGTGGGTGCCAAGGTAGACGGAGAGAGCACCCGCATCGGTGCCGGCGCCGGCCAGCAGATCGACGTGGGTGGCGTACGCCAGACCCTCCTGTTCGCGAATGCGGTTGGGAATCAGACCGGCCAGACCGTCGGACCCGAGCAGGATGCCGAGAGCGCGCAGCTCCGGCAGATCGGGATGCCGCCGGTCGACGGTGAAATGGCCGGCATACACGTGCGCCTGCTCGCGTGAGCCGGTGGCGACCTCGATCCGCTGCCGGGAGCGGCCGCGTGGCGGCGGCGGTTCCGACCCCGCCGCCGCAGCCGCAGCCGGCTCGACGGCAGCGCCGGCGAAGCCCTCGAAGAAGCGCTCCAGGTCCGCCAGCACCGCCTGCTCGTCGATGTCCCCCGCCACCGCGACCACACCGCCGCGCGCCAGGGCGCTGCCATGGAATCGCCTGCAGTCATCCGGCGTCAGCCGATCGAGCGATGCAGGCGTCCCCTGGCTCGGCGACGCCAGCGGATGCGGGTGGTAGAGCTGATCGCGGAAAGCCCAGCCGGTGACCACCTCGGGGCGATCCGCCAAGCTTTGGAGTTCGCCCAGGGTCTGGTCGCGCAGCAGTTCAAAGCGTGCCCGATCGAAGCCGGGTTCAAGCACCAGTTCGGCCAGCCACATGAGCGCCAGCCCGGCATCGTCAGCCAGCGCGTCGATGCTGAGACCGTGGACCTCAGCGGTCGCGAAGCCGCCCAGCGAGACGCCGCGCGCCTCGGCCTGTTCCGCGATCTCGCGCCAGGTCCGGCGAGCACTGCCCTCGACCAGCATGCGGCCGCACAACAGCGACAGACCGGGCAACGGCTCGATGCGGGCGCCGCCGCGCAGCCAGGCCCGTGCCGCCACGACGCCGGCGCCCGGCACGCGCAGCGCGGCAAGGCGCAGCCGGCCGGACCACAGGTCGAGGCGCGAAGGCTCGCGCTCGCCCGCGGCGAGAGGCCCGGAGCTTCCCACCTTCACCGCGAACCGTCCGGCAGCGACCAGCCGACGATCCGGGTCGCCGGGGCCAGCCAGACCGCACAAGCATCGGAGACGTCGGCGGCGGTGGCACGGGCGAGCACCTCGAACGAGTCGCGGCTGAAACCGGGGAAGAAGAGGGCGTGCTCGATGGCGGCCGAGACCGCCAGCTCCGCGATCCGCTCGTGCATGAAGACCCAGTCGGCGAACAACACGCGCTTCGCCCGCGCGAGTTCCTCCGCCGACGGCGGGCTCGCGGCAAGGCCGTCGACCCGCGCGCACAGCTCGGCCTCGAGCCGAGCCGGCTCAACTCCCGCCGCCGCTTCCGCTGCCAGGGTCGACATGCCTCCCAGCCGGTGACCGCTGGCCGCGCCGGCCGCCCAGAGCGCCAGCGGGTCCTGTTCGACCAGTTCGCGCTGGATGCGACTCGCGCGTCCACTGGCGAGGACGGTCAGGGCGAGACGAACGTGGACGGACAGCGGATCGTCGGCGGCAGGCGCCGGATGCGCGACCAGGAGACGCGCCATCTCGCCGCGGCGCAGCTCGACCCGGCGCGTCGGCGCGGCATCGAAGATTGGTGGCTCAAGATACGCGCGAGCGTCGGATGCGGGCGAGACGTCCGCGTTTCCACTGCGGCCGTTCCCCAACGCCGCTTCGATCCACTCCATCGCGTCCGACGGCAGGCCTCCGGCCGCGACGAGAACCGCTCTGCCGGGACGGTAGTGGCGGCGGTGGAACGAGCCGAGAGACGCGGCGTCCAGTCCGCGAAGGCTCTGCCTGGTGCCCAGCACCGGGCGGCCGTAGGGATGGCCGCCGAAAACGCGCAGCGCCACCGCCTGCTCCAGGACGTCCCAGGGATCGTCCTCGACCATCCGGATCTCCTCGAGGATGACCTCGCGCTCGCTCTCGATCTCCTCCGGCAGCAGGTTCAGCCCGCGCATTCGATCCGCCTCGATCAACAGCGCCTCACCCCAGGAGCGGCGTTCGAACTGGAAGTGGTACGCACTGACATCGTGCGACGTGAAGGCGTTGTTGGTACCGCCCAGACCCTGGGTCACGCGGTCGATCGCTCCCGGCGGGTAGAGCGCCGACCCCTTGAACATCATGTGCTCCAGGAAGTGGGCGAGACCGGCCTCGCCTGAACCCTCGTCCCGGCTGCCGGCGCGATAGCACACCACCGTGACGATCGATTCGGCGTCCGCCCGGGGCAGCAGAACGACGGACAGACCGTTGTCCAGCGTCTCCGCCTCGGCGGTTACCCGGTCGAACGCCCGCAGATCAATCATGGTCACGCCGCTCAATCGTCGTCACGCTGCTCAATCGTCGTCACGCCAGCTCGCAGTCGTGGACCGTTTCGACTTCGAAGCGGCCGCGATCCTCCGACCAGACCAGTTGCTCGACCCGGGCCGTGCGGCCTTCCGGCCCCGTCTCCAGGGTGATCCAGTTGCAACTGTTCCTGCCCTGCTCCGCTCCCCGGCCGCGCCTGGAGGTGGATGTCCCACTGTGCACCAGCCACAGCCGGCGCGGGCAATCCGGCGCCTGTCCGACGGCAGCGACGTGGACGTGGCCGGACAGCACCAGGTCGACACCGGCCGCGGCGAAAGCGGCCAGCGCCTCGTCGTTGCGGCGCGCCGTGCGCCAGCCCATGAGTTCGGGCAGGGCCGCCAGCGGATGGTGGGCGACCGCGATCCGCACCGGAGAGTGCCCAGAGCCGGACTTGCCTGCGCCGAACCGTTCGCGCACGCCGGCCAACTGCCTACCCGTGAAGCGGCCGTTGTCGATGGTCAGGTTGAACGCGGTATTGAAACCGACGACCTCCATCTCATCGTCCAGGAAGCACGGCTCCAGGTCGGTGCTGAAGTGCCGGCGGTACGCGCCGTAGCGGTCGAGGAGCCGCTCCCAGAACCGGTACATGGGCACGTCGTGGTTGCCCGGCACAGCCAGAAAGGGCAGTCCCAGGCCCTCCAGAAACCGGCGCGCCTGCCGGAATTGACCTGCCCTGGCGCGCTGGGTCAGGTCTCCCGATACGACGACCAGATCGGGCCGGCGCTCCCTGACCAGCACTTCCACCCCGGCTGCCGCAGGCTCGTAGTGAGGCGGCCCGAAGTGGATATCGGAGAGATGGAGCAGGCGGCGCACCGCTGGAACGACCCCGGACAACCTGGGGCCCAACGAAGTTGCTACCGAACGAGGAAGCTGCGCACGCTCTCGTCGACCCGCTCGCCGGCGAGGTCACCGAGGATGCCCATGATCTCCCGCCCCCGGGCGCGCCCGACCAGGAAACCGATCGACGCGGCCACCGCAACGGAGGCCAGGGGATAGGTCCGGACCACGGACACCCAGTCGAGACCGGGCGTCAGACTACCGACGATCCGATCCTCGATCGCGGGCTGTTCAGGCGCGGCGGTCACGACGCAGCAGGAACCCCAGGACGAAGCCCACGCCGGCAGCGATCAGCACCGCCCGGCCGGGGTTGTCGCGGACGTACACGTTCACGTCGCCGACCAGTTGGTCCAGATCCTTTTGCGCCCGTTCGTAGCCGTGGCCGAGCTTCTCCTTGGCGACGCCGTAGCCTTCGCGAGCCGCCTCGCCGGCCCGACCCGACGCCTTCTTGACACGCTCCGAGAGCTTCGAGTCGCGCATCCGCTCGCGCGCCGCATCGACGCGGTCAGTGACCGCCGAGCGCGCCTTCTCCACGCCCTCGGCGACTGCCTCGCGGGCCAGATCCATCGAAGTCACGTTGCTGCTGTCGCCGTCCGCCTCATTCTTCTTCGCGTTGCTCATGTCCGTTTTCTTCTTGGAAGTCAGTCAGTTATGGCTATCCGACGTCGCCTCACACGGCACCGCCGCCACGCTCGCCGATCATACACCCCGGCGCTGCTACAATCCGGCGCCCCCGGGGCCTCGGGGGCAAGCCTGTGGGGCAGTAGCTCAGTTGGGAGAGCACCACGTTCGCAACGTGGGGGTCGAGGGTTCAAGTCCCTTCTGCTCCACCACCCCCGTTCCTAGAAGTTCGGATTCTCTCCCTCCGGGTCTTCCTGCGCGCGCCCGACCATGGGAACCAAGCGCACGACATCGACCTGGCGGCGCACCAGGCCGTCGGCAGTCTTCCGGATCACGACCAGATCCTGGAGGGCTCGACCGACCGGCGCGACCAGGACGCCGTTCACCTTGAGCTGCTCGAGCAGGGGCGGTGGCACCTCGGACGGCGCCGCGGACAACAGGATGCCGTCGAACGGCGCCTCCTCCGGCCAGCCCCGGTAACCGTCGCCGACCCGCACTTCGACGTTGCCGTAACCCAGGTCGTCGAGCACCGCCCGCGCTCTCTCCGCCAGGTCCTCGATGATCTCGATCGAGTACACCCGGCGCGCAAGGCGCGCCAGCACCGCGGTCGTGTACCCCGAACCGGTGCCGATCTCCAGCAGCTTCTCGTCGCCGTCGAGCTCCAGAAGGTCGGCCATCAGCGCCACCAGGTAGGGCTGCGACACGGTCTGGCCGGAACCGATCTGCAGCGGTTCGTCGCGGTACGCCTCGTCTCGCAGCGCCTCGGGCACGAACTCATGGCGGGGCACCGTCTCCAGTGCGTTCAACAACCGCGGCTCCTCGATACCGCGGCCCCGAATCTGCTCGTCGACCATCACCCTCCGCTGCGAGGCGAAGTGGTCGACCTCGACGTTCGGCTGCGCCGCGACCCCGAGAGGCCCGCACAAACAGACGGCGGCAGCAAGAACCCGCGTTCCCCACGGGTGCAAGTGACGCGCCCCTCCGTTCCGCGGCGGGCTGCTCAACGAGTACACAACTCCCTATGATAGGCAAATCCCGTGCCGGATCGTCGATCGGCCCCGCCTAGGCCGTTCCGCGTCGCTGACCGCGGATCAGGCGGCCCGACGGCGGATCAGCACGACAGTCTGGTCGTCGCCCTGCGGCAGGCCGGCCCCGAAACGACTGACCTCGTCGTCGATGGCCCGAACGATCTCGGACAGAGGCCTGTCGCGCCTCTCCCGCAGGAACGCCTCCAGCCGCTCCTGCCCGTACTCTTCGTCCGCCACCGACTCGCACTCCGTGATTCCGTCGCTGTAGAGACAGATCAGGTCGCCCGGCGCCATCTCCACCTCGTCGACCCGGTAGGTCGAGCCGGGTAACAGGCCCAGCGGCAATCCGCTGGCGCCAAGCGGCGTCACTTCTCCGCTCCGGCGCACCAACAGGCCCGGGTTGTGTCCGGCGTTGACGTAGCGCACGGAGCGGCTCTGAGGATCGACCTCCACCAGGATCAGGGTGATGAAGCGGTTGCTGGCGCTCGACTCGACGATGTGCTTGTTCAGGCGCTCGAACAGCTCGGCCGAAGTCTCCACTCCGACGCCTTCGCTGCCGGGACGGGAGTCGTCGACCAGCAGACGGAGCGCCGAGTCGAGGGTGGAGACCAGGAGGGCGGCCGGCATGCCCTTGCCGGTGACATCGGCAACCACCATTCCCCGGCGCGAACCCTTGAGCTGAAGCGAGCCGTAGTAGTCGCCGCCGACCTGGCGGGAAGGCCGGCTCCAGCCCACCGTCTCGAAGCACCCGACGCTCGGCATGTCGGACGGCAGGATGTTGCGCTGAATCTCGGCCGCGAGTTCCACCTCCCGCTCCAGCCGCTCCTTCTCGAGGGCCTGGCGATGGAGGTTCGCGTTGGTCAATGCGATGGCGGCCTGATTCGCGAACAGGGACAGCGCCCTGCGGTCGGAGGCCGCGAACGGTCCGATTCCGGTTCGGCTCTCCTTGTCGGCGACCACCAGCAGGCCGACCTTGCCGATGCCGCCGTCGCCCTCGATCGGCACGGCGAGAGAGTGCTCGGCAGCCGGAATCACGCCGGCCGCCGCTTCTTCGAGGGCGGCGCCGTCCGAACCGGCGACCGGCGGTACATCGAGGACATCCCGGGCGCCGCCGCCGATCGTCCCCGCCAGGGCCAACCGGCCCTCCCCGTCCCGCAGGTAGAAGGCGCCGCGACGGGCGTCCAGCAGGGACACGGCGCGGAGCAGGATCTCCTCGGTCAGTTCCTCCAGGTTCAGCGTCGAGGCGATCGCCAGCCCCACGTCGTACACCGCCTGCAACGTGACCACGTTGTAGTTGTCGTGGAACTTGCGGTCCTTCAGCTCGTCCGCCAACTCGCGCAGCCGCAGACCCAGAGCCAGGATGCCCGCGAGTTCGCTTCCCTCCGGCGTCCTGCCGCCATCCATTCCGGCGCTGTCCCCGCTGCCCGCCGCCTCGTCGTTCCCGGCGCAGTAGAGCACCAGGTTGTGCTCGAGACGGCTCTCCCGTTGGCCGAGCACACCCCAGGACGCGACCGGTCCACCGTCCCGGCGGTAGATCTGGGCGCCATCGAGGCCATGGGCCTGGCACCAGTGCCTCACCAACCGCGTCTGAACCGCGCCGCTCTCCCAGTCCGCGACATCCGCCGTCGCCGCCAGCCGCCACAGATCGCTGAGACTCCCGGAGCGACTCGCTGCCGGGGACGTCAACACTTGGGCGACTTGTGGCGGAGTCTCACCGCGGGCCGCTCGGCTGTCCGGAGAGTCAGGACGTACCCGACTGGAGCTCAGCGACTGCCGCCTGCTCGTCCGGGTAGATCGTCGAGTACTGCGCCAGACCCATGATGTGGAACGTCTTCTCGATCGTGGGCGTGAGATTGCAGAACGACAGGCGCCCCTTCACGTCGAGCATCTTCTCGATGATCTCGATCAGGATGGAGATGCCGATCGAGTTGACGATCTTCGTGCCCTGGAGGTTGAGCAGCAGCGACCTGTAGCCGTCGTCCAGCAGGACATAGGCGGCCTCGGCGATCTCCTCGCCCCCCTGGTTGTTGATGTAACCGTCCGTGTAGATCACCGCCAGATCCTGGCGGCGTTCCACGTCCAACTTGAGACCCTCGGTCATGGACCCAACCCAACTCCCTCGCGCATGCGTCAGCGCGCCTTCGACATGACGACTGAGGTGCCGCCCTCACCCGAGAGCACGTTCACCTCGTCCATCAAGCCCTCGATGATCTTCAAGCCCCATCCGCGCTTCCGGATGGACGTGAGGTTGTCTTCGATTCTCGGTTGTACCACCTTGGAGGGATCGAATCCAACCCCCTGGTCCTGGATCGTGATCCGCAACACCCGCGGATCGTCAGCCTCCGCCGGCCCCAACACCGCCAACTCAAGGTGCAACCGGCCGTCGACGGCCCGGCTGTGTTCGATCGCATTGATGCAAGCCTCGACCACAGCCATGCCCACTTCCTCGACCTTGTCGGTGCTCATCCGTATGGACTTCGCCACCGCGCAGGCGCTGGCCCGCGCCTGGAGCTCCATTTCAGGCGCGAGCCTGAACGTCAGATGGGTCTCTTCGAGTACACCGAACTCAGACATGGAGAAAGAAGCAACGGGCGCCGAGGCAGCAACCGCAATCCTAAGTGGTTAGAAACAGCTTCAGACAGTAGATCACCGCGGGATGGAGCTGATCGTTCAACAGGAACCATACGAAACTCGCGACGACCGCAGAAGACCAGAACACACCGGCCGGAATCGAACTGAGGGCCCAATGCATGAACCCTGAAAGAACCCCCCACCCCGACGCCGGCGCGGCGACGCCCCCACGGTCCAAAAAACTGAACTGCGACCCTACCATCATGCCGACCTCCCTTCGGTGCCCTTCCCTAAGAGCAAGTCCGCTGCCAGCGGAGGCCGACGTCGGGCAGATGGCCGGGATTCCAGGCCCGACGGGCCTTTCCGCGAGACCGGGCCAAGCCGATCGCAAATCGCACGTCGCGGCAATTTGTCCCGCTTGGATCGTCAAACGACCCTGGAATCAACCGGAACCCGCCACAATGTCAAGACAGATACGGCTGCGGGGCATTGTGCCCCGCACAGGGACAAATTGCCCCTTCCGGGCTGTGCGCCCAACCAGAGGCCGACGGATCAGTAGTGACCGCGTGACAGCGTGCGGCGGTGCACACCCAGCAGTTTGGCCGCGGCGCTCTTGTTGCCTCCGGTCAACCCGATCACCCTCCGCACATGGCGGCGCTTGACGGTCTCCAGATCGAGCGGCTCGGGCCCCTGGGCGCCCGCAGCAGTGCCTCCGATCAGCGACTGAATCAACGACGCGTCGACGACTTCGTCGGCCAGGGAGGCGGCGCCCTCGACGATGTTCTGAAGCTCCCGGACGTTGCCCGGATATTCATGCGCCAGGAGCAGGTTCAGGGCCCCGCGATCGAACTGGGGCAGCTCGACCGCCTCCCGGTCGCAGAACCGTTCGGCGAAGTACCGGACCAGATGCGGGATGTCCCGGCGCCGCTCGCGCAGCGGCGGCAACTCGACGCTGATCCCCTTCAGGCGGTAGTACAGATCCTCCCGGAAGCGGCCCTCGGCTACGAGCTGCTCGAGCGGTTGGTGGGTCGCGGCGACTACACGCGTGTCGACCGGGATCGCCTGCTGACCACCGACGCGGACGATCTCACGCTCCTGGAGCGCGCGCAGCAGCTTGACCTGCGAAGCGACATCGAGATCGGCCACCTCGTCGAGAAAGAGGGTGCCTCCGTCGGCCAGTTCAAAACGGCCCAGGCGAGCACGCACACCGGTCGCCACGCCGCCCTCGATGCCGAACAGCTCGCTCTCCAGCAGGCTCTCCGGGAGGGCGGCGCAGTTGACTGCCACCAGCGGTCCCGAGCGTTCCGAGCGCCGGTGCAGGAGCGCTGCCATGAGTTCCTTGCCGGTGCCGCTCTCGCCGCGCAGCAGAACGCTGACGCTGCGCGGCGCAACCCGGTCGATGACCTCCAGGATGCGCCGCATGGCCGGTGCGTAAGCCACGATCCGTTGGCCCCCGACCTCCGCGAGGTCGTCCAGGCGTTCCTTCAGCACCTTGTTCTCCTCGGCCAGGCGCTCACGCGAAACGACCAGACGCTCCACCTGGCGCAGACCATCCACGGCGACACCGGCCAACGCCGCGACGGACCTGAGGAAGCGCCGGTCTCCGTCGCTGAACCCTGGTTCGCCGGCGCCCCGCGCCTCCTTGTCGAGCACCGCCACAAAGCCGAGCAGAGAGTCGCGCGACTTGAGCGGCGCCGCCACCAGCGACCGGAACTCGCGGTCCGCCAGCTTGCCGCCGGTACGCGCCACGGTCTCATCCCGAGCCAGCAGGTCGTGCCACAGAGGGCCGGCAAGAAGCGTCTCGGCGGACGGCGGACGGCTGCCGAAGCCGACCGTCGCAGCGGCACGGGCGACACCGAAACGGTCTCGGGTCACCGCGGCGGCGGCCGCCGGATCGACCACCGCACACACCCTCTGCAGGAGATCGTCGAGCAGACCCTGCTCCGACTCGTGAGAGTAGAGCGCCACCACCAGGTCGTACAGCGTCTCGAGCTGCAGGCGCTGCAGGCGCCCGGCCAGGTCCGAGGATGGGCTCGACATCACCACTTCAAGATGCCCTTCGCACCGGCGTCCTCGCCGCCAGCACCTTGCTCAGGAACTCTCCGGTGTGACTCTCCGGTGTAGCCGCCACCTGCTCCGGCGTGCCGGCCGCCACCACTCTGCCGCCGCCGGCCCCACCTTCCGGCCCGAGGTCGATGATCCAGTCCGCGTTCTTGATCACGTCCAGGTTGTGCTCCACGACCAGCACCGTGTTGCCCCGGTCGACGAGTCGCTGCAGCAGGGCGACCAGGCGCCGCACGTCGTCGAAGTGGAGGCCCGTGGTGGGCTCGTCGAGCAGGTAGAGGCTGCGTCCGGTTGCCCGCTTGGAGAGTTCGGTCGCCAGCTTCACGCGCTGTGCCTCGCCGCCCGAGAGCGTGGTCGCGGGCTGGCCGAGCCGGATGTACCCCAGCCCGACTTCGTCCAGCGTCGAGAGGATGCGGTCGATGGCCGGGATGTTGGCGAAGAAGCCGCGTGCGTTCTCCACGCTCATCGCCAGGATGTCGGCGATGTTCTTGTCCTTGTAACGGACCTGAAGGGTCTCCCGGTCGTAGCGCAGCCCGCCGCAGACGTCGCAGGTGACGTAGACGTCCGGCAGGAAGTGCATCTCGATCTTGTTCTGGCCGTCACCCGCGCAGGCCTCGCAGCGGCCGCCCTTCACGTTGAAGCTGAACCGGCCCGGTTTGTAGCCGCGCGCCCGCGCCTCTGTGGTCTTCGCCATCAGGGTGCGAATCGGCGTGAACAAGTTGGTGTACGTCGCCGGGTTCGAGCGTGGCGTACGGCCGATGGGGCTCTGGTCGATCGCGATCACCTTGTCGAGATGATCCAGTCCCTCGATCCGGTCGTGATCGCCGGCCGGGGCGGCGGCGCGGTAGAAGGCCCGGGCCAGCGTTTTGTACAGGACCTCGTTGACCAGGCTGCTCTTACCGGAGCCGGACACCCCGGTGACCAGAACGAAGCACCCCAGCGGCAGGTCCACGTCGAGATCGTCCAGGTTGTTCTGGCGCGCGCCGCGGATGCCGAGCCAACTCCCGTTGCCCCGTCGCCGCGTAGCCGGCACCGGGACCTCCGACTCGCCGCGCAGGTAGGAGGCGGTGAGCGAGCCCTTCGCCTTCTCGACCTGGGCCACCGACCCTTCCGCCACCACCTCGCCGCCGTGTTCGCCGGCCCGCGGCCCCAGGTCGACAATCCAGTCGGCCTCGCGAATCGTCTCCTCGTCGTGTTCGACCAGCAGCACCGAGTTGCCGAGGTCCCGCATCTCCTTGAGCGTTCGCAGCAGCTTCGCGTTGTCGCGCTGGTGCAGACCGATCGAGGGCTCGTCCAGCACGTAGAGCACCCCCTGGAGTTTGCTGCCGATCTGGGTCGCGAGACGGATGCGTTGGCTCTCGCCGCCGGACAGCGTGCCCGAGGCCCGATCCAGGTTGAGGTAGCCCAGGCCCACATCCCCGAGGAAGGACAGTCGATCCTCGACCTCCTGGAGGATCTTGCCGGCTATCTGCCGCTCCTTCCCGGTCAGCCGCAGGGCGCCTATGACCCGTCGCAGATCGCCGATCGGCATCGAGGTCACCTCGTCGATCGGCAGACCGCCGACCTGCACCGCCAGGGCCTCGGGGCGCAGGCGGCGACCGTTGCAGTCGCCGCAGGTGCTTACCGACATGTACTTCTCGATCTCGGCGCGAACACCGGGCGAATCCGTCTCGGAGTGTCGCCGCCTGAGCATCGGAACGACTCCCTCGTAGCGCCCGCGCCAGCGGTAGGACGACCGCTTCCCCTTGACTTCGAACCCGATCTCGCGGCTGCCGGACCCGTAGAGGACGATCTGGCGGGCTTGTTCGGACAACTCGCACCACGGGGTCCCAAGGTCGAAGCCGAACTCGGCCGCGACCGTCCTGAGCATCCGCAGACGCCACGAGCGGGAGGTAGACGGGAAGGGGCGAAGCACCCCTCCCTTAATCGAGCGCCGCGGGTCGTCCAGGATGCGCTGTTCGTCCACAGCCATCGAAGAACCCAGCCCGCTGCACGAAGGACACGCGCCATAGGGGCTGTTGAACGAGAACAGCCGCGGCGAGATCTCGGCCAGACTGGTGCCGCAGTCCGCGCAGGCGTGGTGCTGCGACATGGTCTCCTCGGGAAGCCCCTGAGGCGCCACGACGAGCAGTCCCCGGCCTACTTCGAGCGCGGTCTCGAACGACCCCGCCAGACGCTGCTCAATGCCCGGCCGCACGACCAGCCGGTCGACCACGATCTCGATCGTGTGCTTCCGGTTCTTGTCCAGTACCGGCAGATCACCCGAGAGTTCGACGAGCTCGCCGTCGATGCGGGCGCGCAGAAAGCCCTCGCGGACCATCTGCTCGAGCTGGCGGCGGTACTCGCCCTTCTTGCCCCGGACGTACGGGGCGAGAAGCAGCAGGCGCGTACCCTCCGGCATCTCGGCCACCCGGTCCACCATCTGCTGCACGGTCTGAGGACGGATCACCTTGCCGCACTCCGGGCAGTGGGGTACACCGATCGAGGCGTAGAGCAGACGCAGGTAGTCGTGGATCTCGGTCACGGTACCGACCGTCGACCTGGGGTTGCGGGACACCGACTTCTGCTCGATCGAGATGGCGGGCGAAAGCCCCTCGATCGAGTCGACATCCGGCTTCTCGACCTGGTGCAGGAACTGGCGGGCGTAAGCCGAGAGCGACTCGACGTAGCGGCGCTGTCCTTCGGCGAACAGGGTGTCGAAGGCGAGAGAGGACTTGCCGGAACCCGACACGCCCGTGACCACGACCAACTGCTCGCGCGGAATCTCGACCGTGATGTTCTTCAGGTTGTGCTCGCGCGCGCCCCGAACGACGATCTTCTTCCCGCTCACGGGCCGGGCGCCCCGTGCGCCCCGTGCTCGGAAGGGCCCGTGCGCATCCGGCGGCGGCCCCGGAACACCTCGCCGGCCTCCCGATCGAGGGTCCTCTCGCGCTCCTGCTGGCGTTTGTCGTACAACTTCCTGCCCTCGGCCAAAGCCAGCTCGACCTTGATCCGGTTCCCCTTCAGGTAAACGGAGAGCGGCACGACCGTCAAGCCCCGGTCGCGGGTGCGCCCGAACAGACGGTCGATCTCGCGCCGGTTCAGAAGCAACCGGCGCGGTCGCTCCAGTTCGTGGTTCTCCCGGTTGCCATGACTGTAAGCCGATATGTGGGCGTCCAGCAGCCAGGCTTCGTGGTCACGGAAGGCGACGTAGCTCTCCCGCAACTGGATCTTGCCGCCGCGAATCGACTTGACCTCCGTGCCCAGAAGTTCGATACCCGCCTCGAGGCGCTCCAGCACCCGGTACTCCCGCCTCGCCTTTCGATTCACCGCCAGGGGCAGACCGTCGGCCGGGGGCTGTCGGTTGGTGCGCTTGGCCATACGTGTCCATCCCCCGGCATCCTGAGCGCCGCCGGCGCCCGCGACTTCCTTCAGGGGACCGAGTGCCGCTCGAGGCTTGCCGGAGTCTACCCCTGCGGCAGGCGGCGCCCCGTGCGGTCGAGGCGCCACAGATGTGTGGCCTAAAAGCCACAGGTCGAATCGACAGACTCGACCGCAAAGGGAACAAGTCCATGTAGAAAGACCGCAGAACTCCTTGAGGAGACAGGCAACTCGAAAGGACGGCGCCGGCGCGGCAGCGGCTGGCACGATCCGTGCTCAATCAACCCGTCGATGGGCAGACGTGCCAATGGAACGAACCGGGACCGAAGCCGTCCCTCCCGCTCCGACAGCACCCGCGACCGGCTCTTCCGGCAGCAGACGATCCGCCGGCCCGCCGCCATCTCGGGCGTCGGCATCCACACCGGCAGCGAAACGAATCTGCGGATCCTGCCGGCGCCGGCGGGAAGCGGCATCCGGTTCCGCCGCACCGATGCCGGCAACGTCGAGGTCCGGGCCGACCTCAAGGACGTCAGTTCCCTCGAGCTGGCCACGACGCTCGGCCGCGACGACATCACCGTCTCCACGGTGGAGCATCTGCTCGCCGCCGTCTACGCCCTCGGCATCGACAACCTCGTCGTGGAACTGGACGGCCCCGAAGTGCCTATTCTGGACGGTTCGGCGATGCCCTACCTGCGGCTGCTGCAGGCGGCCGGGATTCGCCGGCAGAACGCCGACCGGCGGATCATGGCGATGAGTTCGGTGCTCGAGTTCAAGCGCGGCGACAAGTGGCTGCGCGCTTCGCCCTATCCGGGTCTGCGCCTCGACTACACGATCGATTTCCCGGGCTGTTCCGTCGGGCGGCAGCGGTTGCAGATGGAAGTCGACCAACGCAGCTTCGAGCGCGACCTGGCGCCGGCGCGAACGTTCTGCCGCCAGATGGATGTCGAACAGATGCAGCGCGCCGGACTCGGTCTCGGCGGCTCGGTCGACAACTGCATCGTGTTCGACGAGCAAGGGGCCGTGAACACCGACCTCCGCTTCGCGGACGAACCGGTTCGTCACAAGGCGCTCGACGCGGTCGGCGACTTCGCCCTGCTCGGCGCGCCGATCTGGGGCCACTTCGAGATTCTGCGCGGCGGCCACCAACTCCACTACGACCTGCTCAAGGAGCTGGTCGCCAATCCGCAGTGCTGGACCTGGATGGTCGGCGAGGAGCTTCCGCCGCGGGTGGACCTCCCCCTCGATCCGAAGCAGCCTTCGGACTGGGCGCAGCTCCTGGCGAGTCAGCCGCAGTAGCGCCGCCAGTGGGTGCGCCGGCCTTCCGGCCGGCCGGACTGGTAGTATCGCCTGCATGAAAGTCCCGTGGGCGGGGCGGCTGGTCTGCGCGCTCAGCCTGTCGAGTGTCCTGGGCGCCGACGTACTCGCGGCCCAGCCCCCACGAGAGGGTTCCGCCCGAACCCGCAAAGCAGGCATCGCCGCTCTGTCCGTCGTTCGCGACGGCGCCGGGATGCTGATCAGCTTCCGCCTCGACCGCGCCCTGGACGAACGGACCTGGGAGAGGATCGAGAGCGGTCTGCCAACCGGCTTCACGTACGACATCGAGGTCCAGAGACTGCGTCGCCGCTGGTTCGACAAGCGAGTCGGCGCGACCCGGCTGCAGGTGGTGGCGATGTACAACGCGCTCACGCGCGAGTACCTGGTCAACTTCAAGCGCGACGGCGACCTCTACGCGAGCCGGGTGGTGACGTCGACCGCCGACCTGGAGCGAGCCATGACGGTCTTTGAGAAGCTGCCGCCGATCGAGATCGAGGACGACGGGACGGGACGATTCGTCCTGAGGGTGCGCGCCGAACTGCGGTCGCGAACCCGTCTTGGCCTGATACCGGACCGGGTCCACACGGCTTGGGCCCAGACCAGGCCCTTCCGCTCGTTCCAGCGAGAGGTCCGGGGCCCGGGAGCACAGTGACGTGACCGCCACGCAAGCCACCCCGCCGCGCTCGCTGCGCGAACTGATCAAGAGCAATCGCTTCCTGGTCTGGCTGCTGGTGCTGGCCCTCGCGGTGCCAACGGCTGGCTACTACGCGCTCCAGCGCGGCAGCCAGATCGATCCCACGCTGCTCAACAACAGCATCCTCCTGTTCGCGCTGCGCAACCTGAACGTGGTGCTGATCCTGATCGTCGCCTTCGTCCTCGTCCGCAACCTGACCAAGCTGTGGATCGAGCGGCGGCGGCAGCGTCTCGGCGCCAAGTTCCGCACCAAGCTGATCCTGACCTACATCGGCCTGTCGCTGATTCCGGGACTGGTCCTGTTCGCCTACGCGACCGAACTCCTGCAGGGCTCGATCGACCGCATGTTCCGCACCGATATCGACGACCTGCTGGAACCGGCGAACCAGGTCTCCCAGGCTCTCACCTCCACCCACCAGGACCAGTTGCTGCGCGACGCGGAGCGCTTCCTCCGCGACACGGCCGATCTCGACCTCGACGACCCGCGCGGCCGGGGCAGCCTCCTGCGGGCCCTGGGGGAGACGCTGCCCTTGGCCGACCTGGACTACCTGGCCGTGTACCGGGACACGACCTTTCTCTACGCGAGGGTCAACTCCCAGACTCTGTCCGAAGTGCCCGAACCGACGCGCGGCATGCTGCTGGAAGCGATTCGCACCGGCGCCGCGCGCGCCATAGGCGAGGTTTCCGGCAAGGAAGAGCGCCTGATCTTCGCGGCGGCGGCCACGAACGGCGGCGCCGAGGCCACCGTGGCAGTGGCCGGCAGGCTGCTCGATGCCGAACTCGCCGGCAACACGGAGACCCTGATCGGCGCCTACCAGTCGCGCCGGCAATTGCACGCCCAGCGCGACGAGATCCAGGCCGCGTACTGGCTGCTGTTCCTGACCGTCACCCTCTGCATCCTGCTCGTCTCCTGCTGGGTCGGCCTCTATCTCGCGGGCCGGATAACCGGACCGATCGAAGCGCTGGCGGACGGTACCCGGCGCATCGCCGGCGGCGACCTGGAACACCGGGTCGAAGCGGCCGCCGACGACGAGGTCCAGGTGCTCGTCGACTCGTTCAACCGGATGACGGACGCGCTCCAGGACTCGAACCGCGACCTGGTCGCCACGAATCGCCGTCTGGACGCCGAGCGCGCGCGGATCGAGGCGGTGCTCGAGAGCGGTCCCGCCGGCGTGTTGTCGCTCGATCGCGACGGAAGGATCCTGACCTGCAATCGCGCCGCCCTCGAAATGTTGGGCCTGCCCGCCGACATCCCGCTTGCCGGCGCTCCCCCGGAAGCCCTGAGCGAGCTGCTGCCCGACCGCGGAATCGAAGTTGTGTTCGCCGACCTGCCCGACGCCGCTGGCCCGCGCCGCTCGCAAGCCGCGCCGGCACGTCGGGAAGTCAGCCTGGGCGGCAAGGACGACTGGAAGACGCTGGAGGTGAAGACCAGTCCGATGCGCGCCCCGAGCGGCAGAGGCGGCTTCGAACTGCTCGGCCACGTCATCGTGATCGAGGATCTGACCGCCCTGCTCGACGCCCAGAAGGCCGCCACCTGGACCGAGGCGGCGCGGCGCATCGCGCACGAAATCAAGAACCCGTTGACGCCGATCAAGCTCGCCGCGGAACGCATGCTGCGCAAGGCCAAGAAGAACGACAAGAGCCTGGAGGCCGCGATCGAGGAAGGGTCGTCCATCATCGTGCGCGAGGTCGGCAACATGCTGAACCTGGTCGACGAGTTCGCGCGCTACGCCCGCATGCGCCGGCCCCAGCCCCGCGACGTCGATGTCGAACGTCTGATCGGCGAGACCGTCGATCTCTACCGGGAACTGAAGCCGGGGGTCGAAGTCGAGGCCCATATCGAGGCCGGGGCAGACGGCCTGCACGCCAAACTCGACGCCGACCAGATGCGTTCCGCCCTCGTCAACCTGCTCGACAATGCCATCGCCGCCACCACCCCGCCCGGACTGGTCACGGTCCGCGCCGGCCGCAGCAACGGCGTCTTCGACCTCTCCGTCAGCGACACCGGCAGCGGCGTTCCGAAGGCGGCGCGCGAGAAGCTGTTCCTGCCCTACTTCTCGACCAAGGGACGCGGCTCGGGGCTCGGTCTCGCTATCGTCCAGCGCATCGTCAACGACCACAACGGCTCGATTCGGGTCGAGGACAACCAACCACGCGGCACGACCTTCGCGATCGAACTGCCGCAGGACAGCAGTACCCACCCAGCCTGAACGGAACACCGTGAGCAGAGCACGCATCCTGGTCGTCGACGACGAGGCCGGCATCCGGCAGACCCTGCGGGGGATCCTCGAGGACGAGGGTCACTCGGTCACCACCGCCGCGGACGCGGTCAGCGGGCGCGCCCTGATGTCGAGCGACGAGTTCGATCTGGTGCTGCTCGACGTGTGGTTGCCCGACCGCGACGGTCTGGACCTGCTCTCGGAGCTTCACGAAGGAGACTTCGTAACACCCGTCATCGTGATCTCGGGTCACGGCAACATCGACACGGCGGTCAAGGCGATGCGGGTCGGCGCCCACGACTTCCTGGAGAAGCCCCTGGCGCTCAACCGGGTGGTCGTCTCGGTGGAGAACGCGCTCGAGCGCAACCGTCTCGAGCGAGAGGTGCGGGAACTCTCCAGCCGGGTCGATCCGGAGCGGCGCCTGATCGGCGATTCCGAGCCGATGCGGAAACTGGCGAGCGACCTTGAACTGGCGGCGCGAGCCGAAAGCCGGATCCTGATCACCGGCGAGAACGGAACCGGCAAGGAGCTCGTCGCCCGCCGAGTCCACAGGCTTTCCCGACGCAGCAGCCACGCCTTCGTCGAGGTGAACTGCGCCGCGATCCCGGAGGAACTGATCGAGAGCGAACTCTTCGGGCACGTCAAGGGCGCCTTCACCGGGGCATCCGGGAACCGCCGCGGACGCTTCGAACAGGCCGACGGAGGCACCCTGTTCCTCGACGAGATCGCGGACATGTCGCTGAACACGCAGGCCAAGGTCCTGCGGGTGCTCGAGGAGCAGCGGTTCGAACGGGTAGGCGGCAGCGAACCGATCGATGTCGACGTGCGGGTGCTGGCGGCGACGAACAAGGACCTGGAGGGAGACGAGCTGGCGGCCGGGCGGTTCCGCGAGGATCTCTACTTCCGGCTGGCCGTGATTCCGCTCCACGTGCCGGCCCTGCGCGAACGGCGCGAGGACATCCCGGCGCTGGTCGACCACTTCCTCAGGCGCTTCGCGGCCGAGGCCGGGCGCCGTCCCAAGACCATAGGCCCCCGAGCGCTCGAACGCCTGGTGGCCTACTCCTGGCCGGGCAACGTGCGCGAACTGCGCAACCTGACGGAGCGGCTGATGATCATGGCGCCGGGGAACGTGGTCGGCCTTGCGGATCTGCCGCCCCGGATCCGGGGCGCCGACGCCATCGCCCCGGTCGACGACGACTACGCGTCGCTCAAGGAGGCGCGAGAGGCCTTCGAACGCCTCTACATCGAGCGCCGCCTGGTCGCTGCCGGCGGCAACGTCTCCCAGACCGCCCGGGAGCTCGGGATCGACCGCCGCCACCTGTACCGCAAGCTCCGGGCCTACGGCATCGACCCCGGGCGCGGCCAATGAAGCGAACACTGTGAAGCGATTCGTCGTCGGCACCGCCGGCCACGTCGACCACGGCAAGACCCGCCTCGTCCACGCCCTGACCGGGGTCGACTGCGACCGCTGGGAGGAAGAGAAACGGCGCGGCATCACCATCGATCTCGGCTTCGCGTCGATGATCGAGAACGGCTGGCAGATCGGCTTCGTCGATGTGCCGGGACACGAGCGGTTCGTGCGCAACGCACTCGCGGGACTGGGTGGAATCCAGATGATGGCCCTGGTCGTGGCGGCCGACGAAGGGGTCATGCCCCAGACCCTGGAACACCTCGCGATCTGCTCGCTGCTCCAGATTCCGGCCGGTGTCGCGGTGCTCTCGAAGACGGACCTGGTGCCTCCCGATCTGCTGGAGCTGGCGCACTTGGAACTTGAGGAAACGCTCGCCGACACCCCGTTCGCCGAAGCGCCCATCCTGCCCGTCTCGTCCGAGACTGGAACGGGCCTGGAGCAACTCCGCGAGACCCTGGTCCGGCTCGCCGGCGAGGCGGCGCCGATCGACCGCCACAGCGGGCTACCCGCCCGCCTGCCGATCGACCGCGCCTTCCACCTGAAGGGGCTCGGAGTCCTGGTGACCGGCACCCTGGCCAGGGGAACCGTCACGACCGGCGACGAGTTGGACATCCTGCCCGGCGGCGGCCGCGCCCGGGTGCGCAGCATCGAAGTCCACGGCGAAGACCGCCAGCGGGCGGAGGCCGGCGAACGCACTTCGTTGCAATTGGTCGGCGTCGGCCTCGAAGACGTCGCCCGAGGCCACGAACTGGGCGCACCCGGCGTCTACCGGGCCGCGTCCTCGCTGCTCGTCCGCTGCCGGCTCCTGCCGTCGGCGCCCGAGGCGATCCAGGGAAGCTGCTCCGTCCGGCTGCACGTCATGGCCGCGCAGCGGCTCGGCAAACTCCGACCGCTGTCACCGGAACGACTGGAACCGGGCGGAGAGGCCGTGGCGGAGATCCGCCTGGAGGCGCCGCTGGTGGCAATTCGCGGAGACCGCTTCGTGATCCGGCGGCCGTCGCCCCAAACCACCCTCGGCGGCGGCGAGGTCCTGGACCCGGCCTGGCGCCACCGCCGCGGCAAGGCTCTCGGAACGACGATCGACGCCCTCACCGCGGGCACGAGCGAGGCGGCCGTGCAGTGGGCGGCGGACGGCCGGGAGGCCGGCCTTGCAACCTCCGAACTCGCACTGCGGCTGGGGGTCGTCCGCGGCGATGCCGCGAGTGTGCTGACCGGCGCCGCCCAGGAAGGCCTGCTGCTCGAGGCGGGACCCGAGCGGTTCGTCGGCGCGGCCACCGTCCGCAACGTGTCGCGCCGCGCCCGCCGGCTGGTTGAGGCACACTTCGCCGCCGACCGCCTGTCCCGGGGCATGCCCAAGGCCGAACTCGTACGGCGGCTACTCGGCGCTCACGCGGCCGACCTCGCCCCCGCCTACCTCAACTGGGCTGGTCAGGGCGGTTCGGACAAGGCGGTAGCCGTCGAAGGTGAACTCGTCACCCTGCCCGGCCGCGCCGGCGAACTGACCGAGGTCGAATCCAGGCTCGCGCAGGGCATCGTCCAGGGATTCGAGAACCAGGGACTCACCCCGGGCTCGCCTGAGGAACTCAGCCGCAGCCTCGGCGCGAAACCCCAGGTCTTCGACGGCGTGTTCCGCTACCTCGTCGAGCGCGGCAAGCTGACCCGGCTGCCGAACGGCCTTGTCCTGGCTACCGGGGCCTTGGAGAAGTTCCAGGCCGACCTGCTTGCCACCGGCTGGGAGACCTTTACCGTGTCGGAGTTCAAGGACCGCTTCGGCCTCACCCGCAAATGGGCGATCCCGTTGCTGGAGCACCTGGATCGCCAGCGTCTGACGCGGCGGGAGGGAGACCGGCGGCGGGTGCTGCGGCCTCGGGGGTAGAGCGGCCGTAGAGCGTGGGTTTCGGCCTACCTCCTAGAATCAGGAACTTCAGATGCTTGACCAGAAGACACTCGACGACATCGTGGGCCGGATCGTGGAAGTCGCCCAGCCGGAGCGGATCATCCTCTTCGGGTCGGCCTCGCGAGGCGACATGGGTCCCCTCAGTGATGTCGACCTACTTGTAATCAAGGAGGGGGCGAACCGGCGCGAGCTGGTTGCCGCCATCTACATGAATCTCAAGGGCATCACTGTGGCGGTGGACGCGGTCGTGGTGACGCCCGACGACGTTGAGCAATACAGGGACAGCCACGCGTTGGTCATCAAACCCGCGTTGCGCGAGGGCACAGTCGTCTATGAAGCCGCCTGAACGGCTCGCGGCCGACGACCCGCGGGAGTGGTTGAACCGAGCGAAGAGCAATCTCCGCTTGGCAAGGAGCCGCGTCGAAGGCGTGTACCTTGAAGATCTCTGCTTCGAAGCCCAGTAAGCCGCCGAGAAGGCGACCAAGGCGCTGGTGATCCACCGGGGGATCGAGTTTCCCTACGTTCACGACCTGGGTGCACTGCTATCCCTGCTCGCTGAAGCCGGCGAAACGATACCGGCCACGGTCCAGCAAGCCAGGAAGCTCACGCCCTACGCTGCAACGGTTCGCTATCCCGGGATCGCGGAGCGAATCACCGACGAGGAACAGTCCGAGGCAGTCCAACTCGCGGACGTCGTAGTCCGCCGGGTGGAGGCACGCCTGGAAACCGCGCACCTGCCGAACACGCTGTGAGGGAGGCGCAAAGCCCAAGGGCGCTATCGTAGGTGAAGGGCTGAGTACCGAGACTCCACAGATCTCACCGCCCAGCCTAGGAACACAGGCCCTGTGACCTCGGACGCCGCGTCCTCGTGGACCGGTTGTCCGTTGGCGGAGAGGCTCATGGGCAAAACACGCCGTTGCAGACGGTTTCACCTGCAGAGGAATTGCTGACTCATAGCTCCTCGTAAATCCACTTCATGTCAGCATCTCCCCGCTCGTAACCTGCGCGTGCTTCGGCCAGCGTTTCGTCGAGAACCTGGATGTCGTGGATGCGGTCGAGCCTCATCATTTTCCAGAAGTCAACTCTCTCACCGGACCGGCTCGGCCCACTGACCTGGTACACCCGCACGACGTCATTGCCACGCTTGCTGACTCCGCAGGCATGCGGTTCTACGCGTCGATAGCCGCGTGGCCGATAGTAGCCAACGAGTAGAACCCTTCGCGCTCTGATCGCGTCGACGATGGTTCGTTTCGAGTCTGACTTTCCAGGCATAGAGTGAGTCCTCCAGAGAACCGGTTCGAATGCCCACGGCCGACGGCCGCCTCAGTCTGCACCATCGCGTCCCCTCTTCACAGACTCCTTCAACGCCACCAATCTTTCCACAATAGCCGCAAGCGTAGCGCTACGACACGCACGCAAGTTCGCTTTCTCAATGAGGGTCTTTAACACCACCGCGTTCTTCGCTGCTTCACGTCGCTTCATTCCGAACAGCTCACAACACTCCTCCACCAACTCCCACAAGGCGTCCTCCCCAATCTCCCGACGCAGCGTCTTCTCCAAGTTTCCGTCCAAACACGCATGCTTGTCCCAAACGCCCGCCGGCCAATCTTCGATAGAGGCTCCGACGATTCTCAACAATATCTTGTTCGCTTCCGCCGCCGACTCGGAACCTGTCAACGACATTGACACAGCGGGGTTCTGGATTTACTGAGTCGTCTCTGCAGTCTCGTTGTCGGGCTTGTTGATCCAGACGGCCTGGGGCAGTGGCGTATGCATCGGTTGGCCGCCGACGAATCGTTCGGGGGAGCTTTCCCAGGCGGCGCTCAGCGTGCGTTGGCGCTGCTCGATCACGGCTTGCGCCCGGCCGTAGTGGACGGTCTCGGGGGTCAGCATGGCGATGCCGGCATGGCGGTGTTCGGTGTTGTACCAGGGGAAGAAGGACCTGCAGTAGTCGGTCGCGGCGTCCTGGTTGGGGAAGCGGCTGGGGAAGTCGGGGTGGTACTTGAGGGTCTTGAACTGTGCTTCGGAGTAGGGGTTGTCGTCGCTGACCCGCGGGCGGCCCAGGGACCGGTTCACGCCGAGGCGGGCGAGCAGTTGGGCGGTACCCTGGCTGGTCATGGGGGCGCCTCGATCGGAATGCAGGGTCAGGACATGGGGCTTGACGCCGTGCTTGAGGCAGGTCTCCTCGATGAGCCTTTGGGCGAGCGCGGAGTTCTCGCGGTCGGCGACCATCCAGCCGACCGCGTAGCGGCTTAGGAGGTCAAGCAGGACGTAGAGGTAGTAGTAGGTCCAGGTCTGCGGTCCGAGCAGCCTGGTGATGTCCCACGACCAGACCTGGTTGGGCGCGACAGCGACCAGCTCCGGCTTGGCGTACGACGGATGGACGCGCTGGTTGCGGCGGTCCCTCACGGGGTGGTTCGCTTCGAGGATGCGGTACATCGTGCGCTCCGAGCACAGGTAGCGGCCCTCGTCGAGCAGGGTGGCCACCACTTCTCCCGGCGAACGATCGACGAAACGCGGCGACGCAAGCGTGGCCTCGACCCGTTTCCGCTCGATCTGGCTCAGTGCCCGGGCAGGCGTGGGGCGGGGCTGCCGTCGCCCGGGAGCGGGCCTCGCACGACGATAGAAGGTCGATCGCGATACGCCCAGCGCCCGGCACGCCGGCGCGACGCCGACCTGCCGGGCCAGGGACCTTGCCGCCATCAGCAGTCCTTCCCGTCTTCGAGGCTGAATCCCAGCAGCCCTGCAACTTTTCCCTGGACGTCCAGGATCGTGTGCGCGGCGGCGACTTCCCTCTCGAGACGCTTGACCTTCGCTTCCAGCCGCTTCACCTTCGGCCTCAGAGGGTTGGCCTCGTTCGGCTTGCGGCCCCGCTTCTTCGGCCTCAGACCGGAAAGCGCGCCCTCGCGCCGCGCCTTGCGCCAGTTGGCCAGATGGGAGCTGTACAGACCCTCTCGCCGCAGCAGCCGACCCACCTCGCCGCGGTGGGTGCATCGGTCCGCTTCCTCCAGAATCCGCAGCCGGTACTCCGCCGTGAACTGCCGCCTGGTCGGTCTCGCCAGCACTTCCGGGTCGGGAACCGCCCCGGCGGGCGCCGCGCCGGCCGCGGGGGCCTCGTCGCTACGCTCCTCAACCCCCGCGGCCGGGAGCTCCGAGCCGCCGCCAAACCTCTGCTCTCGTCTTGACATTGATCCTCCTTGCCAACGTGTGCCCTCCACTATTCAACGGGATGGCCGCTGTGTCACGTACGTTGGCAGAGAGGGACTCGCCCCCGCCTCTGTCGTTGTCCCAAACCAGATATGTCTCAATACCGAGAGATTGGAACACAACGGCCGGGCGATCCATGCTGTGTTTCCCACCGCACGGAACGACACAAACGCCGAGCGCCTCCAGATCACACCCTTGCGCAGCCGCCACTGCCAGAAGCGCCAAGCGGTCGGCCTCCCCTTCTACTAGCACTACCACATCCGCGAAGAAACCCTCGTTCATCCACGGCGTCATGATTGCCTGCATTCGGGGCCGAAGACTGTCGGACGTGTGGGTCGCCGGAGTTCGCCTGTAGAGGCAAGCCAACCGCTGAGCAATCTCTTCAAGAGTGACAGCGGCCACGGCAGTCGCCGCCGGTCCGCCCCCCTCGACGTTTCTCTTGCTGAGCACTCTTACCTGATCGAATCGATCCAAGCCAACAAAGAGGGGTGCGTGCGTTGTGTAGATCACCTGGGTATTCCCAGCCACGCCCGCGACGGAGCCTTCGGCGAGCTTGAGCAACACAGAAGCCAAGTGCCGTTGCCGCCCCGGGTGCTGGTAGATTTCCGGCTCCTCGATCGCGAAAACCACGTTGGGGATGCCCTCGGCCTGGACGCCTGCCTCAAGGTCAGCGACCGGCTGGTCCTTGGAACCGGCCAGTTGCTCAAGCATGGTGAAGATGAACGCCCGCTGAAGACCGTGACCCGTTTGGTCTACCGGCGATTCGTAGCCGTCCTCGCAAAGGCGAACCTCCGCCACGGGCATCCCGATCGGAATCGGCGTAAAGCCGGACCATGTCAGCGTGGCATGAGCCTCTGGCGCATACCGAGACAACGTTGTCGTCAGGCGCTTCCCGAGGTCCATCAGTTCCGGGAGGCCCGCGGGATCCAGCAGTTCCTCATACTTGGCCTGCATATCACGCCGAAAGCCCTCGATGTCAGCACGTTCCGAGAGCGCGCTACGCGTGACTAGGTTCATGATCTCGGTAAGGTACGAACCTCGGCCCTCAGTTGCGTCCGTAAGGGCGTCCCGGACAGCGGGCACCCTGATGTAGCGCGTATGTCGACCTAGGTATCCCCGCCCCACACCTGTGAAGCCAAAGAACTGGCCTTCGTCTCGCATCGGACAGCAAGAAGCTGGATTCTCATCTTCCCAGGCGCCGAGGGCCGCCCGAGCAGCATCAGCGGACTTGGCCGCGGGTAGGTCCGCGTACATAGGTTCTTTCCGCAGAGCCGCGTACCGCCGCCTGGTTTCCTGCTTCGTAGTCGCCGCCCGAACCTCGCTGAAGCCGCTATGCTGCCGGCGAACTCCGTGATAGGTCGCGCCCTTGCCACCCACCCCCTGCCTAAACACGCGCGTCACTGTTAGGGTATCGCCATCGAGATAGTACCTGAAGAGGTTGCGCGCGGAGGCCGAAAGCTCCGAGAACGTCACCGCAATCTGGATTTCTCGATCTGTCTTCTCCGCATAGAAATCTCCATCGCTCACCAGTGCTGTCCCACAAACGGAGGGTCAGGATGGGTCTGAATCGTGCCCTGTCGTATGATTGGTTTTCACACAAAGCCAATGACGGCAAGGAGATCCAGACCCATGGCGCACAATGGTACCGTACTCGGTCAGTTCCTCAAGCTGGTGTCGAGACATGAGTTCGAGCGGGAGGCGGGAAGGCACCACAGGGGACGCAAGCTGCGCTCGATGAGCCGCTGGAGCCAGTTCGTAGCGATGGCGACGGCCCAGCTTTCCGGGCGGTGCAGCCTGCGCGACATCGTGTCGAACCTGGACGCGCAGGCTCACAAGCTCTACCACCTTGGCGTGGGCCGGGTGGCCCGGTCGTCGCTGGCGCGCGTCAACGAGAAGCAGCCCTCCGGTCTCTACGAGGCGTTGTTCGGTCGTTTGCTGGCGCGATGCCGTACGACGGCGCCGGGGCACGGGTTCCGGTTCCACAACAAGCTGTTCTCGCTGGATGCGACGTACGTGGACCTGTGCCTGGAGCTGTTTCCGTGGGCGCAGTACCGCACGACGAAGGGGGCGCTGAAGCTCCACGTGGGGCTGGACCACGAAGGCTTTCTGCCGGCGTTCCTGCAAGTCACGGACGGCAAGGGGTCGGACGTTGAGGTGGCGCGGTCCCTTCGTCTGCCGAAGGGAAGCATCGTCGCTGCGGACCGGCTGTACCTCGACTTCGAGTGGCTGAAATCCCTTGATGCACAAGGGGTTTTCCTGGTCACTCGGCTGAAGCGCAAGATCAAGTACGCGGTTCGAGAGCGGCGGTCGTTCGCGCCTGGGACGGGCGTGACCTCGGACCAGATCATCGAGTTGACCAGCGTCAGAGGCCGCGCCCGGTGTCCGATTCCGCTGCGTCGAGTCGGCTATCGCGACCCCGACACGAAGAAGTTCTACGCGTTCCTCACCAACAACTTCAGGCTCGCTCCGAAGACCATCGCGGCCATCTACAAGCAGCGTTGGCAGATCGAGACCTTCTTCAAGTGGATCAAGCAGAACCTGCGCATCAAGAGCTTCGTCGGCACTTCGCGCAATGCCGTCATGACCCAGATCTGGATCGCCATGTGCGTGCATCTCCTGCTCGCCTACCTGAAGTTCGTCAACAAGATGTCCTGGACCATGAGCGAAATCCTGCGCCTCCTGCAACTCAACCTGTTCGCGCGAAGACCGCTCCTGGACCTGTTCGAACCCCGGAGCGGACCCCCTGATCCCAGAAACGCACAGACTCAACTCGCACTGCGCTGAAGTTTGTGGGACAGCACTGATCGCTCACCGTCGCCGACGGATCGTAGAACAACTCCAGTGCTCGTAGGAACGACGACTTCCCAGCGCCGTTCCTACCGACGAGTGCGGTGAGACGGTCGCAGGAGAGTGTCTCGTCCAGAACCGACCGAAAGTTCCTGACACTGACTTGAGAGATGAACATCGAATTCACTCGACACGAGAGAAACGGTATCGATATTTGATGTTCACGTTGAAGTACTTGCCCTTCGAGGAGGAATGCATGAGACCGTCATACTCCGCTACTGGAACGGCGAAGTAGCGATAGACACGCCCTCCATGGAACTCTATCTCCAAGGTACGCTCTATCGGGTCAAAGCCCACGGAAGACAGACTACTGGAAACGACTGGGATTCGGCACATTGGAGGCTCCTTACTCTGCCAGACGTGACTCCCTGCTACGAAGGACACGAGGGGCGAGGCGTTTTCAAGAGTCGGTAGGCCGTGACGCGCGTTTCGCGGTTCAACTGTTGAGGGGCGCGCAACGGACAGCACAAGATAGACATTGGGCAGCTCAACGTCAACCGCCACCGCGTGCCCGCCGCCAGTGGCAACTCTCAACTCGGCAGTGGGTGGCTCTTCACGAAGGGAACTACAACTGCGATTCCCTGGGGCGGCCTCGGGCTGCAATCTTCCGTGACCTTCTCGTGAAGTTCCGGGGAAGGTGGTCGTTCCGCCTTGCCGGGGGACTTCGAGGCCACTCTCTCCGTCGCCGAGACGGTCTCTCGGTTCCTCCAGACGATGACGCACTATCGCGGTCGACCATTAGGTTCGGTAGGCCCGTTGAAGGCTGAGAGAGGCCTGTCCTGTGCTTGAGTGATCGGCACGGGGCCAGAGCGTCGTCTCTGCTAGCCTGACTTCGTATGCCTCAGTTGGACCACGACTAGGCAAACGTTGACCAGATGTCCTTCGGCGTGGTCCTCCAACCCGACCCGCCGATCTCGCGCGTCGTCGAACTCGCGGTCATGGCCAAGGGCCGCGGGTTCGACCACTGCTGGCTCTTCGACTCACACGTACTGTGACCGGAGGCGTTCGTCATCTTCTGGCAGATCCTGGCGAGCACGGAGCGGATGGCCGTCGGACCGATGGTGACGAACCTGGGCACGCGCGACACGACGGTGCTCGCGTCGTTGTTCGCGACGCTCGACTCGATGTACCCGGGGCGCACGGCGTGCGCCATGGGCCGGGGCGATTCGGCGCTTCGCCACATCGGCCGGCGGCCGGCGCCGCTTTCGGCCGTGGTCGACGCGATGGGAGTCATGCGGGCGCTGTTCGCGGGCCGTGAGGCCGATCGGGGTGGCACGTCAGTCAGCATCCCATGGCAAAACGACGCAGGTTCGGAACTACCGATCTGGGTCACGGCCTACGGCCCGAAGGCGCTCGACACGGGCGGCCGTCATGCCGACGGCTTCGTGCTGCAACTGGCCGATCCGAAGATCCTGGAGTGGACGCTGCAGGCGGTACGGGACGCGTCCGAGGACGAAGGCCGCGACCACGGTCTCCGTGGTGACGCCAGCCTACGTCGGCGACGACCTGGCGCATCAGCGGAGACCAGTTCCGAGCCGGTCGCCGCCCCCCCGTCAGCCTCCGCCCCGTCCTTCGAGGGGCGACCAGTCGAGGCCGTGGGCGGCGGCGACCGCCTGGTGGGTCACCTGTCCCTCGACGACGTTGACGCCGGCGGCGAGGGCCGGGTCGCGTTCCGCCGCCGCTCGCCAGCCGCGGTCGGCGATCTCCAAGGCATAGGTCATCGTCGCGTTGGTTAGCGCGTAGGTTGAGGTGTGGGGGACGGCGCCGGGCATGTTCGAGACGCAGTAGTGGATCACCCCTTCTTCGACGTAGCGCGGATCGCGGTGGGTGGTCGGGCGGCTTGTCTCGGCGCAACCGCCCTGGTCGACCGCCACGTCCACCAGCGCCGACCCCGGCTCCATCCGCGCCAGGTGGGCGCGGGTAACCAGGCGCGGCGTGCGGGCGCCCGGAATCAGCACGGAGCAGACGACGAGATCGGCCGAAGCCACCGCGCCCTCGATGTTCGCGTCGTTCGACATCAGCGTCGTCACGTGGCCCTGGACCACGTCGCGCACATAGCTCAGCCGCCGGGGATCGATGTCGAGGATCGTGACGTCGGCGCCGAAGCCGACGCCGACCACACAGGCGTTCAACCCCACGACACCGGCGCCGATGATCGTGACCCGTCCCCGGCGCACGCCGGTGACCCCGGGCAGCAGCAGCCCCTTGCCGCCGGCCAGCCGCTCGAGCGACGCGGCGCCGGCCTGAATCGACAGCCGCCCGGCCACCTCCGACATCGGCGCCAGCAGCGGCAGAACGCCGTCCGCGAGCTGCACCGTCTCGTAGCCGATGCCCACGACCCGCCGTTCGAGCAGCCGCGCAGTCAACTCCTCCGACGCGGCCAGGTGGAGATACGTGAAGAGGATCTGCCCGCGGCGCATGAACTCGAACTCCGGTTCGAGCGGCTCCTTGACCTTGAGGATCATCTCGGACTGTGCCCAGACCGCATCGGCCCCCTCGACCACCGAAGCGCCCGCCCGCCGGAACGCGTCGTCCGGGATCGCGCTGCCCACGCCCGCGCCGGCTTGAATCGCCACCTCGTGGCCGCGCGCCACGAACGCGCCAACGCCGGACGGTGTAATCGCGACCCGGTGCTCGTCCGTCTTGATCTCCGTGGGAATGCCAATCCGCATATCGCCCTCACTTCGCATGCCCGGCCGGCCGCGCCACCGGCGACCCTGTCCATCGTGGCACACTAGACCGAAGTTCTGAGGCTCCTGGGGCCTCCTCGTCGTCGAGAGGCGTTGCAGTGCTTGGGTTTTCGGGTGTTGGGCCGCCCCTGTTTTCTGCCAGTGGTAGCCATGTAAGGATCTCGTGGCATGTAGACAGTCTGAATGGTTGCGTCTACAATGAGAAGCCATGTACATCGAACGGGTACCCAACCGAAACTCACCACCCGCCGTCCTGCTGAGAGAGTCCTACCGACAGGACGGAAAGGTCAAGAAACGCACTCTCGCCAACCTCTCCAAGTGGCCCGACCAACTCGTCGAAGGACTCAGAACCCTGCTCAAGGGAGGAGTCGCCCTGCCTTCGCTCGAGGCCGCCTTCGAAATCCTGCGCGCCAGACCGCACGGCCATGTCGCCGCCGTCCTCGGCGTGGCCCGAAGCCTCGGCATCGAACGACTCCTCGACCGACGGCCCTCGCGCGAACGGGCACTGGCGCTGGCCATGATCGCGGCCCGCATCCTCGAGCCGCGATCCAAGCTCGCCACCGCCCGCGGACTCGCGAGCGAGACCATGAGCCACACCCTCGGCGAGGAACTCGGCGTGCAGGAGGCCTCGGCCGACGAACTCTACGGCGCCATGGACTGGCTGCTCGAAAGACAGCCGCGCATCGAGCGGACTCTTGCCCGGCGGCATCTGGAAGACGGCTCGCTGGTGCTTTACGACGTGACCTCGGTCTACTTTGAGGGCAGGAAGTGCACGCTGGCCAGGCACGGCTACTCCAGGGACAAGAAGAGAGGCAAGGTCCAGATCGTCTTCGGCCTGCTCTGCAGCCGGGACGGATGCCCGGTCGCGGTCGAGGTATTCGAGGGCAACACGGCCGATCCGACGACCCTGAACGCCCAGGTGCAGAAGCTCCGCGACCGCTTCTCGCTGGAGAGGATCGTGATGGTCTCAGACCGGGGCCTGATCACCGACGCGCGCATCCGCGAGGACCTCGACCCCGCGGGCCTGTCCTGGATCAGCGCCCTGCGCGCGCCGGCGATCAGGACGCTGGCCCAGGAAGGCCACCTGCAACTGTCGCTCTTCGACCAGCGGAAGATGGCCGAGATCAGCGTCCCGGAGCTGTACCCCAAGGAGCGCCTCGTGGTGTGCCGGAACCCGCTTCTGGCGGAGGAACGCGGCCGCAAGCGCCAGGAGCTTCTCGAATCCACCGAGCGCAAGCTCGACGCCGTCGTTGCGGCGACGCGGCGCAAGAAGAACCCCCTGCGCGGCAAGGACGCCATCGCCGTGCGCGCGGACCGCGCCCTGGGCGCCTACAAGGCCGGCAAGCACTTCGAGGTCGAGATCGAAGAGGACGGCTTCCAATACCGCCGCAACGAGGCGCGCATCGCCGAGGAAGCCGCTCTCGACGGCTTCTACGTCATCCGCACCAACGTCCCCGAAGACGAACTGCCGGCAGCCGATGCGGTCCGCGCCTACAAGAGCCTCAGCCGCGTCGAACGCGCCTTCCGCTCCTACAAGAGCGTCGACCTCAAAGTGCGCCCCGTCCACCATCGCCTAGCCTCGAGGGTACGCGCCCACGTCTTCCTCTGCATGCTCGCCTACTACGTCGAGTGGCACATGCGCCGGACCCTGGCGCCCCTCCTCTTCGACGACCAACGCCGCGACGACCAACGCGAGTCGCCCGTCGATCCCGCGCGAAGGTCGCACGAGGCAATGACCAAGGCCAACTCCCGGAGGACCCCCGACGGACTCCCCGTCCACAGCTTCCAGACCTTGCTCGCCGACCTGGCCACGCTGACCCGAAACCGCGTGCGGATGCACGGCAAGGCCGACTCCACCGCCGACGTCCTCGCACGGCCCACTCCACTCCAGAACGAAGCCTTCAAACTACTCGGCATCCGCCCCTGAAGTCGACGTACCCAGTACAAGACACCGCCGAACAACTGAAAACGCCCACCACTACAGGCGATTTCACGACTTGAAGCTCAGAACTTCGGACTAGAGCACCATGCCGGCTGCTAACCTGCCCCAATGGAGGGAGCAAGGCCATGACCACCATCGACCGGATGTCCTTCGGCCTGGTCCTCCAACCCGACCCGCCGATTGACCGCGTCGTCGAACTTGCAGTCATGGCCGAGAGCCGCGGCTTCGAGCACTGCTGGCTGTTTGACTCCCACGTCCTGTGGCCGGAGCCGTTCGTCATCTTCTCGCAGATCCTGGCACGCACGGAGCGGATGGCGGTCGGCCCGATGGTGACGAACCCGGGCACCCGGGACGTGACGGTGCTCGGGTCGCTGTTTGCCACCCTGGACTCGATGTACCCCGGGCGGACGACCTGCGCTATGGGCAGAGGCGATTCGGCGCTGCGCTACATCGGCCGACGACCGGCGCCGCTTTCGGCCGTGGTCGACGCGATGGGAGTCATGCGGGCGCTGTTCGCGGGGCGCGAGGCGGATTTGGGTGGCACTTCGGTCAGCATCCCGTGGCGGAGCGAGGCCGGCTCGGAACTACCGATCTGGGTGGCTGCCTACGGTCCGAAGGCGCTCGACGTCGTCGGCCGCCACGCCGACGGCTTCGTGCTGCAACTGGCCGACCCGAAGATCCTGGAGTGGACACTGCAGGCGGTGCGGGACGCGGCCGAGGACGAGGGGCGCGATCCGGACGCGATCACGGTCTGCGTGGTGGCGCCGGCCTACGTCGGCGACGACCTCGCGCATCAGCGCGACCAGTTGCGCTGGTTCGGCGGCATGGTGGGCAACCACATCCACGACCTGGTCATGCGCTACGGCGAGGACGACTCGAAGGTCCCGCACGCACTCGCCGAGTACATTCGCCAGCGTCAGGGGTACGACTACTCGCACCACGGCCGCAGCGGCAACCCGGACACCGAGTTCGTGCCCGACGGCATCGTCGACCGCCTGTGCGTGCTCGGCCCGGCGGAAGCCCACATCGAGAAGCTGCGGGAACTGAAGTCGCTGGGCGTCGACCACTTCGCCGTCTACCTGATGCACGACGACAAGGAAGGCACGCTCGCGGCGTACGGCGAGCAGGTGATCCCGGCGCTCAGGGGCGGGTAGAGCGAGCTTCCGCGCCGGATGCGGGCGAGACGCCCGCGTTCCATCCGTGCGCCCGATGACGGGCGCACGGAGTGGTTCACGGGTGGCGCAAATCGCGCCACCCGGGTTCCGAGGGCTACGCCTTCGCGTCGTACCAGTCGGGGCCGGTGCCGACATCGACGACCAGGGGCACGCTCAGGTCGGCGACTCCCTCCATCTCTTCCCTGACTACTCCGGCGACGTCGTCGATGGCGCCGGCGGGCGCCTCGAGCACGAGTTCGTCGTGGACGGTCAAGAGCAGCCGCGCGGCTTCGAGTTCCGCGCGCAGCCGGCGGTCGACGGCGATCATGGCCAGCTTCAACAGGTCCGCGGCCGTGCCCTGGATGCGGGCGTTGACGGCCATCCGGCGCGTGTTCTCCCGCACCGCGCGGTTGCGGCTCTTGATGTCCGGGAGGTAGCGGACCCGGCCGTAGAGCGTCTCGACGCGCAACTCCTCCTCGGCCTGCGCCAGCGTCTGCTCGGTGTAGGTGCGCACGCCGGGAAACCGCTCGAAGTAGGCGTCGATGAACTTCTGGGCTTCGCCGCGCGCGATGCCCAGGGCGCGGGCGAGGCCGAAGGCGCTCATGCCGTAGATGATCCCGAAGTTGATCGTCTTGGAGGCCCGCCGCTGCTCGTCGGTGACCAGGGCCGGCGACACGCCGAACACCGTGGCCGCGGTCGAGCGGTGGATGTCGTCGCCGCGACGAAACGCAGAGGTCAACGTCTCGTCGCCCGAGATGTGCGCGAGCACCCGCAGCTCGATCTGGCTGTAGTCGGCCACCAGGAGCTGGTAGCCGTCGCGGGCGCGGAAGGCGCGGCGCACCTCGCGCCCAAGGTCGGTGCGGATGGGAATGTTCTGCAGGTTCGGGTCGTGCGAGGACAGCCGGCCGGTGGCCGCCACCGCCTGGTGGTAGCGGGTGTGGAGGCGGCCGTCGTCTGCGACCAGATCCGGCAGCGCGTCGACGTAGGTCGACTTGAGCTTGGTCAGCTCGCGGTAGTGCAGCACCTTCGCCGGCAGGTCGTGGCCGCGCTGCGCGAGCTGCTCCAGGACGTCGGCGCCGGTCGAGTACTTCTTCGTCTTGCGGGTGCGGCCGAGCACCGGGAGCCCCAGCTTCTCGAACAGGATGACGCCGAGCTGCTGCGGCGACAGGATGTTGAACCGCTCCTCGGCGAGGTCGAAGATCTCCTCCGCCAGGTCGCCGGCGTCGAGTTCGAGGCGGCGCGACATGTCGGACAGAACGCCGCTGTCGAGTTCGATGCCCTCCTCCTCCATCGCCGCGAGCACCGGCAGCAGGGGCGCCTCGACCTGTTCGTAGACCTCACGCGCCCCCGGCGTCTCCTCCCACTGCGGAGCAAGCGCCTCGAGGATCAGAGCGGGCAGCACCGCCTGTTCGGCCGCGTACACGCCGAGACCGGTGTCGTCGCCGAGAGCCGCCGTCTGATCGCCCAACCCTGCGTCCGCCGGCGTCGTGGCCTTGTAGAAAAGGCGGTCTAAGGCAACCGTCGCCAGCCCAAAGCTGCGCACCGCGGAGTGGACGAGGTAGGCCATCAGCATCGTGTCGACCAGGCGCGCGGCGACCCTCGGCCGGCCCTCCCGGTGCGGACAGAGGCGGACGACTTCCTTCAGGTCGTGCCCGATCAGCTCGAGGGCGGGGTCGGCGAGCCACGCCCGCAGCTTCGCCGCCACGGCTTCCCGCAGGCCGGGACGCCCGAAGTCCGCGAAGCAGGCCCGGCCGATCTCCGCGGCCCCTTCACCCTCCCCGTCAGCCTTGCCCGCGACCGGCGCAAACGACAGCCCCACCGGCACGCCACCGCGCCGGAAGACCACGCCGACCGCGATCCGGGAACACCGGTCCGACGCCGCCTCCTCGAACGCCTCGACGGTCTGAAGAACGATGGCCGGCTCGATCTCCGGGCCGCCGCTCTCGCCCTCGAGCTCCTTGAGCAGGCTCCAGAACTCGAACTCCCGGCACAACTCCGCCAGCGCCTCGTAGTCCGGCGCCTCCATCGTGAGTGCCTCGGGATCGAAGGGGACATCGAGATCCGTGTGGATCGTGACCAGCTCCTTCGACAGCACGGCCTTTTCCGCGTGTTCCTGAAGTCCCTCGCGGTACGCCTTGCGCTTGAGCTCGGGCGCCGCCTCCAGAAGAGCCTCGACGGTCCCGTACTCGCGCACCAGGGTCTGCGCACCCTTGGCGCCGATCCCCGGCACCCCGGGCACGTTGTCCACCGGGTCGCCGACCAGGGCGAGGACATCGACCACCTGCCCCGGCGGTACGCCGAAGTCCTGCTCGACCATGGCCGGGTCATAGATCTTCTCGCGGCCGGTGTGGAGCATCGACACCCGGTCGCTCACCAGTTGGAACAGGTCCTTGTCGGCGCTGACGATGGTGACGTCGTAGCCCGCCTCCTCCGCCTTCTTGCCCAGGGTGCCGAGCACATCGTCGGCCTCGTAGCGCTCCAGCTCGAGGATCGGGATGCGGAAGGCCTCGATCGCCCGGCGGATCGCCGGCATCTGCGCCTTCAGGTCCTCCGGCATCGGCGCCCGGTTCGCCTTGTACTCGGCGTAGGCCTCCGTACGCACCGTGGCGCGCCCGACGTCGAGGGCGATGCCGAGGAGCGGCGGTTCCTCGTCGCGCAGCAGCTTGCGCAGGATGTTGATGAAGCCGTAGATCGCGTTGGTCGGCTCGCCCGCGGAGGTCGACAATCCCCGGATCGCGTAGAAGGCCCGGAAGATCGTGGAGTACCCGTCGATCAGAAAGAGGCGCTTGGCGGTCACGGCGGCGACTACTCTAGTTGCCGTCCCGGCTCCGTCCCCGCCGAATGCGGGCGAGACGCCCGTGAACCAGGCGCCGGAAAAACACAGGAGGCGTAGCATTGCGCCGCCACAGACCGCACAGGCCGCTACAAGCCATGCTCCGCAAACTCCCAGCCGTTCTCGTTCTCGCCGCGCTCGCCGCCGCCGCAGCCGCGTGCGCTCAACCGTCCGAAGAGATGGTGCGCCTGCGAAACCTCGGCTACGCCCAACTCGAGAACGAGCAGGCGACGGAAGCCGAAACCACCTATCGGCGGCTGATCGAACTGCTGCCGGAGGAACCCCTCGGCCACGCCAACTTGAGCGTAGCCCTGCTGCGACAGGACCGGCACGAGCAGGCGCTGGCGGCGATCGACCGGGCCCTGGAACTGGGCGGCGACCGGGCCGACCTGCTGCTCATCCGCGCCGAAATCCTGCGATGGACGAACGGCCGCAACGAGGATGCGCTCGCGGACTATCGCCGCGCCGCCCGCGCAGCGCCCGACGATCCCGAGACGCAGTACGCGCTCTTCCGGCACGCCGAGATCATGACCGGTGACGAGGCCGAAGCCGATCGGCGGGACGCGGTGGACCGGCTGCGGCGCCTGCGGCCCGACAACTTGGTCGTCCTGCTCCTGAGCGGCGCCGAGGCGCTTGCGGACGGCGACCGAGGGCGGGCAAGCGATGACTACCTGCGGGTGCGGGAGTTGATCTGGCAGGCCCGGCCGATCGCCGAGCGGGTGCTCGGGGAGGTCCTCGACGCGCTGGAGGCCGACGACATGGAGCGCGCCCGCCGCTTTGCTCCCCGGATCAAGAACGTCCTGCTCGAAACCCCCGGCTGGCACAGCAGCCTGGCCGAGGTCTACACGAACATCCGGGGCATTCCCGTCGAGCGCTTCGAAGACGAGGAACCGGGCGAGGACTTCGGCCCCGCAAGTCCCGCCCGCTTCCGGGCCACCCGGATCGACAACGCACCCACCTCGGGCCGGGCCCTCGAAGTCGCCGACTTCGACGGCGACGACCGGCCCGACATGGCCCGCGTGGCGAGCGCCCGCGGCCCGGATGGTGCGGGGGCACGCCTTGAGTTGCGGCGGGCGGCAACCGGATACGCCACACCGGGCGCCGCCCCCGAGACCGGCGCCCAGGTCCTCGTGGTCGGCGACGCCGACAACGACCGACGGCTCGACCTGATTTCGGTCGGCGATCCCCTGGCCGTCTGGCAGGTCGACGACACGCCCCGGTTCGGGGACGCCAGCGACCGGTTCCTGCCTGGCTCGCTGGCCGCAACCGCGGCCGACCTGATCGACTTCGACAGCGACGGCGACCTCGACCTCGCGGTGGCCCGAGCGGACGGCGTGCCCGATTTGCTGAGGAACGTGTCGGGCGAGAAAGTGTTCGAGGGCCCCCTTGAGGCCCTGGGGCGGCAGGCGCTGCCCGAAGTCGAGGCGCGCCGGTACCACCACCTCCAGGCCACCGACGCCGACCGCGACGGCGACACGGACCTGCTGCTCGCGCACGACGAGGGCGTCCTGTGGTTGGACAATCTCCGGCAAGGCCGGTTCGCGGAGAGAACCCCGCCCGCGCCCAGCCGCGGTCTGCTCGGGAGGCTGATCAGCCTCGTGAGCGCCGACGAGCCGGCAGCGAGCGCCTTGACCACAGGAGCGCCGGTGCGGGTCGTACGAACCGCCGACCTCGACCGCGACGGGGTGCCCGAGTTCCTGCTCGCCGGCGATTCGACGGTCATCCTGAAGCGCAATGAGGACGGGGCGGTGGCGCCCTTCCCCCTCAGCCCCGGTTCGGCCGCGCTGCCGGAGGGCGCCACCGACCTGGCCGTTCTCGACGCCGACAACGATGGCCGGCTCGATCTCGCCCTGGTCGCGGAAGGCGAACTGCGGGTGCTCACCCAGACCTCGGACTCCGGCCCGGAGGCGCTCGACTTCCGCCTCGCCCGCGTCACCGGCCTGCCCCGCGACCCTCAGTTTGTGGCCGTCCGAGCCTCTGATCTCGACGAGGACGGCGACCAGGACCTCGTCGCCGCGGGCGGTACCGGCCTCTACCGGATCGAGAACCTGGACGGCTCGGAGAACAACTGGCTGCGCGTCCGCCTGGTCGGTCTCGACGTGGCGAGCCAGAAGAACAACGTCTTCGGCCGCGGCACGACGATCGAGGTCAGGTCGGGCCGGGCGTACCAGTACTTCGAGGTCGACCGCGAGGTCACCCACATCGGCCTCGGCAACCGCAGGCAGGCCGATCTGATCCGCGTCGTCTGGGCCAACGGCGTGCCGCAGAACCGCCTGGCGCCGGGCCGAAACCAGACCATCGTCGAAGAGCAGGTGCTCAAGGGCAGTTGCCCGTTCCTCTACACCTGGGACGGCGACAAGATCACCTTCGTCACCGACCTGCTGTGGGGCGCCCCGCTGGGCATGCCCCTCGCGGACGGGGTCTGGAACGGCTACGACCCCGACGAGCTGGTCCGGGTCGACGGCGCCGCCCCGCGCGACGGCTTCTACGACCTGCGGATCACCGAGGAGTTGTGGGAGGCCGCCTACTTCGACCGCGCGCGGCTCTGGGTGGTCGATCACCGCGACGACGTGTCGGTCGCCAGCAACCTGAGGATCGTGCCGGGCCAGGGGCACGTCGACCGCCCGCCCGACGCAGTGGTGGCCAGCGCCGGAATCCGCCCGGTAGTCCACGCCACCGATGGCCGCGGCCGCGACGTGACCGGGCGGGTCCGGGCCCGGGACGAGGTCTACGCCGACGGCTACGAGCGCTCGCGCTACCAGGGCCACGCCGCCGAGCCCTGGGCCTTCACCTTCGACCTCGGCGAAGCGCCGGGGAAGCCGGTCCGGTTGTGGCTCGACGGCTGGGTGTTCCCGGCCGACGCGAGCCTGAATCTCGCGATCGCCCAGGCGGTGGAGCACGGCGACCTGCAGATGGTCATGACCCGGCTCGAGGTCGAGACCGCGGACGGCTGGCGGCCGCTGCTCGACCCGATGGGTTTCCCCCCCGGCAAGACGAAGACGATGATCGTCGACACGCCGCCGCTGCCCACGGGCGCCACCAGACTGCGGATCGTCACCACCCGTTGGCTGCACTGGGACAAGGTCGCCTGGAGCACGGACATGGGCGGAACAGGCGGCGCCGACGTCGTCGTCCAGGCCCGTCTCGACACGGCCACGGCCGAACTGGCCTACCGCGGGTTCTCGACCCAGACCAGGCCTGCCCCCAACGGTCCGCACCTGTTCGACTACCAGCGCACGAGCACCGAGTCCCCGTGGCTGCCCTTCCCCGGCCGCTACACGCGCTTCGGCGACGTCCGCGAACTCCTGACCGCCGTCGACGACCGCCAGGTCGTGATCGGCCCCGGCGACGAGATCCGCCTGCGCTTCGACGCCCGCGGCCTTAAGCCCCCCAAGCCCGGCTATACCCGCACCGTCTTCCTGGAGAGTTTCGGCTGGGACAAGGACGCCGACCGCAACACCTGGAAGGCGGACAGCAACCTGCCGCTGCCCTTCCAGGCGATGTCCGGGTATCCCACAGCACCCGGCGAGAGCTATCCGCGGACGCCCGAACTCGACGCCTACCGCGAGCGCTGGCTGACGCGGGTCGTCGGGCCGGAGTCGCCCTTCCAAGGGGCGACGGCTTTCGGTCGCGCCGTTTCGGCCCGGCCGTAGCGGACTCCGCTACGCTATCCGGCGGCAGGCAGGGCGGTCATGCCCACCGCCGCCACCAAGAGACGGCGCCCAGGGGAGGGAACTAGCGTGGCAAACGGCACCAACGGACGCGGCAGGTTCGGTCAACTCGGGTTCATCTTCGCCGCCGTCGGCTCCGCGATCGGGCTCGGCAACATCTGGAAGTTCCCGTACATCACCTACGCCAACGACGGCGGCTCCTTCGTCCTCGTCTACCTGGTCGCGATCGCCCTGATCGGCCTGCCGATCATGATGGCCGAACTCGTGATCGGGCGGCGTACACGGCAGAGTCCGGTCGGCGCCTTCATCAAGGCTGCGAAGAACACGTTGGGAGGCCGTGCATGGGGCGCGGTCGGGGCCCTCGGCGTCACCGGCAGCTTCATCCTGCTCTCCTACTACGCGCTGATCGCCGGCTGGACCGTCTACTACTTCGGCCAGTGCCTGAGCTGGTCGGTCCGGGGCTTCGATAAGGAGGGTCAGGCGCTGGGAGAGGCTTTCAGCGGCTTCCTGGCCAACGGACCGCTCCAGATCGGTTTCCACGCCCTGTTCATGGTCGTCACCGTCGGCGTCGTCACCTTGGGCGTTCGCGAAGGCATCGAGCGCGTCACCAAGATCCTGATGCCGGTGCTCGGAGCGATCCTGCTCCTGCTCGTCGTCAACTCGTTCTGGAGCCCCGGCTTCGGCGAGGCGATCCGCTTCCTCTTCCATGTCGGCCCGATCACCGCCGACGGACTGCTCGAGGCGGTGGGCCACGCGTTCTTCACCCTCTCGGTCGGCATGGGCGCGATGCTCACCTACGGCTCCTACATGACGTCGCGGCAGTCGATTGCAAAGAGCGCCGTCGCGATCAGCCTGCTCGACACCCTGATCGCGATCATGGCGTGCATCATCATGTTCTCGATCATCTTCAGCGTCGACGCCGCCGAGCGGGCGACCACCTTCGGCAAGAGCGCCACGATCCTGTTCACCACCCTGCCGCGCATGTTCTACGAGATGCCCCTGGGCGTGGTCCTGGCGCCGCTGTTCTACATGCTGGTCGCCTTCGCCGCCCTCACCTCGACCATCTCCCTGCTCGAGACGGTCGCCTCCTACCTGATCGACCGTCGCGGTTTCAGCCGGCGCAACGCCTGCCTCGTCACCGGCGGCGCCATCTTCGCCTTCGGCATCCCCTCCGCCCTCTCGCTCGGCGCCAGCGGCGCCCTCTCCTCCTTCGCGCCGTTCGGCGAACGCACCGAAGGCTTCTTCGCCACGATGGACTACACCGTGTCGAACTGGATCCTGCCCCTCGGCGGCCTGATGACAGCCCTCTTCATCGGCTGGTTCCTGACCGGCCGCGCGTCACGAGAGGAACTCGCCCAGGGCCACGGCGAAGTCAGCCGGTGGTATCCCATCTGGCGCGTGCTGCTCCGGTACGTCTGCCCGATCGCGATCCTGTGGATCATCTGGGCCGTGATCGGGGGGCGGTCGTTCGCCTGAGTCGGAAGAGCAGGCCCAAGCGGACTCCCGCCGCGTCCTGGGAACCACCGCGCCGGCAATGCCGATCCCCCTTGCATCACTCCGCGACTCTGCTCTCCGCCCAGGGCACGACCTCGGCAGTCTTGCAGGCTCCAGATACCGGGCAGAACAGGTAGCTACCGGGTGCGAGGCCGTCTACAATCCAGGCAAAACCGTCGCGGCGGACCTGCCCGAAGGAAAGGAATGTCGTCATCGGAATCGCGACACCTCCAGGAGTAACGACTGCGCCGATCTTCCCCAACGGAATTCGCAAGTCACCGCGCGCTTCACGGAGTTCGACTTCAATGGGTCCGTGCTCCGGCAGTTCGAAACGCCTGCCAACGCTTCCGAGACCATCCGCCAGAATCACCACGTCGACTCGCTGCGTCGACATCGGCAACCAGTGCTTGGCACCTCCGTCGCTACGCGTCTTCACGATCGAGACCTCGGAGGGAGTGGTCGTCGGGTTGGCAATGGTCCAAGCACTGCCAACCGGAAATGTGCCTGCACGGACTACGACACGTAGTGCCCGTCGGTTCTCCAGTCGCAGTTCCAGATCTTCGATCCACTCGTGCTCGGCGACCTGAAGCTGCTGTGTCGCCGACCGGAGTACGCGCTCGCCAATCCGCGCCTCGGCATGGATCTCGTACCCGCCAGCCGGCAGGCCGCTTACCTCAAGAGTCCCTCGTTTCGCAGTTTCCCTCAGCCAAGAGGTCGGCGACACTAGGGTTGCGGTGGGTTCCGATTCCTTGTGCACGGCCTTTACCCAGACACGAACGCCCTCCGCCGGCGAAGACGTTCCGCCCGCCAAGTTCACACTTACAACCCGACCGGAGACTCCGCTGCTTGGCAACCTGATCGTCACGCGCGCAATGCCGTCGGAGGATTCTCGGACTTCTATGATACCGGCCTCGCTCGCTTCGCGCCTACCAAGGTTGTGCCAAGTATCCTCGTACCATCCATTATCGCATGGATCGCAAGCGAGGCTCGGCGTTACTACGACGCTCCAATAACCCTCCCGTGGGAGCAGACCGCCGAACCGGCCGTTGTCGTCGGCGGCGAATGCGATCCGTTCCGTACCCCACAACGCACCAAACCAGACGATGACGTCGTCTAGAGGTTCCGAACCGCGCTCGATGCGGCCGCGAAGCGGCACGGCCTGAAGTGCGACGTCGACGTGGTCGCTGCCGGTGAGTTCAATCAACTCTCGGTACCAACGGTTGCCTCGATCGTCCTCGACCAGAAGTTCATAGTCGCCCGAGCGCAGACCCCGCCAAATGAACGAGCCCACCGGTCGCACCTCCTGCGGCCCGGCCTTCGCACCATGCCATTCGACCGCGCCGGTCGTGCTCAACGCGACCGGCCGAACCATGGGTATCAGGCCGTCAAGCTCGACTAAGGGCAATCTTAACGAGACCGTCAGCAGGCTGCCTGCCGGCGATACGAGCTCACCAAGGTAGACGATGTCGGCCAACGACCGGATGCGCACTGGCCACCTGTCGTCCCGGGAACCCGCCAGACGCAGTTCGTAGCTTCCGCGGTTCAGCCCTTCGAACTTGAAGAAACCTCCGGCATCGCTCCACCCAGACCACGGTAGCGCCAGGGAAGCGTCGGGGAGCAAAGCGAACTCCTGCCCCAGAGCTTCGCCCGAAGCCAAGCGAGCGCTTATGCTTGCCCCTCTGACCGCTTCGACGATGCCAAGGTCGGTGTCCGCAGCGATTGGCACATCCGAACGCGTCAAGGGCAGGAAAGGGCCCATGCTGATCCGAAGATCGGCAACCTCATCGCGGGCGAACGGACAGGCTATCCGAATCTCGCGCCTGTTTGAATCAAGATCGCTCTCGCAAGGCCCGCTGTATATCCCCTCGTACATCGCGCCAGCCCGACGTCTGTTCCTATTGTGAATCCTACCTACGATCCAAATGTCCTCCGCCCGAAGGTCGGCCCCGGCACCGTCCAACGCAAACCGGACCACGCCCTCGCGGACTAGCGTCAACGCCGCCTCGCGCGCGTCAACCGCAACGTGCACCGCGGGGCTCCACCAGCCTGGCGCTCGCGCCAACACAAGCCAGCCGGACCGCGACTCCAGAGCAGACACGTCTATCGCAAACTGATCCTCACCGATCGTCGCCTCGATAACGTAGGAAGCCAGTATTTCTCGCGTGGCCGGATCGGCCACCTCAAGTACCACCTCCCTGGGGGGCGCGTCTGCCCCTGCAACGGACGCACTCACCTGAACTGACAACTCGACGCGACCCATCCCTTGGGCATCGAGTCCGGACTTAGACCCTAACGCCAAGCTCAGGACCAGGACCAACAACGTCGTCCCGACGAACCCGCGACTTTCTTCATGTTCTCCGGCCAGCGAGCACGGCCTGAGATGATCATTGCGTCGCTCTGCCATTTGCTAGCTCAAGAACAACAAATCCAAAGAAGCCTCGGTTGCCTTCCACACGGCGAGGAGGTCGATGAAAAGCAACACCAATATGTTGGCCAAGTCACCGACTCCGACTCCGTCACAGCCTGTTCCTCAGTCCCGCTTTGACCGTCGACGCCGAATGAACGACACAATGAACGGGGCGACAGCCATTAACATGCCGCCACCTACGGCCACGTACAAGGAAGGAAATACTTCTATTAGGAAGATCATTGCCGCGAAGACAAACGCCACCGCCGAGACGCCAGGCCATACTGACATCCGTGGCGCGCCTAAACCATCCTCTACCATCCGTGACCCATTTGCTTACAGGCCGCTCTTAGTGTGGCGTAGCCAGCTGCACTTGACCCAATTAGGCCTAATGCTATTTTTATAGTCTTCTTATCTTGCGGTGTCAACTTCATTTTGTCCGCCTGGTCGAGTGTTAGAGCCAGACCAAACAGCGCGGTGGCCGCAAGCAGCCCAACTAGCGCCAGGTTCTTCTTGCCGCTCTTGTCGTACGCCTCCAGACGACGACAAAAACTCGCCGGCGTGCCGCCGCTAGCCTTCCAGATGACCTTTGGCGATATCATTTGCAGATGTGACAAATCCGGGTTAATCATATTTGGCCCGGTGAAGCCACCCATCAGATTGCCAAGCGGGTCACTCAGAATCGATCTAGTACTGCCGGGCAGGGCCGACAAGAGCTGTGAATATGTTATCAGAATCTTGTGAACGGGAACAAAGGCTCCTATCACCGTAATGTAGTTGCAGGGTGCCGGGCACTTGACTTCTTCGGCCACAGCCGGTGTTGCGGTAGGCACTCCCGGCATTCCAACGATGAGCAGGGCAAAGAACAGCCCACTTAGGAGCGGGACACGGTACCAACTGTCTTTCTTCATGTGGAGGGCCTCCGGTTGTGGAGGGCCTCCGGTTGGGTATGCGGGTTAGTATAGCATGCCAGAAAACGGTGTCAAGGTGAAGCCTTGTCCCATGACAGATGAGCCTGAAGGAGTCATGTCAATCCCACGAGAGATGAGCCTGAGAGTGGGTTGGGGATCATTGGAGGATGATCTTGCGACTCGATATCGAACGGCTGCGGACCCTGGACGAGGTCCGCGACTTCATGGCCGGCAGCGCGCCGGTCGACTTCCGCTTCGTGAAGCGTGCCGATGCGTACGGTTTCGTGCGGCGGGTTCTGGTGCGTTCGCGCTACGTTCGGCTGTCGAGGCCGGACAAGGGGCTGGTGCGGCGCTTTCTGATCAAGGTGACGGGGTTCAGTCGGGCGCAGATCGCGCGGTTGATCTTCCAGTACCGGGAGACGGGGCGCATCGAGGACCGGCGCCGGGGTCCGAAGCGTCCGTTTCCCCGGCGCTACACGAAGGCGGACATCGGCCTGCTGGCCGAGGTGGACGAGACCCTGGGCGGTCTGTGCGGCGCGGTGACCCGGCGCATGATGCAGCGCCAGTACGCGGTGTTCGGGGATGTGCGGTTCGAGCGTCTGGCGGGTCTCTCGAACAGCCATCTGTACCGGCTTCGCGAGTCGACCACGTACCGGCGGCGGCGCCTTGTGGTGGTCAGGACGCGGTCGACGAAGGTACAGATCGGAGAGCGTCGCAAGCCTCATCCCGCGGGTCGGCCGGGCTTTCTGCGAGTGGATTCGGTCCATCAGGGCGACCTGGACGGGGAGAAGGGTCTGTACGAGATCAATCTCGTGGACGAGGTCACGCAGTACGAGTTCGTGGCCGCTGTAGAAGGCATTTCGGAGCGTTTCCTGGTTCCGGCCCTGGAAGGATCGATCGAGGCTTTCCCGTTCATCATCCGGGGCTTCCACGCCGACAACGGCTCCGAGTACATCAACCACCGGGTGGCCGCGCTGCTGCGCAAGCTGCACATCGAGGAGTTCACCAAGTCCCGCCCGAGGCGCAGCAACGACAACGCCCTGGTCGAGAGCAAGAACGCCTCGGTGGTGCGGCGCTACCTCGGCTACGACCACATTCCCCGGCGGCATGCCGCCCTCGTCAAGGACTTCCTGCGCGACGTGCTCGCTCCGTTCCTCAACTACCACCGGCCCTGCCACTTCCCCGTCGAGACCACCGACGCGAAGGGACGCATCCGCAAGACCTATCCCTTCGACAAGGTCACCACGCCCTACCTCAAGCTCAAGTCGCTCGACGGCGCCGCCCTCTGCCTGCGACCCGGCGTCACCTTCGAGCAGCTCGACCAGCAGGCTCTGGCACTCGACGACCTCGCCGCCGCGAGCGCCGTCAAGGAGGCCCTCATCGCACTCTTCGCCGAAATCCGACGCCGCGAGGCAACTGTCGCATGAGCGGACAGCCCAACCTCCCCGTCTCGCCCTTCAGTGCATCTCGACTGCGGCTCGCGGTTCCCGCGCTACCGCTGGTCCCTGGTGCTGATCTCTGCTTCGCTTCGATCAGCAGCCCTGAAACCCGCCCCGCCCCACTCTCTCGGCGCAACTCCCGGAGGACCCCCCTTCAGGCTCATCTCTGTATGGGACTACGCTGGTGATGTAGTGGCTCAGTTAGTGGCTCACTACATAGAGTGGGTGATCCAGGTTCGTTGGACAGTATGGCCGCTGGGCCAACGTGTACTCCCCTGGTTGGTCAAACTGGAGTTGCCCCGGTTTCGTGGACAGTTTGTGTTTAGGGAATCAGGCGGCCTCTCGGTACGCCTCTTCGAAGTTGACGGGTGAGCGTTGTCCGATCGCGGAATGGCGACGATGGGTATTGTACCAGCCCTCGATGTAGCGAAAGAGTTCCGCCTTCGCTTCGGCGTGATTTCGGAACGTTGTCTGGTCGAGCAGCTCGCACTCGAGGCTGGCGAAGAAGCTCTCGGCCATGGCGTTGTCGTAGCAATCTCCGACGGAACCCATCGAGAGTGCGATGCCGGCATCGCGGCAGCGGTTCCCGAACGTCAGTGAAGTGTACTGGGTGGATTCAACTGGTCGTCGCAACATCTCGTGATGGAGGTGTTTCGTGATGGGAGTTGGTAAGCGTAGGCGTGCGATTCGTGAGATGCGTGGGCAGATGTGGTCGCCGGGCCGTCCCTCGACAGCGCATCGCGAGGATCGGGTCCGCTTCTGGGAGGCGATCGTTCGTGGGGCGTCCACCGAGGATGCTGCACGGGAAGCTGGAGTGTCGCAGGCAGTCGGATCGAGATGGTTCAGGGAAGCTGGCGGAATGCCGCCTATTTCGTTGGCTCCAGTGTCGGGGCGTTATCTGTCGTTGGCCGAGCGGGAAGAGATCGCCATCCTTCACGCTCAGCACATTGGGGTACGTGAAATCGCCCGACGCATGGGCCGTTCACCGTCGACGATTTCGCGGGAGCTGCGCCGCAACGCGTCGACTCGAAGTGGTGGCGTCGCCTATCGAGCGACGACTGCCCAGTGGCACGCGGAGCGGCGCGCCAGCCGGCCGAAGGTCTCCAAGCTTGCCGCGAACGACGCCTTGCGTGAGTACGTGCAGGACCGCCTCGCCGGCTTGATCGCAAGGCCTGACGGGGAGCCGGTACCCGGTCCGGCTGTGCGTTGGATTGGCCGTCGGCACGGTCGCCGCCAGGATCGGCGTTGGGCGAAGTCGTGGAGCCCGGAGCAGATCTCGAATCGGCTTCGCATCGATTTTCCTCATGATGAGTCGATGCGGATCTCTCACGAGGCGATCTACCAAGCGCTCTACATCCAAGGTCGAGGAGCCCTCAAGCGCGAGCTCGTCGCGTGCCTGCGAACCGGGCGAGCGCTACGTGTGCCGCGTGCGCGTACTCGGAGGTCAGGCAAGAAGTTTGTGACCCCGGGAATCATGATCAGCGAACGCCCCGCCGAAGCCGGCGACCGGGCCGTACCGGGCCACTGGGAAGGTGACCTGATCGTCGGGCTCGAGAGCTCAGCGATCGGCACCCTCGTCGAACGGACTACGCGCTTCACAATGCTGCTGCACCTGCCCCGTATGGAAGGCCACGGCAACGAATCGAGGGTGAAGAACGGGCCGGCGCTCGCCGGGCACGGCGCAGAAGCCGTCCGTGACGCGATCGCGGCGTCGATCACGACGCTGCCCGAGCACCTCCGGCGATCCTTGACCTGGGACCAGGGCGCCGAGATGGCTCAACACGCTCAACTCCGCGTCGACACCGGAATCGCGATCTACTTCTGCGATCCGCAAAGCCCCTGGCAGAGGGGCACCAACGAGAACACCAATGGGCTGCTACGCCAGTACTTCCCGAAGGGCACTGACCTGGTCAGATACTCCAGCGACGACCTCTCCGCGGTCGCGCTCGCCCTCAACAGCCGACCCCGCAAGACACTCGGCTGGAGAACGCCTGCCGAAGTCTTTGAGGAGCTCGTACACACGTAGGCGGCTGAGAACGACCGGGGATTCCAATCGAATCTGACCGCCAGGGAGCACGCCTTCGATCCATGCGCCCGGCCGGTCCCGGAGGGCTGTGGAAGGTGTCGCGTCTGCCGGGTCTGGTGGAAGAGCTGTGCAAAGCCCCCGGGCCCCCGCCCGCTTCACACAGCTCTCCCACAGGCCCCTCGGAAATCGCTGAGGCGATTTCCGCAGCCGCTTGGAAAACGCTCCGGAGGACCTCCGCGTTTCCCACACCTCCCACAGCCCCGGCGACGGCTAACCAATAGACTCCGCCCGTAGGAGGACCGGAACCGGACCTGGACGTCCAAGCGTTGCGACGATCCCTTGAACCCAAGCTGGCTGCCTTGATCGGAGTGGTGGATCACGCACTCGGGTCGCCGCTGGGCAATCGCCATCTCCAGAGCGCTGAGCACGAGGTCGGTTGCCAGAGAAGAATTCATGGCCCAGCCGACGATTCGCCGACTGAATACGTCCAGGACGATCGACAGGTACACGAACCCGGCAAGCGTCGGAACGTAAGTGATGTCCGCGACCCACAGTCGATCCGGGGCCTCAGCCACGAACTGCCGATCAACGAGGTCCGGCGCCGGGCGAACCGAAGCGGCGCGACGGGTCGTCGTCGGCCGTTTGCGGCGGCTGATGCCCGCCAGGCCGGACTCTCGCATCAGTCTGGCAACGCGCTTGCGGCTCACTGCGAACCCACAGTCGGCCAGTTCAGCCTGAATCCTCGGCGCCCCGTAGGTCCCTCGGCTCCGTTCGTGAATCGCCCGCACCCGCTCGGCGAGAGCGGTGTCCGACTTCTCCCTGGCCGACCGCGGGCGCTTCAGCCAGGCGTAGAACCCCCTCGTGGAGACGCCGAGCACGCGGGCCATCGTCGTGACGCGGAACTCGGCCTGGTGCGCTCTCATGAACCGGAAGACCCCTTCGGTTCCGTCTCCCGAGCGAACCAGGCCGTTGCTTTTGCCAGGATCTCCCGCTCTTCCCGCAGCCGGCGATTCTCCCGGCGCAGACGGCGCAACTCCTCACGCTCCGCCGTCGTGCTCCCGTCGCTGCGGCGACCCTCGTCCCGGTCCGCCTGGGCGACCCAGTTCCGGATCGACTGCGCTGACGGCTCGAACTCGCGGGCTAGTTGGTCCGGGCTCCGCCCGGACCGGACCAGATCCACCATCTGCTGCCGGTACTCTGCTGGGTACCGGCTCCTTCTTCTCGACATCGTGGATACCTCCTCTTCCAAGAATGAGGTGTCCACCAAAACGGGTCAAGCTCAAACAGCCGTCGCCGGGGCTGTGTAAGACTTGGATTCTGCCGATCGTCCGGGGTTGCCGGCTGGTGCCTGACGGCCGCGTCCGGGCGGTCTTCGCGGTATTCCTCGCTAGGTGTGCTGCCGCCAAGCGGCGAGTGCGAGCGCTCGATCTTCAGGCCCTTGAGCAGGTACGGATAAGGCCGAAACGCTCCGGATGCTCCGCGCTCTCTCCCTTCGGCCGGTGGTCTTGTGACGGGCCGCAATCTCCGACAGCGGTCTGTCCTCGCGCAGAGCCTCAAGCGCCCGTCACGCGGACTCGGTGAAGTATCCGGGCCTAGGGCCGGATAGCCTCGAGGCAATTCACAAGCGGGGAAGGAGGCCTCGGCAGCGTGCCTTGCTCCATCCGGGAAGATCCGAGCGTAGTAGCTGCGCATCCACCACGCCAAGTCAGCGCGTGTGGCCGGCAGGAAAACGAGCTTCACCGATCACGAGAACGGGGCAACACATCAGGCTCGGGCGCCGGGGTCTCCGAATCGGTGCCCCACGACGACACCCAGTCGTTCATCGCTTTCTCGGACACGAACGATCCCGCTTCGGCTTCCCTGATTGCCGCGCGTATCGCCGCGCGCTTCTCGGCGCGACTGCGCAGCATGACCTCGATCGCCTCTCCCGCCAGTTCTGAGGCGGAAGATTGTTGCCGCTTCGCCTCGACTTCGAGGTTCCTCATAAGGTCCGCGTCTACCCGCAGCCTTGCAGCCGATCCAAGAGCCAGGGCAGGAACACACCGTCGATCTCGGCTTCGACCTTGAGTTCCAGCAACGGCGGCGCGCCTTCGGGCAGCCGGCCACGCAGCTTGACCGCGTCCTTGGAGGTCGTGAGGACAGCGTCGCAGCGGTGGCGGGTGCAGGCTGCTGCAATGGTGCTGAGCGAACGTTGTGGGTAGCTGTGGTGGTCGGGGAAGCGGAGGTGGTCCACGCATTCGAGGCCAGCGGCCGCCGCGGTGCGGGCAACGCGCTCCGGGCGGGCAACGCCGGTGAGCAGCAGGGGGCGGCTGGGTAACGGACCGCCTACGACTTCGCCACGGAGCGTCGAGGTGAACACCCTGCCGGCGAAGCCGTGCCAGCGCAGGGTCAGCTCGAAGTCGTCCAGCGGTTCGTCGCTCGCTTCGAGGCCGGTGAGCACCGCGGCATCGGCCAGGCGCGCCATGGCCAGAGGCTCCCGCAGACGACCGCCCGGCAACAGCAGGCCGTCGGCGAACGGGTCCGTAGCCGGGAAGGTCAGGATCTCGACGTCGCGGCGCACCCGGACATGGGAGAAGCCGTCGTCGAGGACGAAGACGTCGATGGCCGGGTCGCGGCCTAGCGCCAGCGCGGCAGCCGCGCGGCGGTCGGCGCCGACGACGACGGCTACGCCCGGCGCCTGGTCGGCGATCATGAGCGGCTCATCGCCCGCCTCCTCGACGGTGACCAGGGGGCCGTCGCCGAGACTGACGACGAGCGGCGCGCTGCCCCGCCGGCGGTAGCCACGCGAAAGCACGGCCACGCGGAGACCGGGCCCGGAGGGGCCCTGAGCAGTCAAACCGCAAGCCGCGGCGATCACCGTCGGCGTCTTGCCGCTGCCGCCCCAGTGCAGGTTGCCGACGCTCACCGTGGGCCGATTCAGGCTCTCGGAGCGGGTCGCCCAGTAGCGCCGGCGCCGGCTGTGCGCCCAGCCGTAGAAGCGCTGCCAGGGACTGCGGGTCACCTTCACCCCAGGTCCACCAGTTCGCTGAGCAGTTGGACCGACCGCTTGACCGCGCCGCGGTTCCGGTCGACGATCTCGAACCCCCGCCGGCCCTGCTCCGCCGCTTCGCCGGGCCGCTCCAGCAGGCGGCGCCAGGAGGAGGCAAGGGCCTCGCCGTCCCGCACCACCGTCAGGGCGCCCGCGGCTTCGAAGTCGTCGGCCATGCGCCGGAAGTTCTCCATCGATGGGCCGACGATCACCGGCACGCCGAAGCGCGCGGCCTCGATCGGATTGTGTCCGCCGGTCGGGACCAGCGAACCGCCGATGAACGCCGCGGACGCCAACCGGTAGATGGAGGCGAGTTCGCCCAGAGAGTCGAGCAGCACGACTCGAACCGGCGCCGCCGGGGGCTCACCCATTGCTGCCGACTGCATGCGGCGCCGGCGCAGTGCCGGCAGGGATCGCTGCTCGACCTCGCGCCAGACCTCGTCGAAACGCTCCGGATGGCGGGGCGCGAGAACCAGCATCGCTTCGCGCCCCAGCCGCTCGAAGGCATCCAGGACGGTTCCCTCCTCGCCGAACATGGTCGAGCCGGCGACCAGAATCGGCCGGCCCGCGGCGAGCCGGCCCAAGGCTTCCTCCAGGCCGGCGGCCGGCGCAGGTTCCGGAGTGTCGAACTTCAGGTTGCCGGTCAGCGATACCGCCTGCCCCGAAGCGCCCAGGCGCCGCAGCCGATCCTCGTCCTGAGGACTTTGGGCGCCGAAGCGGCTGACCGGATCGAGCAGCGTCCGCCGGCACAGACGCCCGGCGCGCCTCATGCGGACGAAGCTGCGGTCGCTGACGCGGGCGTTGACTACGGCCACCGGGATCCCACGCCGGCCGCAACTCCGCAGCACGAGCGGCCAGAGTTCGCTCTCAAGCAGCACCAGGGCCCGCGGCGAGTACCGGTCCAGGAACCGGGACACCAACGGACCCAGGTCGAACGGCAGGTAGGTGACGACGACACTGCGGCCACCCGTGGCCAGCGGCATGAAGTGCTTCTTCGCCGCCGCCTGACCGGTGGGCGTGACGGTGGTCACCAGCAGATCGAGGTCCGCAGGCAGGGCCGGGGCCAGGGTCGCCGCGACCGCGGTCTCGCCGACGGAGGCGGCGTGGAGCCACAGCGGCCGCACCCCTCGGGCCTCCGGCAACCGGCCGAGCCGGGCCGGCAAGGTCTCCAGATAGTGACGGCCTCGCCGGGCCAACAGCACCGGCGCCGCCACGCCCAGCCCTGCCGCCATCGCGAGCTGGTAGAGGAACCACATGCTTTGAAGAGCGGCCGGAAACGAGGCGTCTGATCGGGACCGCACCGGTCCAGGAGTATAATTCCGCCGCCTCCAGTCGTCGTCGCGGCCGGGCGGAGAGCGTCCAGGTTCCTCGAAGCGCAGTCTTTGGACGCTTTGCCCCGGGTCTCCGTATCAACAGCGAGGCATGAGATCCGCGCAAGTCATCCGCATGGAACCGCCACGCGAAGATCCTCCACGGAGCGGTCTGACGATCGCCTATTCGCGCCGTCAGCGCAAGGTGGCGTGGTCCGAGGCGTCCGATCTCGAACTGCTGGAGGGCATGCGCAGTGACGACGAACTCGCGCTCGATGAGTTGATGCGTCGCAAGGGCGCCCAGTTGCTGCACATGGCGACCAGCATGGTGGGCGACCGGGAGGACGCGCGCGACATCGTGCAGATCGCCTTCCTGCGGATCTGGGACTCACGCCAACGCTTCGACCAACGCTACAGCCCGAACACCTGGATCTACCGCATCGTCTCCAACCTGGCGATCGACCACCTGCGCTCCCGTTCGTCCCGCATCCGCTCGCTGCAGGGCTTCCAGTTGCAGCACGAGCACCAGAGCGGCGAAGCCTTTTCACGGCAGCTCGAGAACCTGTCCGAACGAGAGATCAAGTCCGTGTTTCATGAGCTGGCGTCGACTCTGAGCGACAAGCAGCGCGCGGTCTTCGTGCTGCGCGAGATGGAGGGGCTGAAGGGCAAGGAGATCGCTCGCATCCTCGGCATTCGCCCCTCTACCGTCCGCAACCATCTGTTCAACAGCCGCCGGCAACTCCGCGAGGAACTGCTGAAGCGGTACCCCGAATACGCCCAACACGCCCGGGTCCAGCATGCCGGGATCGAGGAACGCTCATGACTACCGCCTGCCCGGACTGGGCCGCGCTCGTCCGCGGGCGCGAGGACGCCGAACGGAGCCCCGATGTCGGCGCCGCGGCCGTGGACCGCGCCTGGGAACACGCCCTCCGCCACCGGGCGGATTGCGGGCCCTGCCGCGCAGTCTCGCTCCAGATCGACCCGCTGCTCGCCTTCAGCGGCTACTTCACCGGCGCTCGTGACCGGACCGACATGGCCCACGAAGTCGACGAACTCCGCAAGCGGGTCCTGCTCGAACTGGAGGGGCGCGCAACCGAAAAGCGGCTCAACGCGGCGCGGACCGCCCGCCGCCGGATGCCCATCGCGTCGGTGCTGGCAGCGGGTGCTGCTGCCGCGGCGCTCGGCCTGAGTTTCCTGCTCTGGCCGGAAACCGCGCCGCCGGCGAGCGATGTCCTGGGTTCCGAGCTGAGCCTCCCGGCCCATGTCGCCATGGCCCCGCTCGTGGAGCCGCTCGGCGACGAGCCGATGCGTGTGTTCCAGCGCACCGGCGACGGCCTCGCCTCCAGCCTCGATGTGGTCCTCGTGGTCACGGAGGTCGCGCCATGACGGCGGCGCCTTCCGCGGGTGCGCGAATCGCCCTGGCCGTGGCCGCCCTGACGCTGCTCGGGGTCTCCCTCGCCGCGCAGCAGGAGGCCGAGACGCAGATCCGCCATGCGTTCACGCTCCAACATCAGCGCGCCGACGACGCCTTGGAGTGGATGCAGGGCGAGATGTCGCCTCACGGCACGATCGAACTGCGACGCGCGACGAACACCCTCGTGCTGAGAGACGCGAGCAGCGTCCTCGAGCACCTGCTGGCTCTGCTGCGCGACTTCGATCACCCCCGCCGTCAGATCGAGTTCGAGATCTTCATTCTCGAAGCGTCGCGCCGCGGCAGCAGCGATCCGCGATCCGAACTGCCCGCGCAGCTCACCGACGAGTTGCGCAACTGGCTGCCCTTCACGAGCTACCGGCTGCTCGGCGAAGGCCACTTCGAGGCCATGGAGGGAGAGGACGTCCGGTTCGAGATCGGCGCCGAGTTCCGGCTCGGCTTCCGGGTCGGCACCGTGCTGCTCGACCGCCGGGTCAAGCTGTACGGCGTCGAGATCGAGCGCAGCCGCGGCGACGCTCTGGACGAGGGCGTCTTCAACGGCCATCTGAACGTCTGGGTCGGCAAGCCCCTGGTGCTGGCGCTGCCGTACCGGGGCTCGAGCTCCAGCGGCCTCGTGGTCGCAGTAACCGTCCGGCCATCCCAGCAAGACAGCCTGGGCGCCGGCGAGTAGGGCCGGTCCGATCATGCAGTTCGTCTGCCGGCTGGGCACTGCCGACGGCCGCATCGTCGAGCAGATTCACGAGGCTCCGGATCTCCGCAGCGCGCGGCGCGAGATCGAGCGCCGCGGACTCCACGTCTTCGAGATCAGGCGCCGCGGCCTGCAGAACATGCTGGGATCGCTGCTGGGACCGGCCTCGGCGGCCTTGCAGGGCAGCTCACGCAAGACGATCCCCGGTCAGGACTTCCTGGTCTTCAATCAACAGTTGGCCGGCCTGCTCGGCGCCGGACTGCCCCTGCTCCAGTGCTTGGAGCTGATGCACGAACGGCAGCGCAACGCCGAGTTCAAGGAAGCGCTGGGCGAGATCAAGGAGCGGGTCGAGGGCGGCGAGGAACTCTCCGAGGCGTTCGCCGCCACCGGCGGCGCCTTCCCGCCGATCTACGCGTCGATGCTCAAGGCCGGCGAGCAGAGCGGCGGGCTGGAGCGGGTGATCCGCCGCTACGTCCGGCAACTCAAACTGGTCACCAGTTCCCGCAAGCGCGTGGTCAGCGCGCTCTTCTACCCCGCGTTGCTGGTCTGCCTGTCGGCCGGCATCGTGACAGTGATGATGTTCTTCGTCATGCCGCGCTTCGAGGAGTTCTACCAGGCCCTCGACCTCGACCTGCCCTGGATTACGCAGACGTTGCTCGGCTTGTCCCAACTGCTGCGCAATCCGACCACACTGGTCTTCCTCGCCGCGGCGGCGATCGGCGGTTGGGCCGCCTGGAGAGTGGGAAACAGCGGTCGTCTCGGCGCCATGGTCGACCGCCTGAAGCTGCGGCTCCCGATCATCGGACCGATCCTCCACCGCTTCGCGCTGTCCGAGTTCTGCCGCTCCCTGGCCACTCTGCTACACGGTGGCCTGCCACTGGCCGCGGCGCTCGACACCTCGGCTTCCGCGGTCACGAACAGGTTTCTCCACCGACGAGCCGTGGCGCTCGGGCCGCGGATCCGGGAGGGTGCGGCCTTCCATACCGCGCTCGAGGAATCCGAAGTGTTCACCGATCTCGCCATCGACATGGTCAAGGTCGGTGAGGCGACCGGAGCGCTGGACGAAATGGTGAACAGCGTCTCCGACTTTCTCGACGAGGACATCGAGACCCGTACCGAGCGGCTGCTCTCCCTGATCGAGCCGGTGATGCTGGTGGTCATGGGCTTCACCATCGCGCTGCTCGTCCTTTCCATGTATCTGCCGCTGTTCAGCGTGCTCGGACAGGTGCAGGGCTGATGGTCATCCAGGACGCAGTCACCCAGGACGAGAAGGTCGCGGCGCGGAACCGGCGCCTCATCGCGGAGGGCGTCTCGGACTTCGAAGGCCTGCGCCTGGTGAACGAGGATGAGCGCCGGCTCGCCCGGGAACGGGCCGAAGCGGCTCAGGTCGCGGCCCGGTTCGGCCTGGAGGTCGCCGACCTCGAGAACTTCCGCATCGACAACGACCTCTTCCGTCACATCCCGTTCGACCTGATGCTCCGCTACGGCTTCATCCCCGAGCGCCAGTTGGAGGGCCGCCTCGCGGTCGTGATGGCCGATCCGACGGACGTGGTCAAGCTGGACGAGCTGGAGTTGCAACTGGGCCAGCCGCTGGAGGCCCGGATCGGCGCCCGCACCGACATCGAGGATCTGCTCCAGAAGTCCGAGAGCGCACAGCGAGTCCTGGACGAGGCGACCGAGGACTTCAAGATCCAACTCGTCCAGGAGGACGAGGACAGCGGCGAAGTGCTCTCGATCGACCGTATCTCGGCCGATCAGAGCCCGATCATCAAGCTGGTCGACTCCACCCTCTTCAACGCGATCCAGCGGCGCGCGTCGGACATTCACATCGAGACGCGCGAACACGAAGTGATCATCAAGTACCGCATCGACGGGGTGCTGTACCAGGCGATGGAACCGATCGACCGCCGCCACCACCAGACCATCGTCAGCCGGATCAAGGTCATGTCGGAACTCGACATCGCCGAGAAACGGATCCCGCAGGACGGGCGTTTCAAGGTCCGGGTCAGCGGTCGCACGATCGACTTCCGGGTCTCCGTGATGCCTTCCATCCACGGCGAGGACTGCGTCATCCGCATCTTGGACAAGGAGTCGATGAACCAGGAGTTCAAGACCCTGCGGCTCGATGTCCTCGGCCTGGACGACGAGACGATCGCGAAGCTTCGCAAGTTCATCCGCGAGCCCTACGGCATGGTGCTGGTCACCGGCCCCACCGGGTCCGGAAAGACAACCACGCTCTACGGCTGTCTATCCGAAATCCAGTCGAGCGAGGACAAGATCATCACGATCGAGGATCCGGTCGAGTACCAACTCGACGGGATCACCCAGATCCCGGTCAACGAGAAGAAGGGACTGACCTTTGCGCGCGGGCTCCGGTCCATCCTCCGCCACGATCCGGACAAGATCATGGTCGGGGAGATCCGCGACGAGGAGACGGCCCAGATCGCGATCCAGTCCGCGCTCACCGGCCACCTGGTGTTCACGACCGTCCACGCCAACAACGTGGTCGACGTTCTCGGCCGGTTCCTGAACATGAACGTCGACCTGTACAACTTCGTGGCGGCGTTGAACTGCATTCTCGCCCAGCGACTGGTCCGCCGCATCTGCAACCACTGCCGGGAACCGGTCCAGGCCGATGACACGCTCCTCGAGGAGAGCGGCCTTGAGCGGTCCGACATTGCGGGATGGCAGCTCTTCGAAGGCCGGGGCTGCATGGAGTGCAACGGCACCGGTTTCTTCGGACGAATGGCCGTGTCGGAACTGCTCGATCTCTCCGACTCCATCCGCGAGTTGATCCTCGACCGCCGCCCCGCTTCCGAGATCCGCCGCGCCGCGGCGGGAGAAGGGATGCGTTTCCTGCGCCAGAGCGCGCTTCAGAAAGTCCGTGAAGGAGTGACGACCCTCCGTGAGATCAACAAAGTTACCTTTGTGGATTGAACGCCTGGTCGGCCTCGACGACCCTCGGGGGCCGGCGTCGGTGTTCCTGCTCGACGAGCGCGAACTCGTCCTGGCGCACTTCCTGCGCCAGGACGGATCGGCCCCGGAGCTGCAGGCCGTCCGACGACGGGAGCTGCCGGCCGAGACCTTCCAGGAAGGCGCGCTGGGCGGACCGCTGCGGGCGCCCGCCCAGTTCCATGAAGTGGTCGCCGAACTTCAGCAGGCCGCCGATACCGCCATTGGAGAGCCGGTCGCACGCGCCGCCCTGGTCGTCCCCGACCGCTGGCTCCGGCTGACCTTCGCCGAACTCGAAGAGGTTCCCAGGAAGCCGCTCCTGCGAGAAGAGACCCTGCGCTTCAAGCTCCGCAAGCAGGTACCTTTCCGGGTCGAAGAACTCCGCGTGCGCGGCAGGCGGGTGGGCGCCGCCGGCAACGGCGCTACGCGCTTCCTGATCGGTTTCGGCGTCGAACACGTCCTGGCTCAGATCGAAGACTCGTTCAGAGGCGCCGGAATCCACATCGGCACGGTCACGAACGAGAGCCTGGGCGCTGCCGACGGCATTGCTCGGCTTCAGGGCGACTCGGGCCCCTTCCTGCTCCTCGTCGCCCATCGTGACGGCTACTCCCTGCTCGCGCACGCGGAGGAGGGCCCAGCTCTCTTCCGATACAAGAGCATCGACCCGGAACTGGAATCCTCCGTCGCCTCCAACCTGGCCGTGCGCGACCTGCGACTGACCCGGAACTTCATCGAGGAGCGCGAGCTGTTCGGCGCCGAGCGAACCCTGCCGGGGTACGCCCTGATGCTGGCCGCCGAAGAGGCTCGCGGCGTTTGGCGCGACCGGCTCGAAGAGGGTCTGGGGCTGCCGGCTCGCGTTCTCGACGGCAACGGAACCCTCGGCACCGGTCCTGCGACCCCGGACATCGGCGTGCAGCAGGCGCTGCCGATGCTTGGCGCCTCGCTGACGGTGAGGACATGAAGAACGCGTTCAACCTGGCCGCCCGCCCGTTCGTCAACCGCCGTCCCTGGCGGCGCTTGACCGCGCTGCTGTGGGCGCTCGGGATTGCCCTCCTGGCGCTCAACGCGGTGCTGTACTGGGGCTATCTCACCGGCTCCGCCGACGCTCGCGCCGAACTCGCCGAGCTGCGCCAGCAGCTTGCCGCCGATGGCGCCGAACTGGACCGGTTGGGTTCGGAGCTCGCGCGCCTCGATCTGCAGTCCCAGAACCGCGAGGTCGCGTTCCTGAACGAGCGCATCGCGGATCGGCGTTTCCCCTGGGGTCGGCTTTTCACCGACATCGAACAGGTGCTGCCATGGAACACACGGCTCCGCAGCCTCGCGCCCCAAGCAAGCGAGAGGAGCCGCAGGCGACGGACTGAGCCGGGGCCGGACGTTGCCGCGCGCGTGATGCTCGACATCAGCGGCGAAGCCCAGAATGACGAGGGCCTGCACGAGTTGATCGACTCTCTGTTCGAACACCCCTCGTTCCACGGTCCGAAGCTGCGGCACGAAAGCCGTCAGGACTCCGGCCCGCTCGACTTCACGATCGCCGTCGCCTACACGCCGGCGACGGCTGCAGGCGAGCCCGAAGCCGCCGTGGACACGGCGGCCACCGGAGAGAAGGCAGCGCCGATGGAGGGACAGCCATGAGCCGCCGGCGAGTATGGCGCCTGCGCATCTGGTTCTGGATCGGTGTGGGCCTGTGTGTGATCAACGCGGGCCTGCTGTCGACATACCGCGGCGTCTACGCGGGCCGCTTCCAGGCGCTGGAGGACGAGATCGCCGAAGTGGGCAACCTGCGCACGCGCACGACTCAGGAGATGGCTCGCCGCGAAGGCCAGGTGGCGACCGTCGAGGCGACGCGCAGCCGCGTGGCGAGCCTCTACCGCGAGGGCTTCGCCACCGAGCGGGAACGGCTGACCGACCTCATCCGCGAGGTCAAGGATCTCGCCGACCGCTCCGGGCTCCCCCCGGGCTCGATCTCGTACCCCGAGGAGCAGTTGGAGCAGTACGGGCTGGTCGAGAAGTCGCTCGTGTTCACGGTCGAAGGGAACTACACCCAGTTGCGGCGGCTGATCAACCAACTCGAGACGACGGACACGTTCGTCGTCCTCGAGTCGATCAGCCTGAGCGAAGCGACTCCGAACCTGCGCATCGACCTGCGTCTGTCGACCCTGTTCTCCGACGGCGAGTCCAGAGCGACAAGTCAGGGGGCGGGAGCATGAGCGCCGCTGAAACCGGATCGAACCGGCGACGGCCCCTGCTGCTGGGCATCCTCGCGGTCCTCGTGCTGATCGCCGGCTGGCGCTATCTTCCCTCGTTCGGTGGCGGCACCGGCTTTGTCCGCACCACCTCTGCCGATCTGCGCTCGTCCACGATCGAGGTCGTGGAGCTGGCCGCGCACATCCTGGACGAGCCGCCGCCGGAGGGCATGGCGGCGCGCGACCCCTGGTCGTTCGACAGCCAACCGGCTTCCGAGCGGGCCACTCCCGAAACGACGCTTCCGGCGCCCGAGCCGCAACCCGTTCAGCCCGTCGTCCCGGAGAGACCGAAGCCGGCGCCCCCGGCGCCGCAGCCGCTCGGCCCGCGGCCTCCCGCGGTCGACTTCGTCTATCTCGGCACCCTGGGACGCGACGCCGATCCGGTCGCCGTGTTCTCGGACGGGGCGAAGATTTACAACGCGCTCGAGGGCGACCTGGTCAAGGACCAGTTCGAAGTACAACGGATCGGCTACGAGTCGGTCGACCTGGTGTTCGTGGGCTTCCCCAACGAACCGGCGGTGCGACTGGAGATCGGCGGTCGACCGAATGGCAGTTGAGGGCCTCAAGGATATGAAAGAACGAAACGGAAAACGGCTGCGCGCTCCGGCGCTGGCACTCTCGCTTCTGGTCGTCTTCGCCTCCTGTAGCGGCTACCGGAGCTTCCGCGAAGCGCAACACGCGGAAGTCGCCGGCGACTGGGACGCCGCCGTCCTCCGCTACATGGAACTGGTCACGGCCGATCCCTCGGACCTCCGCTACCGGGCCGGTCTGCTGCGCGCCAAGACCCAGGCCGCCCATGCCCACTTCGAGCAGGGGAGGAAACTGCAGGAGGTCGGCCGGGACCGGGACGCGCTGCTGGAGATTCAGCGCGCCGTGCAGCTCGACCCGACGAACCAGTACGCCCTCACCGAACTGGAGAAGATCCGGATCCGGATCGAGAGCAGGGGGCGCGGGTCGAAGACCATCTCCCAGCTCAAGGAGGAGACCCGCGGCGCCGAGCCGATGCCGCCGGTCTTGAGTCCGCGTTCCGACGAGCCGATCACTTTCGACTTCCCGAACGCGACGTTCATGGAGATCTACCGCGCGATCGGGCAGGCGTTCGGGTTCAACGTCGTGTTCGATCCCCGCCTGCGGGATGCACCGCTCTCCAGCCCCATCGAGCTGCGGGAGGTGACCGCGCTGGAGGGCCTCGAGATCCTGATGCAGACCCTGGGGCACTTCTACAAGGTGCTCGACGAACAGACGATCATGATCCTGCAGAACACGCCCGCGAACCGCCAGGCGTATGAGGACCGGATCATCCAGACCTTCTTCCTCTCGAACTCGGACGTAAAGGACGTGATGACCATTCTGCGCAGCCTGCTTGCGACCCGGTTCATCGCCGCGAACGAACGGCTGAACGCGATCGTCATGCTCGACAGCGTCGAAAAGGTCAAGGTCGCGGAGCGGATCATCGAGCAGAGCGACAAGGCGAAGGCCGAAGTCGTCATCGACGTCGAGCTGCTGGAGATCAACACCACGAAACTCCAGAATCTGGGCCTTTCGCTGGACGCGAACACCCTCGGCATCAGCCTCGACATCGGCGGCGACGACGTGCCGCTCAGGATGTCGGACGTCGCATCGCTGAATCAGAACAACTGGGTGCTCAGCGTGCCCGGTTTCCTGTTCGACTTCGTGAAGAGATCGACCGACGCGCAGACGCTGGCCAAGCCGCAAGTGCGGATCACGGAAGGAGAAAAGAGCTCGTTCTCGATCGGCGACCGGGTCCCGATCCCGGTGACCAGCTTCAACACCGCGAACACCGCGGGCAGCAACGTGGTGCCCATCACGTCCTACCAGTACCAGAACGTGGGCATCCAGGTGGACATCACACCCCGCGTCCACCACAATGAGGAGATCTCCCTGGACCTGGAGATCGAGGTCAGCGACCTGAGCGGCCAGATCGGCGACCAGCCGATCATCGGCAGCCGCAACATCAAGACCAGCATCCGGCTGCGCGACGGCGAGACGAACTTCCTCGCAGGGCTGATCCGCACCAACGAGTCGAACACCCAGAACGGGATCCCCGGGCTGTCGGAGATCCCGGTGCTGGGCCGCCTGTTCTCCAAGAAGGGGAGCGACAACAGGCGCACCGACATCGTGCTCACCCTGACGCCGCACATCATCCGTCGGGCGGACATCACCGAACAGGACCTGGCGCCGATCTGGGTCGGCACGGAGCAGAACGTCGTCTTCCGGGGCTCGAGTCCGCGGATCGACTCCGGGATCGACGGTCCGTTCGACGAGCCGCCGGATGAGAGCGACGAGACGCGGCAGCAACTGGAGGACCGGCTGCCGCCGGGCCTGCGCAACGCGGCACCCGAAGCCGACACGGGCGAGGAAGGAGACGACCAGCCCCCTCTGGGCGTCGAGCTCGTCCCGCCGCCGGGCAGCCCGCTCCAGAACGCCGGTCTGCTCGAGAGACCGCCCGCGATCGTTCCAGCTCTCTTCCGGCCGTCGTCGGCGCGGACCAACGCCGAGATCGAGCTCTCCTTCGCGCCCCAAGCGCTGCGCGTGACGGTCGGCGACAGCTTCGAAGCGCGCCTGGACATCAGGGCCCGCACTCCGCTCTCCCACCTGCCGCTGCGGCTCCGGTACGACCCGGAGCGGATCGAGGTGACCGCGGTCAAGGCCGAGTCCTTCCTGGGCGACCCGAGCGAGATCTCCCTGATGACCGACAGCTCGACACCGGGCACGGTCATCGTCGGCCTCAGCCGGCTGGGCGATCAGGCGGGTGTGGCCGGACGAGGCCACCTGCTGGCTCTCGAGGTGCGGGCGGTAGGTCCCGGCAGGGCAACGATCGCGGTCGAGCAGGCGAAGCCAAGGGGTCCCGAACTCGAAGCGCTGCCGGCGCCGACCGTGCGTCCGCTGGAGATCGAGATCCGCGACGTCGAGCCGCCGGACCGAGGCGGACCGGAGACGGTCGCTTGAACCTGACGACCCCAGGCGGCCTGCGGCGCCGAGCCGGGTACACCCTGGTGGAACTGATCACGGTGTGCGCCGTGATGCTCACACTGGCGGCCGTCGCCCTGCCCACCGCCACCTACACGAACAAACGGATCAAGGAGGCCGAACTCCGGTCGCACCTGCGCATGCTGCGCAACGCGATCGACGAACACAAGCGCTACAGCGATGTCGGCCTGATTCCGATCGAGATCGGAACCGACGGCTACCCGAGTGAAATCGAGATCCTGGTCGAGCCGATCCAGTTGATCGGTCAGGCCGACGGCGAGATCCGTTTCCTGCGCCGTATTCCTGTCGACCCGATGACCGGCGAGGCGGAGTGGGGGCTGCGGAGTTACCAGGACGACCCGGACGAAACGAATTGGGGAAGAGAGAACGTCTACGACGTCTACTCCCTCTCCGAGGGCGTCGGCCTGAACCGCGTTCCATACCTGGAGTGGTGACATGAACCGAAGAATCATGGGCCAGCGCGGCATGTCCCTGCTGGAACTGATCATCGTCATGGCGATCATCGGCATCCTTGCCGCCATCGCGGTGCCGCTACTGAAGAACGCGCCGAGACGGGCGCAGGAGGCGGCGCTGAAGCAGAACCTCCGGGTCATGCGCGACGCCATCGAACAGCACCACGCGGACAAGGGGCACTATCCGCCGAGCCTCCAGGCCCTCGTTGAAGAGGAGTACCTGCGAGTGATCCCGCTGGACCCGATAACCCGCAGCAACGACACCTGGGTGGAGGTCTTCGCCGAGTTTCCCGCCCTCTCCGACGAGGACCCCTGGGCTGAGACCGACCTCTCACCCTTCGGCGATCCCGGCATCGAGGACGTCCACTCCGGTTCGGAGGAGAACTCGCTGGAGGGCGGAGCCTATGCCGATTGGTGACCTGGTGTCCCGTCTCCGGCGCTGGTTTACAGACCGGCGCTTCGCACCGGATGCGGGCGAGACGCCCGCGTTCCCAGGGCGGAAGCCTTCAGGCTTCCGCGGCACAGGGCGGAAGCCGTCAGGCTTCCGCGGCACAGGGCGGAAGCCGTCAGGCTTCCGCGGCGCAGGGGCGGGGCGCTCCGCGGCCCAAGCTCCTGGCCCCGCGGACCGATCCTCCGAGGCCGGCTACAACCTCGTTGTGCTCGCCGTTCTGATCACGGTGATGAACATCGCGGTCGCGGCGGCACTGCCGTACTGGAGCAGTTGGGCGAAGAGGGAGAAGGAAGCGGAGCTGATCTTCCGTGGGCTGCAGTACGCCGAGGCGATCCGCCTGTTCCGGGTCCGCCAGGGGCGCCTGCCGACGGCGCTCGAAGAACTCATCGAGGTCAAACCGCGAGTCATCCGGCAGTTGTGGCCCAACCCGATGGACGAGGAGGGGCGCTGGGGCCTGCTGATGCAGGGAGCTCCAAGCAATGCCGGCCAGCAGGAGAACCGCCGCGCCCGAAGGGCCGGAACGACCAATGCCGGTGCGGCCGGCGGCGCCGGCGGCGGCGCGCTGACCGCCGTACCGCCTCCGAACGAAGAGGAGGGCGAAGGACCGACAGTCGGACCGATCCTGGGCGTCTACAGCGCCACGCCCGGCCCCTCGATGCGCGTCTGGGGTGGCCAGGAAGACTACGAGAGCTGGTACTTCACCAGCGAACTGATCCAGCTCAGGCCCGGCAACGTCACCGACGGCCGCCCGCCGCCGCGCCTGACCAGCGAGTGGATCGGCAAACCCTTTCCGCCCGGCCTGCTCGAGAACAGCAAGGTCCAGGACGGGTCCGCGCCGGGAGAGCGCAACCGAGAACGCAACCGTTGACCGGGCGACCCGCGGCGCCGGAACCACCCGACCGGGCGACTGAAGGACGCCAGCGAGACACTCCCCCCGTCACCATCGGCATCCGCCAGCTACCGCACTCTGCCGGACTGCCCGAACGCGTCTCGGCCGGCAGTGCCGGGTACGACCTGCGCGCCGCCGTCGACGCTGCGGTCCGGATCGAACCCGGCGCCCGCGCCCTGATTCCAACCGGCCTCATCCTCGGCCTGCCGCCGGGCTACGAGGCCCAGGTCCGGCCGCGCAGCGGACTCGCCTACCGGCGGGGCCTGACCGTGCTCAACGCTCCCGGCACGATCGACAGCGACTACCGGGGCGAAGTCAAGCTGCTGCTCGTCAACCTCGGGCAGCGCCCGATCGCGATCGAGCGCGGCGAACGGCTGGCCCAGATGGTGGTCGCCGCCGTGCCGGAGATCGCGTTCCGCGACGACGACACGCTCGGCGCACGTCCTGTCGCCGGACGGCGCAACGACGGCGGCTTCGGCTCCACCGGCTGCTAGGAGCTTGCCCGGCAGAACTCCCGGAGGCCGGCGCTTCGCGCCGGATGCGGGCAGGATGCCCGCGTTCCCAGGTCAGATCGTTCTGCCGGGCAAGCTTGTATGGAACAAGCCCTGTTTCCTGTGCGTCAGCGCGGCGCGGACGCCGCGACTCGACTCCTAGCAGCCGCTAGTTGGAGGCGCCGTCGCCGGCGGTCCAGCTCGGCAGAGCCCCCGGATCGATCCCCAGGGTGGCGAGCGCGGTCGACCAGGCGTCGACCGGATCGGGCGAGAACACGATCGCCTCCTCCACCGGCGCCGTCAACCAGTCGCTGCGACTGACCTCCTGCATCAACTGGCCCGGCGCCCAACCGGCGTGACCGAGCAGAAGCCGCATGCGGTCCGGAGCGCGGCGCGCCAGCGTCCGCAGTGCGAGGATGTTCTGCGTCGCGCCCACGCCCGGCGCGATCTGGGTGATCCCGTCCGCTTCCAGGCCGGTCAAGCCGTCCAGAGACAGCAGCACCGTACCCACCTCCGGCTGCACCGGGCCACCGACGAAGGCCGTCGCCTCCGAGCCGCCCAGCCACTCGATATCGAGTTCCCGCAACACTTCGTCGACCTTGAGTTGACTCGGACGATTGACGATGAAGCCGAGACTTCCTCCCTCGCCGCCCTCCTCGTGCGCCGCCAGCAGGACGACCGCCCGAAAGAAGAACGGATCCAGAACCTGGGGCATGGCGATCAGCAGACTCGGCGTCTCGAGGTCATCCAGCCCGGACATGGCGGGACTCTACACGCCGGTGCGGGGTCGACGGGGGGCCGCGCGCGGGACCGCAGGCGCTGACGCCGGCGGCGCTTTGGGTAGTCTAGAGCTTGCGCCGCGGAACGTAGCGAAGCCAAGTTCCGCGGCGCAAGCTCTAGTGAGAACGGGATGGGCCGAAACTCCGAGCTGGCGAGGCGTTTCGGGGCGCTTGTCGCCAACCGGGTCGAAGCCGGCCCGCGACCTCGACTGCACATCAAACGCCCCGGCGCCGCGCCGGAAACTACGGAAACAGGCACATGACGAACAGCTTCGGCGCCAAACGAACGATGAGTGCGGGAGGACGCTCCTTCCGGATCGCTCACCTGCCGACACTGGAAGCAGCGGGCCTGCCGGTGACACGCCTTCCGTACGCCCTGAAGATCCTGCTGGAGAATCTCCTGCGCCGGGAGGACGGGCGCATCGTGCCGGCTGACGACATCGAGGCCGTCGCGCGCTGGGAATCTACGGCCGAACCGAGTGTCGAGATCGCCTTCATGCCGGGCCGAGTGCTGCTGCAGGACTTCACCGGCGTCCCCGCGGTGGCCGACCTGGCCGCGATGCGGGACGCGATGGCAAGCATGGGCAGCGATCCCGCGAAGATCAATCCCCTGCAGCCGGCCGAACTGGTGATCGATCACTCGGTGCAGGTCGACGAATACGGATCCGCGGCCGCCCTCCTGATCAACGCGGAGCGCGAGTTCGAGCGCAACGAGGAGCGCTACCTCTTCCTGCGCTGGGGCCAGACCGCGTTCGAGAACTTCCGCGTCGTGCCGCCGGCGACCGGCATTGTCCACCAGGTCAACCTGGAGTACCTCGCCCGCGGGGTCATGACCTCGCAGAACGGTGCCGGCGAGCCGCCCTTCGCGTACCCCGACACGCTGGTCGGCACCGACTCCCACACGACGATGATCAACGGACTCGGCGTCCTGGGCTGGGGTGTGGGAGGCATCGAGGCGGAGGCGGCGATGCTCGGCCAGCCGATCGCGATGCTCGTACCCCAGGTCGTTGGCCTCCGTCTCGTCGGCAGGCTGCCCGAAGGAACCACCGCCACGGACCTCGTCCTGCGGGTCACCGAAATGCTGCGCAACCATGGCGTGGTCGGCAAGTTCGTCGAGTTCTTCGGTCCCGGGCTGAGCGAACTGCGGCTGGCCGACCGGGCGACGATAGCCAACATGGCGCCCGAGTACGGCGCCACCTGCGGCATTTTCCCTATCGACCGGACCGCCGTCGACTACCTGCGGTTCACCGGCCGCAGCGAGACTCAAGTGGAACTGGTCGAGGCCTACTGCCGCGAGCAGAGCCTGTTCCACGGCCCCGACACGCCGGAGGCCGAGTACAGCGACACGCTGGAACTCGATCTGAGCACGATCGAGCCGTCGCTGGCCGGTCCGCGGCGGCCCCAGGACCGGGTGCCGCTCTCCGGTGTCAAGGAGTCCTTCCTCAGCAAGTTGCCCGGCCTGTCCACCCGCAAGGGCGGCCTGCGGGTGATCGACGACGACGACGCGAACGGCGACGCTGCCCAGGAAGCGGCCGCCGACGCCAGCGGCAACGGCAAGGTCGACCTGCGGGACGGCGCCGTGGTGATCGCCGCGATCACGAGCTGCACGAACACCTCGAACCCGTCCGTCATGCTAGCCGCCGGCCTGCTGGCGAAGAAGGCGGTCGAGGCCGGACTGAAGGCCAGACCCTGGGTGAAGACCAGTCTGGCGCCCGGTTCCAAGGTGGTGACCGACTACCTTGGCGAGGCCGGACTGACGCCCTACCTTGAGCATTTGGGCTTCCACACAGTCGGCTACGGCTGCACGACCTGCATCGGCAACAGCGGCCCGCTGCCCGGCCCGATCTCGGCCGCGATCGCCGAAGACGAACTCGTTGCCGTCTCCGTACTCTCCGGCAACCGGAACTTCGAGGGCCGAATCTCAAGCGAGGTGCGAGCCAACTACCTCGCGTCGCCACCCCTGGTCGTGGCCTACGCGCTGGCGGGCCGCATCGACATCGACCTCTACAACGAGCCGCTGGCCTCGGGCGCCGACGGCCCCGTCTACCTGCGGGACGTCTGGCCCGCCCAGAGCGAGATCCAGGCGGCGCTCGAGAGTTCGCTGCGGCCCGAGATGTTCGAGCGGCAGTACGCCGATGTCTTCACCGGCAGCGAGGCGTGGCAGGCGCTCGACGTGCCCTCGGGCCAGACGTTCGACTGGCAGGCCGACTCGACCTACGTCAAGCAGCCTCCGTTCTTCGTCGACATGCCGCGCCGGCCGCAGCCGGTCGAGGACATCCACGGCGCCAGGGTGCTGGCCCTGCTCGGCGATACGGTGACGACGGATCACATCTCGCCGGCCGGTCCGATCAGCCTCGACAGTCCCGCCGCCGACTACCTCCGCGACCTCGGCGTCGAGCGCGCGCAGTTCAACTCCTACGGCGCCCGCCGCGGCAACCACGAGGTCATGATGCGCGGCACGTTCGCCAACGTCCGCCTTCGCAACCGCCTGGTGCCCGGCACAGAAGGCGGCTACACGGCGCTCCTGCCCGAAGGCGAGCACACGACCATCTTCGACGCCGCCACCGCCTACCGCGAACGGGGTGTGCCTCAGATCATTCTGGCCGGCCTGGAGTACGGGACCGGGTCGTCGCGCGACTGGGCGGCCAAGGGACCGCGGCTGCTCGGCGTCCGCGCCGTCATCGCCAAGAGCTACGAGCGGATCCACCGCAGCAACCTCGTCGGCATGGGGATCGCGCCGCTTCAGTTCCGTGACGGCGAAGGCGCCGAGGAACTCGGGCTGACCGGCCGCGAGGAGTACGAGGTGGAGGGGCTCGCGGCGGGTTTGGCCACGGACTTCGAGCCCGGCCTGGAGGTCTCAGTGCGAGCGAAAGGCGAGGACGGCGAGACCACCTTCCGGGCGCTGGTGCGCCTGGACACGCCGCAGGAGGCCGAGTACTACCGCCACGCTGGCATCCTGCAGTACGTGCTGCGGCAGCTCCTTGACGACGACGCCTGATCGACTCCACCAGGTCGACCCGGTCGCCGCGCTGCCTGAGCGCGAGCGGCTCAAGATCAACGAGATCTTCTACTCGCTTCAGGGCGAATCGACCTTCGCGGGCCGCCCCTGCGTCCTCGTGCGCCTGACCGGCTGTCAGATGCGATGCAGTTGGTGCGACACGGAGTACAGCTTCTACGAAGGCGCGTGGATGCGCGTCGAGAACATCATCGCGGAGGTGCTGACCTACGACTGCCCGCTGGCGGAAGTCACCGGCGGCGAACCCCTGCTCCAACCCGGCGTTCATCCCCTGATGAGCGGACTCTGCGACCGGGGACTGGTAGTTCTGCTCGAGACCGGCGGCGGACTCGACATCTCAGGCGTGGATTCGCGGGTGAGGCGGATCGTCGACCTGAAATGCCCGGCAAGCGGCGAGGCCGCGAACAACCACTGGCCGAACATCGACGAGCTCCGTTCGACCGACGAGGTGAAGCTCGTGCTCGCGGACCGCGGCGACTACGAGTGGGCTCGGGACGTGATCCTTGAGCACCGAATCGACTGCCGCTGCACCGTCCACCTGTCGCCGGTCTGGGATGCCCTGGAACCTGCCGAACTCGCCTCCTGGGTGCTCGAAGACCGACTTCCGGCACGGGTCTCAATGCAGCTTCACAAGACGCTGTGGGGCGCCGAGAAGCGTGGCGTGTAGAATGTCGGTAGGCCCGACACAGGGAGTTGACGTTCCGCCACACCATGGAGGGATCGCGCAACTCTGGCCTGTCCCGATCAGCGCAGGAGCTGTCCCATAGGACCCGCCGCTTGCGCCGTCGGCACACTACCAAATAGGGGGGGTAGCTAGTGGTACGAGTCCGCACGTTCGTCGCGTTATCGATGGGTTTGCTCCTGGCCGGCAGCACGCTGCAGGCACAGCCGGCACCCGCTTCCGACACGCGGGTATTCGCCATCACGTCGACGCCCGCCGACATTCCGGACATGGTCCGTGTCGACTCCCTGATCGCCGAGAAGACCCGTACCGGCGAACTTGCGCTGGTATCGGCGCAGCCGGACCGCCAGTTGCCGGGACGTCTTCACGAGCATTTCCGTCAGGTCCACCGCGGTGTACCGGTCCATGGCGCCGGCCTTACCCGACAGCGGGCCAACGGGGCGACGGTATCGGTCTTCGGCACCATCTTCAGCGATGTCGACGTCGACACCGATCCGGGCATGCGGGCCGAAGCCGCCCTGGCCCGAATGGCGGAGATTGCAGATACCGCTCCGGCGACATCCGAACCGCCGAGCCTGGTCATCCTCCCGACCGCGCTAGGGAGGCTCGTGCTCACCTGGAACGCGCCGATGCAGGACCACCGGACCTGGTTCATCGACGCCCATAGCGGCGAACTCGTGCACCGGCTCGACCACGTGTACGCCGAGAGCGCGGTCGGCTTCGGCTCGGGCATCACCGGCGCGCCGCAGAAGCTGAGCGCCTGGAACACGGGGCAGGGCTACGAAGCGTGGGATCGACTCCGTCCGGCCGAAACCGTGACCCTGGACGCGCAGGGCGACTTCTTGAACGTCTTCCCGTTGCTCGTGCCTTCGCCGGCCTGGGAGGAGGCGGTCGCGGCGGACGACGACAACGAGTGGTCGAGCCCGGCCGTCGTCGACGGTCACGCTCACATCGGCCTGACCTACGACTACCTCTTCAAGAGCCAGGGATGGCGGGGACTGGACGGCCAGGACGGTCGCATCTTCTCCATCGTCAACATCGAGGAGTTCGTCAACGCCTTCTTCCTCTCGGCGCCGTTCGGGCCGCAGGGCGCCGGCGCCCTCGGGTTCGGCGAAACGCCCGACGGCACGCCGTTCGTTCCCCTGGACGTCGTGGCGCACGAGTTCATGCACGGCGTCACCTACTCCGCTCTGACCACGCGCACCGGTCTGCCCTTGATCGGCCAGCACCTGTTCACCCTGGGACCATCGAGCTTCAGGGTGTCGGATGAGGTGATTCGCTGCGGCGACTCCCACACTTTCCCGGACGACTTTTCGGGCGACGTCGTGGCGCCGTATCTCTGCTTCGACGAGGACGGGAACCCCACCACCTCTCGCAGCGGCCGCTTCGCTCTGTTCATGGCCCATGGCGGTGCGATCAACGAGGCGTACTCGGACATGATCGGCACCGCGGTCGAGTTCGCGGTCCATCCGCCGGGCGACGGGCTGCTGCGCGCGGACTACATCAACGGCGAGGACATGGAATTCCCTGTGCGTCGGATCGACACGCCCCGCGAGGCTACCGTCGGTCCCTTCACCTATCCGGACGCCGTCGGACAGGAGTTCCGTTTCGTCGTGGCCCTGGTGGGCGAGAACCTGATCCGCTACACACGCTTCGGCAGGAAGGACAATCGCTGGTTCCGCCGTGCAATCGACGGCTACTCCGGGGTCCACTGGAACTCCACCATCCTGAGCCACGCCTTCTACCTGGCGATCGAGGGTGGAACGCACGCCTCGAGCGGTCGGACGGTCCAGGGGGTCGGCGGCGCCAACCGGACTCAGGTCGAGCAGGCGTTCTTCCGCGCCCTGGTCGACCTGGCGTCGCCCCTGGCCAACTTCCAGACGATGGCGATCGCCATCCGACAGGCGGCCGTGGACCTTCACGGCGCCGGAAGCTCCGCCCACACGGCGATCGATCAGGCGCTGACGGCAGTGGGACTTTGAACCGATGAGGAAGAACCAGGCAATGAATCTGAAGACGCCAACAAGGAACAGCCGTCGGCTGCGGCTCTCGATGGGTCTGGCCCTCCTGCTCCTGACCTGGTCGACGGCGCCCCTTGCCGCGCAAGCCGACGCGCCGCAGGAGGATACGGTCGCTTCCACCGAGTCCGAGAATGGCGAAGCGGCCCGGGACCGCTGGTCCGTCACCCTGGGCGGCGGCCTGCTGTCGACCAACGACGCTCCGTCCGGGACCTTCACCTTCGACCACAGGCTGTTCGGTTCCGAGCAGGGTGAGTTCGACGCCGACTACGTGGGCGGCGACGCCTCTCTCTACGAGGCATCCCTTGGCCTCCGCCTGCGCGGTCCACTGGCGCTCGGGCTCACCTGGTCCCAGTCCTCGCTCTCCGACCAGGCGGACATCGTGGGTCGGTTGCCACACCCCTTCCTGTTCGGAAGTCCGCGCACTGTCGAAGGCAGGAGCCGTGGCCTCTCACGCGATGAGACGGCCATTCACCTTTCGTTGAAGTGGCTCGTTCGGGACGGCGAGAAGGTCCAGGTCGCCCTGTTCGCCGGTCCTTCCCAGATCGACGTCGACTATGACCTGGCGACCGCCGTTCGCTTCGATCAGACCTACCCCTTCGACACGGCGAACTACGCCGGCGTCGAACACCGGAAAGCATCAGGCAGCGCCATCGGGTACCACCTCGGCATCGACGTCGCCTACTACTTCAGCAAGAGCACCGGATTGGGCGGAGTCGTTCGCTTCAGCGACGCCTCGATCGATCTCGACGCCCCGAGCGGCGGGACGGTGGCAATCGGCGGTGGCGGCCTTCAAACCGCCGTGGATCTCCGGTTCAGGTTCTGACCCAACCTTCGTCAACACCCCGATCGCGCGACCGCAAACCGGCGGCTCCGGGCTGCTACACTCCGCCCCCGACGCGCGCCAAGTGAATCGAATACCGGGAAGGGTCAAGGGGTAGACAGCAGCGATGAGTGTAGCCAAGCTGACTTTGGACGATCAGGAGTACGAATTCCCCGTCATCGTCGGCTCCGAGGGCGAACTGGCTATCCAAAGCCACGCGCTCCGGAGCCAAACCGGTGCGATCACCCTGGATCCCGGCTACGGCAACACTGGATCGTGCCGTAGCGCGATCACGTTCATCGACGGCGAGCAGGGAATTCTCCGCTACCGCGGCTACCCGATCGAACAGCTCGCCGAGCGAGCGTCCTTCGTCGAGGTCTGCTACCTGCTGATCTACGGCGAACTGCCGAGCGAGCAGGAGCTGGCGGACTTCCGCTCGAAGCTGCGGCGGCACACGCTGATCCACGAGGACATGAAGAAGTTCTTCGAGGCGTACCCGCCGACGGCGCACCCGATGGCGATCCTGTCCTCGATGATCTCGTCGCTGGCCACCTTCTACTCCGAGGACGAGGACGTCGACCTGCACGCCGTCCGCCTGATCGCGAAGCTGCCGACGATCGCGGCCTTCACCTACAAGAAGTCGATCGGCCAGCCGTTCGTGTACCCGCAGAACGACCTGGGCTACGCGGAGAACTTCCTGAACATGATGTTCTCGGTGCCCTGCGAGTCCTACGAGCCGCCGGATGTGTTGTCTCGAGCGCTCAACATGCTGCTCATCCTGCACGCCGACCATGAGCAGAACTGCTCGACGTCGACGGTCCGCATGGTCGGCAGCTCCGGCGCCAGCCTGTTCGCCGCCATCTCAGCCGGCATTGACGCCCTGTCGGGGCCACTCCACGGCGGCGCCAACCAGCAGGTGATCGAGATGCTGGAGGCGATCGGCGACAGCGGCGACGACTTCAGCAAATTCGTCGATCGCGCCAAGGATAGGAACGACGAGTTCCGCCTCATGGGCTTCGGCCACCGCGTCTACAAGAACTTCGACCCGCGCGCCAGTATCCTGAAGGGGGCTGCGGACGAGGTCCTGGCGCAGCTCGGCGTTGACGATCCGCTGCTGGCAATCGCCAGGAACCTGGAGGAGGTGGCGCTGCGCGACGAGTACTTCGTCGAGCGCAAGCTCTATCCGAACGTCGACTTCTACAGCGGCATCATCTACCGGGCGATGGGCCTGCCGACGGACATGTTCACGGTCATGTTCGCCCTGGGCCGGCTGCCGGGCTGGCTGGCGCACTGGAAGGAGATGCGAAACGATCCGGACAACCGGATCAACCGCCCGCGGCAGGTCTACACCGGCGTCACCGTACGCGACTACCAGGCGCTCGCCGAGCGGTAGCGCCGGGGCGGGCCGCAGTCCCGGCTACGCGCGCAGCGCCGGGCGGACCGGCTTCGCCGGCATGTGGCCGCGGCGGTACACGAGAATCGTGCGGTCGAACGTGATCACCGGCCGGCCGGTCTGGTTGTAGCCGATCGTGCGGAAGCCCACGATGCCCTGGTGCGGGCGCGACTTCGACTCGCGAACGGAGAGCACCTCGCTCTGGGCATACAGCGTGTCGCCTTCAAACACCGGGTGCGGCAGACGGACCCGGTCCCAACCCAGGTTCACCGCGTTCTGGGACAGGTCGGCGACGGTCAGCGCGGTGACCAAGGAGAGGGTGAAGCAGGAGTTGACCAGGGGCTGCCCCCACTCCGTCTGACCCGCGTACTCGCGATCGAAGTGGATCGGGTTCGGGTTCAGGGTGATCATCGTCAACCAGACGTTGTCGCCCTCCGTGACCGTCCGCCCCAGGGCGTGACGGAAGACCTGGCCGACCTCGAAGTCCTCGAAGACTCTGCCCGCGCCGTCGGCAGGTGGACCATCGTGGGTACGTGGTTCGTTCATGTTCTCAGGATCGCTCCGTTCTGTTGGAGTCCTTCGATCTCCCCGGCGCTGTAACCGAGACCCTGAAGGACCTCTCCGGTGTGTTCGCCCATCCGCGGTTCGCGCCGGCGGAGGTCGCCGGGCGTCCTGTCCAGGCGCGGTGCGGGCGCTATGTGAATCTCTCCGTCCGGACCGATCGGGAAGGTTCCCCGCTGCATGTTGTGCGCATGGCGCGGCGCCTCGTCGAGGTCGAGCACCGGCGACACACAGGCGTCGAGCTCGCTGAACACCCCGGCCCATTCGTCGCGGGTCCGGGTCAGGAAGGCGCGCCGGAACGCATCGATGTGCGCCGGCCAGCGGTCGGTGTCCATCTGCTCGTCAGCGACATCGACGCCGGTTCCTTCGCACAGCGCGGCGAAGAACTGCGGTTCGATCGCGCCGACAGAGACGTAGCCGCCGCACTTGCACTCATAGCAGCGGTAGAAGGCCGCACCCCCGCCGAGGAGCCCTGTGCCCGGCGTCGAGCGGGCGCCCTTCTGCGCGAAGTGCACGGCCATCAGGGAAGCCGCTCCGTCGATCATCGCGGCGTCGATGTACTGGCCGCGGCCGGATCGCTCCCGCTCGAACAGGGCGCAGAGGATGCCGAAGGCCGCCATCAGCCCGCCGCCGCCGAAGTCGGCGACCAGGTTGAGGGGAGGCAGGGGCGGTTCCCGGCCGTTGCCGATCTGCGACAGAACGCCGGCGAGTGCGATGTAGTTCACGTCGTGCCCGGCGGCCTGCGCCATCGGCCCGCTCTGACCGTAGCCGGTAAGCGAGCAGTAGACGAGACGGGGATTGATCGCCGAAAGACTCGCGTAGTCGCAACCCAACCGGGCGCAGACGCCGGGCCGGTTGCCCTCCAGGAAGACATCCGCCTCCGCGGCCAGTTCGTGGAGGATGCGCTGGCCGTCCGCCGTCTTCAGGTTGAGCGCGATGCTGCGCTTGTTCCGCGACAGCATGTCGCCGGATCGGACCGGTCCGCCGACCGCGTTGTCGACCCGCAACACGTCCGCCCCCATGTCGGCGAGCAGCATCGAGCAGTACGGCCCGGGGGCAAGCCGCGACAGGTCGAGAACCCGAAGTCCGTCCAAGGCGCCCACGGCGGCGCAGCTTACCAGTCAGCGCCGTCAGCGGGCGCACGAGGTGCGGGGCGAAGACCGCTACGGCTCGCAGCCGCCGGGGAACCCGGCTGGCGCGCTTCGCGCACCAGCCGTGAACCATGCGTGCGCCGTCAGCGGGCGCACGCTTGGAACGCCGTAGCGTCGGTGATCGCCTGCGCGGCCCTGGCGGGCTCGTTCTGGTACTCCCGCACTACTCCGGTCACCGTGTCGGTCACCTCGATCCGGTACCCCAGGTCCGTCGTCGACGCTCCGAAGACCCACACGTGGCCGTTCAGCGCGCAGCCGTCGAGCACCTTGATCAGAATCTCCCAGTTGTCTCGGTCGAAGAACCGGAACAGACCCGAGTCGTTCGTTCCTGAGTGGACCACGCTGCCGGCGCCGCTCTCGCCGTCCGCCTTGCGCCACTCAACGGCCACGGCATAACGGGAATCCTGAAGGCAGAGCGTCTCCGCGTCCGCCACGCAGGAACCCAGAGGCGCCGCAGCCTCGACCAGGAACACCTGCGACGCCGTCGACTCGGTCACCCCGTCGCTCACCCACAGCGTGACCTCGTAGAAGCCAGGCGACGACCAGGCGTACTCCGGCCTGCGAGACCGAGACATCTTCCCGTCGCCGAACTCCCAGCGCCGCGAGCGCACGATCCCGGAACTCGTGTCCACAAACCCCACCGCCTCCCCGGTGACTGCCCGGCACAGGTCGGCGTCGCAGGTCGCTCCCTCCACCGCGAACGCCGCCACCGGAGGAACGGAGTCGTCGTCATCGTCGTCTGGTGGCGGTGGCGGTGGAGGTGGTGGCGGAGGTGGTGGCGGAGGTGGCGGAGGTGGTGGCGGCGGCGGCGGCGGAAGGTCGGTAACGGTCACCGTGATCCCAACGGCGCCGGAGTTGCCTACCCCGTCGGTGGCTCGCACGGTCACCTCGTAGGCGTTGTCCTGGTCTGCGTCAATGGGGTTCGCGCGGTCCTGAGCCGCTAGCGTCAACACGCCGGTCCCCGATCCGATCGAGAACCGAGCCGCGTCCGACCCTTCCTTCGTCCAGACCACGCTGCCGTCGGCGCCCGCGGCCGGCGGCGTTCCGGAGGTCCAGGCGCTGTTCTCCTCTACGATCTCGGACGAAAGGCCCGAGATGGAGAGCCAGCGGGGAGGTCCCTTGGTCACCCTCGCCGTCACGTCCTTGCTGGCGCTGTTGCCGTCAGAATCGGTGGCCGACACGGTCACCTCGTAGTCGTTGTCGGTGTTCGTGTCCACCGGGTTCTCGAAGTCCTTCGCCTCGAGCGACAAGTCGCCCGAACTCGTGTCGAGGTCGAATAGGGCGGCGTCGGCGCCCGTCTTGGACCAAGTCACCGCGCCGACCGGACCCTCGTCGACCTTGCAAACATCGGGGCAGACGACATTCGGCCTCAGCGACGGTCTCTCGGAGTAACTCCGGGTTTCCGGAACCTTGCGGCTGAACGCGTGGGAGACGCGAAGGTCCCTCGCCTCCACCGCATCGGTCACGGTCACCGTGACCTGCGCCGTGGCCGAGTTGCCGTTGGCGTCGGTTGTCCTCACCGTCACCTCGTACTCGTTGTCGCCGTTCGCGTCGGCCTGCTCTTCGAAGTCCCGTCCCGGAAGAGTGAGAACGCCCGTCGCCCCAGCGATCTCGAAGTGGCCGGCGTCGGTCCCTTCCTTGGTCCACGACACCGTTCCCACCGGGCTTCCAGTGACCGAAGGCGTGGCAGACGTCCACGTCGCGTTCTCCGCGATCGACCCGTTCGACAGTCCGGCGACCGCCAGCGACACAGTGGTCGCGGGGTCGTAGGCAACGGCCTGGGAAGCGGCGACGCTCTGGTTGCCCACGATGTCCTTCGCGGCGTCCGCGGGGACGGTCAGAGTGACTGTCGAAGCACCGGTGGTGGTGGGCGTGACCTGCACGGTGTAGGTGCGCGGGTCGGACCGCGACGGGGCAGCTACGGTGGCGTTCGTCGCGGTCACGTCGCCGGCACGGCAAAGTCCTCCACGTCCTCCGCGAAGCGGATCGTCGCCACAAACGGTGAACTGCTCGCGCTCGAGGGAGCGATCGCAGGCGAAGGTGCGGCATGATCCAGCGTGTAGGTCCGTTCCGCGGCAGCGGGCCAGGTCGTGTCCAGCGCCCTGTTCGATAGATCCAGGATGTTCTGCCCAGCCGCGAAACCGAGCGTCACTTCCCCGTTGAAGGCGCTCAACCCCGCCGTTACATCGATGTCGTAGATCTGCTGGCTACCGGTCTTCGCCGTTACCGTCAGGGTCGTGGTCCTGAGACCCGAACCCGCGAGTTCGAAGTCCCCACTCGTCACGTTCTTCACGTCGCGATTGAACGCCAGCCGCCAGCCAAGGGTGCTGCCGTTCGTCTTCTCCTCCGCCGGTTGCCGGCGCCTCAACGACACAACCGCGGGATTCGTGCCGGGCGAGCGGAACGCCGCCACCGTCGCGCGGGTGCCGTTGAGGGTCAAGCTGGCGTCGGCCGGGCCGGTGACGGCACTTGCATTCCCATTGCTCCAGACGCCGAGCGGATCGCCGGAACGGGTCTGGCCCGGATTCGAGAACCGGCCCACGCGCGAACAGCCCGAAACTCCCGCGTGAGAGCACTGCGTGCCGTAGGCCATGATCGTCCGCCACCGCCTCGTTGCCGCAGAACCCGATTCGAGCCCCGCCTGATTGACATAGCCGTAGGCGTAGTTGGTCGGCTTGTTGGTCAGGCCGGAGTCGAGGGCCACGTCATGGGCGTAGCGGTCGTGGTTGAGACCCATGTTGTGACCGAGCTCGTGCGCGAACACCGAGCTGCCGCAACTGAGCACGGTGACGCCGAACGCATAGCGCGCGAAAGAAGTGTCGACGTCCTCCAGGAGGTAGGCAAGCCCGCAGTACCTGAAGCGACCTGAGCTTCCCCACCGCTCGACCAGATGGACCACATCCGCGCCGACGGCATCGCGCATCGCGTGCACGCGGTCCATGATGCCGTCCTCCGTGAGACGAAGGGGGGTCAATTCGTAGGACGACCTGGTCTCCATGTAGTCCAGTTCCTCCATGTGCGCCAGGTGGATATGCAGGTCGACGCCGCTGGCCGTGAAGTAACCGCTCGCTTCGGCGAACCAGAGATCGATCGTCGCTTCGATCGCGTCTTCTCCACCGGCCGCATCCTTCGCCGCCGTGGTGTAGACGACCAGGACGTCGATCTGCGAAGGATCGCTGGTGGTTCCGATGCTGACCGAGGCCTCCGCCACGTCGGTCCCAGGCGCGCCGGCCTCAGGCGCGACGGCCTCGACCGGCGGCGCCGTCCGCGGTCCGGCGCATTCAGGCAACGCCCCTTCATCGGTCTGCCGTATCTCGATGTCGCCGCCGCCGGCCGAACGGATCGTGTAGGTCTCCCCGAGAGCCCGCACCGTGCCGACGATGACGTCCCCGTTGACCACCAGGGTGACCATGCCGAAAGGCACACCGTCGAGCTGCCCGGACACGGAGTATCCGGACGACGTCGGCGCGGCGCTGAGACCGACGGCCGCGAAGGATGCGTCGTCGAACAGGTTCAGGTCGATCAGACCCTCGGCGTTCCCGCCCCGTGCGGCAGTCGCGCGCGCCTCGTCGAGCAGGCGCCGGTCGATCCGCGCGAGCCGGCGGCGAAGCGTCGCGCCCAGGAGCTCGGGCGTCGCCGAGGTGGAAGCCGCCGCACGGGCGCCGTTCGTCTGCTCGCTCGACGGGCCGGCCGGAAGAAACAGATCGTCCGCGCGGACGGCGGCCGTGGAGACCGACTGGAACGCGATGAGCAGGCACACCGCCACCGGACACGGGCCGATCCGAGTTGACGCTACCCGCACAGACACACCCCGATCGTTGCACGATCCAAAGGGGGCCGCCACGGGCGCATCACGGGCCTCCACCGCACCAGGCGGCGCCGCAACCGGCGTCCGTTGATACCCTGATCCGATGGAAGCGCCGGCCGCGGCCACGATACTGCCGCGTTCCGAGCACCCGATCTCGTGGCGGCATATCTCTCCGGGCGCCCAGAAGGTGCTGCGGAGATTGGATCAGGCTGGCCGGAACGCCGGTCTGGTCGGCGGCAGCGTGCGCGATCTGATGCTACAACGCGCACCGAAGGACTACGACGTCGTCACCGACGCGCGCCCCGAGGACGTGCGGCGGCTATTCCGGAACTCCCGGATCATCGGCCGGCGCTTTCGCCTCGCTCACGTTTGGTTCGGCGACGAGGTGGTCGAGGTGTCCACGTTCCGCGGCGCGCCGGATCCCGATCATCAACGCCGTTCGCCCGGCGAGCTCCTGGTAACCAGCGACAACACCTACGGCACACCCAGACAGGACGCCTTCCGACGCGACTTCACCATCAATGCCCTGCTCTACCGAGCCTCCGACCGCGCCGTCGTCGACTATGTGGGAGGCCTTGAGGATCTCGATCGCGGGTGCATCCGCGTGATCGGCGATCCCAACCTGCGCTACCGCGAGGATCCGGTCCGCATGCTGCGGGCCTGCGAATTCGCGGCGCGCCTGGACTTCGAGATCGAGAACGAGACCCTTGCCGCCGCCTTCGAGCACCGCCGGGACATGGCCAAGGCCTCGCCGCACCGCCTGATCGAGGAGTTGATCCAGCTCCTGTCGAGCGGCCGGAGCGCCGCGACCTTCGACTGGATGCGGCGCTCGGGCCTGCTCCCGGTCGTTCTGCCCGAGGTCGACGAAGTGCGGGGGACGGGCACCGAGAGGGACGGCTTCTCCCAACTCGCGGAGCAACTTGACGAACGCGTCAACACCGGGCCGGAAGTGCCGCTTGAAGCGCTGCTGTCGACCTTGCTCCTGCCACGGGTCGTGGTCGGCAGAGAGCGCCTGGAGGCCGGCGGGGAAGGAGTCCAGCGCCGGCGCCTGCAACGACTCGTGGACGATGTCGTGGCCGACTTCAGTACCCGCTTCGCGCTCTCCGCCGAGCGCCGCGGCCGGATCATGCGGACGCTGGAGACATTCCAGCGCCTGTGCGAACCGAACCACAGCCCGAAGACCGTTCACAACCTCGTCCGCCGAGAGGCCTTCGGTCCCGCGGTGGAACTCTTCGCCCTGCTCTCGTCTGCCACCGGCGGCGGCGGTGAGGCACTCGAACACTGGCGGGGGATCGCCGAGTCCGCGCCGTCCCGAAGCCCAGCCGACACCACGAAGCGACCGGCGCCGCGGAGACGAAGGCGGCGGCGCAGCCCGCGCCGGCGCCACCTCTAGCTCGAGCGGCTCAACCGATCCAGCGGAACCAACGCGCCAACAGGCCCTGGACGGTAGGACTCAGCTTCGTCCTGCGCCACTGGTTCGCGGCCTTCTTGAGCACCTCCGCCCGGGTCGGATACGGCAGGATGGTCGAAGTGAACTTCGAAAGACCGAGACCGTGAGTTACGGCCAGCGTGAGCGGCGCGATCAGATCGCCGGCGCCGGCCGCCACCACCGTGGCGCCAAGCACGCGGTCGCTGCCCCGCTGAAGCAGAACCCGCAGAAACCCCTCCTCCTCGCCGTCGAGCAGGGCGCGGTGGTTCTCTTCCAGGGCTACGTCGACCACGTCGACGGCGATGCCACGTTGCTCCGCCTCCTGCCGGTCCAGGCCGACGTGCGCCACCTCCGGCGAGGTGTACGTACACCGCGGCACGACCAGCCGGTCGGCGCGGGCGGTGGGAAAGAACAGGGCGTTCTGGATGACAACACCGGCATGGGCGTCCGCCAGGTGGGTGAACTTGGGCGCCGGTGTGACGTCGCCGGCAGCGTAGATGCGGGGATTCGTCGTCCGCAGCTTCGCGTCGACCTGGACGCCGGTCGCATCGCAACGGACACCGATCTCCTCAAGCCCCAGGCCCTCGATGTTCGGCGTTCGGCCCACGGCAACCAGGAGTTCATCGCAACTCGTCCCGCGGCGGCCGCCGTCGCTGTCGAGGTAGACCAGGCGGAAGCCTCCCTCATGAGGCGCGACTTCCTCGATCCGGACACCGAGCGCCAACTCGACCCCGTCCCGCCGGAGGGCTTGCTCAACCAGAGCCGCCGCGTCCTCATCCTCTCGCGGGAGGATGCCGGGTAGAAGGTCGAACGTCGTCACCCGGCTGCCGAGCCGCGCGAAGGCCTGGGACAGCTCGCAGCCGATCGGGCCGGCGCCGATGACGGCCAGCCGCTCGGGTCGCTCGGTGAGCGAGAAGACCGTCTCGTTGGTCAGGTAGTCGCACCGGTCGAGACCAGGAATCGGCGGCGCCTGGGGGCGCGCACCGGTGGCGACGACAGCGCGGCGGAAGCGCAGCTCGCGGTCGCCCGCAGGACCGGTCACCGCGACTGCGCGGTCGGACAGGAATCTGCCCTCGCCCAGGTAGACATCGACCCCGGCGTCACGAAAGCGCTCGGCCGCGTCGTCCTGGCTGATCGCCGCCCGGATCCGGCGCATGCGCTCCATTGCCGCGCCGAAATCGCCCGCGCGACCAGCCCCCGGCGCCCCGAACTCGGGATCGGCGCGGCCGGCGTTCCACCGCCGCGCCGCGGCGATCACGCCCTTCGACGGGACACAGCCGAAGTTCAGGCAGTCGCCGCCCATGAGCCGGCGCTCGATCAGCGCCACCTTGGCGCCCAGACCCGCGGCCACGATCGCCGTCACCAGACCGGCAGTGCCGGCCCCGATCGCGACCAGGTGGTACCGGCCTTCGGGGGCCGGGTTCGTCCAGTCGTCGGGGGACACCCGCGCCGCGAGTTCCCGGTCGTGGTGACTCTCCCGGAGCAATTCCGGCCTCGTCATTCGCCCACCTCCTCTCGGAGCGCGCGGCGGGCGATGCGGACAATGATTGCAATCACCGCGATCGTAGCGACCAGCCCAACGGCCCCGGCGGCATAGTCCCCCCAGCTCCGCTCCTCGCCAACGCCGGCCGCGACTTCAGCCACATCGCCGATCGCCTTGCCGTAGTACACGTAGAGCACGGTTGCGGGGAGCATGCCGATGAAGGCGCGCACATAGTGGCTCAGCTTCACTCTCGTCAGCCCCAGGGCGTAGTTCAGCAACACGAAGGGGACAACCGGCGTGAGTCGCAGTAACAGAACGATCTTGAACGCTTCACGCCCCACCGCCCGGTCGATTGCGGCGAAACGCGGTTCCGCGGCGACGCGCCGTTCGATCGCTCCCCGGACCATGTACCTCGACGCCAGGAAGGCGCCCGTGGCCCCCAGGCAGGCGCCGACGAACACAAACGCCGTGCCCTGGCCGAGACCGAAGATCGCGCCGCCCGCGAGGGTAAGCAGGGAGCCCGGAATGAACGCCACGGTAGCGATGGCGTAGCCGAGCACGAACACGACCGGCCCCCAAAGGCCGAGCCCGTCGACCCAGGCGCTGAACTCGGGCAGGTAGCCAGCTACGCGTCGGCCGAACAGAAGGAGCGCCGCGATCAGGGCAACCACCACGGCCGCGCGGATGGCGAGCCTCGTCTTCGTGTTCCTGGCCTCCGAGGCCTCGGGAGCTTCGTTCATCGGTCATCTCCTCCGCACTGATGTTCCGCGCCGGCGAGATCGAATACGGTCTTCACCGGCGTGTACATCTCGCTCGGCAGCTCCACGAACCGCGTCTCCCAACCAGCCATCGATCCGTTCCACAAACCGGGACGTTCCAGTGCGATCAGTTCCCGGCCGCCATGACTCTTGCGAACGATGAAGCTGGCGTTGTGGTCGACGTAGTCCTCCAGCCGGTACGCCCCACCGCCGGGGGCCAGCACCGCGCAGACCAGGAACACCGGGTTGAAGTGCGTGGACCGAGTCAGAATCGCCGCCTGCTCCCCGTCTTCCAGGTCGATCTGGGAGGTCTCGACGATCTGAAGCCGCAGTCCGCCCAAGAGTGCCGAGGCGCCCGAGGTTTCGTGAACCCAGAAGGGACCGCCGCCGGCCGTGCCGACGGCAGGAACGACGCCGCAGACCCTGGCCGGCCGGCCCGAACCCCGCGCCAGTTCCCGCGCCATTCCGGCAAGGATCTGCATGGCTCGAACCGACGCGCCCTGGGCCTTCTCGGGCTGGACGTTGTCGATGTTCTTCACCCCGATCAGCTCGAAGCCCCGATCGGCCAGAGACTGGAGATTGCGAAGCAGTGCGCCGTGGCCTCCGGGCCGCACCAGCAATGGCGCTGCCGGATCGTCCGCAATCCGGAACGGCTTTCCATCCGCGTCGACCGCAATACTGTCGGTAGCCGGCGACTGGTGGGACAGCGTGACGTCGAAGCGGCATCCCAGCCGCCGCTCGAGCACCGGCAGCCGGTCACCGAGCAGCGCCTCGAATGCCGGCCGGTGACGGACGGCGACGGAGAAGTGGATCGCCGCCGAGCCGCGGCCGCCCATGAGAGCAGCCGCCTCAACCAGGTGTTCCTCCAGCGCGGTCCGCTGCTCGCCGCCGGCGTACCTGTGGAAGGGGATCAGGGCCTTGGGCGCGTCGCCGTAGCGGTCCAGGAGCTCGGACGGACCGCAGTCGAAGGGAAGACTGGGCCGGGCGTTCTCGAAACGGGCCAGGACCGGGTCGTTCACGGCAAAGCCGGCGGCCTGGGCGGTTCGAAGTTCCGCAAACAGCCGCGATGCCGCGCCGGACGCCGGCACGAAGCGAATCAGGCGGCCCGCCCGCGAGGCGGATCGCCCCTCTTCGGCCAGGCGGACGGCCTCGACGCCTTCAGGCAGAGTGAGGATGCCGTCGCCGATCCGGGCCGGGCGTGCGAGCTTCGTCTTCGGCGGCGGATCGCGCAGGAACGCGAGTTGCCGCCGTGCTTCCTCGACGCCGATACCGTGCGCCTCGAGCTGATCGCGGTCGGCGGCCCTCAGGCCGTCCCGATCCGTCAAGGGCGCCGCTCGAAACACATCCGACTCAATGCGAGAACGTCGGCAACTGCTCAAGACATCCCGCAACGGTAGGCGCCGCCCGGTCGCGGTCCGAAAGCCGCGGCTCGTCCACCGGCCAGTCGATCCCGATCTGGGGATCGTCCCAGGCAATCGAGAGTTCGTCGTCCCGGTCGTAGTAGTCGTCGCACTTGTACTGCACATCGGCGGTCTCGCTGATCACGCAGAAGCCGTGAGCGAAGCCGCGCGGAATGTAGAGCTGGCGAAAGTTGTCCTCCGACAGCACGCAACCGGTCCAGCCCAGGAAGGACGGGGAACCGCGCCGGACATCGACAGCAACGTCGAAGACCTCGCCACGGGTGACGCGAACGAGCTTCGTCTGCTGCCGGCGGCATTGAAGATGGAGCCCGCGCAGGGTGGCGCGGCCGGATCGCGAGTGGTTGTCCTGAACCCACGGCCTTTCCACGCCGGACTCAGCGAAGGTCGACGAGTTGTGGCTCTCCAGGAAGAAACCGCGGCCGTCCCGATGAACCGCGGGTTCGACGATCACCACGCTGGGCAACCCGGTCGGATGAACCCTGGGCGGCGCGCTCAACGCTCCTCCTCCAGGACGAGGCTCAGATAGCGGCCGTAGGCGTCGTTGGTGGACTCCGCCAGACGGCTCAGCTCGTCCGCGTCGATGTAACCCATGCGGTACGCCACCTCCTCCAGGCAGGCGACCTTCAACCCCTGTCTCTCCTCGATCGCCTGGATGAAGTTGCTGGCCTGAAGCAGCGCCTCGTGCGTCCCCGTGTCGAGCCAGGCGACGCCACGCCCGAGGAGTTCGACCCGTAGCGTGCTCTCGGCCAGGTAGAGCCGGTTCAGATCGGTGATCTCCAGCTCGCCGCGCGCTGACGGCTCGAGTGTTTTGGCCAGTCCGACCACCCGCTCGTCGTAGAAGTACAGACCCGGTACGGCGTAGGGCGACTTCGGCGCTGCCGGCTTCTCCTCCAGACCGATCACGCGCCGCTCGTCATCGAACTCGACCACGCCGTACCGTTCGGGATCCCGGACCCGGTAGCCGAAGATCACTGCACCCGGCGATGACGCATTTCGCTCCGCGGCCCGCTGGAACACCTGGGCCAGCCCGTGGCCGTGGAAGATGTTGTCGCCCAGCGCGAGAGCCGCCCTGGCCCCGCGCAGATGTTCGGCGCCGATCAGGAACGCCTGCGCGATGCCCTTCGGCGCCTCCTGCACGGCATAGGACAGCTCGAGGCCGAGGTCGCTGCCATCGCCCAGCAGGCGCACAAAAGCGGGCTGGTCGTGCGGCGTCGTGATGACCAGGATCTCCCGCACGCCGGCGATCATCAGGCTGGACAGCGGGTAGTGGATCATCGGCTGGTCGTACACCGGCAGCAACTGCTTGCTGACCGCGCGAGTCACCGGATGGAGCCGGGTGCCGGTGCCGCCCGCGAGCAGGATTCCCCGTAGCGGACTCATGTCGCCGCCGTCAGGCGCTGCCCTACGCCCATCCGGTTCCTCGAGGCGCCGGGGGCGACCGCCTCGCACCAGTCGCGGTGATCCAGGTACCAGCGCACCGTCGCGCGCAGACCGCTCTCGAAGTCGTGCCGCGGAGTCCATCCCAGATCGCGCCGCACCTTCGTGGGATCGATCGCGTAGCGGTGGTCGTGACCGGGCCGGTCTTCAACGAAGGTCACGAGTTGCCGGTAGCTCCCGATCCCCCTGGCGGCAAGCGCGGTGTTCCGCGCGGCCGGGAACTCCGCCTCGACCGCTGCACAGACCGCCTCGACGACTTCGAGGTTCGTTCGTTCCTCGTCGCCGCCCAGGTTGTAGCTCTGGCCCGGTTCGCCGCGCCTCAGCACCGTGAGCAGACCGGCGCAGTGATCGTCCACGTGAAGCCAATCCCGGACGTTCGCGCCCTCGCCGTAGATCGGCAGGGGAAGCCCTTCCACCGCGTTCAGGATCATCACCGGAATCAGTTTCTCGGGATACTGGTACGGACCGTAGTTGTTCGAGCAGTTGGTCACGATCGCCGGCAGGCCGTAGGTGCGACCGTAGGCGCGCACAAGGTGATCCGCCGCTGCCTTGGAGGCCGAGTAGGGCGAACTCGGGTCGTACGGCGTGTGTTCGTGGAACCGTCCCTCGTCGCCGAGGCTGCCGAAGACCTCGTCGGTCGAGACATGGATGAACCGAAAGGCTGCTCGCTCCCCCTCCGACTGGCCGCTGAGGGCGCCCCGGGCGGCTTCGAGCAGTTCGAACGTGCCGCCGATGTTGGTCCGGACGAAGTCGCCCGGGCTGTCGATCGAGCGGTCGACGTGGCTCTCGGCCGCGAAGTTGAGGACCGCCGTCGGCCGGTGCTCGGCGAAGACTCGCCGGACCGCGTCGCGATCGGCGATGTCCGCCTGCACGAACCGGTAGCGCGGATCGTCCGCAACCGGCTCCAGGTTGAGGAGACTGCCGGCATAGGTCAGCTTGTCGAACACGACGACGCGGCTGTCCCGACACGAACCCTCGGCCAGTGCCCTGGCCGTGAAATTGCAGCCGATGAAACCGGCGCCGCCGGTCACAAGCAGGGTCTCGTTGGGAGCCAAGAGGAAGGATCCCGTCTCAGAGTTCCGGGTTCTGTGGCAGCACCGCGGCCGCCGCATCCAGAACCACGCCGTGTAGGAGGCCGTTGGTCGCCACGACGCCACGATTCCCGTCCAGGGTCCGCCCCAGGCTGAAGTCCAGACTACGGCCGTAGGCGTCGGTCACGGCGCCACCGGCTTCGGACACCACGATGAAGCCGGCCGCGTGGTCCCAGATCTTCTCCCGATAGGTCCTGGACGAGGGCAATCGGAGATAGATCGAGGCATCGCCACGGGCGATCGCCCCATACTTGCACTGGCTGTCCATGCGCACGGGAGGGGCCGTGACCCCGAGCCGCGTCGCGATCCGGGCGTGCCGATCGTGGTCCGAGTGCATCGCTTCGGCCGACTCGCAGAAGGCGGCGTCGCCCGACGCGGCAACCGCCGAAACTCCGATGCGCCGCGGTGTTCCCTTGTCCTCATCGAACGGCAGCTCCCACGCGCCCCGACCCCGGGCGGCGACGAACAGGCAACCCCGGCCAGCGGGCGAGGGCAGGTTCGGGCAACCGAGCACACCGCCGACCACTTCGCCGTCCTCCATCAGACCCAGGGCGATCGCGTACTGGTCGCCGCGCACGAATCCCTTCGTGCCGTCGATCGGATCGAGGACCCAGAACCTCCCGCTCGCGCCCCCCGGATCCGAGCAGCGGTCGATCGCGGCTCGCACCTCGTCGGCAGTGACATCGGGCAGTTCGGACCGGACCGCGGCCACAACCTTGTCCAGAGCTTCCCTTCCCTCGACGCCTTCGAGCGCCGCCGCGGTCTCCTCGCCCACGATGGCCTCCCCGCCCGGCAGGGTGAGGCTGACCAGTGCCTGCGCCGCGTAGTCGGCGACCGTCACCGGCGAACGGTCCTTCTTGGTCAGGAAGGACCCCTGGAGCGACTGCTGCAGATGCCGCGTCACCCGGCCGGCAATCCGCACCGACCGAACCGCAGCCGCCAGTTCTCCGTAGTCCCCGGCGCCTGTGTGATCGCCCCCGTGTTTCACGCGGCAATGATACGGGCACCCAGGAGCTTGCGCCGCAGGACGCAATAGAGTGAGTTCTGAGGCGCAAGGTCGTGGGGAGGTGGGGGCTGGGGGCAAACACGGAGTCCGCGACGGGTTTGGCGGCGCAACCATGCATGCCACACTGCCACCCGCGAACCACTCCGGGCGCGAGTCATCGAGCGCACGGATGAAACCTTGACGCATCGGCAGAAAGATGAAGTCGCGCTCATAGCTGAAGCCGTCGAAGGGTCGGAGCGCGCCTTCCAGATCCTGGTCGAGCGCTACCAACGCCCGGTCTTCAGCCTGGTCGTGCGCATGGTCCGGGACCACGGCATCGCCGAGGACGTCACCCAGGAGGTTTTCGTCAAGGCTTGGCTGGCCCTCGCCCGCTATGACCCGCGGCGGCGCTTCGCGAGTTGGCTGTTCAAGATCGCAAGCAACGCGTCGATCGACCATCTGCGGCGAAAGAAGCTGCCCACGACACCGATCGAGAGCAGCGACCCCGACGAGTCCTCGATCCTCGACCGCACTCCGGACGAGCGGGCCGAGGCCGCCGATACTCTGGCCAAGAGGCATGAGCTGGCGGCCGCGCTGGAAGCGGCGGTGGCCGCCCTCCGGCCGGAGTACCGCCTGGTCGTGCTGCTGCGGTTCAAGGAGGAGCTGCCCTACCGTGACATCGCTGAGATCACCGGCATGCCGCTCGGAACCGTGAAGACGAACCTGCGGCGGGCCCGCCGCGAGATCGAACAGCGCCTGCGCGCGGAGGGCGTGGTTTGAAACCGCGGCGATCTTCGCATCGTAGGGCGAAAGGCATGGTGTCGCCGTCGTACAATCGCACCCGTCGCGAGGGATGAACATGCGGAACCGAATCGACTTCCGGACTCTCTTCCAATCGCTCGAGGATCCCGCCCCGTCGGACGGGTTCGTCGGCCGCGTCATGCGGCAGGTGGCAGCCGCGAACCGGCCGATCGAAGCGCCGGCGCCAGCGCCGCAGCTCTTGCCGTTCCCGATGCCCCGGTGGGCACGCGTGTCAGCCGGCGCAATGGCCGCGGCGGCGATGCTCCTGCTCGGCGGCGGGACGCTGCTTGTCCCGTCCACCTGGCTGGCCATGCTGAGCGCCCTGGAAGCAGCGCTCTTCAGCGCGGTCTGGATCCTGACCTGGACCGCCGGCGTCCTCGCCGAGAGCCTCGCGTTCCTGAACGGAGCGGTACGGGTCGGTGAGGCTCTCGACCTGATTCTGCGCACTCCCCAGGTCACCGCGGTGGTGGCCGTCGCGACACTGGTCAGCCTGACCGCGGTCTACCTTCTCCACCGGCTCTCTTCGGGACCGGGCGGCCGGCAGCGGGTCCGCGGAGCGCGAGCCGGCGCCCTGCTGCTGGTCGGCGGATTGTGCTGCACCGGCTTGGCGTTCGGCCAGCCCCAAGACGCCCAGGAGGCCCAGGAGGAAGCGAGCGCGGCCCTGGAAGAAGCGCGAGAAACCCTCGACGAAGCGCTCGAGGAAGCTGGCGAACAGGCCCAGGGCGCCATCGAGGGGGTCATCGAGCAGTTGGAGGATCTCGAACGCGACCTGAACGGGATCGAGGAAGAACTCGTCGACATCGACAACAAGGTCGCGTTCGGCAGCACGGTGCGGATCGGCCGCGGCGAGGTGGCCTACGACATCGTTTCGATCGGCGGCGACGTCAAGGTCGACGGTCAGGTTCGCGGCGACGCGATATCGATCGGCGGCACGGCGAAGATCAACGGCCGCGTGACCGGCGAAGTGGTCGCGATCGGCGGCGACGTGGAACTCGGCCCCGAAGCGGAGGTGTTCGGCGACATCGTCACAGTCGGCGGCAGGGTGCGGCGCGAAGACGGGTCGTCCGTGCTCGGCGAGGTATCCGAAGTCGATTGGGGCGACTTCGACTGGAACTGGGGTGGCGACTGGTTCGACGGTTGGGACGGCGACTGGTTCCCAAGTGTCGGCGACCGCCCCCCCTTCTTCCGTCTTGGCAAGGTCTTCGAGTTCGTCCAGTCGATCATCTTCACCGTTCTGCTGATTGCGCTCAGCGGCCTGGTCCTCCTGGTGGCGCCGAAGGGAGTCGGCCGGGTGCGGTCGGCCGCGTCGTCCGACCTGTTGATCATGTTCGCGGTCGGCCTGGGCGTGGAGTTCTTCTTCATCCCCGTCCTGATCATCGTCAGCTTGCTGCTCGCTGTGACGGTCATCGGCATTCCCTTCGCCATCCTCCTCTGGCCCGCCGCGTTGATCGGTCTGACGGCCGCCTTCGTGTTCGGCTACGCGGGGTCGGCGGCGGCGGCCGGCGACTGGTGCCGCCGTCGCTTCCAGGGCGCGGGCCGGGTAGCGGCCGGCAGCTTCGGCGCTCTGGCGCTCGGCGTCCTCACGATCCAGGCGCTCGCACTCGTGGCCGACCTGCTCGGCTTCCTGGGCCTGCCGTGGTTCTTCCGCGTCATGTTCCGCTTCCCCGGGGTCCTGATCTGCTACGTCGCCTGGACGATCGGCCTCGGCGCCGTCTTCATGACCCGGTTCGGCACTTCCGACCATGGCGCGGCCGCCGCCGCGCCGCTGCCGCCCGCGCCACCGGCGCCACCGGCGACGGACGGTAAAGATGGCACCGTCGGCGACCCGGGCGAGGCGGAGTCCTCGACCCGGACCGACGGCGGCGACTCGGGACCCGCGATCCCAAAGCCTCCTGCGGACTGACCACCGGCCCACCTTCGGCCGGGGATTCGCCAGCACTGCCGGCGCGCTCCTCTGACGGCATCCAGCGTACGCCGTAGTAGGCTGCGGCGCATGCTGGGCCGCGGGCTCGCAGCGACCGCAATGCTAGCAGCGCCTTTCGCTGCCGTCGCCGCGCCCACCGTTGCGATCGACTTCGCGGAGTCCTGCCGGCAACTGAACGCCGGCTCGAATCCCTACTTCGGGACCGGCATCGTGGACGTGCTCCGAGATGAACTGGCAGCGGCCGGCGCAAGCACCCCCGGCACGACCCGCGTACGCCTCGGCCGCGAGCTGCTACGGCTCGGCAACACCGCCGAAGCGATCGAGCACCTGTCGGCGGCGGCCCTGACGCTGTCGGCTTCGCCGACCGGCGATCCGGCAGCTCTCTCGCTGGCCGAGTGGAATCTCGCGCTCGCACACCTGCAGCGGGCCGAGGATCTGAACTGCATCCACCAAACCGGCGCGGAGGAAGCAGGTGAGGAGCACACCCCTACCGACGAACCCGTTCACACGGTCTCCCGGTCGGCCGACAGTTGCATCCTGCCGCTGGCTGCGTCCGCCGTTCACGCCCGCCCGGAACACGCCCGGGCCGCTGGCGACGGGTTTCTCGCCATTCTGCGGCGGGAGGGCCCAGCGCCCCGGCAGGTCCGCGCCCGGTGGCTCCTCAACCTGGCGCGCAGGTTGTCCGGCGACTTCCCGGAAGGCGTGCCGGCCGAGTTCCGGATCGACGAAGGCGTCTTCGCCGACTCGTTCGCGGGTGGCCGCTGGCGGAACCGGGGACCGGAGCTCGGGGTCGATGTGCTCGACCTCGCCGGCGGGGCGGTGGTCGACGACTTCGACGGCGACGGCCTGCTCGACCTGGTCACGTCGAGCTGGGACCCTTGCGGACCGGTGCGTGCGTTCCGGAACGATGGCCAAGGCGGCTTCGAGGACACAGGCAGAGCCTGGGGCCTGGAAGACCAGGTCGGCGGCCTCAACCTGGTCCACGCCGACTACGACGATGACGGCCGCCTCGACCTGCTCGTGCTCCGCGGCGCCTGGCTGCTGGACGACGGCCGCATCCGCAACTCGCTGCTGCGCAACGAGCTCGACGGCGAGCCGGGCCGCTTCGTCGACATCACCGAGGAGGCCGGTCTGGCCGAACCCGCCTACCCGACCCAGACCGCGGCCTGGGGCGACTACGACGGCGACGGCGATCTCGACCTCTACGTCGGCAACGAGGCGACCGAAGCCCACGACTTCCCCTCGCAACTGTTCCGCAACCGGGGCGACGGCACCTTTGAGGACGTTGCGGCAGCGTCGGGCGTAGCCAACCTGCGCTACGCCAAGGGCGTCGCTTGGGGGGATGTGGACAACGACGGCGACCTCGATCTCTACGTCTCCAACTTCGGCTCGAACCGGCTCTACGTCAACGACGACGGCGCCTTCGTGGATGTCGCCGTACGGGTCGGCGTCACCGAGCCCGAGCGCGAGAGCTTCGCCTCCTGGTTCTTCGACTACGACCACGACGGCGACCTCGACCTCTACGTCGGCGACTACCGATCCCAGGCCACGGAGGTCATGGCATCCTTCGCCGGCACAGCAAGGGCCGCCGGTCAGCCGCTGCTCTACCGCAACGACTGCGGACCCGAACCCGGCTGCGGCGGCAGATTGCGCATGACCGAGGTGTCACGCGAGCTGGGGATCGGACGGCCGGCCATGCCGATGGGAGCGAACTACGGCGATCTGGACAACGACGGCTGGCTCGACTTCTATCTCGGCACCGGCGAGCCGGACCTGGCGAGCCTGATGCCGAACGTGATGTATCGCTACAACGGGCGGCGCTTCGAGGAGGTCACCTTCGCCGGCGGCTTCGGTCACCTCCAGAAGGGACACGGGGTGGCGTTCGGAGACCTGGACCGCGACGGAGACATGGATCTGCTCCACCAGCTCGGCGGCTTCTACCCCGGCGACTCGTTCGGCAACGCCCTGTTCGAGAATCCGGGCAACGGCAACGCCTGGGTCACTCTCCACTTTGCCGGAGCCGGCGCGGCCGGAGGGGGCGCCAACCGTTTCGGCGTCGGCTCGCGAGTGGCTCTCCTGGTCGAGGGTCCAAGCGGCGAACCGCGCACCATCCACCGGCTCGTCGGTTCGGGCGGTTCCTTCGGCGGCAACAGCATGCAGCTCGAGGTCGGCCTCGGCGACGCTGTCCGGATCGCGGAGATCCGGGTGCGGTGGGCCGGAGGGGGCGCCGAGCAGCGCTTCCGGGACGTCGCGCCCCGAGCGGTCTACCGGATCGTCGAGGGCGCGGAAGCCCTGGAACTGGTCGCCGCGGCCTCCTTCCGTCTAGGCGACGAAAGATGAGACGTACCCTCGGCGCTGGCGCCGTTGCCGTCTCCGTGATCGCGGCGCTTCCCCCCGCCCTCGCCACGGCAGGAGACCGGGAGGTCCGCTTCGTCGACGCGACAGAGACCGCCGGCCTCGACTTCCGTCACTGGAACGGCATGAGCGGTCACCTCTACTACCCCGAGGTGGTCGGCGCCGGCGCGGCCCTCTTCGACTACGACAACGACGGCGACCTCGACCTCTACCTGGTCCAGGGAAACATCCTCGGGGACGACGAGGACCGCGCAAGGGCGACCGTGCCGTGGACCGGCGAGTGGCCGCCGCGGGACCGACTGCTCCGCAACGACCTCGAGCACAGCAACGGCCGCACCACGGTCCACTTCGTCGACGTCACCGAGGAGAGCGGCATTTCGGCATTCGGCTACGGCATGGGAGTCACAGCCGGCGACCTGGACAACGACGGCTGGACCGATCTCTACGTGCTGAACCTCGGCGACAACCAACTCTGGCGCAACGAGGGCGACGGGACGTTCACCGACCGCACCGAAGCCAGCGGCACGGGAGACCCGCGATGGAGCATCGCCGCGGCAGCAGCCGACTACGACGGCGACCTGGACCTCGACCTGTTCGTTGTCAACTACCTGAACTTTTCCCTGATGACGCACAAGACCTGTCTGACCGAACGGGGCGAGATCGACTACTGCCTTCCCAGCGCCTACCAGCCTGTCCCCGACCGTCTGCTGCGCAATGACGGCGCCGGTCGATTCGAGGACGCGACCGCCAAGGCGGGCCTCACCTCGACCCGCCCCGGCAACGGCCTCGGTGTCCTTGCCGCCGACCTCGACGGCGACCGCCGGCTCGACTTCTACGTCGCCAACGATCTCATGCCCAACCATCTCTGGATCAACGGCGGAAACGGCGTGCTGGTCGAGGAGGGTCTGATCAGTGGCGCGGCACTCAACGCCGACGGCGAGGCCGAGGCCAGCATGGGTGTCACCGGCGGCGACTACGACGGCGACGGTGACCTCGATCTCTTCCTGACCCACTTCAACCGGGAAACGAACACCCTCTACCGGAACGACTCGGAAGCCGGCGCACCCTCCTTTCGCGATCGGACGAACGCCGCCGCCCTGGCACGGCCGAGCTGGGACGCGACATCCTTCGGCGCCGCCTTCGTCGATCTCGACGCCGACGGCTGGATCGACCTGGCGGTAGTGAACGGCGCCGTCACCTTCGCCGCCGGTAGACCGCGCACCGAAGACGATCCGTTCCCCCTCGATCAACCGAACCAGGTGTTCCTCAACGTGCCCGGCGGTAGCGGCGGCCGCCGTTTCGCCCCGGGGCCGGCCGGCATCCTGGACGGTTCCTCCACCCTGGTAAGCCGCGGCCTTGCGACCGGCGACATCGACAACGATGGCGATACGGACCTGGTGATCACGAACAACAACGGACCGGCACGCCTGCTGCTGAACCAGGCAGCGGCGGGCGACGACTGGATCGGTCTGGCGCCGCGCCTGGACGCCGCCCACGGCAATCGCCCGGCATCCGGCGTCACAGTGCGGGTCCACCGGGCCGGAGCGTCGCCTCTCGTACGATTGGCAGGCAGCAGCGGCAGCTACGCCTCGTCGGGAGATCCTCGGATCGCGGTCAGCCTGGCTGGCGCTACCGTGACGCGCATCGAGGTCCAGTGGCCGGACGGAATGGTCGAGGAGTGGCCGGCGCCGCCTTCGGCGACCTACACTGAGCTCGTCCGCGGCACCGGCCGCGGGCCGGGACAGCAGAAAGACGACAACCGATGATCAGGCCTCTCGATCCGCAACGCGTGACCGCCGCCCTCGCCCTCGTGCTGTCGCTGGCCGCCGTGGGTCTCCGGGCGCAGACCGAGATCACCGACCGCCTCGTGCCGGTGCCCGAAGTCGATCTTCGCGGCGTCGACGAAGCGGTGCGCGATCAGATCGCCGAGCAACGCAAGCTTCTTGACGACGCCCTCGCGGCGGGTGCGCTCACTTCGGAAAACGCCGATCAGTTGGGACTGCTGTTCGGCGAGGCCGGCCAGCTCTACCTCGTGTACGACCTCCTGCCACCGGCGAGAGCCTGTCTCGCCAACGCCGCGGAGCTGCAACCGCGGAACTTCCGTTGGCGCTACCTCCTCGGCAGCGCCGCGGAGCACCTGGGAGAACTCGAGGACGCGGTTGCTGCCTACGAGCAGGCCCGCTCGCTGCAACCGGACGATCCGGCGACGGCCATCCGCCTCGGTCGGGTCTACCTCGAGTTGGGGCAGGGTGAGGAAGCACGCACCCAGTATGAACGCACCCTGGAACTGCCCGGCGCCAGGGCGGCGGCACACTTCGGCCTCGGCCGTCTCGCCTCCGAGACCGACGACCCGACGGCGGCGCTTGAGCACTTCCAGGCGGCGCTGCGGGACCAGCCTCGAGCCGACTCGCTTCACTACCACATCGCCCTCGCCCATCGCGCCCTCGGTGACGACGGAGCGTCGAGAGCGGCGATGGAACTCCGCGGCGAGGCGCCGGTCGCCTTCGCCGATCCAATCGCGGCAGAGATCAAGGAGTCAGCCACCGGAATCGGTGCTCAACTGCTGCTGGGCCGTGTTGCCCTGGCCGCGAACGCATTCGAACTGGCCGAGCAACGGTTCCGCGAGGCAGCCCAGAACTATCCGCAGAGTGTCGCTGCCAAACGGTCCCTCGCAGCGGCCCTGGAGCAGATGGGCCGGCGCGCCGAGGCCGCCATGTGGTTCCAGGAGGCGCTGGACCTGAGCCCCGACGACGCCGCGCTGCTGTTCCACACGGGGCGCCTCTACAGCGAGGAAGGCAGGTTCCAGGCAGCAGATGAGCGACTCAGCCGGGCGGTCGAACTCGAACCGTCCTTCGGGCCGGCCTGGGTCGAATTGGCAAGGAGCCGGGGTGAAACCGGCGACCACCTTGAAGCTGCCGAGGCCTTGACCCAGGCTCTCGAACTGGCTCCGGGTGACCGCAACCTCCGTTTCCACCGGGCAAGCAGCTACCGGCGCGGCGGCCGCAGCGAACTCGCACTTCGTGAATTCGAGTCGTTGCTGGCCGACTTCGGGCTCAATCGCGAGATCGTGATGCTACTCGGGCGGATAGAGCGGGAACTCGGCCGACCGGCTTCGGCGGCTCGACGCTTCGAGCAACTGATCAGCGCGGACGCCGACCCGGCCCTGCTGAGCGCGGCCCACTTCGAACTCGGCAACATCCGCACCGAGCAGGAGCGCTACGAGGAAGCGATCCCCCACTATCAACGGGCGATCGTCTCCAACCCGACGCTCAAGGCGGCCTACGTCAACCTGAGCACCGCCCTCGGTCGTCTCGGCCGTTTCAAGGAAGCCGCCCTGGCTTCGCGCCGCGCCCTGGAACTCGACCCCACCGACAGCCAGGCCCGGGCGGCGGAGGTCACGGCTCTGCTGCTCGCAGGCGAAGACGCGCAGGTGCGGCTCATGCTCGAGCAGACCCTCGAGCTTCCCGACCAGGGCGGCAGCGGCTACTTCGCCGTGCTCCTGGTCCAGGTCCTCGCCGCTTCTGAGGACGACGAGGTGCGAGACGGTGAAAGGGCCCTGAATCTCGCGCAGCAGTTGTTCCAGCGTGCCCAGACACCGGCCCACGGCGCCGTCCTCGCCATGGCCTACGCTGAAACCGGCAACTTCGAAGAGGCCACGGTCTGGCAGGAACGACTGATCGAGAACCTGGAACGAACCGGCCCCCCCGAGGCCCTCGAAGAAGCTCACGAGCGGCTCGCCGCCTACCGCGAAGGCCGCAAGATCCGCGCCCCCTGGCGCCGCTGACGCGCGGCGGCGGAGAGCCGTGAGTCACGACGTACTGGTTCTTCTCGATGTCCTCGAAGTCAATCAGCCTCACCGTGACGTGCTCACCATCCTGGCCGAAGGGCATGGAACGCTCACCGCCGAGCCAGGCGGCGAACTCCTCGTGACCTTGCCTCCACGACGGGCAAGGCCAGGGCCCACCGCCGTGTGGCCCGTGACTCCGCCACACAGCAGGTCACGGATCCCGGCCTCGACCGTGTTCGCCTCGTTGAACTTCACTCAGATTGCCCCCGACATCCGACAGCAAGGTAACGCGTTCGCGACGCCCTCACCCGCGCCGATACACACCGCTTCGGTGCTCGACGCGCGTGATCATGATTGCTTTCTCCCGGGAATCGTAGGAGAACAGGACGCGCCAATCCCCGACGCGGAGCCGCCAGTCACCACGACGCGGCCCCTTGAGCCGCTTGATGTCGCCCCTGCCGGTAAGCGCGTGCCGGTCGATTCCCTCCACTACCCGACGTCGCGCTGCCGGGTCAAGCCGCCTCAGGTCACGGACCGCTCGCGTGGTGTACGCGACGCTCCGGCCGCTCAGAGACCCAGCTCCCTCCTGACTTCCTCGGAGCTATGCACTCGACCGGCCCGAATGTCGTCCCAAGCCTCCTCCAGGCCGCGCTCGCACTCCTCGCTCAGCTCATGGTCCACTTCGGGCACGCTCAGCAGGAACCGGAGGTAGGGGTCCGCTCGGTCACTCAGGTACTCCAGGTAACGCACCGCCGCCGGAATCTCCTCGTCCGGCACCCGTTGCGCCAACCGAAGGAGCTGTTCCCTGTCGTCCGCTTTCGTCGTTGGTGAGTCCATCGCCGCCTTCCGCCTCCCCTGAACTGCGCGAGCCTAACACGGCGGCAGCGGTCTTCCTTCTCATCCAGGCGGGCGTAGCGCCTCGTCGAGAGCAGCCGCCTTCAGCCGCTGGGTTGCCGCCAGTCTGGCGCGCACCCTGCTCACCGCGCGCTGCCAATACGCGGCCATGTCACCGATCACCCGCTGCTCCGGCAGCAGCGGAAGCGCCAAACGATGAGCCCGGATGTCCTGGCCGTTGACCATCCAGTTCCCGTTGGACCCCTTAGCGCGAGACACAAGCCTCAGGTGGACGGATGGCAGGTTCCACTGCGACAGCGCGAACTCGGACAAGATCTTCCTCGTATCGAATCGCAACCGAATCAACTTGTCCGGGCAGAACATGTCGTCGTAGTCCTGGTCCGCCATACCGGCCTTGCCGGTGATATACCGGTTGCCATTGCCGCGAACGACGAGTGTGTCACCGCACCACATCGCCGAACGCGACCGCAGCCACCGCTGCGAAACCTGGTGTGTCATCGAACGCCCGATAGGCCCGCAGAATGCGCCGCTGGTGCTCGGACTTGAGAAAGCTCTGAGCGCGCTCGCGGGCGATCTCGGCCACCGCGTCGATGAAGAGGATTCGCCCACGGCGCGATTCGGGCTTACGGCTTCGGCAGACGAGCACGCATGCCTCCATCGGCGAGTTGTAGAACAGCCCAGGCCCCAGGCCAAGCACACACTCGACTAGGTCGGACTCCACGAGGGCGCGGCGCATCGCCGCTTCCTCGTTTCGGAACAACACACCATGGGGAAACAGGATCGCGCAGCGTCCGGTCCGGCGATCCAGGCTGTGCAGGATGTGCTGAAGGAAGGCGTAGTCCGCCCGCCCCTGGGGCGGCGTACCAAGGAAGTTGCGGCCCCAAGGGTCGTGCTGCCAAGCGGTCCGGTTCCAACTCTTGATCGAGTACGGGGGATTCGCGAGGACGACATCGAACCGCCGGAGGTTGTCGTTCTCGACGAAGGCGGGCGCCGCCAACGTTTTACCGCCTGCAATGCGGAAGTCCGCTACGCCGTGCAGCACAAGGTTCATGCGCGCGATCGCGGCGGTCGTCGCGATGAGCTCTTGGCCGTAGAGCTTGAGCGTGCGCGTGTCGGCGCCCCGCCGCTGCACGTCGGCGAGACCGAGATGGGCATGCCGCCGGTGCCACACGTCGGGTCGTAGATGGACTCACCAACTTTCGGCTGCAGCATCTTCGCCATGAGATGGACGAGAGTGCGGTTGGTGTAGAACTCCTGGGCCGTGTGGCCGCTGTCGTCCGCGAACTGCTTGATGAGGTACTCGTAGGCGTCGCCCAGTTCGTCCTCGGGTACGCTGGCGAGGTTCAGCTCGTGGCGCGAAAAGTGCTCGACGAGGTTCTTCAAGGTGCCGTCCGGCATCCGTGCCTTGTCGGTCCATGGAGCGTTGCCGAAGACACCGCGCAGCCGCTCGGCGTTGGCCCGCTCGATCTTTCGGAACGCGCGGAGCAGGGCCCGGCCGACATCACTCGGCGCATCACGGACATCGTCCCAACGGACGCCGGCGGGCACACGGAAGCGATCGTTCGCCATCGCGACGGCGTAGCTCTCGTCGCCTGACTCGTCGTACGCCTGGCCGTACTCCTGGTCCCAGATGTCGCTGAGCCGCTTGAAGAAGAGGAGGGGGAAGATGTACTGCTTATAGTCGCTCGCGTCGATCAGCCCGCGCAGAAGCGTGGCGGCCCCCCAAAGGTGCGCCTCAAGCTCCTGTTGGGATAGTTGCGGGTTCACTTGAGCCAACCCTCATCCTCCAGCACGGCGCGCAGACCGTCCTCAGCCGCGCGCACCTCCGCAAGCGCCGCCTTGAACGAGTTCGCCGCTTCGGGAAGGGGCGGGACCTTCTCCCCCAAGGGGTGGCAGCACATACCGCGAGATGTTGAGCGTCCAGTCCTCCTCCTTGATCTCGTCGAGCGAGACGACTCTGGCGCGGTCCTCGACGTCCTCGAAGGCCCGGTACCACTTGACGATCAGCTCGCCGTGAGCCGGCTCCAGGAAGTTCTGGGCTCTGCCCTTTCGGAACAGGCTCGACGCGTCGATGACAAGGACCTTGTGCCTGCGCCGCGGAGGCTTACGGCGGCGAAGGACCAAAATGCTGGCTGCCAATTGGGTTCCATGAAACAGATTGGGCGCCATGCCGACGACCGCCTCAACGAGGTCGGCCTGGAGCAAGCCGGTGCGGATCTTCCCCTCGGTGCCCTGTCGCGTGTCACAGTGTTGCTGTGGCGTCCCCGAGTCAGGTTCGTGTCTCCCCGTCTTCGCGGGTGGGAGCCGCCTCGTACCGTCCAGGCTCGGTTTCCGCCACTTTGCCCTCCTCTACCAGGGCCTCCAGGTGGGCCCGCAGCGAGAAGGCGGCCGCACCGTGGAGTTTGCGGTCGACGTCGACGTAGATGCGTTCGACCATCTCCGGGATGGTGGCGACGCCGGCGGCGATTGCTTGGAGGGCCTGATCGGTGCGCTGCTGGCGGTGGCGGCGGATCTCCTCGATCCGGTCGAGCGGCGGTTCGATCGATTCGCCGTGGCCGGGGTGGAGGACGTCGATGCCGGTGGTGCGGTCGAGTTCGATGAGGCGTTCCAATGAGGCCATGTACTGGTTCAGGTTGCCGTCGGGCGGCGCGATGATCGAGGTCGACCAGCCCATGACCAGGTCGGCGGTGAACACGGCCCGCTCCTCTTCGAGCAGGAAGCAGAGGTGGTCGCTGGCGTGGCCGGGGGTGTGGAGGGCCACCAGTGTCGTGCCGGCGGCGGACAGGCGCTTGCTGTCCTCGAGGCGGACTGCGGCGCCGAACGGCGGCTGCTCGCTGAAGGTGAGGATCGCCGCGCCGTAGTGATTGGCGACGCGGGGCGCCAGGGGCCAGTGGTCGCGGTGCATGTGACTGATCAGGACCGCCTCGACCTGCCGTCCGCCAACTGCCGCGGCTACCGCGTCGAAGTGCCGGTCGTCCTCCTCGCCCGGGTCGAGGACGAACACGGGTCCGCTCTCCGCGCCGATGACGTAGGTGTTCGTGCCCGGCCCCGTGAACATGCCCGGGTTGTCCTGGGTCACCCGCAGCACGCGGCCCGACAGCCGCACCGGCCTGCCCTTCACAAGACCGTCCATCCGGCGTCTGCTGCTCAAACGCTGAAGGCCCGCTTCCAGTCGCGGGCATTGGCCACGGAGGGACTGGGCGCGGCCTCCTCGTAGCCCTCCTCACCCGGAATCACCGCGCGCGGCGGCTCGTCCGGCGTTCTGCCCAGCAGGACGCGGGGCTGAATGATGGGGAATTCTGTCTGTGCATCGACGGCCGCGATCGCCGCGTCCGCGGTGTCGAACCGGGCCAGCTTCATCAGGTTGCGGATGGTGGGGAAGATGATCATCCACTCTCCGCGCCGCCCGTGCTCAAGCGCCTCCCGGGCGGTGACCCAGGCCGAACTCGTCAGCTCGTGGTCGTCGTGGCCGGCGGTCTGATTCCGCGGCGCCCTGGTGACGAAGAAGCGGGTGTCGTAGCGCCTGGGCTGCCCCTCCGGAGTGATCCAGTGCGCCCAGTAGCTGATGCGATCGGTGGCCAGGGTCAGCCCCTCCTGGGCAGCGATATCGAGCAGGGAGAGCTTGCCGGCGTTCAGCTCGCCACGCAGGGCCTCGTAGTGCTCCTCAACCGACCGGCCCGAGAAGTCGAGCAACTGTCCGTCCCGATCGTAGGCCAGCAACACGCCGGCCTCCTCGAAGCATTCACGGATCGCGGCGACGTAGAAGGTCAACCCGCCCTCCTCCAGCGACAGCCGGGCGCTGGCCTCGCGATCGGTGAGGCCGTGGCAAAGCGCCTCGTCGACCCGGTCCTCGGGGTCGACCCGGCCGCCCGGAAAGACATAGGCGCCGCCGACGAAGTCCGACTTGATATGCCGGCGCTCCATGAACACTTCGACGCCGCGTTCGCTGTCCCGCAGCAACAGGACGGTCGAAGCGTGACGGGCTGTGACCGGAGACTTCGACTGCTCAGACATTGCCACCATCCACTTCTTCAATCAGGTCGTCGGCCGCGGACTCCGAGGCCTGCAGGTCACGGGCAGCCTCCTCCGCGCCGCGCATCGCGCGCAGGAAGCTGCGTCCCGCGATGTCCTTCAACTCCTCGTCGCTGTATCCCCGGCGAACCAGTTCGACCAGGAGATCGGGGAACGTGGAGGCATCCTCGAGCCCGACTGGCACGGTGGGGATGCCGTCGAAGTCCGAACCCAGCCCCAAGTGGGCGGTTCCGATCAAAGCCCGGATGTGGTCGATGTGGTCCGCCACGTCGCCTAGCGAAGCCTGCGGCCCGGGGTTCTCGCGGCGCCAGGCTTCGAGATGCCCGCGGAGTTCGGCCGGCGCCACGCCCGCCCCCGAGAGGCGGAGGCGCTCCGCGTCCATACGCCGGAAGTACGCGCGTACACCGTTGTTGACGAAGGACGGCACGAAGGTGACCATCGCGACACCCCCGTTCTCCGCGAGCCGCCGCAGCACGTCGTCGGGAACGTTGCGCGGGCTGGCCGTGACCGCGAACGCCGAGGAATGGGAGAAGATGACCGGCGCCTGCGTCTCGTCCAGCGCCTGGTGCATCGTCTGCGGCGACACATGGGAGAGGTCGACCAGCATCCCCAGGCGGTTCATCTCCCGCACGACCTGGCGGCCGAAGGCTGTAAGCCCGCCGTGCACCGGCCGGTCCGTGGCGGAGTCGGCCCACGCCGCGTTGCTGCCGTGGGTCAGGGTCATGTAGCGAACGCCGCTGGCGTAGAGCTGGCGCAGCACCCCCAGAGACGACTCGATCGAGTGCCCGCCTTCGGCGCCGAGCAGTGACGCGACCTTGCCGGCGCCGTGGATCCGCTCGATGTCATCGGCCGTCAAGGCCAGTTCCAGGTCGGCGGGGTACCGCTCGATCAGGCGCTTGGTCAGATCGACCTGTTCGAACACGACGCGTGCCGCGCCCGGCCGGCCAAAGGAGGTCGGGATGTAGACCGACCAGAACTGGGCGCCGACTCCCCCCTGGCGCAGGCGCGCGAGATCGGTGTGCATCGGCGGCTCGAGCGACGACGTATCGCGAAAGTCGATCCGGTCGAGGTGATTCGCGACCCGGGTCCGGTACTGCCAGGGCACATCGTTGTGTCCGTCGATCAACGGCACTTCCCGGAGCAGGCCCAGCACATGCTCCCGGCTGGCGCGCTCGTCTTCGGCGTAGGCCACGGGCGGTGAACCATAGCTCACCGCGACGGCCACTAGAGCGCCCACCAAGGCGCCGGTTCTAGGCGACATCCCGTTTCCCCTTTCTCCAGTAGGCCCGCGATTGTAGGGGAACGCGGGTCAGGCCCGATACGCCACTCTAGCCACGGACTGCTAGTCTGCCGACGGTGCAGGGCTGCTGGGCAAGGACGATCGGAATCGTCGGTCTTGGCAGCTTTGGCGGTTTCCTGGCCGCCCACCTCGGTCCCCGCTTCGAGGTCCAGGTGTGGGACCGTCGCGACCTCGAACCGGAAGCGGCTGCGCTCGGACTCCCGTGGACCAGCCTCGAAGGCTGTGCCGGCTGTGATGTGGTGATCCCGGCGGTGCCGGTGCAGGACCTCGAACCACTGGTCGAGCGGCTGACGCCCCACCTGAAGCCGGACTGCCTGGTCGTCGACGTGGCGTCGGTGAAGATCAAACCGCAGGAGATTCTCGACCGGCTGCTGCCCCCGGGCGTCCAGTTCGTCGGCACGCACCCGATGTTCGGCCCCGAGAGCGGTCGCCGTGGCATCCGCGGTCTGAAAGTCGTGCTCTGCCTTCCGGACCGTGCGGTCGATCCGCATCGGGTCGGGGCCGTGCGGGGGTTTCTTGAGGCCGACCTCGGGTTGGAAGTGTTCGAAATGTCGGCCGAGCAACACGACGTGGAGATGGCCTACATTCAGGGACTGACCCATTGGATGGCGAAGGCGCTACGCGAGATCCACGTCCCTGACCCCGCCCTCGGCACCGTCGCCTACCGGCACATGATGAAGATCGAGGAGAACCTCCGGCACGACTCCGACGATCTCTTCCTGACCATCGCCCGGGAGAACCCGTTCGCGGCCGACGCGCGGCGCGAACTCAGCGAAAGGCTGCGCGAGATCGAAGAAGCGATCGAAGAAGATCCGCCCGCCGGCGACTAGGACAACCAGCGCTTGCGGCGCCGGTAGTGCTTCACATCGCGGTAGCTCTTCCTCTGCCCGACCTGGGTCAGCCCCAGGTAGAACTCCTTGACGTCGGCGTTGTCCTGGAGTTCCGCCGGCGTTCCCTCGAGCACCACCCGGCCGCCTTCCATGATGTAGCCGTAGTGGGCGATCTCCAGGGCGCGCGCCGCGTTCTGTTCGACCAGGAGGATCGTGGTTCCCCGTTCCCGGTTGATGCGCTGAACGATCTCGAAGATCTCCTGGACCAGCAACGGCGCCAACCCCAACGACGGTTCGTCGAGGAGCATGAGCTTCGGCTGGGCCATCAGTGCCCTTCCGATCGCCAGCATCTGCTGCTCGCCGCCTGAGAGGAAACCAGCCATCGACGCGCCGCGCTCTTTGAGGCGCGGGAAGTAGCTGTACACGCGATCCAGCGACTCGGCGACCCCGCCCTTGTCCCGAGCGGTGTAGGCGCCGGCAAGCAGGTTCTCCTGCGGCGTCAGGTGCTCGAACACCCGGCGCCCCTCCATGACCTGGAAGATCCCGCGCCGCACGATGTCCTCGGCCGGCAGCTTGTCGATCTGCTCGCCCTCGAACTCGACGCTGCCATCGGTGACCTCGCCGTCCTCGGGGTGAAGCAGCCCGGATATCGCCTTGAGCGTCGTCGACTTGCCGGCCCCGTTGGTGCCCAGCAGCGCCGCGATCTGGCCCTGTTCCACCTTGAGCGAGAGCCCCTTGAGAACGAGGATGACGTCGTTGTAGATGACTTCGACGTTGTTCAGGGAGAGCATGGCTTGACTGGGAGGGGGGCGAACCCGGCGTCGGTCGGGGTCGCCCACCAGCCGCCCGGAGTGCGGCTGGCTCTACCCCGCCGCCTCCGGGCTGGCGGCCACTCGCATCTCCGTAACCGGCTGCCACTTGCCGTCCCGGACCTCGAAGATCCGCATGCCCTTGACGCCGCGATGGTCGGTGGCGGTGAAGGTGACCGGAACCGTCACACCACCGGATTCGAGACCGTCGAAGGTCTCGAACGCAGCGTGGATGGCCTCGCCGCTAATCTCGCCCGTCGCCTCGGCGCGCTCGATGGCTTCCGTCACGAAGCTGGCCACCGTCCAACCCTGGCCGTAGAGCAGGCCCTCCTCGTCGATCGATCCGCCCTGTGCCGCGAGGTATTCGGCGGCATCGTTCAGGCCGTCGATGCCCTCACCGGGCGGCGAGTAGATGATCGACCCGAGGACGCCGTTCGCGGCCTCGCCCGCGAGTTCCACCAACACCTCGTTGCTGCAGTAGTTCAGGCAGGCGAAGCGCAGGTCGAGGCCGAGATCCCGCGCGTTCTTGATCGCCACCGACGCCGGATTCGACGTGTTCTGGAACACGACCCAGTTGGCGCCGGACTCGGCAATCCGGGTCAGTGTGGCGCTGAAGTCCGTGTTGCCGCGCGCCATCTCGTGTGGCGCCATCTCGATGCCCAACTGCATCGCGTACTCCTCGCCTCCCTGGCGCCACGGGGAGAGACCGAACGGACTCGCGTGATGCATAAGCGCCACGTTCGGCTTCTCGCCTCCTGTGGCCTGCGCCTGCTCCATGAGGTAGTCGAGCAGGATGAACAACTGGTCGCTGTAGGTGGTGCCGACGAGGAAGTTGTACGGCGCCTCGGCCGGGTCGCCCAGCACGTGCGAGAACGAGGCGGACACGAAGGGGATTCGGTCGTCCGCGATCCTCCCTTTCAGGGCCTCCGTGTCACCAGTGCCCCAACCCATGAACATCACGGCCCCGGCCTGCACGAACTCGGAGTAGAGCTGTTCGGCCCTCGCCACGTCGTAACCGTAGTCGTTCCACATCAGCTCGACAGGGCGACCGCCGATACCGCCGCGCTCGTTGAGCCAGTCGTAGTAGTCGCGGATTGCCTCGGCGTACATCGTGCCCACGTCCGAGGTCGGACCCGTCAGATCGAAGATCGCGCCGATCTTGATCGGGGCGGTCGCCTCGTCGACCGGTTCGCCGCCTCCGCAGGCGGCAAGCAGCAGCAGGGAAAGAACAGCAACGGAAGCGAGACGGGTCATGGTGAATGTCTCCTGAAACGGGCCCCCGGGCAGCCCAAGTGTGGCCTCTGAGCAACCAGCGGATCATATCGCCCGCGCCGGCGCGCCGCCGACCCTCGGAACTCAGTAGGAGAACGGCCAGACGCGGAAGTAGTCCTTCACGTTGCGCCAGAGCTTGGCGAGGCCCTCCGGTTCGAGCACCAGGAAGAGGATGATCACCAGGCCGAAGACGCCCTGCTGGACGTACGGCAGGACCGTGGCCGCCCAGGGCGCTGTGTCCTGCAACGAACGGCCCACGGTGTTGATCACTGCCGGGAGCAGGACGATGAGCGTGGCGCCGAAGAAAGAACCGGAGATCGTCCCCAGGCCGCCGATGATGATCATCGCGAGGTAGGAAATGGAGACCTCGATCGTGAACCGCTCCCAGGTGACGATCGAGCGGTAGTGGGCGAGCAAGGCGCCGGAGAGCCCGACCAGGAAGGACGACGTGGCGAAGGCGAGCAGCTTGTAGCCGAAGACGTTGACGCCGATCGCCGAAGCCGCGATGTCCTGGTCCCGGATCGCCACCCAGGCTCGACCCACCCGCGAGCGAAACAGATTCGCAGTGAAGAGCGCGACCGCCAGAGCGATGACGACCAGGATCCAGTAGAAGCGCCCGTCGGTGTTCAGGCGAGCGCCGAACAGTTCGGGCGCCGGCACGACCAGAGCCTCCGTACCGCCGGTGAGCCCGTCCCAATGCGTGACCACGAACTCAACGATCTGCTGCGCGGCCAGGGTGGCCACAGCCAGGTAGAGCCCCTTGAGCCGCAGCGAAGGCAAACCGACGACCAGACCGGCAACGGCGGTGATCAGAGCCGCGGCCGGAATACTGATGTAGAACGGTACCCCGAGCCGGACGGTCAGAAGGCCGGCGCCATAGGCGCCGATCGCCATGAACGCGCCCTGGCCGAGCGAGATCTGGCCCGTGTAACCGACCAGAATGTTCAGGCCGATCGCGCCGATCGTGGCGATGGCGATCTGATTGGCCAGGTGAAGCCAGTACGGCGAGGCCAGGAACGGAAACACGAGGAGCCCGACCAGAAGCAGTCCCGTCCGCACCTTCTGCAAGGGCATTCGCCGCAGGGACATGTCCGAGCGGTAGTCGCTGAAGAAGATTCCGGATTCCATGGTGGGTGAAGGAGGGTTGAGCGGTGCTGTACGCGTCGTTGTCCGGCGCGGCCCGCGGCTAGACCCTCTCGATGATCTCCTTGCCGAACAGGCCGTAGGGGCGGACCATCAGCACCAGGATCAGCACGATGTACGGGACGATGAGCTCCAACCCGGAGGTCGTGTACCCGGCGGTGTAGGCCTCGAGCAACCCGATCGCGGCGCCGCCGACGATCGCGCCGGGAACCGAGTCGAGGCCACCGAGGATGACCACCGGAAACACGCGCAGGCCGATGAAGATGATGTCGTGGCTGACACCGACGGTGTTCGCCAGCACGATGCCGGCGACCGCCGCGGTGATTGCCGCCATCGCCCATGCCACCGCCAGCACGCGCTTGATGCTGATGCCCATCGACAGAGCCGCCTGCTGGTCGTCGGCGATCGCACGCATCGCGATCCCGTCCCGCGTGTGCCGGAAGAAGAGAGTCAAAACCGCGAGCAGGACACCGGCAATGCCGATGACCAGCAACCGGTCGATGCCAACCACGGCGCCGAAGAACTCGACCTCGCCCTCGGGGATGAAGTTCGGGAAGGCCCTGGGCCGCGCTCCCCAGATGCCGTTGATCACTGCGCGCAGCAGACTCGACAGACCGATCGTGACCATGATCATCGAGATCACCGGCTCGCCGATCAGCGGCCGCAGGACGAGCCGCTCCACGATCAGGCCGATCATTGCGGCGGAGAGCAGGGTCGCCAACACACCAACGCTCCAGGGCAGCCCGAACTGGCCGATGAAGGCGAACGCAAGGTAGGCGCCGAAGAGAAGGAACTCGCCCTGCGCGAAGTTGATCACGTCGCTCGCCTTGTAGATGACGACGAAGCCGACCGCGACCAGGGCGTAGACCATGCCGTTCGAGAGGCCGGAAACCGTGAGCTGAAGGAAGACGTCGCCTTGCATCGTCGGGATCCTCGGACGCTACGCGCTCGCGGGTGCGGCGATCCGCAGCCGGGTCCGCAGAATGGCCGTCGTGCCGTCCTGGTAGGTGATCTGGTTCTCGATCTCCACCGCGTCCTTGCCGCCGTATAGCGCGTCGACGAGCAGGCGATAGCGATCGGCGATGAAACGGCGCCGCACCTTGCGGGTGCGGGTCAGCTCCTCGTCGTCCGCGTCGAGTTCCTTGTGCAACAGCAGGAGCCGCTGGATACGGGCCGACTCGGGCAGATCGGCGTTGACGCGCGCCGTGTGCTCCAACGCAAGTTCGTAGATCTCGGGCTTCTGCGCCAGGTCGGTGAAGGTCGTGTAGGGGATTTGACGGCGTTCCGCCCATTTGCCCGCGTTGGCGAAGTCGATCGTGACCAGGGAAGTCACGAACGGGTAGTCGCCGCCGCCGAACACGACCGCCTCCTTGATGTAGGGGCTGAACTTCAGCTTGTTCTCGATGAACTGCGGCGAGAACTGGGTGCCGTCGTGCAGCTCCATCACGTCCTTCTTGCGGTCGATGACGATCAGGTGCCCGTCGTCGTCCATGTAGCCGGCGTCACCGGAGTAGAGCCAGCCGTCTCGGAGCGCTTCCCCCGTGGCCTCCTCGTTGTTGTAGTAGCCCAGGAACACGGACGGGCTTCTGGTCAGGATCTCGCCGCCCTCGCCGAGGCGGACCTCCATACCGGGGACCGGCGTGCCCACCGTATGGAACTTGATGTCGTCGTCACGGTGGACGACCGAGATGCCCGAGACCTCGGTCTGGCCGTAGATCTGCTTCAGGTTCACGCCGATGGCATGGAAGAAACGGAAGATGTCCGGCCCCAAAGCGGCGCCGCCTGTGTAGGCGCGCCGGATTCTCCTGAGGCCCAGCTTGTCGCGCAGCCAGAAGAAGCAGAACGAGTTCGCCAGCGTGCGCTTGAAGGCGAGGAGCGCTGGTTGGCTGCCGTGTTCGAGCAGGGTGTCGGCGGAGCGGTAACCGACATCGAGCGCCCAGTTGTAGACCTTCCGCTTGAGCCACGACGAGTCCTCGATCCGGACCTGGACGTCGGAGACCATGTTCTCCCAGATGCGCGGCGGCGAGAACATCGTGTGCGGTCCGATCTCGCGAATGTCCTGCTGCACCGTCTCCGGCTCCTCCGGGAAGTTCAGGGAGAAACCGACCAGCAGCCCACAGGCGGCGCCGATCATCTGTTCGCCGATCCAGGCCAGGGGCAGGAAGGACACGAACTCGTCGTCGCTCTGCATCGGGTCGATGCCGTTGAAGCTGTGCGCCATGGTCAGCAGATTCCGATGGGACAGCATCGCCAGCTTCGGCTTGCCCGTGGTGCCGGAAGTCGTCGAGAGCAGAGCCACGTCGTCGGCTTCGGTCGCCGCGACCCAACTCTCGAAGTCGGCTTCGGTGCTGCTCCCGCCGGACCGTCCGATCTCCTCCACTGCGGGAAAGCCGAGCAGGAAGTCGTGTGGGTAGGAACCGAGTCCGCGTGGGTCGTAGTAGATGACTTTGGTTACCGCGTGGTCGCCACTCCCGTCGCTGCCGCTCAACTCGTCCCAGACTTCCAGCAGCTTGTCGACCTGCTCCTGGTCCTCGGCGATCACGAACCGGGCGCCGGAGAACTCCATCAGGTAACGGACTTCGACCGCGACCGAATCCTGGTACACGCCGAGGGACCGGGCGCCAATCGACTGCGCCGCGAGCTGCGCGATCAACCACTCCGGACGATTGTCGCCCAGCACCGCCACGATCTCGCCCTTCTTCAAGCCGAGCTCGACGAGACCGCGAGCGAAGTTCCGCACCCGTTCGGCGTACTCGGTCCAGGTCAAGCTCTGCCAGATGCCGAACTCCTTCTCCCGCAGAGCGACCTCGTCGCCGCGCTCCCGGGCGTTCCCCAGCAGCAACTTCGGCAGCGTGTCCGCGTCCCGCGGCAGGGTGCCCGGCGAGCTCACTGGGAACCTCCCAGATAGGCGCGAATCACTTCCGGATCGGCACGCACATGGTCCGGCGAGCCACAGGCGATCGAGCGGCCGAAGTCGAGCACGGCGACCCGGTCGGAGAGGTCCATGACCACGCTCATGTCGTGCTCGATAAGCACGGTCGTCACGCCCCGTTCTTCGTTCACGTCGAGGACGAAGCGCGCCATGTCCTCCTTCTCCTCGATGTTCATCCCCGCCATCGGTTCATCCAGCAGCAGGAGTTTGGGGTCGAGCGCCAGCGCCCGGGCGAGTTCGACCCGTTTCTGCAGGCCGTAGGCGAGCGTGCCGACCGCCTGGTGGCGGAGGTTCTCGATCTCCAGAAAGTCGATCACGTCCTCGACCGCGGCGCGGTGCTCGATCTCCTCCCGGCGCTGCGAGCCAAAGTAGATGCCGCAGGTCAGCACGTTGCCGCGCATGTGGATGTGCCGCCCCAGCATCAGGTTCTCGAGCACCGTCATGGCGCGGAAGAGCTCGATGTTCTGGAACGAGCGGGCGACCCCGAGCTGCGCGACCCTGTGGGGCGCCCGGCCGAGTAGGGACACGGGCGCCTCACCCGGTGACGCGGAGTAGGTGATCGTTCCCTGCTGCGGACGGTAGAGACCGCTGATCGAGTTGAGCAGCGACGTCTTGCCGGCGCCGTTCGGCCCGATGATCGCGAACACCTCGCCGTGACGCACGTCCAGAGCGACATCGTCGAGCGCGCGTACGCCGCCGAAGGACAGAGTGAGCCCGCTGATCTCGAGACAGGTCGAGACCGGCTGCGAGGAGGCTAAGGGTTCGGCCACGGCTGCGCGATTGTATGCGGGCCGCCGCCGGAAGGATGCAACTCGACCGTGGGAGGAACTTCCACTGCGGCGCGATCTGCAAAGATCGCCGCGCCGTCCACCGTCCCGCGACCATCAGATCCTCAGAGGATTCCCATCATGCCGGCCCGTCCCGCCCTGGTCACCGCTCCCTCCCGACTCGACCTCGCTGTCCCTGAAGATGTCGGCCTCAGCGCCGCTCAGTTGTCGCGCATCGACGAGCACCTTCGACGGCGTTACCTGGCGCCCGAGAAGATCGCCGGCTGCCTCACCCTGGTCGCCCGCGGCGGCAAGCCCGCGTACCTGTCGGCCCAGGGTCTGATGGACCGAGAGCGCGGGCGGCCCATGCAGCCCGACACGATCTTCCGCATCTACTCGATGACCAAGCCGATCACTTCGGTAGCGCTGCTGCAGCTCTACGAGCAGGGCCACTTCCAGCTCGACGATCCGGTCCACAAGTTCATCCCCGAGTGGCGGAACCTGCGGGTGTTCCAGAGCGGCAATCACCCGCACTTCCTGACCCGGCCCACAGAGCGACCGATGACGATCCGCGACCTCTTCACCCACCAGTCCGGCCTCACCTACGGCTTCATGGAGCGCACGAACGTGGACGCCGCGTACCGCGAGCTCGGCGTCGGCGGGCCACCGGTAGGCGGCAGCCTGCAGCAGATGATCGAGCAGCTCGCCGAACAACCCCTCGAGTTCTCCCCCGGCGAGGCATGGAACTACTCCGTGGCGACGGACGTGCTCGCCTATCTGGTCGAGGTGCTCTCCGGGCAGCCGTACGACGAGTACCTGCAGGAGCACATCACAGGGCCCCTGGGCATGGTCGACACGGGGTTCGCCGTACCCGCGTCCAAGATCGACCGCTTCGCGGCCAACTACCGCCGCGACCGGAACAAGAAGCTGGTCGTGCTCGACGATCCGCTGGCAAGTCACTACACCGACGAAGTCACCTTCTTCTCGGGCGGCGGCGGCCTGGTATCGACGGCGCACGACTACTACCGGTTCTGCCAGATGATGCTGAACGGCGGAAGCCTGGAGGGCGTGCGCATCCTCGGCCGCAAGACGGTGGAACTGATGACGATGAATCACCTCCCTGGCGGCCGCGACCTGACCGAGCTGGCGGTCGGCGCCTTCAGCGAGACGACCTACGAGGGCGTCGGCTTCGGCCTTGGCGTCTCCGTCACGCTCGACCTTGCCGTCGCCCAGACGATCGGGTCCGTCGGCGAGTACGGCTGGGGCGGGGCCGCCAGCACCGCCTTCTGGATCGATCCGAAGGAGGACCTGATCGTCATCTTCATGGTCCAGTTCTGGATGTCGGGCACGTTCAACTTCCGCGGCCAGCTCAAGTCGATCGTCTACCCGGCGCTGACCTGACCCGCATTCGTGGTGGATAGCCCGCGTCCGACCTGCGAACCCGGCTTGCGAGGGAACGAGCAAGACGCGAACCAGTCCGTGCGCTCGTCCACGGGCGCACGGATGGCACGCCGAGCCGAGCACCGCGAGGCGAACCTGCGGCGAACGCGGCGCATCGAGAAGGCCATCTCCTGGTCGCGGCTGGCCACCGTTCTTGTAGCAGCCGTACTGGTCTGGCTGTCCGTCCAGGCGAAGCTCTTTCCCCTGGTGTGGGCGGCGGGGCCGACACTCCTCTTTCTGGTCCTCCTAGTCCTTCACGAGCGGGTCCTGCAGCAGGCCAACCGGCTGGAGCGGGCGCAAGCCTTCTACCGCCAGATGCTCGACCGCCTGGGCGGCGACTGGCGCGCCGGCGGACGGCCAGGATCGCGCTTTGCCGACGAACACGCCGACCACGTCTACGCCGCGGACCTCGACCTGTTCGGGCCCGATTCCCTGTTCAAGCTGTTGAGCCGGGCGCGCACCCGCGGCGGCGACGAACTCCTGGCGTCGTGGCTGCTCCAGCCCGCGCCGCCCGATGTCGTGCGCGGCCGGCAGGAGGCCGTGCGCGAACTGGCGCCCCGTCTCGACTTCCGCGAGCGTCTCGCCGTGTCTGGCCGAGTCGCGCGCACGGACATCGATCCTGAAGCTCTGCGCGCCTGGGCCAAGGGAGGCGTGAGCTCCGCCCTCCCCGGCGCCGGCGGCCGCGAGTTCCTCGTACGCACCGTGCTGGTGTTGGTCGCGGCCACCAACCTCCTTACCGTGACCGGCTGGATGATCTGGGACTGGGGGCCGTCGCCGTTCCTGGCCGTGGCGATGCTGCAAATCCTCTGGAATCTCGCCACGCGCCGCCACATCAAGGCGGCCACAGGCGGCGTGACGCGGGCGAGCCGTGACCTCAACCTGTTTGCGTCTCTGCTCGAGGTCATCGAGCGCGAGCCGTTTGAGAGCGATCGTCTGGTCGAGCTGACGCGGGAGCTGCGGAGTGTCGAAGGATCCACCGCCTCCCGGAACGCCAGGCAACTCCAGCGTCTGGTCGACCTGCTCGACTCGATGCGGAACGCCCTCTTCGTTCCCTTCGGCCTGCTGCTGCTCTGGACGCCCCAACTCGCCTACTCGATCGACTCATGGCGTCGCCGCCACGGCGACCGGGTCGCCACCTGGCTCCGGGTACTGGCTGAGGTCGAAGCCCTGGCCAGTCTTGCCTCCCACGCGTTCGAACATCCGAACCACACGTTTCCCACCCTCGTCGAGCCGGCCGGGAAGCGGTGCCCGCTGCTCGTCGGCGAAGAGCTCGGGCATCCGCTGCTGCCCGAGGAGAACTGCGTGGCGAACGACGTCCACCTTGCCCGCCCGCCCGAGGACGGCGGCCAGACCGGCCCGCCAGCCCAGTGCCTGATCGTGAGCGGCTCGAACATGTCCGGCAAGAGCACGCTGCTCAGAACCGTCGGAACGAACGTCGTCCTCGCACAGGCCGGCGCGCCGGTGCGCGCCCGATCTCTGCGGCTGACACCACTGGCCATCGGATCTTCCATCCAGCTCCGGGACTCCCTCGCCGAAGGCCAGTCCCGGTTCTACGCCGAGATCACGAAGCTCAAGTCCGTGCTCGACCTGACCGACCAGGCGACGCCGGTGCTGTTCCTGCTCGACGAGATCCTCCACGGCACGAACTCCCACGACAGGAGGGTTGGCGCCGAAGCCCTGGTCCGCGGCCTCCTCCACCGCGGCGCGATCGGATTGGTGACCACCCACGACCTCGCCCTCGCCCGAATCGCCGACGACTCGGCAGGGCCCTCACTGCGAAACGTCCACTTCAGGGACGACCTGTCGAACGGCGAGATCCAGTTCGACTACCGCCTGCGCGAGGGCACCGTCACCCGCAGCAACGCACTCGACCTGATGCGCCAGGTCGGCCTGGACGTGTAGGGGTCTAACCCGCCCCAGCTTCAGACTCATCTCTCATGGGACAAGACGGTGCCAATGCCGAGTTGGGAGTATCCTCCTCACTGTCCGGACATGCGGATGGCGGCCGGCGCCGCGGTTCGGGCCCGCTACACCCAACGACCCGCCCCTGCGCAACGCAGGGTTGCCACGGAGCAAACAAAGAAGATGACCGGCACGAACGCACACGAAGACGATCCCAAGGCTCCCCGCACTCTGGAGCAGATCCTGACCGTCCTGGACCGCACGTCCGAACTGATGGCGCAGAACGAAGCGCGTGCGACCAGACAGACCGCAGAAACGGCCAGACAGACCGCAGAAATCAGGGAACAGATGAAGGAGACCGACCGGCGGCTCAGGAAAGCCGAGGAGTTGTTCACGTCCCAATGGGGCAAGCTGATGGAGAGCCTGGTCGAAGGCGACCTCGTCTCGCTGCTGAGGGAGCGGGGCATTGCAGTGGACGAGACTTCCCAGAGACTCACGGGTCGCCGCAACGGAGAACACACCGAGTTCGACATCGTAGCCGCGAACGGCGCGGAGGTGGTCGTCGTAGAGGTCAAGACGACTCTCAGGCCGGAGGACGTGACCGACTTCCTGAGCAAGCTGGCCTGGTTCACGGACTGGTTCCCGACGTACCGGGAACGGCCGATCTACGGAGCAGTGGCATACCTCAAGACCGACAGTTCGGTCACGAGGCACGCGGAGCGCCAGGGGCTGTTCGTCATCCGCGCCACCGGCAACAGCGCCAGCATCGTCAACGAGCCGGACTTCAAACCCCGCGCCTTCACCTGAACCCGCGGTCCAGAGGCTGAGGCCGCGGACTCCGTGAGCACAAGCAGCCGCTCGGCCCAGGGATGTTGATTTTTCAACAGCCCTGGATTACAGTCCCCGCCAACCAAGGTTCGTGGCAACCAGACGGGAACCCGATTCGTCTTGAGGTATCCCGGATGGGCAGATTCACTCGGTTCCGGCGCTGCCGCGTCCGCCGGATCAACAAGGGGGTTCAATTTGAAGCTCAAGCACATCGTCATTGCCCTGTCGCTGATCCTCGCGACAGTCCCGGCCGGAGCTTTCGCTCAAGGCGGCGACGGCCAGGACGCGGGTAGCACCAACGCGCGCGTCCACATCGTCGTCTTTGGCGCCACGGGAGACGGACCGCCGTGCACTTGCGCAAGGGCCCACATCGTCATCTTTGGACGTGAAGGCGCCCGGGATTCCGGAACCGCCGCGCGGCAACCGGATGGCGGGATCGTGCAGCAGGCGGTCAGCCGTTTGGCTCCGCGAATCTCGGCCAAGATGGTATCCGCCGTAGCTGCCGCGTTTCGCCTGGCGCTCTGAAGAAACCTGGGATCGCGGGCGCGAGGCTGGCAGCGGTCTGAACGACTAGTGAGCGACCAGCCGCCAGCACGCTCCCGCGACGAATCCACTTGGGCGCCGTTCCTGTTCAACTCAGGGACGGCGCTCTTGTTCTTGGGCGAGCCTGGGGAACGGCCGCCGCGGCTACGAAGGCCAGCCGCACAAGAGAAATCGGGAAGCACCGCGTAGCGCTGGGGCGCACGCGGCACCTATGTGGGTATAGTCGGCAGTGGCGGCCTTGGAGCAGGTCGCCGACCAACGCCAGTTCCAGCCGCCTACCATGTTTCAGTCGCTATGACGTAGAATCGGGTCACCAGTGACCTCCACCGCCCTTTACACACACTCGTCGCCTGAGCCGGCGTTCATCCCGGAGCGCGTTCCCGCGCCCGAGGTGGAGCCGTGCGCGGTCGCGGTGACCGAGGACTTCAAGACGCTCCGTGACCGCGGGCGGGAACTCGTCGCCAAGGGGTCGTACCGGGAAGCCGCCGCCGTCTATCGGCAAGCTGCCCAGGTCGCCACGGCCGCAGGCGAAGCCGACCGAGCCGACGAGGCCCTCTGCGGCTGGGGCGCTGCGGAAACCGAACTCGGCAACGGGGCCGAAGCCATGCCGGAGCTCCGGAGAATCCTGCTCGGCAGCGCGGCCGACCACAACTGCTGGCTGGCCTCCTATACATTGGCACGCGCGCACGAGTTGGAAGGGCAGATCAGGAAGGCGCTGTTCTATGCGCGGCTGTCGCACCACCATTCCGCACATGTCCACCGCCCCGGTCTGACCGGGCTATCGCACAACCTCCTGGGCAACCTCCTGATCGCGGATGGCCACGAAGCTGACGCAGCCGCCGAGTACCGGACGGCTCTCCGCCAGGCGGGGAATGCACCTCCCACGTGGATAGCTGGCGCCGAAACGAACCTGGGCTACTGCCTCCTCGTCGGGGCTCTCCGGTCAAAGGGTCTCCGCCGGGGCAGAATGCGGGAGGGTCTTCGCCTCATCTACCGGAGCATCCGCACGTTCCGGCGGGAAGGCGCGGTCCAGTACAGCATGCTGCCGCATCTCGACCTGTGCTTTGCCCACCTTGAGCTGCTCAAGCCGGCGACCGCGAGGCGACACGGACAGCGCGCACTCGCGTTGGCCAAGCAGTACGACGATTCCGCGGCGATCAAGAACAGCCTCTATCTACTCGGCCATGTGGCCCTCATGGAAGGCGATTCGGAAACGGCGCGCCAGTACTTCGGCGAACTCGGGCGCCGCTTCTATCCCGACCAGGCCGGCTTGACGGACGTGCTGATGTCGCTTGATCTCCGCCAAGTGGTGAATCTGAGGGCGTGATGAGGAAGGGCATCCGCATCAGCCTCAAGGAAACGCCGTTCCGCTACGGAGCGTTGGCGCTGCTGGCCTTGCTAGCCGGCGGCGCGACCCAAGCCGAAGACAGCGCTCCTGTTCTGGGCAAGAGCGGCGACATCTACAAGGTCACCGTAGGAACCTACAGCGAGCTCTTCCCGGACGGCACCGAAGCGTCGGCGGACGCCGAAGTCCTCCGCCTCGAGGCCCGTCGGGGTTCGGGAACGGTTGAGCACCATCTGGTGCCCGGCAGCGAGCCGGACGACAGCGACAAGACGCCGTCGCTGTCCTTCGACGCCTCCACCGGCCAGCTCTACGTCGTCTGGTCGAGCAACAACGACTCGACCCTGACCCGCATCAACCTGGCCTCCTTCGACGGCAGCGAGTGGTCCGACACCATCGAAGTCTCCGGCAACATCTACAGCAACAAGTCGGCACCGCGCCTCGCCGTCACGCACGACCGCTTCGAACTCGCGGAAGGAAGTTCCGGCGGGTCGAGCACGCGGACCGTACTCCACGTCGTCTGGTCGGAAGACACCACGGACGGCGAGAGAGCCATGTACGCGCCCGTCGTGCTGATCGACGGCGAACTCGCCTCCACATGGCGCCGCGTTCACCGGCTGAACGACTACGTGTCCCAGGAGCTGATCGACGATCCGTTCGACGGCGACGTGTCGGCGAGCCTGCTCAAGGCGCCGACCGTCGACACGGCGTCCGAGTCCAACGCAGTGGTCATCGGTTTCGCCGACAGCGCCAGCGGAGCCCTCGTCCAGTTGGAACTCTCTACTCCGGCAGTCGAGCTTGCCGAACTCGCCGACAGTCTGGAGGATCACCTGAGCTCCAGCAACCTGTGCGAGAAGATCGAGAACGAGGAGGAGAATGCGCTCACGACAGTCGCCGAGGCGGCACGGGTTCACATCGTCGTCGTCGGTCGCCGGATTCGGAGCCGGGTCCTTGGCGCGCTAGCCCAAGACGTCAAAGACGTGTTGATCCGGCGCGCGACTGACTTGTGTGCTGACGGCGGACTGACGAGCGTGTCGAGTGCGGCTCGCGTCCACATCGTGGTTGTTGGCGCCCGATCTCAAGAAGGTGACCTCCTTGAAGACACCACGGCCGCAGACACCCACGTTCTCCTCGCAGCGGCCCAACCGGTGGGCGACGGATACGTTCAGCACCTTGCCCGCCTGCAGGTGAAGTCGGAGCGCGCGGCACCCACGATCGGAGAAGGCACGATCGGAGAAGGACTGCCAAAGATCTTCGTCTCACCCAGTGGCACCGGCGCCGTGGTCGTCTGGGAAGGCGAAACCTCGATGACCTACGTGGAGACCGTCACCGGCGCGTCCGCGGACGATGCCTGGAGCGAGTCCTTCAGCCTCCAGATCGGCGACGACCTCTCCCGCTCCGAGGCCTACTCGATCCTCCGCGAACGCGCCCGCTCCCTCGAGTAGAACCATCGCGGCCATAGGTCACCGGGCCGGGAAAGGTCCCCGGGGACCCGTTCTTCTCGAAAAGACGCGGTCTACGAAGCTCCGTTCAGCAGCCAGCTCCGTTCCCAACGCAGCCTAGGCCCCAGCCCGACGCCGTCCAGCCCGTGCCGGGGCTCAGGGGGAGGGGTCCCAGCGGACTCGAAGCGAGCGACTCCCGACCCCTCACAACAACCGACGACCAACCGGAGCGAGCGTAGTGGAGTGAGCGCACAACCCCCACAGTCCGAACAAGCGCGAGCGGCCGCTGGGACCCCTCCCCCTGAGCCCCGGTACGGGCGGGTGCCTGCCGACGCCTGTCGCAGCGCCGCCTACGGCCCGGCGCTGACGACGGAACGGTCCGCGCCGCGGAGTTCCCGGCGAAGCGCGTCGCGGTGCTGACGGAAGACCGGCAGCAGAGCGTCGGCCAGCGGTGGAACGGGCTCGTTGACCAGGGTGGCGGGGTTGATCCAACGGCCGTTGCGCTGCACCCGGTAGTCGAGATGGGGAGCGGTTGAGAGACCGCTCGAACCGACGTACCCGACCACCTGGCCCTGCTGAACGCGGCGGCCACTCCGTATTCCTTCCGCATAGCCGGACAGGTGGAGATAGGACGTCACGTAGCCGTTGGCATGACGCAGGCGGACCGTCCGGCCGCCGCCGTCACGAGTGCCTGCCGAGACGACGGTGCCGTCGGCGGTCGCCCGCACCGCCGTTCCGGCCGGCGCCCCGTAGTCGACGCCGTAGTGGGGCATGCGCCGCTTCAGGATCGGATGGAAGCGATTCATGGAGAACCGCGATGTGACCCGGGAGTATGGAAGGGGGGAGCGAAGGAACTGCCGTCGCAGCGGCTGCCCCTCGCCATCGTAGTAGCGGTTGGGTCCGGTCGCCGCCGCTGCGCCGTTCTCCGGTGCCGTGCCTTCGGCGACCTCGTCACCGCTGAAGCGGTACGCCTCGACCCAATGTTCCCGGTTCCGGTAACGCAGCGCGTGAATGGCCGCGACACGCTCTACCTTGCCGTCAAGCAGCAGCTCGTCGTAGAGGATCTCGAAACGATCGCCAACCCGAAGATCGCGGTTGAAGTCCAGGTCCCACTGCAGCACTTGGGCCATGCTGTTCGCAAGGCTGGGAGGACCGCCGGCCCGACGAATCGAGCTCTCGAGCGCACCTCGCACTTCGCCACTGACCGACCGCCGCACATGGGCCCGCCGGTAGGGACGGTAGCGACCGCTCCAGACGCCGTCCGTTCGCTCAGCGACGACTACGCCCTGGCCCCGGCGCGGCAGGCTGACGCCCACCAACTCACCGCCTGGGCGGACCATGGAGAACACCGGGTCACGGGCGCGGAGCCTCCGTGGATCGAGCACTTCGCTTACCGCCGATGACGCCTGGTACAGCTCGGAGTCGGGAACGCCCGCTCGCAGCAGCACGCGGTCCAGGGTATCGCCGCTCCGAATGTGGTTCTCCAGGGGGAAGGGCGCCCGGTCCAGGGCCGCGGCATCGAGGTCGAGGGCCGCGACAGACTCCGTCGCAGCGTCGAAGTGGCCGATGTCGACAACCACCTTCTCCGGGCGCGGCTGCAGTCCTCGCCATCCCAAGAACACGCCCGTACAGACCAACGCCGAAGCGCCAATCCAGCGCGCAAGTTGCTTGGAACGCATAAGTTAGCGGGTTCGTCAGGTACGGACGAGTCCCCTATTGTGCCACGTCACAGCGACTCGGGCACAGGACCCGGCTACTTGTCGCGCCTGGAAGTCCGGGAATGGGCGTCGCTGTCGTCAGGCCGCATCCTGCCTGGACCGCATTTTCCGGGGCATGCCGGAACGGATGTAGCCGTGCTCACGCCCGTAGCGCAGCAGGACCGCCTCCAACTTTCGCCGCCCCCGGTAGAGCCGGCTCATCACCGTTCCAAGGGGGATTTCGAGCCGGTCGGCAATCTCGCGGTAGGACAGTCCCTGCAGATCCGCCAGTTCGACGGCCGTCCGGTAGTCCTCAGGTAGAGCCTCGAGGGCCCTCTTGACGTCCTGATCCAGGGCGCCCTCCAGCAGGTCTTCTTCCGGCGTCGTGCCGCGGGCGGTCAACGGCGAGTCCAGGAGCTTCCACTCGAAGGCGCCCTCGATGTCGTCGAACGAGTTCTTCAGTGGCTGCCGCTGGCGCTTGCGGTAGCGGTTGATGAACGTGTTCTTGAGGATCTTGAACAGCCAAGCCTTGAAGTTCGTCCCTTCCTGGAACTTGTCGTAGTACTTGTACGCCCGAAGATAGGTCTCCTGGATCAAGTCTTCGGCGTCCTGCCGGTTCCTGGACATCCGATAGGCGGTGCTGTAGAGGCTGTCCATGAAGGGCAGCACCTCAGCGTCGAAATTCCAACCACCACTGTGATCGGCCAAAGCGTTCATCTCTACCTCCCCGCCGCGCGTGTTGACTGCGGCATATCTTGCAGCGAGGGGCAGCACATTCGATGCCAAGTCCGGCGACAAGAACCAAGGGGGCACTTCTTCTATTCCCGACGGGGCCTTGCGGCGCTCGGCACCACCCGAGCAAGGCGATTCGCGGCCCTGACCCTTGGGCACCTATGCGGCCAAGATGGCCGGATCGTGCCGGAATTGAGTCGCGTGTCGGCACACGAGAACGCCTGCCGGGGGCTCAGTTCTACCGAACCCTCGGCGGGCGTTGCAGCGTTGGCGGCGCAGCGAAGCTTCCGCCGCGCCGGCCGCTAACCGCCGATGAAACCGGCGCCGCGGAGTGCGATGACCAGGGCGTAGATGACGACCGACTCCATGAAGGCCAGACCAATGAGCAGCATGATCTGGATCCGGCCGCCGGCTCCCGGATTGCGGGCCAAGCCAGCGCAGGCCTCGCCGGTCGCACGACCCTGACCGATCGCGCCGCCGGCCGCGGCGATGCCGATGCCGAGGGCGGCCCCAAGGGCCGCGAGATTACCGGCGTCGGCGCTCCCCTCACCGTCCTGCGCCAACGCCGGAGCAGCGAACAGGGTGAGGAGCACGGCCACGAGAAAGACCAGCTTCTTTGACTTCTTCATTTTCCTGAAAGTCCCCTTAGTGTGCCGACGCTTCTGCCTCGGCGATGTAAACGGTGGTCAACATGATGAAGATGAACGTCTGCAGAGTGGCGCCCAGGAGCCCCAGCGCCATGATCGGCATCGGCACCGCGAGCGGGATCAGACCGAAGACGACGGCCGCCGCGAGATGCTCGCCGAAGATGTTCCCGAACAGCCGCATGCCCAAGGACAGCACGCGGGCAGCGTGCGTGATGATCTCGAGCGGGATGAAGAGAGGCGCGAGAAAGATGAGCGGGCCCGCGAAGTGCTTGAAGTAGCGCAGCCCGTTCCGGCGCAGGCCGAACAGGTGGTAGAGCACGCAGGCTGTAATCGAGAGCGCGAAGGTCACGTTCACGTTCTGGGTCGGAGGCTGGAGGAAGAAGAGAGCCCCCGACAGGTTGCTGACGAAGATGAAGAACGCGAAGGAGGCGATGAGCGGCAGATGCCGCGAGCCACCCTCACCGATTGTCTCCTCAAGCAGGTTGCGCATCCATGACAGAAGAAGCTCGATGAGCTGCTGCAACTTGCCGGGATCGTCCTTGCGCAGGCCGCGTGACACCGTGATACCGAGCGTGGTGATGACACCGAAGACGAACAGGGCCATGACCACGTGGTCCGGCACGTCGTGAGGGAGGTTCTCCTCGGCCCCGGCGAGGTCCACCGCACCCTGCCAAACGAAGTTGACGGGCTTGTAGAGGATCGAATGTTCTCCGGCGGCCATGACGATTGAAGCGACTCAGGAAGTGAAGGTGCTAGCGAGCCGACACGAACCGGCCCGTCAACTCGGAGATCAGCAGTGCCAGCGGCACAACCGAGAATCCCAGGATCAGCGCGATGAACTCCCTTGACCCCACCAGGAGGGCCGCAACCATGAAAGCGCTCAACAACGAGTAGCGGAGAACGATGAACAGGAGGTTCTTGGCACCAAGGCGCCCGTCAGCGCGAGGCTCCAACGCGCGAACCTGCATCTCCAGACCGCGGAAGCTGAAACTACTGACGAGCCCTGCGGCTGTCAAGGTGAGGGCGGCGCTCAGGCTCCAAACAAAGGCGAGCGCGCCTCCCACAGCGGTCACCACCAGGGCGCACCGGAGGACGCGCCTCGACATGACACCGAGCTCATCGTCGTTGCCGCCGCGTCCGGCGAAGAACCGGGTCAGACCGGCTTCCTCCGGGCGCCCAGCCCCGCTCCCCAGTTCACCGGAGGTCCGTGTCACCGTCTTCCTCGTCGGCGTTCAGTCGCTGAACGACCTGGTACACGTTGTAGAAGCCTGCCACGACACCGAAGAGCCCCCCGATCAGGGCGCCGGCATTGGCCGCATCGAACCAACCCCCGATCGCCCTGCCGGCCAGGAAGCCGAGAGCCGATGCCACCGGGAACACGAGCCCAATGGTGGCGACATCGAGCAGGCGGCGCGGCAGGCGCATTCCAGGCACCTAGGAGGCTGCGCCGCAGAACGACACGAAGTGAGTTGTGCGGTGCAGCGTCATAGGGAGGTGGGGGCTGGGGCCAAACATGGAGCCTGCGACAGGTTTGGCGGCGCTCGCGGCGGAACGCCGCTACGCCCTCGAGTCCCACAACACGTCGGCCTCGCCACGCATCTGGTTCTCGTAGCGGGCCATTACGAACAGGGCGTCCGAGAGTCTGTTGACATAGGTCAGGGCTGGCGCGCCGACTGTTTCCGTCGCCCCAAGAGTCACCAGGCGCCTTTCCGCACGCCGGCAGATGGTGCGGGCCAGATGGAGAGCAGCGGCAGCCGGGCAACCCCCAGGCAAGACGAAGTTGGCCAACGGCTCCAGATCTTCCTGCAGTGCGTCGATCGTCTTCTCCAAGCCGTGGACGTGTCGCTCCTCAATGCGCGGGACCTGTGGAGCGTCGCCGTCCGGGGGCACACAGAGATCCGAGCCGAGGTGAAACAACTCCTGCTGCACGCGGCCCAGGCAGCCGCCGACCCGTGCTGAGACGCCGGCAGCGACGGCTACGCCAACTGCCGAGTTCAGCTCGTCGACCGCTCCATACGCCTCAACGCGGGCGGAGTCCTTGCGAACCCGCGCCCGAATCCCCAGACCGGTCGTTCCGTCATCGCCGGTCCGCGTATAGACGCGAGTGATCCGTGGCAAGGAGGTCCCAGCGCCACCCTGTGGCGGCTAGTGTTGTGTCTACTTAGACGTCGTCCCGGATCGCGCCTTCCACTGGGCTGCTGGCGCCCTCGGTGTAGATACCGCCGGTCAACTCGAAAGACTCGACAGCGCGCTCACGGAGACGCTCGAGGGCCTCGCCGAAGTTGTCCGGCGTCATCTCCTCATCGCAGAATGAGCAGCAACTCTCCCAAGTGAAGCCGAGGCCATCCACCTGCTTGCGGCCGCCGGGAGTGACCTCGTCGGTGATCGGACACCAGATCGTGCTCATCGCCAGCATGAAGTTGTTGACGTAGCGCTCTTCCGCTGCCTCGGCCGCGTGGCCGTCGGGATCGCTGACGAAGGCCGTCTTGACACCAGCCTCGCTGCCTCGGTACTCCACGCCGGCGTGGGTCCAGGTCTCGCCGTCGGCGGCGGAAGGCACGAGCTTGACCGGGCAGAGGTCGGTCGACTTGACCGCCTCCGGGATCTTCACCTTGGCGAGGTCGACAGCGTCGGGCGGCAACTGGGCGCCGATCGGCGCCACCCAGAGGAGCGCCACCAGGAGCACGGTGAGACGGAGAACTGAGCGGGCAGAAACGAGCTTGATCGACATGGATTATGTCCCTCCGCGATGCTGAGAGTCGAGAGTGAGGCGCCGGCCATCGGCGTTCGCTACGTCACAGGACGCGGCAGTATAGCAATCTGTCTCGGCCTTGGGCCGGCGTTCATACCGGGACCCTGCCCTCCCGAAGAGTGCCGGTCCGGATCTGAGGCTGGTACGCTGTTCCGCCGTGACCCGATCCGCGGCAGCATGACACTCCACCCGCTTGGAAGCCGACTCAGTGGCTTCATCAAGGTGGGCATCCTGACCGGCCTTGGCGCCGGGGTCGGTCTGGTCGCGGCAGCTTCCGCGCAAGCCCCCCAGGAGAGGGAGGACGGCCCGCCTGCGCCGGTCCAGACCTCAGCGAGCGACGACCTCGACAAACGCCACGCCCAGTGGCTCGCCGAGGTCACCGCCATCATGACCTCGGAAGAGCGCGAGCTCTTCCTCCGGCTCACGAGGGACTACCAGCGCGACGCCTTCGTACGGAAGTTCTGGCAGGTCCGCGATCCGGTTCCGAAGACCGGCCGCAATGAGATGCGCGAGCGCTGGGAGGAAAGGGTGGCCTACGCCCGCAGCAACTACGGAGGGCTTGCCGACGCCCGGTCGCAGGTGCTGCTGATTCATGGCGAACCGAACCGGATTGTCCAGGTCCGCTGCACGACAACGAGAATCCCGGCCGAGATCTGGGTCTACCAGGGCAGTGACCGTGTACGGTTTCGCTTCCTGCTGATCTTCGTGCGGGCCCGGGGCCTGGGCGAGGCCCGTATCTGGGTGCCGGGCCGCGGCGACATTCGTGGACTCATCCAGGGCGCGAAGGGCTGCATCAACGGCCACCTTCTGGAAGACATCGCAGCCCAGGTGCGCAGCCTGGGCGGCGACTACTCAAGTCAACTGGCGCGGGTGCTGGCGAGACCCCGACCTCGCAACGAGGAGTGGGTGGCAGCCTTTGCCGCCGCGTCCACCGACCTGCCTCCCGCCGCGCCCCTGTTCGAAGCAGAGGTCGAATACGACTTCCTGGGCCGCTTTCAGAGCCGTACCGTAGTCCAGGGCCGCGTCAGCGTCGATCCCTCAGCGGTAGCGGTCGGCGAGTTTGCCGGATACCGGTCCCGGGATCTCCTACTGGTCGGCGAAGTGGTCAGGGACCAGGAGCTGTTCGAGTCGTTCCGCTACAAGTTCGGCTTTCCGGCAGCCGAAGGTCAGGTCTCGGACATCGGACGCGGGCTGCTCCTGCCCTTCCAACGCTACTTGCGCCCAGGGGAGTACCGGCTCATCCTGCGGCTCGAGGACATCAACGGCGGCGTGTTCTTCCGCGGGGAGCAGGATCTCGCCGTGCCGAAGCTGTCCCACCGCGCCCCGCTCGCCCAGTCCGACACCGACGGCGAACGGTTGCTCGCGGAAGCGGCCCGCAGCGTGGGTTCGGAGTCGGTCCGGATCCGGCTTCTCAAACCCGCGGGCGAGATTCTTTCGGGGCTGGTGCGCTTCGACGCAGTCGTCGAGGGCGAAGGAGTGTCGGCCGTCTCCTTCGTGCTCGACGACACGCCGGTCCTGAGGAAGGCCCAGCCGCCCTTCAGCGTTGAACTCGATCTCGGCGATTTCCCTCGGCCCCGCACTCTACGTGTCGAGGGCGTAGGCGACGAGGGTGACCTGCTGGCCTGGGATGAACTCCCAATCAACTCGGGCGAACACAGCTTCACCGTCCGGCTGATCGAACCGCCTCGGGGCCAACGCTACGTCTCGAGCCTGCGAGCGCGAGCGGACGTCGATGTGCCGGAAGGAGCAACTCTGGACCGGCTCGAGTTCTATCTGAACGAGAACCTGACCTCCACGCTGTACCAGGAGCCCTTCGTCCAGCCGATTCAACTTCCACCGTACGCCGGCGTCTCCTATGTACGCGCCGTCGCGCACCTGAGCGACGGCAATACGGCCGAGGATCTCGTGTTCATCAACTCGCCGACCGACATCGAACAGGTCGATGTCCAGTTCGTCGAGCTCTTCATCTCGGTTGCAGACCGTGGGGGGCGTCCAGTCGAGGGCCTGGAGGAGGGTGACTTCACCGTGTTCGAGGACGGCCAGCTACAAGCTGTGAGCCGCTTCGAGCGCGTCGTCGACCTGCCGATTCATGTTGGTGTCCTGATCGACAACTCAGCCTCCATGCGTGACTCTCTCGACATCGCGCGTCGGGCGGCGCTGGGGTTTTTCGAACAGGCGGTGACTCCGCGAGACCGGGCTGCCGTCATCACGTTCAACCGGTTTCCCCAACTGGCAGTCCGCCTGACCAACGACCTGAGGGAGTTGGGAAGCGGCCTCGCCGGTCTTGTGGCCGAAGGGCAGACCGCTCTCTACGACAGTCTCATCTTCAGCCTCTACCACTTCGCCGGCGTTACCGGCCAACGGGCGATCCTCCTACTCTCCGATGGCAAGGACGAGGTTTCTCGCTTCTCCTTCGAGGACACGCTTGAGTACGCCCGCCGTGCCGGAGTCACCATCTACGCGATCGGCCTGGGAATCGATGAGGCGGGCGTCAGGCGTCGGCTGGACCGGCTGAGTACGCAGACCGGCGGCAAGAGCTACTTTGTTCGCGACCCGGACTCGCTCGACGAGATCTATACCAACGTCCAGCGCGAACTCCGGTCCCAGTACTTTCTCGCCTACCAATCCAACAGCACGCGCACCGACGACGGTTTCCGCCGGATCAAGGTCGACGTTCGCCGGCCGAACGCCCAGGCCAACACGATGAGCGGGTACTACCCCTAGGACTGCTAGGCCGAGAGCCGACGGCGAACTGTCCGGAAGAACTCCTCCCGGCGCGCCGTGTCCTCGCTGCCGTGCGGCCAGACCAGGGAGATCAGCGGCACTGCAAGCACCGGGATCACCGTCGTCGGGTACGAGGGATCCACTCCCTCGCCCTCGTTGACGAAGGCCCAGTGAAGAAGCTGGTGCAACGCCGAAGAGGTCTCGGTCACGTCGAAGCCGACCGTGGCCGCCCACCGGATGGACAGGTATCAGATCAAACCCACGCCGTAGCCAGAAATCATGCCCCAGAACGCGCCACGTCCGTTGTCTTCGGCCAGTACATGACGTAGCCGAGCGCGACGGCAGGTGGAACTACCATGGCGAAGCCCACGAGCAGCAGATCGAGCACCGAGCTGATCTCCGCCTTCCAGGCGATCAGACCCGCGACCACACCGTACCTCACCGTGGCAACCCGGTAGGACCGCAGTTCCTTGGCGCCCCGGAAACGGGCCGGCAACCAGTCCCGCACGATCATCGTCGCGCTCGAGAGCAGTATCGGACCACCCGACGAAATCACCGCCGCCAGAATCGCAGCAAGGGCGATACCAGCCAGCCAGGGCCCCGTGTCGATCGCCAACTGCGTGATCATCTGGTAGTTCCTGAGTCCACTGTTCGGCCCGTAGCGCGCCAGGGTCAACGCCCCGATCCACCCGGCGAGCACCGGCATCACCGCCGCCAGCAGGCCACCGACCAGGAAGGCCGGTATGAGGCTGGACTCCTTTTTCGCCGCCACCGAAAAGTTGACGTACACCGAGGCCGCCGGCGTGTGGACCGTCGCCGAAAAGAACATGGCCAGCACCGCACCCCAGCCGGCGCCGACGAAGCTCCACCACACCGTCGGATCCACTTCCGTACCGGCCAGCCGGCCGTCGATCGCCTCCGAAACGCCGGCGAAACCTCCAAGGTCGGACGTTCCGGCGAGACCTACCAAGAGAAGCCCCACGATGATCACGGTGCAGTGAATCAGATTGGTGACCGCCGATCCCCATATCCCACCGAGAGAGGTATAGAGAATCAGCAGGAAGGCGCCGCTCATCACGCAGAGTCCGAACGGAAGTTCGGTCACAGCGAAGAGAATCGTGCCGATAACGAACGGCTCGAGGATGTTGACGATCAGGTACTCCGTCTGGACGCACAGACTGGTCAACACCTGACATCGCCGCGAGCCGAACCGCCGCAGGAACACCTCGGCCACCGTTCTCACCTGCAGGCGCCGGAACGGCACGGCAAAGAAGCACCCAACCAAGGCCAGCGCAAGCAGTGTGTTGACCGCGTACCAAAGCGACCACAAGCCCTGATTCACGACATCGCCAGCGACACCGTAGGTACCGACACCCCCGATCCTGGTACCCGCGACACCGACAGCAACAGCAGCAGACCCATCCGGCCATCTGCCACGGCCCACCCGGATCCGCCGGCGCTCCGCCGAGCGAGGACGCTCCCAACCACGGTCACCCCGACCAGGTAGGCCGCGATCACTGCAAGAACTGTTGTCTCCAAGACTCTCCGCCCTCCCTCTTCAAGCCAGCATAGCGCCGACAAACGCCTCGGGGCCTGGCCCCCGCCCCCCACGTCACCAGGAGTTCGCCCGGCCTCACGGCACTCGGTACCGTCTCGGCCACGCAATCGCCTAGACGACGAAAGCCCCCGGCGGGTGTGAACCCGCCGGGGGCTTGAGAGGATCCCGGCGACGACCTACTCTCCCACACCGTCGCCGGTGCAGTACCATCGGCGCTGCGGAGCTTAACTGCCGTGTTCGGAATGGGAACGGGTGTTTCCCCCGCGCTACGGCCACCGGAAATCGCAGAAAGCCGGGCGGAGCCGCTCTTCCCAGCGCCGCCACTGAATCGAATCCGTTTCGGTATTGCCTTCGTGCCGCGTCGCGCCACGAAGAAACCTAAGCGTCCAAGTCCCGAGTGCAGCAATCTTCGAAAATGGTCAAGCCGAACGACCGATTAGTACGGGTTAGCTAAACGTCTTGCAACGCTTACACGCCCCGCCTATCAACCTGGTAGTCTACCAGGGGTCTTCAGGGATACCTCATCTCGAGGCTGGCTTCCCGCTTAGATGCTTTCAGCGGTTATCCTTCCCGAACGTAGCTACCCAGCTGTGCCGCTGGCGCGACAACTGGTGCACCAGAGGTTCGTCCGTCCCGGTCCTCTCGTACTAGGGACAGCTCCTCTCAAGTATCCTACGCCCACATGAGATAGGGACCGAACTGTCTCGCGACGTTCTAAACCCAGCTCACGTACCACTTTAATCGGCGAACAGCCGAACCCTTGGGACCTGCTTCAGCCCCAGGATGTGATGAGCCGACATCGAGGTGCCAAACCGCCGCGTCGATATGAACTCTTGGCGGCGATAAGCCTGTTATCCCCGGAGTACCTTTTATCCGTTGAGCGATGGCCCTTCCATACGGAACCACCGGATCACTAAGTCCTACTTTCGTACCTGCTCGACTTGTAGGTCTCGCAGTCAAGCTCCCTTTTGCCTTTGCGCTCTGCGGCTGGTTTCCAATCAGCCTGAGGGAACCTTCGAGCGCCTCCGTTACCTTTTAGGAGGCGACCGCCCCAGTCAAACTACCCGCCTGACAGTGTCCCCGACCCGGATCACGGGCCTGGGTTAGATCTCCAATACGCTAAGGGTGGTATTTCACCATTGACTCCACCGAAACTAGCGTCCCGGCTTCAAAGCCTCCCACCTATCCTACACATAACGCATCAGGGATCAGTGCCAAGGTGCAGTAAAGGTTCACAGGGTCTTTCCGTCTTCATGCGGGTAACCGGCATCTTCACCGGTACTACAGATTCGCTGAGCCCCCTGTGGAGACAGTGCCCAGATCGTTACGCCATTCGTGCAGGTCGGAACTTACCCGACAAGGAATTTCGCTACCTTAGGACCGTTATAGTTACGGCCGCCGTTTACCGGGGCTTCAATTCAGAGCTTCGCTGGCCCGAGGGCCTGCTAACACTTCCTCTTAACCTTCCGGCACCGGGCAGGCGTCAGACCCTATACGTCGTGTTCGACTTAGCAGAGTCCTGTGTTTTTAGTAAACAGTCGCCTGGGCCATTTCACTGCGACCGCCAGCAGCTCAGAGGGCAAGCCTCATCACCACCGACGGCACACCTTCTCCCGAAGTTACGGTGTCAATTTGCCGAGTTCCTTCACAGGGGATCACTCAAGCGCCTTGGGATTCTCTCCCCGTCTACGTGTGTCCGTTTGCGGTACGGTCGCCCCGCTCTCTCCTTAGAGGTTTTTCTTGGCAGCATGGAATCAGCGACTTTACGGGCCGAAGCCCTCGGGATCACGCCTCAGCGTTAAGGAGCCGCGGATTTGCCTACAGCTCCCGCCTACACGCTTCAACCTACACTTCCAATCGTAGGCTCGCCTATCCTTCTGCGTCACCTCGTCGTCTTAACGAGAACGGAACGGTACAGGAATGTTGACCTGTTTCCCATCGACTACGCTTTTCAGCCTCGCCTTAGGGGCCGACTAACCCTGAGCGGATTGACCTTCCTCAGGAAACCTTAGACTTACGGCGAGCAGGGTTCTCACCTGCTTTATCGCTACTTGTGCCGGCAGGGTCTCTTCTGAGCACTCCATCGGTCCTCACGGTCCGACTTCTGCGCCCTCAGAATGCTCCTCTACCACCCGGCCCAGCCCGAAGGCCGTTCCGGATCCGCAGCTTCGGTGATCAGCTTGAGCCCCGTTGAATTATCGGCACGGAGCCACTTGACCAGTGAGCTATTACGCTTTCTTTAAAGGATGGCTGCTTCTAAGCCAACCTCCTGGCTGTCTGGACGTCTCCACATCCTTTCCCACTTAGCTGATACTTGGGGACCTTAGCTGGCGGTCTGGGTTGTTTCCCTCTCGACCACGGAGCTTATCCCCCGTAGTCTGACTCCCGCGGTCCACATGCGCGGCATTCGGAGTTTGGTTGGATTCGGTAAGCTTTTGGGCCCCCTAGTCCATCCAGTGCTCTACCTCCGCGATGCATCCGCGAGGCTAGCCCTAAAGCTATTTCGAGGAGAACGAGCTATAACGAGGTTTGATTGGCCTTTCACCCCTACCCACGGCTCATCCAAGCCGTTTTCAACCAACATTGGTTCGGGCCTCCACTGAGTGTTACCTCAGCTTCACCCTGGCCATGGGTAGATCACCTCGCTTCGCGTCTACCACCGCTGACTGGATCGCCCTGTTCAGACTCGCTTTCGCTACGGCTCTGCAAGATGCTTCGCCTTGCCAACGACGGTAACTAGCCGGCTCATTATGCAAAAGGCACGCGGTCGCACTTTGTTCGGCAAGCCGAACCATAGTGCTCCCACCGCTTGTAGATGCACGGTTTCAGGTACTATTTCACTCCCCTAGGCAGGGGTACTTTTCACCTTTCCCTCACGGTACTGGTTCACTATCGGTCGCAGAGAAGTATTTAGCCTTGGGTGATGGTCCACCCGAATTCCCACAGGGTTTCCCGTGTCCCGTGGTACTTGGGGACATCGCTCGAGAGTCGCTCGCTTTTCGTCTACGGGGCTGTCACCCTCTGTGGCGGTCCGTTCCAGGAACCTTTGACTAAACGAACGATTTGTAACTCTCTGATCCCACTGCAACAGGATCTTGCGACGCCCCACGACCCCAGACGAACAACGCTTGCAGGCTTGGCGCCCGCCTGGTTTGGGCTGTTCCGCGTTCGCTCGCCGCTACTGACGGAATCGCACTTGCTTTCTCTTCCTAGGGGTACTGAGATGGTTCACTTCCCCCCGTTGGCCTCCACGGAGCTATGTATTCACTCCGGAATGGCGGAGCATGACCTCCGCCGGGTTCTCCCATTCGGAAATCCCCGGATCAAAGCCTGTTT